>JBBDMX010000048.1:0-25375 GCA_040878035.1 Phycisphaeraceae bacterium | reverse complement strand
GGTCCGGGGTCCGGGGTCCGGGGTCCGGGGTCCGGGGTCCGGGGTCCGGGGTCCGGGGGCGGACGAAGGAATCTCCCGTGCGGACCATCGCGATCATCAACCAGAAAGGCGGCACGGGTAAGACCACCACCGCCATCAACCTCGCGGCCGTGATGGCCAACAAGGGCCGCAAAACCCTGCTGGTCGACATGGACCCGCAGTCGCATTGCTCCCTGGGGCTGGCGGTGCCCGAAGACCAGTTGGACCGCACCGTCGCCGACCTCCTGCGTGCCGGACTCGATGGCTCGCTGGCATTTACCGACATCATCTGGCAGATCACCCGCCATCTGGACCTGGCGCCCAGCTCCATGGCGCTGGCGGGCATCGAACAAGAGCTGGCCAACGCCCCGGACAAGGATCGCCGGCTGGCGCAGGTGCTCTCGACCGTTTCCGATCAGTATGAATTCTGCATCATCGACTGCCCGCCTTCGATCGGGCTGCTGACTTTCAACGCCCTGCGTGCCGCCGGCGAGGTGATCATCCCCGTCGAGACCGGCTACTTCGCCTTGCGCGGCGCCATCAAGCAGCAGCAGACGATCGAGATGCTGGCCCGCCGGGTGGCGCATCAGGCCCGATTCAACGTGCTGGCGACGATGTACGACGTGCGCACCAAGCTGGCGCGGGAGATACTCACCGAATTGCGCAAGCATTTTGGCGAACGGCTGCTGCCGGTGGTCGTGCATTTCAACGCCCGGCTCAAGGAAGCCGCCAGCTTCGGCCAGGCCATCACCGAATACGACCCCGCCAGCACGGGTTACGAGGATTTTGACCGGCTCTCGGAGTGGCTGATTTCGCATCCGCCCAGCTATAACGAAACGATCACCGGTGAACTGGCGGACCCCGGGCAGCCGACCGTGCCGGTCACGGCCAACGTGAGCAACCCGGCCCTGTCGCGGGCGGCGGAACTGGTCGAACGCGCCCGCGCCCTGTCGGCACGCACCGCGGCCTTGTCCGGCCGAATCAGTCACAACCACCCGGACAGCGAGCCCGATGAGCCCGGCCAGGGGCGCCACCCCGGTGCCGCGGCCAGTCGTCCGCTCGCCAACACCGCGCCGGCCTTGGCGCCGGCACCCTCGATGCCCTCGATCTTCTCGCTGCCGCCCCTGGTCCCCCCGCGCGATCGCCTGGCGGAAAAATTGTCCCGGCTCTACGGCGTACGCCAAACCTCCCAGGGACTGCTCTTTGTCCAGCCCGTCGGCGAAGCACACACCATGGCCATCGCCGGTGAGTTCAACGACTGGTCCGCCGAAACCCATCCCATGCGCCTCGACGAACGCCTGGGCATCTGGCAGACTTGCCTCAAGATCAACCCAGGCCGGTATCGCTACCGCCTGGTGGTGGATGGCAATTGGGTCCACGATCCGCATAATCAGACCGTGGAGACCAATCCATTTGGCGAACTTAACAGCATCGTGGAGGTCGGCGCCCACACCGAGGCCATCAGCGCATAGAGGAGGTAACAGGGATGAACACGGATGAACTCGGATGGAAGGAAAAGAAGGAACAGGGATGGACATGAAAAACATGATGGTCAAGCCGCTTGCGGCTTAGCATCTTTCTCTTCAACCCTGTCCATCGTGTCCATCCCTGTTCCTTCCCTTTTTCCTATCCGTGTTCATCCGTGTTACCTTTTCCTCTTCGTGTTGGATTTTGAGTCATGGATGACGCCAAGACGCAACGCGAATTGGATACGCTGGCGGAGCTGTTTCTGACCGGCTATGCGGTGTCGCGCAGCGGGACGGACAGTCATGGCTTGCGCGTGGATCAGCCGCCCAAGGCCAGGCCCGAGGCGGCGCGCCCGCCCCGGCCTATGGTGCCCGTGCGCCTGCCTCCCAAGCCAGTCGCCGGCAAGGCGCAGGCCAGTCAGCCGGCGCCCACGCCGACCCCGCCGCGCTCGTCCCCAAGCCGCTCGGCCATCGCAGATCTGATGGAGGATGGCCCGGACATCGCCGGCATCATTCGTCCCAAACGCGTGCCCGAGGCGTACCGCCAGGGCGGCCACGCCCTGCCCCGCCAACGTCCGGGCCTGCCGCCGGCCGAATCGAGCGGCCTGCCCAGCATGCCCCGGCCGGATGGCTTCGACGCGGCTGCCAGGCCCGCCTCGCATCGCCGGCCGCGACCGCTCACCCCCACCCGCGTCGAGGCCGTCTTCGTCGGCAGCCTGCCCGGCTTCGGCGGGCCGTGGCTCACCCAGTACGCCCACCATCAGGCCGTCCAGCATGGCCCCGTCGCCCTGCTCCACTTGAACGACGCCTGGATCGACGTCGAACTGGTCACTCCCCACCTGGGCAGCGACCAGCCCGCGCCCCCACCCATCCCGGTCGCGCGCCCCACGGCCCCGAACAGTCATGAAGCCCTGCCCAAGCTGCGCAACATGATCCAGTCGCTGGGACCCCTTGCCGCCGTCGTCCTCCATCTGGACGAACCGACCAGCGCCATCGCCATGAACCAGGCCCTGGCGGTGCCCAACTGGACGCTGTTGTGCGGCGGGTACGACGCGGCGGTGGTCGATGCCTTCCGCCTGCTCAAGCAGATCAGCGAAGCCCAGCCGCAGGCCCTGCGCCAACACAGCGTCAGCGTCATGGTGATGGGCAGCGATGAGGATCGCGCCCAGGCGGCGGCACGCAAGCTCAACGCCGCCGCCGGCGCCATGCTCCATCGCGAGATCCAGTTAGCCGGGTGCCTGAAGCAGATGGTGCCGGTGAATCTCAAGGCGGTGGGCAGCATCGCCGCCGGCGAAGCCGACTGGCCGGCGGTTCTGGACTACCTGGCCGGGTTGGCGGTGACGCCCGCCGCGGCGCCGTCGCTCATGGGTCTGGATGACGAGATTCCCGAGTTGGAGGATATGCCCCAGGAGCCGCTGCGCTTGCCATCGTCGAACCTGGCGGCTTCGCTGCTGCGTGATGAGGCTGACGACCAAGAGGAGGCGGATGACCAAGCCCGGGAAGAGGCTGATGATCAAGCCCTGCCATGCGAGTCCAACCGGGGGGCGAGCTTGACCGGGATGATCCTGCCCCACCATGCCACCCCCGAGGCTGCCGAAAGCCCCGCCGTCGCCGCCAGCGCCGAGGCGATCCGTGCCGCCCTGCTCGATGACCCACCAACGCGCGGCCAGGACGCCGCGGCTACGAAAATCCGACATCAGCCCGCGCCAAAACCCACGCACTCCGCCAAATCCGAAATCCGAAATCCGAAATCCGAAATTCCTTCGCCCGATCCCGACCTGGCCCAGTTCCTCACCAGCATCGGCGGCATCGTCCTGGCCGCCCGCTGCCCGCGCCACCCGCGCACGCAGATCCTCCTGGATCAGGATGGCCGGATGCACCTGTTGCGTCGACACCAAGCACCCGAGGGCGACAAAGCCTCCGTTGAGACCGGCGACCTGCGATCCGCCATCGTGGACCTGCTCGAAGCCCGCGCCTGGGTGCGCGAGCACGCCGAGCTGCTGGCCATGACCCAGCGTCAGTGCCGCATGGATCTCGCCGCCGAGCCCACTCTGCATCTGTTCACCAACCAGGCCGCCGTCGCCGCCTCGCTGGTCCACAGCCTGGGCGCGGTGCTCAAGCTCCACCTGCTCCAGGAAGTCCGCCTGGCGGACATGGCCACCTGGTACTCGGCCGAACTGAACTGATCGCCTCGCTAACGCTGTCGCCCGGCATCCTTTTTTCTTTCTGCGATAATCCCCGCCGTCGCCGCTGATGTATGGGGCGGTTGCGAGGACTTTATGCTCAGCATGCCGATGGTTTGGGTGTGGTTTCACCTGCTGGTGATTCTGCTGCTGTTCCTTGATCTGCGTGTCTTTCACCGCCACGCGCACGCCATCGCCATCCGCGAGGCGGTGGCCTTTTCCATTTTCTGGATCGTCATATCCCTTTTGTTCATGGTCCCGCTCTACTTTCTCTACCAGCATCACTTCGACGCCTCAGTCGCGGCAATCGGCGCTGTCCAGAAAGTCGAGCGTTTAGGCACGCTCAGCGGCGCCCAGGCCGCCACGCTCTATTTCACCGGCTACCTGGTGGAAAAAGCGCTGTCGGTGGACAACCTGTTCGTGTTCCTGGTCATCTTCGCCTACTTCCGGGTTGAGCCGCGCTACCAGCATCGTGTGCTCTTCTGGGGCATCCTCGGCGCGATCGTGATGCGAGCCGCTTTTATTCTCGCCGGCGCGGCGTTGATCCAGCGTTTCCACTGGCTGCTGTTCATCTTCGCGGCCTTCCTGGTGTTCACCGGGGTGCGCATGGCGATCAAGTCCGAGCAGGCGGTGCACCCGGAGAAGAACCTGGTGCTGCGCATCTGCCGGCGCTGGCTCAAGGTCACCCCCGATTACGTGCAGGGCCGGTTTGTCGTCCGCCACAACGGCCAGCGCATGTTCACCCCGCTCTTCATAGTTTTGCTGGTCATCGAAACCAGCGATGTGGTGTTCGCCACCGACTCGATTCCCGCCATCCTGGGTATCACCACCGACCCCTTCATCGTCTACAGTTCCAACATCTTCGCCATCCTGGGATTACGCGCGCTGTTCTTCGCCTTGTCGGGCCTGATGGAGATGTTCCACCTGCTGCACTACGGGTTGGCGGCCATCTTGGTCTTCATCGGCGCCAAAATGTTCCTCGAAGCCGGCCACCACTACCCAGACTGGCCTCTGCCCAGCTACGACATGCCTACCCCAGCGGCGCTGGGCGTGATCGCCGGCATCCTGCTGCTGTCGATCCTGGCGTCGTGGCTGTTTCCACGCCGGGCGATGCCGACACCGGAGCTGGATCGATCCAAGTCCCTGAAAAAACCCGGCTGAACCACCAAGACACCAAGGACACCAAGAAGAAGGAGGAAGTAACAGGGATGAATACGGATGAAACAGAAAGAGGGAACAGGATAGACATGATGGGGCATGATGTTTGGAGTTCCTCACCGTTCCCGTTGCCGCATTCTCATTGGCGATCCTGTCCATCCTGTCCATCCCTGTTCCTTCTTCTTCTGCCTTTCCCATTCGTGTTCATCCGTGTTCATCCCTGTTACCTCTTCTCCTTGGTGTGACGGCGAGCCTGCGATTTGCTACCTATTATTGGGCAATGCCATGGCTGTGAAGTTTCGCGATTACTACCAGAGTCTGGGTGTGCCGCGCGGCGCCTCGCAGGATGAAATCCGCAAGGCGTACCGCAAGCTGGCGCGGGAATTCCACCCGGACATGAACAAGGCGCCCCAGGCCGAGGCCCGCTTCAAGGAGGTCAACGAGGCCTACGAGGTGCTGGGCGACAAGGACAAGCGTGCCAAGTACGACCAGTTGGGTGAGAACTGGAAGCAAGGCCAGGAGTTTCGTCCGCCGCCGGGGTTTGAGGGTTTCGACTTTCGCCGAGGGGGCGGCCCGACTGGGCCGGGCGGGGCGACGTTTGAGTTTCGCGGCGGGGACTTTTCCGATTTTTTCGAGGCCGTGTTCGGGGCACGCGGCGGAGCGGGCGGCGGCCACGGCATGGGCGACTTTGAGGAAATGCTCGGCCGCGCCGCAGGGGCCGGGGGAGCATCCGGGGGAACATCCGGGGGAGCATCCGGGGGCAGGGGCCGACGCGGTCGTAACCCGTTTGAGCAGGCGCACGCTCCGGGGCTTGACCAGGGCCAGGACGTTACGTCAGAAATCACCATCGGCCTGGAGGACGCCTACCACGGCGGGAGTCGGCAGTTAAGCCTCCAGATGCCCGATGGCCAGACGCGCTCGCTGGAGGTAAAAATCCCCGCGGGCGCCACCGACGGCTCCACTTTGCGGCTCAAAGGCCAGGGCGTCCCCGCAGGCGGCAACGGTGCTTCTGCCGGCGGCGGGGGTGATCTCCTGCTAAAGATCAACATCGCCCCGCACCCGCAGTTCACACTCCAAGGCCACGACCTGACGACGATGGTGCCGCTGTCGCCCTGGGAAGCGGCTCTGGGCGCCAAAGTGCCCGTGACCACGCTTGAAGGTCAAGTCACGCTGACCATCCCGCCGGGCTCCCAAAGCGGCCAGCGCCTGCGCCTGCGCGGCAAGGGCATGCCCAAGCGCGGCGGCGAAAAGGGCGACCTGTTCGTCGAGCTGCGCATCATCGTGCCCAAGACGTTGACCGACGAGGAACGCACCCTGTTGGAGCAACTGCGCGAGAAGTCGAAATTCGATCCACGCGCATAGAGCCGCTTGCGGCTTCGCGCAGGCGCTCGGGAAATCAAGACGCGCCGTTTTCACACGGGTGCGCGAAGCCGCAAGCGGCTACAAAAGCCGAAATCCAAAATCCGAAATCCAGAATCCGAAATCACACCATGGACCTCAACCGCTTAACCCAGAAATCCCAGGAAGCCCTCCACGAAGCCCAGTCGCAGGCCCTGCGTTTTGGCCACGCCGAGATCGACGACCTGCACCTGCTGCTGGCGATGTGCCAGCAGCCCGAGGGCCTGGTGCCGCGCCTGCTGGTGAAGATGAAGCGGCCCGCCGACGTCGTCATCGCCGAGGCCCAGCGCCAACTTCGCAAGAAGCCCAGCGTTAAGGGCCCCGGCGGCGAGCCGGGCAAGGTCTACGTCACGCAGGAACTCAACCAACTCCTGGCCGATGCCGAAAAGGAAGCCAAACGACTCAAGGACGAGTACGTCAGCGTGGAGCACCTGGTGCTGGCGATGCTGACCGAGAACAAGGCCGCCGGAAAGCTGCTCAAGGATCTGGGCATCACCCGCGATGCCTTCCTGGCCACGCTCACCGAAGTGCGCGGCCACCAGCGCGTGCAATCCGCCAACCCCGAAGCGACCTATGAAGCCCTGGAGCGCTACGGCCGCGACCTGGTGCAGATCGCCCGCCATGGCAAGATGGACCCGGTGATCGGCCGCGATGAGGAAATCCGCCGGGTCATCCGCGTGCTGTCGCGCAAGACCAAGAACAACCCGGTGCTCATCGGCGAACCGGGTGTGGGCAAGACCGCCATTGTCGAGGGTCTGGCGCAGCGCATCGTCCGCGGCGATGTGCCCGAGGGCCTCAAGGAAAAGACCGTGTTTGCCCTGGACATGGGCTCGCTCATTGCAGGGGCGAAATTCCGGGGGGAATTCGAGGAACGCCTCAAGGCCGTGCTCAACGAGATCAAGCAGGCCGAGGGCCGCATCATCCTCTTCATCGACGAGTTGCACACGATCGTCGGCGCCGGCAAGGCCGAAGGGGCCATGGACGCGGGCAACATGCTCAAGCCCATGCTCGCCCGGGGCGAGCTGCACTGCATCGGCGCCACCACGCTCGACGAGTATCGCCAGCACATCGAAAAGGACGCGGCCCTGGAGCGTCGCTTCCAGCCGGTCATGGTCGATCCGCCCACCGTCGAGGACACCATCTCGATCCTGCGCGGCATCAAGGAGCGCTTCGAGCTGCACCACGGTGTACGTATCCAGGACAACGCCCTGGTCGCCGCGGCCAACCTGTCGCATCGCTATATCACCGATCGCTTCCTGCCGGACAAGGCCATCGACCTGATGGACGAGGCCTGCGCCATGGTGCGCACGGAGATCGACTCGATGCCCGCCGAGCTGGATCAGCTCAGCCGGCGTGTGAAACAACTGGAGATCGAGGAAGCGGCGCTGAAAAAGGAAAAGGACGACCAGAGCCGCGCGCGGCTTAGCCTCCTGCAAAAGGAACTGGCCGACCTGCGCCATCAGGCCGACACCATGCGTGCCCAATGGGAGAGCGAGAAATCCGGCGTCAACGCCGAGCAATCCCTGCGCGAGCAGATCGACAAGCTGCGCATCGAAATGGAGCAGGCGGAGCGCGCCTACAACCTGGACAAAGCCGCCGAGATCAAATACGGCAAGCTCCCGCAACTCGAAAAGCAGCTCACAGCGCTCTCCCAAGAAAACGCCGAAAGCCCACCCGCTCCGTCGGGTGGGAAATCCACTTCCGGGGGGCGCCTCGTTCGCGAGGAAGTCACCGCCGACGAAATCGCCCAGATCGTCGCCCGCTGGACCGGCATCCCCGTCACCCGCCTCCTGGAAGGTGAGCGCGAGAAGCTGCTCAAGCTCGACCAGGTCCTGCACGAACGGGTCATCGGCCAGGACGAGGCCGTGCAACTCGTCGCCGATGCCGTCATCCGCGCCCGCAGCGGCATCAAGGACCCCAAACGCCCCATCGGCTCGTTCATCTTCCTCGGCCCCACCGGCGTCGGAAAGACCGAACTGGCCCGCGCCCTGGCGGCGTCCCTCTTCGATAGCGAGGACAACATCGTCCGCATCGACATGAGCGAATACATGGAGAAGTTCGCCGTGTCGCGCTTGCTCGGCGCGCCGCCGGGGTACATCGGCTACGAGGAGGGCGGCCAACTCACCGAGGCCGTACGCCGCAAGCCCTACTGCGTCATCCTCTTTGATGAAATTGAAAAGGCGCACCCCGAAGTCTTCAACGTGCTGCTCCAGATTCTCGATGACGGCCGGGTCACGGATGCCCAGGGCCGCACCGTCAACTTCAAGAACACCGTCATCATCATGACCAGCAATATCGGCTCGCAGTACCTGCTCGAAGACTCCATGACCGGCGGCGAACTATCCGAGCACACCCGCAACAGCGTCATGAGCGCACTGCGCCAAGGCTTCCGCCCCGAGTTTCTGAATCGCGTGGACGACATCATCATCTTCAAGCCGCTGACCCTCGAGCAGATCAAGAAGATCGTGCGCCTTCAGGTCCAGGACATTCGCCGGCGGCTGGCGGAGCGCGGCCTGAAGCTGGAGCTGACCGACGCCGCGGCGGACCTGGTCGCCCAGGAAGCCTACGACCCGGTCTACGGCGCCCGCCCGCTCAAGCGATACCTCCAGCACCAGGTCGAGACGAAAATCGGCCGGGCGCTCCTTGCCGGCGACGTGCCCGAGGGCGCGACGGTGAAGGTTGACGCCAGGGACGAGCAACTGACCATCGAAGTGGAACGCCCCGCCAACGCGTAGCCGCTTGCGGCTTAGCCTCCAACATATAAGCTCTTCCATCATCCGCGCTTATCCGCGCTCGTCAGAAGCAATGTTTCCTCTCTCGGCCTCTGGCGCGCCGGTTGCATAAAGGCCAGCGCCGGCCGCGGCCCTGCCCAATACCTGTGCAGACAGGTTTTCCCCCGAAAGCTCGCCAGGGCTTGTTTCATCGGAAAATGTCGTTAACGTGATATGAACACAAGTCTGATAACTTGCTCGCAAACGGGCGGTAGAGTGTGCGGCAGATCAGGCAAGCCGGGGCCGAAACGCAAGACCACGTGCCGATGGCACGCAAACCCCATGCACGCTCTCCGAACGAGAGCGGGAGGATACCGAGATGAAAATGAAGACGATATTCGCAGGCGCGGTGCTGGCCGCAACGATGATGTTCGCCGGCGCGGCGAATGCAGGTCTGATCATCACTGGCGTGGTTGACGGGCCTCGTACTGGAGGGCTGCCTAAGGCCATCGAGCTCTATGCCACGAGCGATATTGCTGATCTGTCTGTGTACAACCTTGAAACGCCCAACAACGGTGGTTCCGCGACGGGTTCCGAGTTCGCATTGTCCGGTTCGGTAAGTGCCGGCAACTACATTTGGGTTGCCAGCGAATCCCCCGGTTTCACCGCATATTTCGGCTTTGCCCCTACGCTTGTGAACAGCGTGGCAAACATTAACGGCGACGATAACGTCATCCTGTATTTGAATAGCGTTACAGTGGATCAGTTCGGTGTAAACGGCCAGGACGGAACGGGACAGGCATGGGATCACGAAGACGGCTATGCCTATCGAGTTGACGACACAGGGCCCGACGCCACCTTTGCTATCAGCAACTGGACGTTCAGCGGCACGAACTTCCTTGACTCGCAGGGCACATCGGGTGTGAATGGCGGCGGCGGCAAGACGGTACCGTTCGGCACCTTCAGTGCGGCCATTCCCGAGCCCGCCTCGCTCGCGCTGCTGGCCCTCGGCGGTCTGACCATGCTGCGTCGGCGCCGCGCCTGATCAGCAAACTCCAATCTGAGTTCCTTGCGGCCAAGGCGTTTGCCGCGGCCGTTTTTTTATGTAGCCGCCCCGGGCTCTGCTCGGCCTCGGCGGCCTGCTGATGCTCGCGCGCCGGCGGCGGTGAGCGAGTGCGACAACCTGCGTCAGTCAAAGGCGGTGCCATGACCTTCATGACGCCGCCTGCTTTTGTTCTGCGCCGGGATGCGACGGGTGCCATGCCGTTCCCCATTCCGTCGCGACGCCCGCGGCGGGCGCCGGTGCAAGTTCCCCTACAATGCTGCCATGCGCGACCACCCGTTCCTCTTGCTCTGGGATATCGACGGCACCATCGTCCACACCGGCGGGGCGGGGATGCGGGCGATGTTCACCGTCGCGCATCGCATGTTCGGCGCCGATTTCCGCTGGGACGGCATCGAGGCCGCCGGGCACCTGGACCCCTTGATCTTCGCCGAAGCGGCGATCCTCAATTGCGTGGAGAATCACGAGGATCGGCACGAGGCGTTCCGCGACTCGTACCTGGCGGAACTCGAGAAGGAATTGCGGAGCAACCAGACCAAGGTGCACGTGCCACCGGGCGTGCATCACATGCTGGCGTTGCTGCACCGCCGTGCACGCGAGCAAGGTGATGTGGTGCTGGGGTTGCTCACGGGCAACTACCGCGGCGCGGCCCCGCTGAAGCTGGCGGCGGCGGGGGTGGACCCGGCATGGTTCACCGTCACCGCCTTTGGCGACGAGGGCCAGACCCGCGCCGACCTGGTCGGCCTGGCGCTGCGCAAGTTCGCCGGTGTTCTGCCTGTGCCGGCGGTCGATCCCCGCCGGGTCGTGGTCATTGGCGATACGCCTCGTGATGTGGCCTGCGCTACGGCTCATGGGTGCGTGGCGCTGGCGGTGGCCACGGGCGGCTATAGTGTGGAGACTCTGCGCCAGGCGGGGGCGGATGTGGTGACGCCGGACCTTTCCAACCCCCGGCCACTGCTGGACTTGCTCGATCCCCGTTAGTCCAGGCACCGTCTCCGGGGTGGAGCTGACGATGATGCATCTGCAATAGGAGTCCGCACGGAACCGTTACACTGACTCGCCCACAGCAACCTCCCCCCGCGTGATTCCAGGCCTCGAACCCCTGCTCGGAGGATTCACTTTGTCCAGTCCCGCAAATCCGTCGGTTCGCCCCGAGGACCAGCAGGCGGCCCAGTTCCTCATCCACGCCAACAAGCTCATCACCCAGGAGCTGGCCAAGTTCATCGTCGGCCAGGACGACGTGATCGAGCAGCTCATCATCGCGGTGCTCGCCCGCGGCCACTGCCTGCTCGAAGGCGTGCCGGGACTGGCCAAGACCCTGATGATTCGCTCGCTGGCGGACGTGATGGAACTGTCGTTCCGCCGCATCCAGTTCACCCCCGACCTGATGCCCTCGGACATCACCGGCACGGACATCATCCAGGAAGACCAGACCACGGGCCATCGCCAGATGGTGTTCCAGCAGGGGCCGATCTTCGCCCAGATGGTGCTGGCGGACGAAATCAACCGCACCCCGCCCAAGACCCAAGCCGCGCTCCTCGAAGCCATGCAGGAGCATTCAGTCACCATCGGCGGCAAGACCTACACGCTCGAAGAGCCTTTCTTCGTCCTGGCGACGCAGAACCCCATCGAACAGGAAGGCACCTATCCGCTGCCCGAAGCCCAGCGTGACCGCTTCCTCTTCCTGGTCAAGGTCGATTACCCCGACCGCGAGCAGGAGCGGGAGATCGTTCGCCGCACCACCACGACGCTGACGACCGAGCTAAAGCCGGTGATCACGGGCAAGCAGATCATCGAGTGCCAGCAAATCGTGCGGCGCGTGCCGGTGCCGGACCACGTGATGGACTTCGTGTTGGACGTGGTGCGTAAGAGCCGGCCGACGGACCCGGATTGCCTGCCGTTTGTGCGTGACCTGGTGGATTGGGGTCCGGGTCCGCGTGCCTGTCAGCAACTGGTGTTGGGGGGCAAGGTGCGGGCGCTCTTGCGTGGGCGGTACCACGTGACGGTGGACGACATCGAGGCGCTGGCGTATCCGGTGCTGCGCCACCGCATTGTGCCGACCTTCAACGCCGAGGCCGAGGGCATCAGCGTGGACGACATCATCACCAAGATCCTGGCGGCGATCCCGCGCGGCGCAACGACGCGGGTGATCTAAATTGGGAAGTGCGAAGTACGAAGTAGGAAGTGAGAAACGTGAGGGCTCATACTTCGGACTTCGCACTTCGCACTTCGCACTTCTGAAATCCGAAATCCGCAATCCGAAATTCGAAATTCCCCCCCCCACCCCCGCATGGCCCAACTCTCTGAAATCCTCACGCCGCAGGACCTGTCGAAAATCGCCAACCTCCAGGTCCTGGCGCGGCTGGTGGTCGAGGGCTTCACCTCCGGCCTGCACCGCTCGCCCCACAAGGGCTTTTCCGTCGAGTTCAAGCAACACCGCCAGTACACCCACGGCGACGAGATCCGCCACGTGGACTGGAAGCTCTTCGGCAAGACCGACCGCTTCTACATCCGCGAGTATGAGGAAGAGACCAATCTCCGCGCCACGATCCTGCTGGACCTGTCGGGCTCGATGGACTACGCCGGCGACCGCAAGGGGGCGTTGACCAAGGCCCAGTACGCCACGCGCGTGGCGGCGTGCCTGGCGTACCTCATGCTCCAGCAGCGCGACAGCGTGGGCCTGTGCACCTTCGACACCAAGCTGCGCCGCTACATCCCGCCGCGATCACGTCCGGGCCACGTGCGCGTGCTCATCGACGAAATGGCGGCCTCCAAGCCCGGCGGCGAAACCGAACTGGGCAAGGTCTTCCACGACCTGGTCCCCAAAATCCATCGCCGCGGACTGCTGATCATCCTCTCCGACCTGTTCAGCAACGTCACCGACCTGATGTCGGCGCTGGCGCACCTGCGGCACGCCCGCCACGAGATCATCGTCTTCCAGATCTGGGACCGCGATGAACTGGAGTTCCCCTTCAAGCAGTGGACGCAGTTTGACGACCTGGAGGTGACCAGCCGACGGCACATGGTCGATCCGGCCACGCTCCGCCAGTCGTACCTCAAGGAACTGGAGACCTTCCGCGAGGAACTCAAGCAAGGCTGCCATCGCCATCGCATCGACCTGGTGCCCCTGACCACGGACCAACCCTACGCCGCGGCGCTGGCGCACTACCTGGCGTCACGCAAGCGGCGACTGTGATCCTCAAACGCCGACGCTGAGTCCGCGAAGCGTCTGGTATCCGACTGCTGGCCCTACTTCATGCCCTTTACCTTTCTCAACATCGCATTGATCGGCGGCGTGTTGGCGTTCAACATCCCCGTGCTGATCCACCTCTTTAACCGCAGCCGGTTCAAGGTGGTCAAGTGGGGCGCGATGCATCTGCTTGAGCCGGTGATCCGCAAGAACCGCAAGCGCATCCAGATCGAGCAGATCATCCTGCTGCTGGTGCGGGCGGCGATTCCCTGCCTGATCGCCCTGGCGATGGCGCGACCGGTACTCACCGGCTGGCGCGCCCTGGCGGGACAGAGCAAGACCTCCATGGTCCTGGTCATGGACAACAGCTACTCGATGGAGGCCGGCGGCGTCACGCAGTCCAATTTCGCCCAGGCCCAACAGCATGCGATGGCGATCGTGCGCGATCTGCCGCGTGGTTCGGAACTGATGGTGCTCAACATGGGCGGCGGGGTGACCCCCCTGGGCGACGCACCGTCGTTCAACATCACCCGGCTGGGCGAGGAGCTGTCCAAGCAGAGCGCCGGCTACGGCGCCGCGGACGTGCCTGCCGCCGTGGATGCCGCGCGGCTGATCCTGGCGGACATGCGCCTGGCCAAACGCGATCTGGTCATCGTCAGCGACTTCCAGCGCGTGAGCTGGGACACGCCCGAGGCCGAGGCCCGGCAGCGCGCCTTGGCGGCGGTCAACGAGCTGCCCATCAAGCCCTCGGTCACGTTCCTCATGGTGGGCAAGCCGGTGCGCGACAATGTGGCCGTGGACGCCCTGGAGTTCTCCCGCGCGACGCTGGGCGTCCGCCAGCCCCTGGCGATCGACGCGACGATCCACAACTACGGCGATGCGGCGTACCCGGACATCCTGGTGCGGCTGAAGGTGGACGGCGAAGTGCGCGGCGAGCCGCAGACCCTCAATCTGCCCCCCGGCGAACAGGCGCAGGTGCATTTCAACGCCACCTTCGACACCGCCGGCTCGCACGTGATCGAGGTCTTCCTCGAAGCCGACGCCCTGCGTGCCGACAACACGCTCCTAGCGGCGATTCCGGTGTGGGACCGTCTGCCCGTGCTGTTGGTGGACGGCGCGCCCAGCGCCGAACCGCTCAAGGGCGAGACCGACTTCCTGCGCATTGCGCTTCAGCCATACATGGCCGGCAAGGTGCCCCTGGCGGATCTGATCGACTCCAAGGTCATCAGCCCGGAACAGCTTGACGAAAAGGCCATGGCCGAGTCGCGCGTGGTTGTGCTGGCCAACGTCAGCCAGCTCAGCGACGCGCAGCTTTCGGCGCTGGAGACGTGGGTGAGGCAGGGAGGCAGCGTGATCATCGCGCCGGGCGATCGGGTTAACAGTGCCTGGTACAACGCCCGGCTCTACGCCGACGGCAAGGGCTTGCTGCCGGCGCGGATGACCTCGCTGGGCGGGAGTCTGGACGCCGAGGCCGCCCCGGCGCGCATCGTGCAGCAGCACGCCGAGCACAAGGCGATGGCGTTCTTCAACGATCCGCGTAACGGCAACCTGTCCGACGCCGATATCAAGGTCTGGTACAAGCTCGATGATCGCACGGTGGTGTCCCTCCCCGATGCCGCGCTGATCGTGGCGGCGCGAATGGACAACGGCGACCCGTTCCTGATGGAGAAGAAGTACGGGCAAGGCACGGTGCTCTTGACCAGCGTGCCCCTGGATGCGGATTGGAGCAACCTGCCGGTGCGGCCGTTCTTCCTGCCGCTGGTGCAGCAGTTGGTGACCTATGCCGCGTCGAAGGTGTATCCGTCGCGCAATGTCGAGGTGGGCCAGTCGCTGGCGGCGTTCCTGGACCCGTCGGCGGCGGACAAGCCCGCGACATTGACCGATCCGCAGGGCAACCGGGTGGAACTGACGCCCGTGCTGCGCGGGGCGCAGGCGGTGGTGGAATACACCAGCACGCGCCTGCCGGGCCTGTACGTGCTGGAGCCGGCGGGCAAGGATACGGCCCCGGTGCATTTTGTGGTCAGCACCTCGCGCCGTGAGTCGGACCTGAATCTGCTCACGGAGGACCAGGTGCGGGCGATGGCCCAGCCGCTGGGCGCCCAGGTCGCCAGCTCGCTCGAGCAATACCATCAGTTGGACAAGCAGCGGCGCTTCGGCCGCGAGACCTGGCGGTGGCTCTTCGCCGCCGCCCTGGGGTTGCTTTTTGCCGAGCTTCTCTTGCAGCAGTACTTCACCAGGAAAAGGGTATAGCGCAAGGCATGCCCACTTTTAGTGGGCATGTAAGCGGAACATCGCATGGATTTGAGATTCACAGGTGATCTAGCCCTTTGGCAGGCTCTGCTGCTCGCCGTCACGCTGGCGGGCGCGGCGTTCTGGCTGTACCGGCGCGAGCTAGTCACGCAGCGCGGCCTGGCGGGCTGGGGCCTGCCCGCACTGCGTGCTGGCGCGGTATTCCTGCTGGTGATGATGCTCGCCGGGCCGGTGCTGCACTTGCGCCAGGTCATCGGCCAGCTCAGCCGCGTGCTGATCTTCGTGGACGCCTCGCAGAGCATGGGCGTGCACGACGAGCAGATGGACGCCGGACGCAAGCTGCTGGCGATGCAGCGCATGGGCTGGCTGCCCTCGGCGGCGCTGGATACGCAGTTGCTCGACGCCGCCGACAGCCTGGCGCGTGCCCACCAGATCGCCGCCTCGGCCCTGCGTGATCCGGAGCAGGACGCCCCCGGGGGCGACCTCAAGGAAGCGGCGCGGAACTTCGCCAACGAACTGGAGTTGGCGCTGGACAAGATCAAGGAGCTTAAGCCCGGCCGCATCGCCGTCAATCCCCCCATCAGCGGCCACGCGGTCATGGACATCTGGAAGGACATCCCCGGCGACAAGGTCAGCGACCTGACGGGCAATCCCAAGTTCCGCCAGGCGCCGGATCAGCAGATCGTGCTGGACCGTCTGGCGTCGCTGGAAAACATCGGGGACAACTACGGCGCCCGCGTGCGCGGCTACCTCACGGCGCCGGCGGGGGGCAACTACACGTTCTGGATCGCCAGCGACGATGCGAGTCAGTGGCTGTTGAGCACCGACGAATCGCCGGCGAACCTCCAGCCCATCGCCCGCGCCGACGGCTATACCGCCAAGAACCAATGGGAGTCGCGGCCGGGCCAGAAGTCCGATCCGGTCGCCCTGCTGACAGGCAAGCGCTACTACTTCGAAGCCTACCTGAAAGAGGGCGGCGGCGACGACTTTGTGCAGGTGGGCTGGCAGTTGCCCGACGGCATGATGGAGCGGCCCATCCCCGCCAGCCGGCTCTCCTACGTCGCGGCCTTGCCCGGCACCACCCCGCACCAGGCCATGCAGGAAATGGTGCAACGCTTCGAGAAGGAACTGCTCGAACCCGCCAAGCAGATCGTCCAACTCAAGGACGATGCGGGCCAGTCCAAGACCCGCCAGGCGCTGGCGTCGCTGGCGGCGGCGGTAGGCACCTATGAAGAAGCGCTGAGCAGCGCCTTTACCGCTTACGCCGAGGAGCTGACGGCCTCGGGAGACTCGTCGGTGAAGTCGGCGCTTCAGCGCTTCGACGCGATGAGCCGCTGGCAACGCGTGCAGGCGGTGTTGCTCGACGGCGACCAGCCGATGCTCGGGCGCCTCATGGACAAGCACGACCTGGAGGTGCTGGCGCTGGATGGCAAAGTGGCGCGCCGGCTCTGGTCCTCGCAAGACTCGCATCATCTGCCCGCCTCTTTGCCCGCAGCGCCCGACGCCGCCAGCACCGATCTGGCCGAGCCGCTCAAGGCGCAGCTCAGTGGCGGCCAGACGCAGAACGTGCGCACCACCGCGGTGCTTTTTTCCGACGGCCAGCACAACCGCGGCGCTTCGCCCCTGGAGGCGGCCACCGTGCTCGGCGGCCGGCACATCGCCGCCTACACCGTGGGCATGGGCAGCCTCACTCCGCCGCGCGATCTGGCCATCGTCAAGGTGCAGGCGCCCGCCTCCGTCTTTCAGAAGGACCGCGTCAAAGGCGTGATCACCCTCAAGGACAACATCCCCCCGGGTCAGCCCATCACCCTGCGCATCGAGTGTGAAGGCAAGACGCTCTGGCAGCAGGCGCTGGTCACCACCGGCGAGCACCTGCGTTTGATCGAATACGACTTTGCCATCGAGGAAGCGGTCAAGGATGAGCTCTTGCGCCAGCAGCAGGGCGTGATCGTTTCCGGCCTGCCGCTGGCGATGAAAGCCAGCGTCACACCGGTGGAAGGTGAACGGCAGACGGACAACAACAGCGCCGACATGCTCATCCGCGCCGTGGTGAACAAGCGCAAGGTGCTGATCCTCGACGGCCGGCCGCGCTGGGAGTTCCGCTACCTGCGCAACACGCTGGAACGCGACCAGCAATGGGTGGCCAACACCTTGGTGGGCATGGCGGATGCGGATAACCGGCGCTGGCCGCGCGGCGATGACGCCGGGACGTTCCCCAAGGACATCGCCACGCTCTATAGCTATGAGCTGGTGATCGTGGGCGAGGTGCCGCGCGATTTCCTGACCGACCAGGAGCTCGAGTGGCTGCGCGATTTCGTGGGCAAGCGCGGCGGAGCGGTCGTCTTCATCGACGGGCAGCGCGGCCATTTGCGCCGCTTTGCCGACAGCCCCATTTCCGTGCTGCTGCCCGTGCAGTTCAAGCCGCCCGCCGACGCCATGCGTCTGCCTGACCAGCTTCGCCTCACCGGCGCCGGCCAGAGTCTGGCGCCGCTGACGCTCACCACGCCCAGCGATGCCAACGCCGCGCTATGGGAGAACCTAAAGGCGCCGCACTGGTGCGCGAGCGTGACGGCATTGCCCGGCGGCGAAACGCTGGTCGAAGCGGTGGGCCACGGCCAGATCACTCCGGCGGTGGTCACCCGTCAATACGGCGCGGGCAGGGTGTGGTACCAGGCCTTCGACGAGTCGTGGCGCTGGCGCTACGAAGTGGCGGATCTTCACCACGACCGCTATTGGCACCAGGTTGCCAACTGGGTGATCGAAAAGCCTTACGCCGCGCGCGACACCCACGTGGCGCTCAATGTCGAAGGCCTGACATTCCAGCCGGGCGACTCGGCGGAGGTGACCATTCGCGTGCAGGACGGCCTGGGCCGGCCGATGTTCGACGCCCAGGCGCAGGCCCTGTTGACCCGTGACGGCCGGCCCTTCGGCACCGTCGATTTCGCGCCCGACCCCAACCAGGGCGGCGCCTATCGCGCCCACACCGGCGCGCTGCCCCCGGGCCAGTACCAGGTCGCCGTCCGCGTCGCCGGACTCCCCGCCGAGCAGATGAAGGCACGCACCCTCTTCATCGTTGTGCCCAGCGAGTCGGAGGAGCTGACCAATCTCACCGTCAATCGCGACCTGCTGCGCAACATCGCCGACCGCTCCGGCGGCGAATATTTCCCCGAGGAAGACGTGGCGCGGCTCGCCGACCGACTCGAATCCATGAGCCAGGCCAAGGTCATCGAAAGCGACCTGTCCCTCTGGGACAACTGGCATTGGTTCATCCCAATCATCCTGCTGCTCACCGCCGAGTGGCTGATCCGCAAGCGTACCGGCATGATTTGAAATCAGAATTCAGAAAATGCTCCCAAGGGGACTCCCATGCCCGACACCAACATCCCTCTCAATCCGCGCACGCGGCAGATGCTTGACCAGTTCCGTCGGCGCCGACGGGCGCTGATCGCCCTGCGCGGTCTCTGCGCCGGCGTGGCGGTGCTTCTGGCCGCCATGGTCGTCGTGGCTGTGCTCGACTGGTTTTTCGTGCTGCCCGATTGGCTCCGCTGGACGCTCACGCTCAGTGGCTATGCCCTGGTGCTGGCGGCCATCTGGTTCACCGCCCTGCGCCTGTTGACCCGCGTGCCCAGTGCACGCGAGTTGGCCATGCTCATGGAAGAAACCAAGGCGGACCTGCACGAAGACCTGGTCGCCGCGGTCGAACTGGGCAGCCCGCGCTCCGATGCGCGCTACGACTCGCCGATGTTCCGCACGCTGCTGCAAAACAGCGTCGCTCATCGCCTCGAACACGTGAGCGTGCGCAACCTGCTGCCGGCCCGGCTCATCGCCTGGTGGACCTACATCGCCCTGGCGATCTGCGTGCTCGTGGCCGTTTTCCTGCTCGTGCCCGGCTCGCCGTTCCCTCAGTTGATGACCCGCGCCCTGGTCCCGGTGGCTAACGTCGGCCGCGTCTCGGCCGTGCAGGTGCGCATCCTCTCCCCCGCGCCCCCCGAGCAGATCGTGCCCCATGGCGATCCGGTTACCGTGCTGGTCGAAGTCACCCAGCTTGGCAAGGACCAGGAAGTGTTCCTCGAGACCTGGCGGCGCGGCGCGGGGCGCGAACAGACGCGCATGATGCCCACCACCGCCAACCAGTACGGCGCCACCATTCAGATGGCGCGCGAGGCGGTGACCTATCGCATTCGCGCTGGTGACGCCATCACGCGCACCTACACGCTCGACACCCAGCCGCGCCCGCACATCACGCTCTTCGCCAAGACCTATCACCTGCCCGAGTATGCCCGCGTGCCCGCCAGCACCGTGCAGGAAGACAGCGGCGACCTGGCGGCATTGGAAGGCAGCACGGTGGACCTGGTGGTCACCGCCAATCAGCCCATCAAGTCGGGCGCGCTGGAGATCGCCGTCGCCGGCCAGAAGACCACGATCCCGCTGACGCGCGTCGATGACACCGGCATGCGGCTGGCGGCCACGGTGCCCATCGTCGCCGACGGCGAGTACCACGCGCATCTGGTGGCGCAGAAGACGGGCTTCGAGAACAAGTACACCACGCAGTACAAGATTCGCGCCCAGGCCGACCTGATCCCCCGCCTGGAAATCCAGGAGCCGCGGCAGAGCCTGGTCACCCCCGCCGACGAACTGATCCGCCTCCAGGGCACCGCCCAGGACGACCTGGCGCTGGCCAGCGTCCGCCAGGCTTATCGCATCAACAACGGCCCGTGGATCGACATCGACCTGGCCACCGAGCCCGGCGCCCAGTTTGCCGTCGCGCGCCGCTGGGATCTGCTCCAACTGGGCGTCAACCCCGGCGACCAAATCACCACCAAGCTCGTGGCGACCGACTTGAAGGGCAACGTCGGCGAATCGTCGCCGCTGCTGATCACCATCAGCTCGTTGGGCTTTGACCCGCATCGGCTGGACCTGGTCAACGCGATGCAGGAAGTGTTGCCGGTGTTGCAGGACGCCGCCGTCGCCGCCGAGGCGCTGCGCCAGCAGGTTGGCGCCGCGTCGGATCAGGTCGGCGCTCCGCTCGACAGCGTGTTGCGCAAGCAGGCCTACCTGGGCGCCATCCGCGCCGCGGAGGAACTGGATCGCGCCTCGGTCCGCGCTGCGGATGTGACCAAGCTGGCGATTCGCCAGGCGCGTGGCGGCCGGCAGGCGTCGGATCTCGTGCTCGTCGGGCAACTGCTGAGTCTGGCACGGCGGCAAGCGGCACAGACCACGCTCCAGATCGTGCAGAATCCCGTCGCCTCGATCGATCCGGCCATCATGCGCCAGCGCGTCGAGGCCGCCAAGCGCCACGCCGATGACCTCAAGGCCGCGGTGGGCGCCTACCAGCAGGTGCTGGCGGCCCAGGAGTCGGCGGCGGCGACACGCGACCTGCTCCGTCTGGCGGAGGATCAGGCGGCCCTGGTGGCGTCGGCGGAAACCAGCCGCGATGAGGAACGAAAGCGCATGATCGAGCGGCTCACCCGCCGCCAGTCGGTCGCCTCGGCGCAACTGGTCCTGGTGCGCGACCTGCTCAAGGCCGCCGCCGGGCACGTGCCCGACAGCCAGGCCGGCAAAGTCGCGCTGTATCACGCCAACGAAATCGACAAGTTCACCCAGGCCCTGGACAAGGCCCTCGCCGACGAGCGGAGCAGGAAAGTCATCGCCGCCGCGGCCGCAATGAACGAGGCCTTGCAGGCGACTGTCGGCAAGACCGACGCGCTGTTGCGTGAGACGACGGCCACCGCCGCCAAGGGGCGCCAGATTCTGAGCCAGCGCACCGGCATGTCCGCCGACGTGCTGACCAAATTGCGCACCGCCGCGCTGGCGTCGCCCGATACCGCGGGCTTGGCGCCGGCGTGGATCGCCGCGGTCGATCACCTGGACGACCGCGCCGCCCTGGAGGAAATCCGCCCCGACCTGGACACCGCGTTTGTGTCCGACCTGAGCCTGGCGACCCGCGCCCTGCGCACGCTCTGGACCCAGCAGGGCGCCGCGCCGCTGCTCGATGAGGATTCCCAGGCGCGATTGGGCGCCATCAGCCAGGCCTTCCGTGTGCTGGAAGCCGGCCACAGCGTCGCGGAGTTGAACGGCGCCATTCAACCCATCGCCGTCACCGAACGCTGGAAATCCGCCGCAGATGCCCTGCGCATCGATCACCCCGAGGACTGGGCCTGGGTGTCCACGGCGGCGGCCCTGTCGCAGCAGCAGCTCCAGCACGCCAGCCTCCCCGCCGAGGCGGTGGCGCAGGTGCAGCAGGCGGCCAACTCGCCCGCCTCCGTCGCCGTAACGGGCGAAATGAACCAGCGCATGAATCTGGCGCGACCGATCAATCCCGTGCACGACCCCATCGAGCAGGTGCGCATGACGCTGATGCAGGCGCAGGCGACCATCGAGCCGGCCATGCAGGAGGCCCGCGCCGTGCTGGCGAAGCTGACCCCGGCGCTGAGCGAAGTGATGGCGAAGCTTGCCGAGGAAACCCGCGAGCTCCAAGAGAAGACCAAAGAGCACGCCAAGGCGACGCCGGCGCCGGAGCCCGCTGTGCAGAAGGCGCAGACCAGGAAGCTGGAGGCCGAGCAAGCGGCGCTGAACCATGATGTGCAGGAACTGGTGAAGGAGCTTCGCCGCGATGCCCTGGCGCAGGACCTTTTGTCCAAGGAAGGGCGCGAGCGTTCGCGTGATGCCGACGATGCGATGGCAATGCTGCGTGATCCCCCGCCCGCCGCTGAGGAAGCCTTGCGCGAAGCCGCGGCGGCGCCCGACCCCGCGCAGCAGAACGAAGCGCTGGACAAGGCGACGCAGCAGCAGGAGAAGCTGGCGGACACACTCGAACAACTGGCCAAGCACTACGCCAACCTGGAGGAAGGCAAAGGCGAGGAAACCCGCCAGGCCCTGCGCGATGCTGAAGACGAACTGGGCATCAAGCAGCAGCTTGATCGCGAATACGGGCGCATGGAGCGCCTGGCGGAGCTGATGGACAAGCCCGCCGAGGAGCTGCGCCCGGAATTGGAGCGCGAGCTGGCGACCGATGCGCAGATGCAGGAGGCCTTGGCGGACCTGGCCAACCAGACCGCCGCCGCCGCCGCCGACAAGCTTCAGGCCGCCGCGGAGCAGGAGCGCGAGATCGCCAAGGAGATCGAGAAGCTGGCGCAGCAACAAACCAAAGGCGGGGTTCCTGCTGACCAGGTCCAGAAGATCGCCGAGCAGGCGGCGCAGCTGGCCAAGGAGGAAGTGCCGCAGGCCGCCAAGTCGGCCGAGCAGGCCAAGACCGGCGCCCAGCCCAAGATCGAGGGCGCCAAAGCGGACTTGCAGGATGCCGCCGAGCAGGGCCAGGAGGCCGTCAAGGAAGCCAAACAGGGCGCGGTGGAGGCCGAGCAGGTGGGCCAGATGGCGCAGGAGCTCGAGCAGGCGGCGGAAAATCTCCAGGCCGCAGTCAAGGCGGGCCAGGAAGCGCAGCAGGCGGCCAAAGAGGCCCAGGCCCAGGCAAATCAGGAGATCGCCCAGGCCCAAGGGGAGCCCGCGCCGCAGGCGGCGCAGGCCAAACTCGCGGCGCAAAAAGCGCAGGAGCAGGCGCAGGCGGCGACGCAACAAGCCCAGGCCGCGGCCACCAAGGCCGAGCAACTGGCGCAGCAGGCCAAGCAGTTGGCGGGCGCCGCCGACGAGCAGGCGCAGCAGAACCAGGCGCAAATGGCCGATGCGGCGGCACAGCAGCAGCCGATCGCTCAAGACGCCGCCGAGGCCGCGCAGGACTTGGCGCGTGCCGCCGATCAGCAGCAGATGCTGGGTAATCAGGCCGAGGCCCAGGCCCTGGACCAGGCGGCGCAGGCGGCGCAGGGCGCGGCCGAGCAACAGGTACCCAAGGCCGGCGAGGCGCTGGAGAATGCGCTCAGTGCCAAACAGGCCAAGGCGCCGGTGCAGAACGCCAAGGAAGCGCTCCAGCAGGCGGCGCAATCCGCGCAGGCGGCCGCCGAAGCGGCGCAAGCCGCTCAGGCGCAGCAGGGCGAACCGGCGCAGGCCGTGCCCGGCGCGCCGTCGGAGCCGGCGTCGATGGCGTCGGGGCAGTCACAAGAGGCTGCGGCTTGGATGGCGCAGGCCCTGGATCAGCTTGGACAGCAGGCACAGCAGGCGGCCCAAGCCGCACAACCGGGCCAACCTGCCGAGGCCGGTCCCCCCGGCCCACCCGGTCCACCCGGTCCACCCGGCCCACCCGGCCCACCCGGTCCACCCGGTCCACCCGGCCCACCCGGCCCACCCGGTCCCACCGCCGAGGCCGGCCCACCCGGCCCCCCCGGCCCGCCCGGCCCGCCCGGCCCACCCGGCCCACCCGGTCCACCCGGCCCCCCCGGTCCCCCCGGCCCGCCCGGTTCGGCTGCGGCGCAGGCCATGGCCATGGCGGCCCAGGCCCAAGCCGCCGCCATGCAGGCGGTACGCGGCGCCATGAGCATGGACAGCCAGGTGCCCAGCCCCCAGGGCATGGCCGAGTCGAAGCAAGGCGCCGCCGAGCGCGGCTCCTACGCCGACGCCCACGGCCTGGCGCAGCTCCACGCTGAACCCACCAGCGGGGGATGGGGCAAACTGCCGCCCAAGATCGCCAAGGACCTGATGGAAGCCCAGCGCGAGAACGTCGCCGCCGAATACCGCGATCAGGTCGAAACCTACTTCCGCGTCATCGCGGAAAAGGCGCAGGAGAACAAGCCATGATCAGCCGCTTGCGGCTTCGCGCGACAACCATCGGTCAACCTCAGTCCCTCATGACTGCGGGGTTTCTAACCTTGGCTCTGACCTTGTCACTGGCGCTGCCCCTGTCTGCGCTGGCCGCGCCCAAGCGCAAGGCGCCGGCCCCGCTGCCGCCCGATGCGCAGGCCGTGGACAATGCCACCGAAAAGGGCCTGGCGTACCTGCTGACCCAGCAGGCTCAGGACGGCCGCATCACCGACCGGCCGGGCAACGAGACGGCCATGACCTCGCTGGCGATCATGGCCATGGCGGGCCTGGGTCATCAGCCCACGGATGACACGCCGCACGGCCGGGCCATGAAGACCGCCCTGGAGTTCGTCCTGCGCGACGACCGCCAGACCGCCGACGGCTACTTCGGCAAGGCCGATGGGTCGCGTATGTACGGCCACGGCATCACCACGCTCATGCTCGCCGAAATGCTGGGCATGGGCATCGATGACAAGCAGGACCTGATCATCCGCAAGAGGCTTCAGTTGGCGATCGACCTCATCCTCAAGTCCCAGAAGCACAAGAAGGCCATTCAGAACAAGGGCGGGTGGCGCTACGAGCCGGGGTCCAACGACTCGGATCTGTCGGTCACCGTCTGGCAGGTGATGGCGTTGCGGGCGGCGTACAACAACGGCCTGGATGTGCCGACCTCGGCGGTCGACGAGGCGGTGGCGTACGTCCGCCGCTGCTACGATTCGCCACGCAACGCCCAGGGCCAGCCCGCCAATCTGCTTAGCGCCTTTGCCTATATCCCCGGCCGCAATACCGAGTTCAGCACCGCCGGCGAGGGCCTCCTGGCCATGCAGGTCTGCGGCCAGTACGAAGCACTCGAGGTCAAGGGCGCTGCGGACTGGCTCTTACGCAACCCCGCGCCCGAATCGCACAGTTGGTTCTACTACGGCACGTACTACTACGCGCAAGGCATGTACCAGCGCGGCGGCGACCACGCCGACGCCGCCGCCAAACGCGTTCCCCAGGTGCTCCTGCCCAAACAGAAAAGCGACGGCGGCTGGGACACCAGTCACGACGGCTCCCGCGGCGGCCGGGTCTATTCGACCTCCCTGGCGCTGCTGAGCCTGGCGGTCAAGCACCACTTCCTGCCGATTTACCAGCGGTGAGAAATTTCTGAGTTTCTGATGCTCTCCGCAGCTTGCGGCTTGGCGCCGACGCACGATTAGGTACTGTAAATAAATAACTGATACTACCTTGTCCGTTGCTCCGATAATAGA
>JBBDMX010000047.1:50589-112316 GCA_040878035.1 Phycisphaeraceae bacterium | reverse complement strand
ACCTTCCCCGCCGCTCTACGTTATCCTAAATTGGTCGCGTGACAATGCACTAGTGACTTGATCGCGGCTCGAATCGGCTCGGCGACGGTCGGCGGGCTTCTGCCCAGCCGGCCAACGGGCCATGGGTTAACCCTGGGAGCAAGCCCCAACATCCAGGACGGCCACACATGTCCAGAATATACGTACCCGTCCCGTCTTCTCCGTCCAAGCTGGGCCAGTGACAACTGGAGTCGCGCGTCCCGTTGTGCCGGCGTATGCCACGAGTCACGCCTCGCCTTTGCTGGCGAGACCCCACCATTGGTAAACCTCCCGAAGCCTGCTGCTGGTTGTCATGATCAGTGGACGCTCCGCGCGGTGAGCCAGGCGCTCCAACTGGCGCTGAACCTCTACCAGGTGGCCGCAGATGCCCGGGGTCTTGGCGGTGCCACAGAACAGGTTCAGCAGCAGCGGCTCGCCGGGTAGGGCACGCTCGATCAGATCGGGAAGGATATCCAACGCGCCGTCCCCAGGTACGGCATCGATATGAAAGGTGGCGCCGTCCATGTGATAGCCCAGCGGGTCGGCGGCACGTCGGTCCCGACCGTGGTAGCCCGCCAGCAGCACCTTCGGCTGAACATTCCACGCAACGGCCTCGGACTGCGCCATCACCTTGAGGCTCAGAATGCCAGCCCGATCGAGGTACTCCCGCGTCATGCGGCAGTAGGCCTTAAAGCCCCGGCTCTGCTCGGCGCTGGGGTGGCCGTCGCCCATCATTGCCGCGTATTCCTGCCCCGCCCTGCCCAGCCGATCGCGATACCATTGATGCAGCCGTGGCGCCAGATCAACCAGGCCCGGATTGAGGATCCACGTGGCCGGGACCTTTCCAAACGCCGGGTCGCG
The DNA here is from genome assembly GCA_040878035.1 of Phycisphaeraceae bacterium. Classification (GTDB taxonomy): domain Bacteria; phylum Planctomycetota; class Phycisphaerae; order Phycisphaerales; family Phycisphaeraceae; genus JBBDMX01. The sequence goes on along the minus strand of JBBDMX010000047.1, from coordinate 111,437 downwards.
GAGCACCGCTTCCACCTGGTACACCATCGAATGCAGCAGATTGTCGCCGTCGGCGACGTGACAAGCCGCATAGATAGCGTTGCCCTGCAAAGCAACGCCAGGGGAGGGCAGCGGCTCGGGCGTCTCACACGAGGGTAGGGAAGCGTGCACCGTCAAGTTCTCGACGGAGATGCATGGCACCATGAAGTGTCCCATGTCGGCAAACAATCCATCGGCGATGATTTCATCAGTCCAGCCCATAATGGGCGTGCCCGGCGGGTATCGGCCCAGGACATCCTGATAGTGTTGTCGCTGGTCGGCATCAAAGATATCAAGGTAGAAAGTGAACAGCTTCAGGGCGGTGACGTAATCCTTGTTTGCCGCGCCCCAGCTCCGTCGGCCTGTGGTCATGTGTGACCATGTGAAGGCAACATCCTTATTGCTGGCGTCGAAGTAGTGTTCCAGCAGCCAGTGCAGGCATGAGATGTTGTCATTGAAGCAGTGCTGGCGCAGGTCCAGCAGTACGGGTGCCTCAAGGTGACGGGCGAGCATGGGTGAGACGGGCAGCGCCTGACACTGGGCCGCGATGGTCGTGGCCGCCTCGATGGTCGCCTGCTCCAGTTCCGGGTCCCAAATCACGACGCCGCGAATACGACTTCCGTACCGCTTCCACAGCGACAACAGTCCGGGCCAGTCCGAGTCATCGGCGGGGGCAAGCTCCTGCGCCGGCAGGTCCTGATACAGTTCATCGATCAGCGCCCGGGCCACGTGAACCTGTGTGTCACCGCCCATTCGATTGTCGAAGCACCACGTGTTGTGCACATAGACTTTCGAGGCGTCGGTACGGTTCACCAGTCCCTGCAACGAGCATGCGGCAATTTGACCATCCAGCCGATCACGGCCGAGGTCCACCAGAACCAGATCGCTTACAGGAACAGGGGCTTTAGGGTAGCGGAATGGGCTTGGCGTTTGCATAGTGAAGGTCACTGGAACATGTTGAAGAAGGAGAAGAACACGCGGACAGGTACGTTGTCTCCTGCCCCAGGGGTCCCTTCACACAAACGACCGCAGTTGGTCGATGCGGGTGTCGATTTCCTCGGGGCTCAGGCCGTGGTATTGCTGGGGCAGGAAGCGGGCGTCGGTGCATTCGCGCACGGCGACCAGGTCCATGTATTCGAGCTTGCGCGTGTGGGCGCTGGGGCGAAGCTCGCGGAAGACCTGTTCGAGGATTTCCTTAAGCGGCCGGCGCGGCTCGGACTGCAACTCGAAGATGCGCAGGGCACGCACCAGCGAGCCTTCGAGCTCGTTGCCGCCCAGCACCACCTGCTCGGGGATGTCGGGCAGGTCGGCGTCGGCCAGGGGGAACTTGAACTTGCGGGCGACGACTTTGAGCAGGTCGCGCACTTCGCCGGGCGTCTGCGGGGGAAAGAGCGGGATGTGCACGTCCAATCGGCCCTGGCGCTTCAAGTCCACTTCCAACAGGTCCGGCCGCGAGGTGGCGAAGACCCAGATGATCCGCCCGCGGTTGCGCGTGTCGCTCATCTCCTTGGCGAGCATGGCATACACCCGGCCCGACAGCCCGCTGTCCCCTGTCCCACCCTCGCGCTTGCCCGCCGCCTGATCCGCTTCGTCCACGAACACCAGCACCTGGCCCAAGGCGCGCAGGATGGCGAAAATCTTGTCCAGGTTTGACTCGGTGGCGCCGACCCAGCGATCGCGGAAGTTCTTGAAGACGACGCAGGGAATGCCCAGCTCGCCGGCCCAGCATTGCACGATGAAGGTCTTGCCCGTGCCGATGCGGCCGGCAAAGAGATAGCCCATGGGCAGGGCGTGCAGGACGCCGCGGCGAAGCAGCGTCACATCCTCGCGCAGCCAGGCCTTGACCGCCTCGTTGCCCGCCACGTGATCCAGCGTGAAGGGCGATTCGAGAAACTCGATGAGGCCCTGGCATTCGCGCTCGATCATCTCTTTCTTCATGCCCGCCAGGTAGGCGGCGGTGATGGTTCGGCCGTTCTTAAGCGCCAGGGTGATGACGTTGCGTGCCCCCACGCGGGACAGGCCGCTGAGCCGGCGCGCCAGCACCTCCAGGGGCACCTGGCAGCGCGCCGGCAGGTCGGCATACGCCGTCGCCGCCAGGCTCTGTACATAGTCGATCATCTCCGCCTCGCCCGGCAGCGGCACCTTGAGCTTGGCCACGTGCGGGTTGTCCACCACCGCGTCGTTCAGATCGTGCAGGCCCTCGGTGATGAGCACCGTGGCGATATTGGACATGAGAATGGCCGGGTCGTTGGCCCAGCCGAGCACTTTGACGACGTTGGCGGCAAACTCGCCGCCTAAGTTCAGCGCCTCGCCGCGCGGCACGACGAACTCGGCAAAGTCGATGACCACGGCGATCTTCCGCGGCGCCCGCGTCGTCGGCCGGGCCAGCGCCTTTAGGTTAAGCGTGCGCAGCAGATAGCGGTCGATCAGTTCCAGGGCGGGCCCCGGCTCGCGCATCATGGCGAACTTGAGCGCCTCGGTGCCATAGGTCGTCTGGAGCCAGTCGCCCCAGTCCTCGGCGCCGCGGGTAGCGCGGATGCCCCGGCCACGGTCGTAGTGCAGCACCACGTCATAGCCGGCGAACATGACCTGGTCGAGGTAACTGCCCAGGGACAGGGCCCGCGCGGCGCCCGCCATCGCGCCGTCGGGCACAGCCTTGTCCATCGGCGCGGCGGCGACGCCCGAGCGCGTCACCTCGGCGCCCGGCGCCGGCACGACGTCGAAGATGTTGCCATGGACCAGGAACTGCGCCACCGCACCGGAGCGAAACAGGTCGTGCATCTCCTGCGCCCACGGCGGCAGGTCGCCGGGGGCGGACGGCGAAACGGCTTGAGCAGTGCTGACGGTCATGCGGGTGACTCCCGGGCCATCCTCCAGCGTGCAAGCGTTACGTTGGACGTGCGGGCTGTCAACCACGGCGCGCAGGCAATCCTCTAACCATGGGTGGCACGGGTGGTAAAGAGGGGAGACGGAAGGGCGGAAAACACGGGAAATCGGAAGCAGCAAGCGCACGGAAATGGCGACCACAGAGCAATAGGCATTTGTGGCGGTACAATGGCGGTCAGTGCATCTATGAGGGAGCGGGGATTTTCGGGAGTCACACTGCCATGAGGTATTTTCGCCGTTTCGCCGGAACTCTAATGGGCGTCGCGCTGGTCTGCGCCCTTGCTGCTTCGGCACGCGCCGCCGAGGAGACATTGGAGGCCGCTAACGCGCGCATCGCGGAGATGGAGCGTCAGATTACGGCGCTGCGCGCCGAGGCGACCATGCTACGGATGGAATTGGGTACGGCGCGCACTGCGGCGGTACCGACAGACATCCCAGCGGACAAGGCACTACCGCCCACAGACGAGGCCGCTGCGCCGAATATGGGTGAGGCAATCACGACCATGGGTGATCGTGCCGCGCCACAGGCCCTGCGCGCCATCAAGACCTATCGCTCAGCGCCGGAGATTTTGCGCGACGTGCCACCAGAGTGCCATGCGGTCACGCCACAAGGCCCGTCGAATGAAGGCTTGGCGAAGGCCAACGACTGGCTGGCGTCCGAAGCCACACGGCACGATTTCGACGGCTTGGTGCCCCTGGGGTCTGTTCGGGTCGAGAAACTTCAGCCGCGCTCTCCGGACGACAAGCCGGCTTGGCGCATCACCGCATCGTTCGGCAGCGTGGAGTTTGACTACGCAGGCCACCGCCTCAAGCAGGTGGTTGCTGGCTCGAACGTGCATCAGGCACTGGAAATTCGGACACTCGACGAGCGCCTGGTTCAGCGCGTGCAACGCATAGCGGCGGGCACGCGCATCCGGGTCAGTGGGCGCATTGCGAAGGTGGAACTGGTAGCTGGCACCCGGTACCACTTCGCACCGGGGGGGAACACGACTACGACGCCGAACCTCGAGGCGCTGAGGATTGGCCTGGCGAAGTTCGAGGCCCACTGGGGCGAGTGACCTGTGAGGGCAATCTTGCGTTGTTCGTGCCGTGAGTTAAGGCGTGGTTCTGATCACCACCGCGCCCCAGTAGCCGGCCTCGTAGGACCAGCCCGTCGGCTGGTTGAGCAGTTCCAGGCGAACGTCCTTGCCGGCATAGCTCGTCAGGTCAATGCTGATATCGCGCCAGCCGTTGCGGGCCGTGTCTTTCCCGATGTTCTGGCGCAGCAGTTCGTGGCCGTCGGCGCGGACGATCAGGTCCCAGTCGCCTTCGGGATGGTGGCCCACGATCAGGCGCAGCGAGGTCTTGCCCTTGGCGGGAATGGCGGCGGTGGTCATCAGCACGCAGGGCGTTTCGCCATTGAGCGGATGAGTGACGAAGACCTTGGTGCGGCTGCCGAAGCGGTCACGCATGCCCGGCTCCATATCGCGGCCACAGTTGAGAATCTGCCAGTAGGGCAGGAATTTGCCCAGTTCCTCGGTCAGGTGGCGATTGAAGCGATCGGCCCCGGACTCGGGCGCCGCGGTGGCCATTTTCAGCAGTTGCTCGTCGCTGGGCCGGGCGCGGGCCGGCTTACCACGCTGATGGCACAACAGCCAGTCGTAGAACTCGATGCGCGGGTAATACTTGAGCCAGACGCCGTGGCCTTCGTTGGGTACCTCGGTGTGGGTCACGTCCACCTTGCGATTGCGCAAGGCCTCGGTCATTTTCCGCGCGTCGGTGGTGAAGTCACCGTCGGCGCCGCCGCTGATGATCCACACCGCCGTACCGGCTAGCGACGGGATGAGCTGCTCAGAATCCAGGGCGCGGGCGCAGATGGGGACGATGGCGGCAAAGGTTCGCGGCGGCGCGGTGGCTGCCAGTTGCCAGCAGCCCTTGCCGCCCATGCTCAGGCCGGTGGCATACACCCGTGTGGTGTCGATGCGCCAATGACCGGCGACGTGCACCATCAACTGCACGATCGCGCCGGCCACCTCGGGCTGATCGAAACTCAGGTCGCCGGGGATCTGCGGCGAGAGCACCAGCATGTCCACCTGGTCTTCCAGCTCGCGGTTGCGCTGCATCTCAGCCGAGGGTCCGTGCACGAAAATACCCTGGTGGTCGTTGCCGCGCTCGCCGGCGCCGACGAGGAAGATCAGGAGCGGCTTTTTCTGCCGCGGCTGCTGGTAATTCTTGGGCACCGACAACACATAGGGCAGGTCGAGCTGGCGCTCGCCGATGCGGACGGGAAAGTGCAGGCGGTGGTGGCCGGGAGCTTGGGGAAATGGTTCGGTGGATTCTGCGGCTTGCCGGGGAGCGGGTTTGTCGCTCTTGGGCGGGGGTGCATCGGGGCCCTGGGCGCTTGCGGCGGCGACGAGCAGCGTCAGGGCGAGGGCAGTGCAGAGAAGCTGCACGACGCGGGCGATGGAGTGGGCATGACGCATGGGTTACTCGCTGCGCACCGGAGTGCGGCACTTCATGGGGACCGGCTCAACCGGCGCCGTTGACGATCGTGCGCAGGACGGGGATGCGCAGCGCCAGCAGCACGACCAGCCAGGCGGGGACCATCACCGCCACGGAGATCAGCACGATGCCCAGATACACGTTGGGCCACAGGGCGGTGTAACCGTGGACGTGGAGGATTTCGCGGAAGAGCGGGTGAACGAGGTAGACGCCCAGGACCGCCGGCGCCAGCACGCTGGCGGCCAGGCTGCCAAGGCCACGTTGATTGCTGTTGGCCGGACGAGCAGATGTGAATCCGCCGCGGTGCGGTGCGCGGAAGTGGTAAGCAAACACCAGCCAGGCAAAGACAGCCATGACGACGCGCACGGGGCTGAGGAAATCGATCATGAGCATGCCGGTGGAGGGATACGGCGTCAGGCCGTAATGCGCGGTGAGCCATCCGGTGGAGCCTGCCAGCGCCAGGATGCAAGCGAATAATCCCAGCCAACACCAGGGGATCCACCGCCGCGGCACCGTCACCTCGCGCAGCCAATACCCGGCCAGGTAGTAACCCAGGAACGGGGCAAAGCGTGCAAAGGCGCTCAGTTCGGTATGTGCCAGCCCATCGGCGACGGAACTGGCCGACGCCAGCGCCAGCAGAAGGATGACCGTCAGGCCGAGCATGCGCCGCGGGGCGTGGGCGACAAAGACACGCAACATCGGCGTGAGCAGATAGAGTCCGGCGATGCGATAGATGAAGTGCAGATGCGGATAGGGCTTGCCCAGGAGCAAATCGCGCCATGCCTGATCGGCGGTGCTCCACCCGGTGTAGTAGACGCTCAGCCACATGAAGAACGCCGACCAGGCGATAATGGGCACGCTCAGCCGCGCCAGCCGCTTGCGGTAAAACGCATCGGCGGGTTGTTTGTGGTTGGCCAGATGGATGGCGCCGCTGAGCATGATGAACAGGGGCACGGCCCAGCGGCACGCCGAATCGACGAGGTTAAGCACCCACCAGTCGCTGCGCGGGGTGGCGGGGTCGAACAGCGGCATATCGCAGACGTGGCCGACGATGACCGCCCAGATGCCCAGCACGCGAATGGCGGTGCCATAGCTCAACCAGGTGCGCGCGGGGGCGGACGACTGATGGCCGGCGGCTGGCGGCGCGTCGGCGACGAGCAGCGGGTTCAACGCCGGCGCATCGGCCGGCGCGGGAGCGAGGGTCATATGCAATTCCGGGGGGCTCTGGCGCCGCAAGGTCGGTCCGGCCGGGGCGCGACAACATTTTACTAACGATTGACGGGTAGCGGTTAATGCAGGCCATGCGCTTATGGAGTGCGGGGGCAACGACCCCGCTTTGGCTTACGGCCGAGCCGTACGGGCCGCAAAAAGCCAAAGCGGCGTCAAGGCCGCCGCACTCCAAAAAATCACACCCCCATGGGCAGCGTGCGCGACAGGCGCCGCACCACTTCCGGCACGATCGCCAGGGCACGGTCAATGTCGGCGTCGGTGGTGAACCTGGAAAGGGAGAAGCGCACCGAGCCGTGGGCGATCGGCTCTTCGATGCCCATGGCCAGCAGCACGGGCGAGGGCTCGAGCGACCCGCTGGAGCAGGCCGCCCCCGCCGAGGCACACACGCCGCGCTCCGACAGGCCCAGCAAAATCGCCTCGGCCTCAAGGCGTGGAAAGCCGATGTTGGTCGTATTCCACAAGCGTTGATCGGCGCCGGCGGAGTTGACCACGGCTCCGGGACAGGCCGCCAGCAGCCCCGCTTCCAGCCGATCGCGCCGCGCCCGCAGCGCGCCCAGGAGATCGCCATCTTCGAGGAACTGTTGCGCCAGTTCCGCGGCCACGCCCATGCCGATGATGCCCGGCGTGTTCTCCGTGCCGCCACGGCGCTGGCGCTCCTGGGGCCCGCCGATGTTCTGCGCCCGCAGGCGCACGCCGCCGCGCGCGTACAGCGCCCCGATGCCTTTGGGGCCGTGAAACTTGTGCGCTGCCAGGGTCAGCATGTCCGCTCCCACCGCCTTGACGTCCACGGGCAGCTTGCCCACCGCCTGTGTCGCATCGACGTGCAGCAGCACGCGCGTGCCGACGGTGACAGTCCGGCGAACCTCGCTGATCGCCTGGGCAATCGCGGCAATTGGTTGAATGACCCCCGTCTCGTTGTTGGCCCACTGCACGCTGACAAGCACCATGCCACCGGGCGTCTGGCGCTCGGCGATCGCCTGCCGCACCGCCGCGCCCACTGCCGCGGCCGTCACCTGCCCCTGCCCATCCACCGGCACATACACGACGCGCACGGCACTGCCCTGCTCCATCGCCGCCGCGGGCTCGCGAATCGCCGAGTGCTCGATCCGCGTGGTGACCAGCACGTCCGGGGTTCCGGGGGGCGGCGCCAAGCCGTGCAATGCCAGGTTGTTGGATTCGGTGCCGCCCGAGGTGAAGATGATCTCGCGTTCGCGGGCGCCGATGAGCTGGGCCACTTGGGTCCGCGCCAGTTCCACTTTCTGCCGCACCATCTGCCCCAGGCGATGCACGCTCGATGGATTAGCCCACAACTCGCGGTGAGCCTGATCGATCGCGTCGATTACCGGCGGCGCCGGCGCCGTGGTGGCGTTGTTATCGAGGTAAACCCACTGCATGAATGGATTGTATGGGTTACCAAGCCATGGCTTACCGCATGATCCAGTCCTCGCCCTGCGCCATCACCGCCTGGTTCTGGGGGGAAGCGGGGTCGCCCGGCATCTTGTAGGTCATCATGAGGGTCTTGGAGACCAGGGCGCTCTTGTCGGTACCGGGGATGGTGATGACCTGGGTTTCGCCCGACAGGCCACCGACGAAGACAGTGACCTGGGTCACGTCATGGGCGAAGACGGGCCAGATGGCGACGCTTTCCTTGGCATAATCCTGCCCTTGGAGGATCTTGCCCACCACGCGGGCCGGACTTTCCAGAAAGCGGTTGCCCGCCTGCTCTTTGATGGCGTCATAGACGTTGCTGGCCACGCCCCGGCCGGCGGAAACAATGTCGCCTTCATCCGTGGCGATCGTGATCTCGGGAACAAACAGGCGGTCCTCGCCGGTTTTGTTGACGACCTTGTAGGTCATGTACCAGTACCACCGGGTCAGGCCGTCGACGGACTTGACGGCGATGGCGCGGGGCACATCGTGGCTGAATTCCAGGTTCCAGGAGTGGCTGACCATGGCCGGGGTGGGATAGGCCAGAAGCCGCGGCGCGGTGCCGAAACCGGCGATGACGGCGGCAAGTATGAGGACGGCAAGCAAGCTCTTCACAGTGCAGGCCTCCACTAGGCGATAATAAACCCGCCGTCCAAAGGGGCGGCAGCAGGATAGGATTGTAAGTGTTGGGCGGCGGGGCAGCAACAAGGCCAAGTGTGAAGTGTGGAAGTGCAAGGTGCAAAGTGCAAAGTGCAAAGTAAAGAATAAAAAGTGACCGCGCCGCTGAACTTTTGCTTTTTCAACTTTTCCCATGACCGAAGTCGCCGATTCCATTTCGAGCTGGCAGCGTGAACCGGGCGTCGTGATCGCTCGGGTCGCGCCGGAGCATCGCTACGAAGCGCTGGCGGTACTGTTGACGGGTGAATCGGCGGGCCGGCAGGCGGTGGTGGATCACTTTCTGGGTTTTGCCGATCAGCAGCGCTTGTCGCTGGAGGATATCTGGACCGCCAGCCGCGATGGCCGAACCGTGGCGGCGACAATGATCGTGCCCTGCGCCGGGCGCACCGCCATGGTCTTCCTCTCGCCCCTGGTGCGGCGCTCGTCGGTGGCGCTGGCCGGGGCGCTGGTGCGCACCGCCTGCCGCGGCCAGGACACCCGGCGCGTCCGCCTCATTCAGTCGCTCTTGGACCCCGGGCAGGACTTGCTGGCAGGCGCCCTGGATCACGCCGGCTTCACCCGCCTGGCGACCCTGGTATACCTCCAGCACACCATCAAGTCATCGCCGGTGCCGCCGCCGGGGGCTGCGGGCGCTCCGCCGGGCTACCAACTGCTGCCCTGGTCCGAATCCCATCGTCCGCTTTTCGAACGTGCCATCCTCGAGAGCTACCAGGGCACGCGCGACTGTCCCGGCTTACTGGGCCTGCGCGACATCGACGACATCATCGACGGCCACATGCACACCGGCACGTTTGAGCCCGCGCTGTGGCAGGTGCTCTGCCGCGCCGGCGAGCCCTGCGGCGTCATGCTGCTCAATCCCCTGCCCCAGCGGCGCTCGATCGAGCTGGTCTACCTGGGCCTCCCCGGCACGCAGCGCGGCCAGGGACTGGGACGCCGCCTGCTCCAATACGGCATCGGCCTGGCGCAACAGCGCGGCCTGACGTCGATGATCTGCGCCGTCGATGCGGACAACGCGCCGGCGGTGCGCTTGTATCAGTCGTTGCACTTCACCTCCACGGCCCGCAAACAAGCTCTGATCCTGGCGGTGGAAAGTGCAGAGTGCAAAGTGCAAAGTGCAAAGTGATGAGGGAAACGCGGCAAAGCCGCGGCGCTTCTTATTCTGCATCTTGCACTCTGCACTTTCATCTTTTCCACACCTTCTCCGCCCACTGGCCCGGCGACGGTGGAGAAATTTTTTTTTCGCCTCCCAACTGCTTACGAATGCTGACGCTGGATCGCGGAGCACGCTCAGGTTTTCCCCGATGCCGTTGATGCACGGTCGGCGAAGCCTTATCTTCTCGGACGTGGCAAAGGAATGTCACCCCGATTGGCGAGTGGCGATGGGACGAGGCTCGTCGGTGTTGAGCCGGCATCGATTGACTCGGCCGCGGAGCGACGGACGGACCCATTTCCCGCTTTCTTAAGCGCCCGGTTTCCTGCCATGCGCTTTACAACCTAAGACGGGCTTGAGCGGCAGACCCGTGCCCTTAGGCCAAACGTGATTGGGGGTGTTCGTGACCGCGACCACTTCGACAGAGATGCTTTGCGCCCGTATCGCACAACGATTGGAACGCTCGGTCGGCGCCTACCGCTACGGTATGTGGTTCGACCGCTCGGCCCGGCTGGACTACCAGGACCTGGACAACCGCCTGAAAGTGGCGGTGCCCAACCGCTTCGTCGCCGACTGGATCGGGCGCAACTTCGATGCGCACCTGCGCGCGGCCGCTCGCGAAGAGCTGGGCCAGGACGTGGACCTGAGCGTCTACGTCGATCCGGCTCCATTTGGTGAAGCTCGCAGCCCGCGTCACGGCACGGACAAGGACGTTGCGCCGCGCGACGGCGGGGGGGCGCTGGCGGTGCCGCCACGCGTTCGTGAGCGCCGCCCCCAGCACTTCATGCCCGCCCCGGTGCTGCGCTATCGCCTGGAAGACCTGGTCGTCGGCCCCAACAACGAACTGGCCGTCGCCGCCGCCCAACGACTGGTAAGCGAAGACAATCCACATGCAAGCCCGCTGTTTATTCACGGCGGCGTGGGCCTGGGCAAGACCCACCTGCTCCAGGGCATCTGCCGAAAGATGCTCGATGATAAGCCCGATTCGCAGGTGCACTACACCACCGGAGAGCAGTTCACCAATGAGTTTCTCACGGCGGTGCGCGGCGGCAACAGCGCCATCGACGCCTTTCGCCGCAAGTTCCGCAAGCTCGATCTGCTGGCGGTCGATGACGTGCACTTCATCGCCAACAAGACCGCGACGCAGCAGGAATTCCTGCACTCGTTCAAGGCCATCGAGCTGATCGGCGCCCGCGTGGTGCTGGCCAGCGATGCGCACCCGAAGATGATCCAGCAGTTCAGCGAGGCGCTGGTGAGCCGATGCGTGGGCGGGCTGGTGGTGGAGATCAAGCCGCCGGACACGGCGACGAAAATGCGCATCATCCAGGCCCTGGCGACGCGGCGGGGCATCACGCTGATGGAGTCGGTCGCCGGCGTGCTGGCGGCACGATGCCCCGGCTCGGTCCGCGAGATCGAAGGCACGCTGACCAAGCTCCAGGCGCTGGCGACGATGGAGCAGAACCGCTGCGGAGGCGCCAACGGGAGTCTGGCCGACGTTGAGCACGCCACCATCGGCCACACGCTGGCCACGCGGCTCTTTCAGGCCGACGCCGCCGCGGCGCCCGATCGCCCGGTGCGCTTCGCCGCCATCATGGCGGCCGTGACCCGGCGCCTGGCCATGCCGCGCGAGCAGATCGTCAAGTCGGGCCGGCAAAAGCAGGCCGTCCTCGCCCGTGCCCTGGTCATTCACCTGGCGCGTCGGCTGACGGGCATGAGCTACCCCGAGATTGCCGCCGCCATGCAGCGCTCCAGTCATTCCACCGTGGTCACCGCCGAGCATCGTTTGCGCCGCCAGCTCGAGGCCAACGAAGTCGTCCGCCTGGCGATCGATTCGACGATCGAGGAAGTCGCGCTGTCGGCGTTGGTCGAGGAGTTGGTGCATTCGGTACGGCATACGGCGTGAATTGGTCAGAGCCGCGCGGCGTAAGCCCGCGGTGTCTTCTATTTGAGATTTCAAATTTGAGATTTCAGAACCGCGGGCTTACGCCGCGCGGCTCTGATGCAACCCGCGTAGACTAGCGCGCATGAGCGAAACTCCCCGCCAGCGCACGGTACTCCTACAGTTCGATCCCGATGCGCACGCCAGCGTGTTTGACCGCATCGTCGCCATCGATGCCGGCGTGGACGAGGTGCTGTCGTATGCCGGCGTGGCGGTAGAAGACGTGCGGGGACTGGTGCACGGCGCGATCTTTACGCGCGGGCCGGCGGAACTGAAGCACACGGCGATCTTCATCGGCGGATCGGATGTCGCGGCGGCCGAACGCTTGCTGGCCGCGGCGACCGGCGCCTTCTTCGGCCCCATGCGCGTGTCGGCGATGCTCGATGCCAACGGCTGCAACACGACGGCGGCGGCGGCGGTGCTGGCGGCGGGCCGGCACATGACCTTGAAAGGCGCCACGGCGCTGGTGCTCGGAGGCACCGGGCCGGTCGGGCAGCGGGTCGCGCTGTTGCTGGCGGGCCAGGGCACGCAGGTACGCCTGGCCAGTCGATCGCTCGCTCGCGCCGAGCAAGCGGCTCAGTCCATCAAGGCCGCTGTCAAGCAGGCGCACGTGACCGGCGTCGCGGTAGGCGATGTGCAAGCGGCCCTGCGGGATGTACAACTGCTCGTCGCCGCCGGCGCCGCCGGGGTTGCGCTGGCGCCGGCGGGCGTGCTCGAATCCACCAAGGGGCTGAAGGTCGCCATCGACTTGAACGCCACCCCGCCACTGGGCATCGCCGGCGTCGCCGCGACCGATAAGGCGACCGAGCACCACGGTATCACGTGCTACGGGGCCATCGGCGTGGGCGGAACCAAGATGAAAATCCACCGCGCCGCCGTCGCACGACTCTTCGTCGCCAACGACCAGCTCCTCGATGCGACCGGCATCTACGCCATCGGGCGGGAGCTGGAAGCGGCGAAGCGGTAGGAACGCGGCAAGCCGCGGCTTTTCCTACGTTTCACGCACCCACCATCTTCCACTCTCCAATTCTCCGATTAAGCCGCCCCCCGCACCCGCCGATGTAAAGGTGGGCAAGCTGGGCCGACCTTGCTGGTTGGCTTAATCGTCCGGTCCGCGCGGCATATCCGAGCGGCGGCGTCAGCACCCAGGGGAGATGGAATGAGCACCATGACGCCCAATACGTCCAGCGAACTCAAGTCCAAGCAGGTATTCACGACCGGCGAGGCCGCCGAAGTCTGCAAGGTTTCGCAGCAGACGATCATCCGCTGCTTCGACAGCGGGCGCCTGCACGGCTTCCGCGTGCCCGGCAGCCGCTTTCGCCGCATCCCGCGCGATGAGTTGATTCGTTTCATGCGCGAGAACAACATTCCCACCGATCTGCTCGAGGGCAGCAAGAAGCGCATCCTCGTGGTGGACGACGACGAGCAGATCGTCGAGCTGTTCGTGGACGTGCTGACGCGCGACGGGCGCTTCGAGGTCAAGACCGCAGCCAGCGGCTATGACGCCGGCGTGATGACCCAGCAGTTCCGCCCCGACCTGATCCTGCTGGACTACATGCTGCCGGACATCAACGGCAACATCGTCTGCCAGACGATTCGGCAGAATCCCGAACTGGCGGGCACGCGGATCATCATCGTCTCGGGCGTGGTGAAACAGGACGAGATCGACGACCTGATGCAGGCCGGCGCTGACGACTTCGTCAAGAAGCCGTTCAACATCGAAAAGCTGATGACCCGCATCGGCGAACTGCTGGAGGTTTGAGGAAAGGACGAAGTGCAAGTACGAAGTACGAATCAAACGCGCAATCCGAACTTCGCACTTCGTCTTTCGGACTTCAGACTTCGGACTTCTAATTCCGAATGTCACTGGTGATCTATGGTAGTGACCACCGCCAGCGCCACCCACGATCCGAGCAAAGCCCGCCGCACGGAGCTGATTCTTCGTCAGATCGATTCGCTGCCCACGCTGCCGGCGGTCGCCACGCGGCTGCTGGTGCTGACCATTGACGACGACTCGCACGCCAGCGAAGTCGTGGAGTTAATCAGCAGCGACGCGGCGCTGACCTCACGGATTCTCAGTCTGGCCCGGCGGGCGGACAAAGGCATTCGCGGCGAAATCAACACCGTGCACAACGCCGTGGTGATGCTCGGCTTCAACGCCGTGCGCAACGCCGTGCTCTCGATCAAGGTGTTCGAGATGTTCCGCAACCGCGGCGGGCTGAGCGAGGACCCGCCTGGCGCCGGGGAAGCGCCGCCGTCCATGGAACTGGACCGCATGGCGTTCTGGCGCCACTGCCTGGCGGTCGCCATCGCCTCCGAACAACTCGCCGCCCTGGCGGATACGCCCGAGGTCAATCCCTCCGAAGCCTTCGTCTGCGGCCTGATGCACGACGTGGGCAAGCTCGCCCTGGATTTCGTGCTGCCCAAGAGTTTTGGCCGGGTCGTCGAATTGGTCGAAATCAACCAGGGCAACATCACCGAATATGAGCGGCGCATCATCGGCATCGACCACCACACCGCGGGCAAACGCCTGGCGGAACAGTGGCAGCTTTCGCACATGGTGCAGGACTGCATCTGGCTGCACGGCTCGCCCTACGAAATGCTGCCGCGGCTGCCCCACCGCCGCATGATCGGCGTCGTCAGCCTGGCGGACTTGCTGGCGCGGCGCAGCCACCTGGGCTACAGCGGCAATTTCTCCGTTGCCCAGGACGCCGAGGCGCTGGCCCTGGCCGTGGACTTAGACCCGCAGAAGGTCGAGGCCATCAGCCAGACCCTGCACGTGGAACTGGAGCGGCGCTGCACGGCCCTGGGCCTGGACGAAGAGCCTTCGCACGAGCTGTACATCCGCTCGATCCAGCAGGCCAACCAAATGCTCGGCCGGCTCAACGCGGTGCTGGAGCGGCGCGGCCGGGCGACGGCGCGGCAGGCGCAATTGCTCGAAGCCATCGCCGGCTTCCATGCCGGCGCCGCGCCGGGCCGTGGCGTCGCCGACGTGCTCTCGGGCGTCATCGAATGCGCCGGCAATGCCCTGGGCGCCGGCTTCTACGCCATGGTCTACCAGCCCGCGCCGGGCGAGCACTGGCAGGTGTGCCAGATCAGCCGCCAGGGCACCGGCCTGCACGTGCAGATGATCGAGCCGCCCTCTTCCTGCGACGACCTGTCGCACCTCGACGCTTCACAACTGGCGACGCTCAATGTCATGGGCTTCATGCCGTGGCTGGCGGACCACCTGGCCTCGGCGCCGGACCTGCGCGAGGTGCGCGTGCTGCCCCTGGGTTGCGGCTGGGGCACCGCAGCGCTGCTGCTGCACGATCGTCCCGTCCTGCCGCCCTGGACTCAACTGGTGGCGCTGACGAGCACCTGGGGCGCCGCCATCGCCGCCGCCAATCAGCACGACGGCGCCCGCCGGCTGGGCGAAGACCTGGCGCAAGCCAACCGCGCCCTGGCGGAAACCCAGGACCGCCTGCTGCAGGCCGAGTCGCTGACGCGCTTAGGTGAAATGGCGGCTGGGGCGGCCCACGAAATGAACAACCCGCTGGCGATCATCTCCGGCCGCGCCCAGTTGCTGGCCCAGGTGACCGAGCCGGGGACCAAGGAACACCAGGCCGTGGCGCAGATCACCGAGCAGGCGCATCGCCTGTCGGACTTGATCAGCGGCCTGCGGATGTACGCCGACCCGCCGCGGGCGCAGCGCCAGCCGACGCGGCTCTACGAAATGCTGGATCGGGCTCTGCGCCAGGCGCGGGAAAGCCGCGACCTGCCGCGCGATGCCGCGCCGGTTGACGTGCAGTTCCAGGTGCCCGAGGCGCCGCTGGAGACGTCGATCGACGGTGACTTGATCGAGCAGGCGGTCGTGGAGTTGGCGCTCAATGCCCTTCAGTCGCCGCCGCGCTCGATGCTGCGCATCACCGTCCGCATCGAACCGGTCGAGCGCGTGTTGCTGATCGAGGTGGCCGACGACGGCCCGGGCATGGATGCGCACACCCTGGCGCACGCGCCCGATCCGTTCTTTTCCAGCAAATCGGCGGGGCGGCGCGTGGGCCTGGGCCTGCCGCGGGCCCAGTTGATGGCCGCGGCACATGGCGGCCGGGTTGAGTTGCGCAGCGCCCCCAACAAAGGAACTGTCGCGACTCTGTATGTCCCACTCGATTCACTACCCGGTTCAACCGATACAGACGGTGGCGACGACATGGGCCACGGATAAACAGTCGGTCCCCATCGACAGGGGACGCTGGGTGAGGTGGAGTGGTCGTTACCGATTGATCCCGGCCAAGCTCGCCCCCCGGATAGGCTCGCATGGCCGGGCTTGACAGTTGCAGGAGAAAACCGTGGTGCGATCAGACAGCAAGACGACCGCTCGGCCCGCCCGCAAGGCCCGGCCCAAGCCCAAGACGATCACGGGGTCCCCCGCCGCCACGGGAGCCTCCGGCGCCTCCGGGGGCAAGCCCTTTCGGGTGCTGGTGGTGGACAGCGATGCGAGCGTGAAACAAGCGCTTGAGCAGTGCTTCCTGCCCGGCGATCTGTCGGTGGATTGGGTGCCGGGCATCGGTCCGGCTCAAGCGGCGCTGACCCAGGGCGGCGTGGACCTGGCGCTGATCGCGGTCCAGCAGGCCGACGGCTCGGGCCTGGGCCTGGCGCGCGAACTGGCGCATCAGCGCAAGCCCACCCCCAGCGTCATGCTCGTCAGTCAGGCCTCGGTTCAGGACCTCGTGCAGATCATGCGTGCCGGCGCGCTGGACGTCTTGAGCAAGCCCCTGGACGCCAATGAATTGAGCCAGCGGCTCGACAGCGTGATGCGCCGCCTGCGCAGTCAGCAGCGCACGACTAATCGCGTGCGCCGCCTCCGCCGCATGTGCCTGCGCCTCAATCAGGCACGCGAAGAGATCTCCGAGCAGGTCAACGTGCTGTGCACCGATCTGGTCAGCGCCTATCAGGAGTTGGCGTCGCAGATGCAGCAGGTGATCCAATCCAGCGAGATCAACGCCGTGATCCGCAACGAGCTGGACTTGGAGCAACTGGTGCGCAAGGTGCTGGAGTTCGTACTGGACAAGGCCGGCCCCACCAACGCGGCGATGTTCCTGCCTTCGAGTTCCGACGAATACTCGCTGGGCGGTTACGTTAATTTCGACGGAGCCTCCGGCCCGTCGGAGATACTGCTCCAGGAAATGGCGGACCACCTGGCGCCGCGCGTGGCGGGTGAGGACACGCCGGTGCACATCATCGACGACGTGGACCTGTCGGCGTGGCTGGAGGAGCACTGCGAATATCTGCGCGGCCAGCACGTGCTGGCGATGCCCTGCCGGCACGGCGACGAAGTCCTGGCGGTGCTGACGCTCTTTCGCGAGGCGGACCAGCCCTTCGACGAGAACACCCTGGAAACCATCGCCGCTATCGGGCCCTTGCTCGGCGATGCCCTGGCCAAGGTGATCCGCGTGCACCATCGCTGCCTGTTCAACGAGGACGAACCGGAGTCCAGCTTCTGATCGCGCGGGTTGGCGGTGCCCGCTGCGGCGGAGCTTCCGCATTCGGCCCGGCCTGCTTCGGCCGGCGCCGCGCCCTTCCCAATGCCTGACTCTCAATCACCAGCCGCAAGCGGCTCGGCCATATTCCTTGTGCCGGCCCGGGTATTGCGCCGGCCGGGGTGCATATACTGCTTCACGACTCCAGCGAGCCGGGCCGTTTCGGCCCCGGGGCGGGGGGCGTTCGCAGGCGTGGTGAAGCCGTCGGTCATCCGCCCCCGCCCCCGGCAGGTGGGCTACACTAGAACGAATAAAAGCCGGTTAGCCGCGGTTGGGTTGGCATTCACACGGAGCTTTCGCATGCCCAAGTTCGCCATGATGTTGTTGGCCGTCGCGATGATCGGGTTGGCCGGCTGCCAGAAGCAGGCCGCCACCGCAAGTGCCTCCGCGGCGCCGCGGAATGATGCGGATTCGACCTCGGCATCGGCATCGGCGGCGGAGAAGCGCGTGTGTGCCTGTTGCACGGCCCCGAAAGACGAGGGCGAGATGATGACCCAGTCGCCCCCGGCGGATACCCCCCTTACGGAGTCCACCATGCCCCAGCCCGCCGCTTCGGCTTCGTCGCCCACAATTCCCGCGGTTCCCCCCGCTCCCCCCGCTGCGCCGCTGCTGGCGTTCACCATGCAGGACATCGCCGGTCAGCCGGTGGACCTGTCGCAGTACCGCGGCAAGGTGGTCTTGTTCGTGAACGTGGCGAGCAAGTGCGGATTGACGCCGCAGTATGGCGGACTCGAGGCCCTCTATGAGAAGTACAAGGACCGCGGCCTGGTGGTCATCGGCGTACCGGCGAATAACTTCGGCGGACAGGAGCCCGGCAGCAACGAGCAAATCCTCCAATTCTGCACGAGCAAATACGATGTGACGTTCCCGATGCTGGGCAAGGTGAGCGTGAAGGGAGAGGACACCTGCGACCTGTACAAGGCGCTGATCGCGGCGTCAGAGCCGATGGGTAAATCCGGGGGGGAAACCGGGGATGTGCAGTGGAATTTCGAGAAGTTCCTGTTGGACCGCCAGGGGAACTTGGTGCAGCGTTTCCGCCCCAAGGTCAAGCCGGACGACGCGAAGGTCGTGGCGGCGGTGGAGGCGGCACTGGCAAGTGAGAAGTAGAAAGTAGAAAGTGAAGAGGGGGAGGAAAAGCACGCAGCATTGCCCTGACTTTTCACTTTGCACTTTATACTTATCACTTTTTCCTCCCATTCCGATAACAGAAGAGGAGCTCCGGGGGCTCATGGTGAGGTGTGGGGGCCGCCGATGCAAAACAGCCGCGGCGCGCGCGGCGTGACGTTTTTTGGCCGCGGCCATCTTCACCCGGACCCCGGACCCCGGACCCCGGACCCCCAGAGCCCGAACCCTGGAGCCTGCCATGAGCAAAGAGCAAGTGATCGACCAGATCGTTCGCATCAACCGCAGTGCCATTCGCGACTTCCTGGACAACTTCGGCGAACAGGAGTTGCACAGTTACCTCCAGCGTCTGACGCAGGTGCACGGTCACCGCGGTCGGGGCAGTATCTGGGTCCGCCAGGGTGACACCCATGCGGTGGTCACCGGACAGGCCGCATGAGCGCGAAAGGCGTTTGCCGCGGATGAACGCGGGTAGACGCGGCTGGGGAAGGAAATACAGAAAACGAGAAACGGCAGAAAACGCAGAAGAACGGAAGCACAACAGTCCCGTTCGTCTCGTCTGATTTCCTGAATTTTCTGCTTTCCTGATTTCCCGGTTTTTCCCAATCCGCGTTCATCCGCGTTCATCCGCGGCCAAATCCTTCGCCGTGTCCTCCGGCGGCGGCGCGTCGATGTCGTCCGCGTGCCGGTTGACGAAGTTCTCGGTCTGCACCGGCTGGTCGAAGATGACGGCGACCTCATGGATGGTGCCGTTGATATGCCGGCAGCCGCGCACCGTGCCCGCCACCTTCTGGCCCTTGCGATCCAGGCGCGGGAGGATGAGTTCGCAGCGGCAGCCGGGGTAGATGTAGCTGCCGTGCAGGAACGCCAGGCCGTGGGCGCTTAGGTTCCGCGGCGGGACCACGAACGTGGCCTGAGCCTTATTAGGATGCGTGACCGAGACGATGATCTGACCCGAGTATTCAAAGCGCGCTCCGCGGCGATTGGCCTGCTGGGGCTCGCTTGGGGTCTGACTCATCTGCTCCAGCAGGCGTGACTGATCCTGCTGGCGCAGACGCACGGAGGCGATCGGTTGGTTGGGCTGGCTCATAGGCGACTGTGGAGGCCCTAAAGCGCGCCGCCGGACGGGCGGGGCAAAGCAGGGGGTAAACACTCCATGCATCGGCGAAAACGGCCCGCTGCTTGGATCGCCGGCCGATAAAGCCGCCAATTCATCGCTTTCTCGCCCCTGCGGCCGGATCAGGCCGATAATATCAGTCGTCGTAGCGCTGAAAGCCGCGTGGATTTTGCCATGGATGTAAAGACACTGATTGCTGACATGGGGTTGGAGCTGGTCTCGGGCGACGGCGCGACGCTGGTGGGTGATCTGACCGACGATTCCCGGCGTGTGACCCCCGGAACCCCCAGAAGTCCAGCAAGCCCCGGAAGTCCCGGAGCCGGAACGCTGTTTATCGCCCGCGGCGGATCGGTGGAAGACGGCCGGCAATACATCGCCGATGCCATCGCCCGCGGCGCCGTGGCCGTCGTGACGCACGATGATGCCCCGTCACGACCTGGTGTCGCCTGGATTCGCCCCGCGCCGGGTGTGAACGTTGATCAGACCCTGGCCGGCAGACTCGCCGAACGATTCTTCGGCGAGCCATCCCGACACCTCAAGCTCATCGCCATCACCGGCACCAACGGCAAGACCACCACGGCCTTCCTAATCCAGCACCTGCTCAATCAGGCGGGGGTCAAGTGCGGGCTGATGGGCACGGTGATCATCGACGACGGCCAGGAACGCCGCTCAGCGGAACTGACCACGCCCGGCGCCATCGACTTCTCCCGCCACCTGGCGGCAATGGTCGCCCATGGCTGCAAGGCCGCGGTCACCGAAGTGTCCAGCCACGCCCTGCACCAGGGACGGGTAAGCACGCTGCGATTCGACGTGGGCGTGTTCACTAACTTGACGGGCGACCACCTGGACTATCACAAGACGATGGAGGATTACGCCGCCGCCAAGGCGATTCTGTTTGACGCGTTGCCGGCGGCGCCCGAGGGGTTTGCGGTGATGAACATGGATGACCCGTGGGCCGGGCGGATGATGGAGGGCTGCCGGGCACGGGTGCTGGCCTGCACGCTGCTGGGCGCCGAGGCCGAGGAGGACGCCGGCGACCGATGCCGGGCAACGGTGCTGCATCTGGCGGCGGATCACAGCAGGGTGCGCTTCGACGGGCCGTGGGGCAGCGTCGAGGTTGACCTGCCGTTGGTGGGCCGGCACAACGTGATCAACGCGCTCCAGGCCATCGCCGCCGCCAATGCGGTGACCGCCATCGCGCGCGGCTTGCGCAAGGCGTTGGAGCAATGCCCGTCGGTGCCGGGAAGGTTGGAACCGGTACGGATTTCGGATTTGCAGGACAAGACAGATCTCAATCGCGCATCCGACAAATCCGAAATCCGAAATCCAAAATCCGCAATTCCCACGGTCATCGTTGACTACGCGCACACGCACGACGCCCTGGAAAACGTGTTGCTTGCCCTGCGGCCGGTCACGCGCGGCCGGCTGATCGTGCTCTTTGGCTGCGGCGGCGACCGCGATCGCACCAAGCGGCCCAAGATGGCGGCCGTCGCCTGCCGGCTTGCCGACCGCGTCATCATCACCAGCGACAACCCACGTACGGAAGACCCGGCGGCGATCATCCGCGAAATCCTCGCCGGCGTGCCGCAAGGAATGGCCATTTCGAATTTCGAATTTCGAATTGCGGATTTGAATACGCAAGGCCCAACCGCCGACGCTGGGGCTATGGTCATGAAATCCGAAATCCGAAATCCGACGGCTTCAACAGCGCAAGCTAAATCCGAAATGGTCTTGGTCGAACCCGATCGGGCCCGCGCCATCCAACGCGCTATCATGGACGCCCAGCCCGACGATGTCGTGCTCCTGGCGGGCAAGGGCCATGAGGATTACCAGATCATCGGCCGCGAAAAACACCACTTCGATGACCGCGAACAGGCCGCGGCGGTCATGAAGAGATTTCTGCTTTCTAATTGCTGATTTAGCGAAGCGCTGTTGAAGCCGTCTGATTTGGAAATCGGATGCGAAGCCGCAAGCGGCTATAGGAAGATCAGAAATCAAACGGTCCAGCAACGCTTCGCTAAATCAGACGGCTTCCACAGCGCTTCGCTAATTGAGAAAAACAGAAATCAGTAGTTCCCATGTTCTGGTCACCACACAATCTTCAGCATGTCACCCAGGGTCGTTGGCTCGTGCCGCCCACGGAAGTGTCGCCCAACTTGCGTGGTTTGAGCACCGATAGTCGCGCCATCCAACGCGGCCAGATATTTCTCGCCCTGCGCGGCGACAAATTCGATGGACACGATCACGTGTCGCAGGCGCGAGCGGCGGGAGCTGGGATGCTGGTGGTTTCAAAGCCGGTTGCCAATTCAGCGACAGGAGCCGCCCAATCGAAAATCCCCACGCTGCTGGTTCCCGATACGCTGGCGGCATTGCAGCAGCTTGCCGCGGCCTATCGCAATGACTTGCGCCAGCGCGGCACGAAGGTCATCGCCGTCGTCGGCTCCAACGGCAAGACCACCACGCGACACCTGATTCACGCCGTGCTGTCGGCGCGCTATCGCGGCACGCAATCGCCCAAGAGCTTCAACAACCACATCGGCGTACCGTTGACGCTGCTGGGTGCCTCGTTGGGCGACACGGCGGATGCCTTCGTCGTCGTCGAGGTCGGCACCAACCATCCCGGCGAGATCGAGGCCCTGGCGAAAATCGTGCGGCCCGACGCCGTGGTGCTCACCAGTATTGGCCAC
This sequence comes from Phycisphaeraceae bacterium, assembly GCA_040878035.1. Taxonomy (GTDB): domain Bacteria; phylum Planctomycetota; class Phycisphaerae; order Phycisphaerales; family Phycisphaeraceae; genus JBBDMX01. The sequence continues at coordinate 89,182 of JBBDMX010000047.1, read as the reverse complement.
GAGCACATGGAATTCTTCGGCACGCTCGAAGGGGTGGCCGCGGAGGAGACTGCGATCCTGCCGCATGTCGCCGCGGATGGCGCGATGATGCTGCCCGGCGACGCCGCCACGGTCGCTCTGCTGGCGCCGCATCTCGCCCGCTTGCCGGCAGGCGTGAAGCAAATCACGTTCGGCCAGTCACCCGGCGACGATCTGGCCATTGGTGACGTGCAGAGCGACGCCACCGGGGTGTCGTTCTCACTCGCGGATGGGCAAGGCCAGCCCACACAGGTCCAGTTGTCATTCCCCGGCGACCACAATGCACTCAATGCCGCAGCCGCGCTGGCGGTGGGACGGTGGATGGGCGTGCCGATGAGCGAGGCCATCGCGGCGCTGGCAAACGTCATGTGCGTAGGCATGCGCATGGAGGTTTCGCGAATACCCGCGGATGCTGCGCCGCATCGGCAATTGGTGTTGATCAATGATGCGTATAACGCCAATCCGGATTCGGTGATCGCGGCCTTGCGGACGTTGGCGTCGTTCCCTCTCCCTTCTGAGGGAGAGGGTGGCCGAGGCTTGGCGAGGCCGGGTGAGGGTGACGGCGTAGCCCAGCACGAATCCGCCGCAAAGGTCGCAGGATTAGAGAGTGAGTTGCTGGCCGCACCCATTCATGTGCACCCTCACCCCAGCACTCTCCCTCAGAAGGGAGAGGGGGCTGGAGGCCGACGCATCGCGATCCTTGGCGACATGCGCGAACTGGGCCAGCATGCTCCGGACCTGCATCGCAAGGTGGGACAGGCACTGGCCGCACTCGCCGGCGGCATCGACAAGGCGATCCTCATCGGCCCGCTGTCGCTCTACACCGCCGAAGCGCTGTCCCGCCACTGGCCGCCGCAACGCATCCACACTTTTGCCCAATGGACTGACGACCTGCCGCAGCGCATCGCCGCCTTGCTCCAGGGCGGCGACGTGGTCCTGCTCAAAGCCTCGCGCGGCATGGCGCTGGAGCGGTTGATCCCCGCGATGGAAACGCGAGTTTCGAATTGCGAACTTCGAATTTCGGATTTCCCACAACCCGCCGTCTGCTGCCACTCAAATCCGAAATCCGAAACTCGAAATCCGAAATAGCCTGCAATGCTCTACGTCCTGGCCGATTATTTCCGAGAACTGCTCGCCCGCCTGCACATGGAATGGCTGGTGCGCCTGCTCACGCAGTACATCGACTTCCGCGCCGTGCTCTCCATCGTCCTGTCCTTCGCCTTCGTCGTCGTGCTGGGCCCGCGCGTCATTCGCCGCCTGATCGCCCTGAAGATCGGCGACAACCCCGAGTTCTACAACCAGACGCTCAACGAGTTGACCGCCGGCAAACGCAACACGCCCACCATGGGCGGCATCCTCATCTGCGGGGCCGTGCTCTTCTGCACCCTCCTGCTGGCGGACATCGGCAACTTCTACGTGCAGATGGCGCTCTTGTGCATGATCTGGCTGGCGGTGCTGGGCGGATTCGACGACTGGCTCAAGCTCACCAGCGCCCGCCGCAAGCCCGGCTCACGCGAAGGACTCTACACCTGGGAGAAGCTGCTCTTCCAACTGGGCCTGGCGGTGATCCTGGGCCTGTTCATCCACAGCCACGGCGCCCACAAGCTCGAAGCCGATCCGCATCACTTAAACCAGATGAGCCACGCCCTCAATCTCCCCTTCATCAAGACCTGGTCGTGGGACCCGTCGCTGGGCACCTATGTGCCGTCGGAAATGCTGGTCAAGTTCCTGACCCTGGGCGCCGGCGCCTTTGTCGTCCTGACCGTGCTTGTGATCACCGGCTCGTCCAACGCGGTGAACCTCACCGACGGGATGGACGGACTGGCCAGCGGGATTATGGCGATCGTCGCCTTCGCCTTCATGATCCTGGCACTGATCGCCGGCGAGGAGATGCGCTCCAAGTTTCTCCTGGTGCCGTACATCCCCGAGAGCGATGAACTGGCGATCGTCGCCGGGGCCATGGTCGGCTCGTGCCTGGGGTTCCTCTGGTTCAACTGTCATCCCGCGCAGGTCTTCATGGGCGACACCGGGTCGCTCACCCTGGGCGGCTTGATCGGCTACATCGCCGTGGTCGTGCGGCAGGAGTTTCTGCTCCTGATCATCGGCGGCGTGTTCGTCGCCGAGGCGCTGTCCGTCATGGTCCAAGTGGGCTTCTTCAAGGCCACCAAGAAGCAGCCCGGCGGGGGCAGACGACTGCTCAAGTGCGCGCCGGTGCATCACCACTTCCATCTGTCGGGCTGGACCGAGAATCAGGTCGTGGTGCGCTTCTGGATCATCACCGTGGTGCTGGCGGCGCTGGCGCTGGCGACGATCAAGGTCAGGTAGCCCTGTTTGGCGGGTGACGCGCAGCGTCCCTCCGAGGCCGGGGGGGAGGCCGGGGGTAAGGCCGGGGGTAAGGCCGGGGGTGAGGTCGGGCAGATTCCGTCACGCCGCCGCATCGGTTAGACTGCATTGGGGTCAAGAAGGATCCGTAACTCGTGGGCAAACGCACCTCAAAGACAACGACCACCACCACCCCGTCACGCCCCGCCAGCAAGGCGCCGGCCAAGCCCGCTGATTCGCCACCCGCCCCGCACCCCCGGAATTCGCATGACGGCGCTGCGGCTGCCGCACCGGGCGCGGCGCACCTGCCGCCCCAGAACGACTCGCCCTGGCTGACGCATCACGTCACGCTTACGCCCAAGGCGCCGGCCATGACCCACTGGGGCCGAGAGTGGCTGCTGACCAACGGCACCGGCGCCTACAGCATGGGCACGCTGCCGGGGATCAACACGCGGCGGTATCACGGCCTGCTGATCGCCGCGGCGCATCCGCCCGTCAGCCGCGTGGTGGCGCTCAACCAGATGCTCGAGCAGATCGTGCTCACCGCCCCCGGAAACGCCGGCGAAAGCGGCGACGGCGCCCAGCCCTGGGACCACCAGCCCAGCCAAATGCTCGAGTTCAGCACCATGCAGTTCCACGGCGACCGGGGCGATGTATTCCATCCCGCCGGCCACGAGATGCTGCGCCAGTTCGCCAAAGGGCTCTTTGCGAGCTGGGCGTACACCTGGGGCGAGATCCGCCTGACCCGCGAGCTGTACCTGCACTGGAAGGAACAGGCCGCGACGCTGCGCTACCGCGTCATGGTGCCCTCCAACAGCCACGCCGCGTCGCTGCGCCTGTCGCCGATGCTGGCGCTGCGCGATTTTCACAGCCTGGCGCGGCACGATGCGGGCCTGCCCTACCGCGTGGACCAGGTTGACGGCCACGTGCGCATCCGCCGCGGCGACCTGACGCTGATGCTCACCTGCGGCGGCGCCTGGCGGCTGGCGGAGTCGCCCTGGTGGTACAACGTCTACTACGGCCAGGACGCCGAGCGCGGCCAGGAAGCCCAGGAAGACTACTTCGTCCCCGGCACGTTTGAACTGCCCATCACCCCCGGCAAGGAACAGGAAGTACGCTTCTCCGTCGCTTTGGGCGATCGCCCCGCCGACCCGCACGGATGGGAGATCGACGATCGCGCGCGGCAGTTGCGGCCGCTGGTGCAGGCGATTTCGGATTTCGGATTGCGGATTGCGGATTTGAGAATCAGCGCCGCCGAATCGCCACACTCGTCCGTGCCTTCAAAATCCGAAATTCGAAATCCAAAATCCGAAATTCCCCTCGCCCTGGCCATCGCCGCCGACGACTTTGTCATCGACCGCACCATTCGCCATCGCGAGCTGAAGACCATCACCGCGGGGTATCCGTGGTTTGCCGACTGGGGGCGCGACACGTTTATCGCCTTGCCTGGGCTTTTGCTCTGCACCGGGCGATATGACGATGCGCGGGACACGCTCAAGCTCTATGCCGACTCGATCCAGGACGGCCTGGTGCCCAACCGTTTTGACGACTACGACGACAAAGCGGCGCACTACAACACGGTGGACGCCAGCCTGTGGTTTATTCGCGCGGCCCTGGAGTACGTGCGGCAAAGCGGCGACGCGGCGTGCTGGGGCGACTGGCTGGGCGACGCCTGCACCAGGATCATGGACGCCTACATCAAGGGCACGCACAACGGCATCCGCATGGCGGGCGACGGCCTGATCACCGCCGGCTCGCCCACCACGCAACTGACTTGGATGGACGCGGCGACCAGCGGTGTCGTATTCACGCCCCGGCCGGGCAAGGCCGTCGAAATCAACGCCCTGTGGTATGCCGCCCTGGTGGGCCTGGCGGACCTGATCCGCACGACGCCCGGCGCCGACGCCGCGCTGGCGGGCCATTACGACAAACTGGCCGACCGCATCCGCCGCTCCTTCGCCAAAGTGTTCTGGAACGACGCGCTGTCGTGCCTCAACGATCACGTCTACACGGACGAGCAGGGGCAGGAGCACGTGGACCAGTCGGTTCGGCCCAATCAGATTTTCGCCGCGTCGCTACCTGCCTCGCCCCTGCCGCGCACCAAGCAGTTGCAGGTGCTGGACGTGGTGCGCGCGCGTCTGCTGACGCCGGTGGGTCTGCGCACGCTGCCCCGCGATGACTGGCACTACCACGGCCGCTACACCGGCCCGCAATTCCAGCGCGACCAGGCATATCACCAGGGGACGATCTGGCCCTGGCTGATCGGACCGTATGCCGAGGCGGTGTTGCGCACGGGTGATTTCAGCGCCGAGTCGCGCCAGGCCGCCCGCGCCGCGGTGACGCCGCTGCTGGAGGATCTGCTGGGCCGCGGGCTGGGCCAACTCCATGAGATTCACGAGGCCGAGCCGCCGCACCGGCCAGTAGGCACGATGGCGCAGGCCTGGAGCGTCGCGGAGTTGCTGCGCGTGCTGTGGTTGCTGGAACGCTGACGTGAACATCCGGCCGTCCTGGCCCGATGAAAGCGAAGAACGAGTAACGAGGGACGAGGAACGGGCGAACGCGCCTGGGGCTCTTCTCGTTCTTCCTTCTTCGTTCTTCGGTGAGTCCCCCATCCAGGACGGCCATGCCCTGCGATGATTCACGGCGCATCAGGCTGCTATCATACTCCCTCCCTGGTTGGAGAAGGGCGCAGGTTTGTGCACCTGCGGTGCGGCGGTTGTCAGTCACAGGATGCACCAATCGTGTCAACTGCCAGCCCAGCCCCAGGCCTGCTCTTTACCGCGTTTGAGCCCAGCGGCGACGAGCACGCGGCGCCGGTGATCGCGGAGTTGCGGCGACGGCGGCCGGATCTGACCATCTACGCGCTGGGCGGTCCGCTCATGGCTGCCGCCGGCGCCGAGTTGATCGAGTCAAGCACCGACAACGCCGTGATGCTCCAGGGCACGGTCACGCAGGCGGTGTCGCACTATCAGCGCGTGGGGCGGCTTGGGCAGTGGCTCGAGGGCCGGCGCATCGCGGCGCTGGTGCCGGTGGACAGCCCGGCCGCCAACTGGTCGATCTGCGCCCTGTTGCGCCGCCGCCAGCCGCAGGCGCGCATCGTGCATCTGGTGGCGCCGCAGCTCTGGGCCTGGGCGCCTTGGCGCATCCGCAAGCTGCGCCGTCTGTCGGACCACGTGTTGTGCCTGCTGCCGTTTGAGGCGCAGTGGTTTGCCGCGCGCGACATGCCGGCGACCTTCGTGGGGCATCCGGTGTTCGATCCGCAGCTTCACCAGCCGCCGCCGCCGCTGGCCGATGCCCCGGCCGGCGCGGTCAAGCTGGCGCTGTTGCCCGGCTCGCGCATGGGGGAGATCGACGCCAACCTGCTCACCATGCTCCAGGTGACTGCGCAATTGCAGCAGCGGCATCCGGGTTTGGCGGCCGTGGTCTCGGCGCGCGATGTGCGCGGCGCCGAAAAGGTCAACGCGGTCATCGATCGCGCGCGGCAGCAGAAGCAAGCTATCGGCCCAGTCACCGTGCGCCACGGGCAGACCGAAGCGGTCATCGCCTGGGCCGACGTGGTGCTGGCGACGTCCGGCACGGTGACCCTGCACATCGTGGCCCAGCGCAAGCCGATGGTGGTGTTCTACAACACGAGCAAGTTGCTCGTGCAACTGCTGGCGCGCTGGCTGGTGCACACGCGGACGTTCACGCTGCCCAATCTGATCAGCGAATCGCTGGGGCTGGGCCGGGCCGTGCCCGAGTACGTGCCGCATTTTCGCCAGGTCGATCCGCTGGTGGCCGAGATGGACCGCCTGATTTCCCAGCCGCAATCCAGGGCGGAGCAGACCGATCGGCTGGCGCACATCGCCCAGACCTTTGCCAACAAGCACTACGCGCAGGAGTCGGCGGAGAAGATCCTGGCGCTGCTCGAGGCCGCTGCGGATTGACGACTTTCATCCAGCCGCTTGCGGCTTCGCGCCGCGGCAGGTCATGCCAAGGCGCACGATTGGTCGCACATCAGCGCGAAGCGTAAGCGGCTGGATGCAAAAAACAAGAAAGGCGTCCCGTTCGGGAACGCCCTTCTTGTTCAAGTTGCTCCGTGGCGCGCTTTTGGGGGTTGCTCTTGCTTCCGCTGAATCGTCAAGACTTCGGAGCGACGATCATCAGCGGAGTGAGTGAATCGGGAAACGATTCGCGGGTCTAAACCCGCCGGACTTCCGAACGATTCAGAAACGCGTCTTACTTCTTCTTGGCCGTCTTTTTCTTGGCGGTCTTCTTGGCGGCCTTCTTCTTCGCGGCTTTCTTTGCCATGGCTTTTCCTTTCATCGCCATCGGAGCTTATGCAGACTTTACCTTGACAATGAAAATCCTGTCAATAGCAATCTGCAACTGTTGTGACAAATTTATCGGCACAACTTCGCTTGCGCCTTGAGGATCATCGCGCCTTGGAAGCGCCGCCAGGACGCGCCGACGTGGCCGATGACGCGCGCCGGCGCGATCCAACTTGCCCTCAATCGCGCAGCACGACCACGTCGCGCGGCGCGATGGCGACGTGCATCACGTCGCTCTCGGCGCTATCGTGTGGCGCCTCCATAGGCGGGTTGAGCTCGAAGACTTTGATCACCACATCGCCCGGCAAGAGCAAGCGGTGCTGTGCCGTCTCGCCGAGGTAGATCGTGTCGAGGCGCCGCGCCGCGAACGTGTTGGGCGATGGCTCGGCGGGCCGATGCTGATGATCCAGCACCCTGATCGACTCAGGACGCATCGAGCAGATGACCTTGTCGGCGTCGTTCAAGTCGGCAGGGAACACGCGCGCAAACAGCTTGCCGCAAGGGGTTTCCAGCACCACCTGCCCGTCCTGACGCCCGGCGATAGTCGCCGTGACGAAGTTGGTTTCGCCCAGGAAGTCGGCGACGAAACGATTGACCGGACGGTTGTACAACTGGCGCGGCGCGCCCACCTGGATCACCTTGCCGTCGCGCAGCACCGCCATCGCATCGGCCATCGACAACGCTTCCTTCTGATCGTGCGTCACGTACACCGCGGTGATGTTGGCGGCCTTGCAGATCCTCCTGATCTGACTGCGCATCTCCAGGCGCAGTTTGGCGTCGAGGTTCGACAAGGGCTCATCGAGCAGCAGCACGTCGGGCTCGATGACCAGCGCCCGCGCCAGCGCCACGCGCTGTTGCTGGCCCCCGGACAACTCATTGGGCTTGCGGCCGGCGTAAGGATCCATCTGCACCATCGCCAGGGCTTGGGCCACCCGACGTTCTTTTTCCACACCGCCCACCTTGCGGACGTTGAGCCCGAAGGCGACGTTCTGCGCCACGGTCATGTGCGGCCAAAGCGCGTAGCTCTGAAAGCACATGCCGGTGTTGCGCTTGTGGGGCGGCAGGTGCGTCACCTGGCGATCGCCAAAGAGAATCTGCCCCGCAGTCGGGTCGGTGAAGCCCGCGAGCATGCGCAGAAGCGTCGTCTTGCCGCAGCCGCTGGGCCCCAGCAGGAAGAAGAGCGAACCAGCCGGGATGTCCAGGTCGATGCCATCGACGGCCACGGTCTTGCCGAAGTGCTTGCTCAGTTGTCGCAATGTGACGGGCAGGGCCATGGGCAAGAGAATAGCAGCAGCGAGCCGGGCCGTCTTTCCGGGGGCGACCTCGGCGTGTCAGCATTCAGTAAACTCGTTGATCGCCGATATCATCATCGGAAAGGCCCACCATGTACGAAATCAGCGTCACCCGCGTCTTTGCCGCCGCCCACGCCATCCGCCTGCCTGACGGCAGCCTCGAACCGGTGCACGGCCACAACTGGTCGGTGCTGGTCACCGTGGGCGCTTCGCAACTCGACGGCATCGAGACGGTGATGGACTTCCACGACCTGGAGAAGTCGCTGGACGCGACGCTGGCCAAGGCCAACAACCGCCATCTCAATGACATCGCCCCCTTCGCCGGCCCCAACGGCGGCCTGGCGGTCAACCCCACCGCCGAGCGCGTGGCTTGGTGGATTGCCCGGGAAGTGGCGCCATCACTGCCGCGCGAAGTGACCCTGCTCAGCGTCGCCGTGGGCGAAGCGCCCGGCTGCACGGGCACATGGCGCCCTTGAGGCTCCCGCGCACAGGGTCAAATCGGCAGATGGGCGCGCAGCGTACTGCGCAGGCGCGGCCAGCGCCGCGCCCAGGCCGAGGTGAGTTGGCCATGCGAGTTGAGGTTGAAGGTCGGGCGATGGGGCAGGCCCACAAACAGGTGCCGGCTGCGGGCCCAGAAGCTGGCGACCTCCGCCAGGACCTTGGGGTGCAGCAGGTAGGCCTGATAGCGATCGGCAATCAGCAAGTGCTCGCAGCCGCGCAGCGCCAGGCTGGCGGCGCGCATTTGCCGGACAAAGCGTCGGTGGCGCGGCAGGGTGCACTGATTGAGCCACTGCCAGGGATGCGGCAGGCTGCGGCGCCAGAAGTCGGTGTCGGTCAGGTCCAGGAGTGGGACGCCTTTGGGCCAGGCCCGCCAGATGCGTTGCTGGTCGAGAAGCTTCCCGCCGCCGGGGGGCGGGTAGTTGGGCCGAGCGAAGTGCAGGATGACTTGCGACAGGTCGACCCGGTCGTCGCCGCCCCACCCGCCGTTGAAGCGCGGGGTGCCCGGTGGCGGCATCAGGCCGTAGAGCTGATACCAGGCCAGATTAAGCAGGCCCTGATCACCCAGGTACATGCCCGAGACCTGCCGACCCCAGTCGCGCGCCAGGCCAAAGAGCGCCTGGTGGCGGCACGGGTCGCAGGCCAGCACGCCGGTGTTGAACGAGCGCAGGGCGGCGGCGGCGGGGGGCAGCGACATCAGGCGGGTTATCAGCCCCTGGTAGTAGCTGCTCAGCGGAGTGCCTTCCTGTACGGAGAACCAGCCGTCGCGACGCAACAGGGCGGCCACGCGCAGCAGGGGCGCCAGCACCAGGATGTCGCTGTCGAGGAAGAGAAAGGGCTGCGTCTGCATGGCAAAGACATCGATCTTCCACACGGCGTAGTTGCCCGCCGCCCCGCCCTGGCGATGGCGCGCCTCGGGTTCGGCAAGGACTCGCACGCGCGTGTGGGCATCCTCAATCTGCGCGGTGTGCCGCGGCGTCCAGCCGCGCTCCAGGGCATAGACGGTGACCGCCGTCTCTGCATGCCAGACGCGCAGCGATTCCAGCAGCAGGCGCGTGCAGGGCAGGTAGTTGTCCGAGGTGACCGTCAAGATCGGGGGAAGCGGCATAACAACGTCCGCGGCGGCGGCGTCCAATGCGACTTGCCCGGGAGTCGAAGCGATGGGACGGGAGAAGGCCCAGGCCATGAGTCCTCACCCCTGTAGTATGCCAATGTGATAAACACTGATGACTGCCAGCACTAACAAGCCCAGGTCCAGATCCAGAAGGAGGCGCAAGGCCGGTGCGGTGCGGTGAAACAGTTCGCGGCCGCGCGCCAGAAAGACCGCCAGGGCGGGCGTGAGATAGAGCAGATAGCGCGCGGTGACGGTGCCGTTGGCGGGGACACGGATCGAGAACCACACCAGCGCCAGCACGGTCCAGATCGTGAACGCGACCAGCAGCAGGTCGGCGGTCCGGTTCACGCCGCACCGACCATCCCCCGGCGTCATGACGCGGCGCAGGCTGTGCAGCAGTCCCAGGACCATCGCGATCGTCAGGGGCAGGCCCAGCAGCAGGATGAGGCTGAGCATGGCCAGCGAACGGGTCATCCAGGCCGAGAAGTAGACCATGCGCTCGCCGGTCCAGAAGCTGGCATACAGGCCATCCCACCAACTGCGCCATTGGGCGTCATCGGGGTGGATGAAAAAGACATGGCCGAAGCGGGCATAGAAGCCAAACCAGCGATAGGCCGGAAGCTGATCGTCGGGATCGGCCTGCCAGTTGCCGTAGAAGGGCGTGCCGAAGTGGATGACATTGCGGAGGTAGTACCATCCGCAGACCAGCAGCACGGCGGCCAGGCAAAGCGCCAGCGGCGTCAGGTATCTTCGCGACGGCGCCAACAGCAGCGGCGGGAGCAACAGCAGCACGACCGGACCCAGCAGCAGGGCGGCGGAGAATTTGCTCAGCAGTGCCACGCCGATGGCCAAGCCCAGGATCACGGCGCGGCGCGGCGGAAGCGGCACGGGTGCGGCCGCAGGTGGCCCGCCCGTCGCCCGCTCAGCGTCGGCGGCACCCGCGTAGTGCAACAGCAGCAGGAATGCGGCGGCGGTCACCAGGGCCGCGAAGATTTCGTTGTTCACCAAGGGAATGGCGCCGAGCATGGCCGGCAGAAAGGCGGCCCAGAGCGCTGCGACCAGCGCCGCGGTTGGGTCATGCCGATGCCGTTGGCGGACCAGGAGCCAGGCCAAGGCACTCAACGCCGCGCCCGCCAGGACGCCAAGACCTTGCACGCCCTTGAGGGCTGCGCTGGCGGCGCGGTCGCCGCCGCCCAGACGATAGACCCCGGCCGCGGTGAAGTAATACAGCGGGGGGTGGTAGGCCTGCCAGCCGTCGGTCGCCAGGGCCACGCGACCGGTGCGCGCCACTTGCTGAACATGCTGAACGTGCCCGTGGGCGTCGGGGCCGCGCGTGGGCTCCAGGTGCCAGGCGTTGCTGAGATTCAGCGCCAGCGCCCCCAGCAGGATGGCGGCCAGGCACAGCTTATGAGCGGCGCCGGGGCGCGGGTCGGCTTGCCGCCGGTCCGGGGGCCTGGGCGGGGTCCGGACCGTCGCGAGGAGCACCCAGGCGCCTACGCCCAGGTTGCCGGCAATCCACGCGATAACGAGCCAGCGCAACCAGGGGTAAGCGGCCGAGGTCTGCAACGGCCCCGGATGCGCCGGCCAGGCGCCGGGGCAAACGACCGGGAGCAGGCCGGCGGTGGCAGCGACCGGCGCGACCGGATCGACGGCCGGCGCCGCCGTCCACGGCCCCGGCGTGCGCCAGGCCGCCGGCGCCCTGACCAGTAGCGCCGGCGCGGCGTGGCGGTTGGTCACGTCCACGCGCAGAACATTGACGCCTTCCTGAAGGTCCGCAGTCAAACCAAAGCGCGCCGTCTGCTTCCAGTTGGTAACCGGCGCCACGGGGGCCACGGGCTGACCATTGAGCGTCACCCTCATTTGCCCAAAGGCGCTTGCCTCCAGCGTCACGTCCTGGGGCAAGTCCCAGCGCGGCACCCGACACTCGAACACCACCGACTCCGCTGCGGCCGCGGCCCAGTGATCGGCGTTCCGACCATCGTCCAGCACCACCCAACTCCCCCGCCAGGTCGGCGGCAGAAACTTGATCGCCGGATTGCGCAGGACCTGATAGGTCATGTACCCCACCGGCACGACCAGCACCAGCAACAGTGATAGCGCCAGGCGCACGCGATGCTCAGCGCAACGCCTGGGCAGGGACCAGCGGCCAGGCTGGTTGCTCTCCATCGCGCGTCACCCTCTCGTTTCAGGAGTGCCGGCCCCCTGGAGCCCTGCCCCCCAGACAACTTGGCAGGCCTCATACGATTCAATGCGCCGTCAGTTCGCCTTCCTGGATGTCCAGTTCCTCGCGGCGCTGGAGGCGGTCGACCTGGCCGTCCTTGATCCACAGGACGCGGTCGGAGTTGGCCAGCATTTTGTGGTCGTGGGTGGCGGTGATGACGGTGACGCCGGTCTGGACGGACAGGCCCTTGAGGATGTCGATGACCTCGCCGCCGGTCTTGAAGTCGAGGTTGGCGGTGGGTTCGTCCGCCAGGAGGATGGCTGGTTCGTTGACCAGGGCGCGGGCGATGGCGACGCGCTGCTGCTGCCCGCCGGAGAGCTCGTCGGGGCGGTGGTCCAGGCGGTGGCCCAGGCCGACCTGTTCGAGCACCTTGGTGGCGGCGGCCACGGCTTCCTCCTCACTGGCGCCGGCAAAGACGCGCGGCAGGGCCACGTTGCGCAACGCCGTGAGCGAAGGGATCAGGTTGTACGCCTGGAAGATGTACCCGATGTAGTGGCAGCGCACGAAAGCAAGCTGGCTGGAGGAAAGCCGCGTCAGTTCCAGGGGCCCGATCTTCACGCCGCCCTTGCTGGGCCGATCCAATGCCCCCACGATGTTGAACAAGGTGCTCTTGCCCGAACCCGACGGCCCCATGATCGACAAATACTCGCCGCGGAAGATCTCCAGCGACACGTCACGCAAGGCGTACACCTCGCCATGCTTGAGTTTGTATATCTTCGACACGTCATAGACGCTGATCAGCGGCGCCCCCAGGGGGATCAAGTCGTGCATGGAGTTGGATTGGGCGGCGGTGGTCATTTTGATTCTGTCCAAAGTCCAATGTCCAATGTCTTAAAGCCGCTTGCGGCTTCGCGCAGATGCACAGTCAACCGGAGCGCCCGCTCATTCTCGCGCCAGCGCGAAGCCGCAAGCGGCTGATAACCCGGACATTGGACAACTCCTCTAGAAGGGTAACTTAAAGACAGCCTTGCTCAGGAAGGTAAAGCCGATCGACAACGTGCCGATCAGGCCCATGCCGCAGGAGAAGCCGGCAAAAACGACCGGGATGTACTGCCGCCACTTGAGTCCCAGCCGTTTCTGGAAATAGTAGCGCCCGATCAGGGCGCCGACGAACTGCACGATGATGCCATGCGGCTCGCTCTGCCCCAGGCCGCGCACGATGCCATAGATGAGGAAGGTGGGCCAGCCCAGCATGCTCATGCCGGAGAAGGCGATCGTCGCGACGCCGAAGCCCAGGAACAGATACAGGGGCTTGAACGCCTTTTCGAACAGGGAATAGCCGCCCATGGTCGAGGAGAAGATGACCGACTGATTCTCGGCCTGAAGGTCCCACATCATCTGGGCGTAGGGGTATTGCGGGCCGGGCACGGCGCCCAAGCTCCAGATGAACTGGGCGAACATCAGGCTGGTGAAGATGATGATCGGCGCCAGGATGATCTCGGCTTTCCAGACCGACCAGAAGCTGGTGCCGGTCAGTTCCGCCTGGCGATAGAAAACGGTCATCCTGCCATAGTCGTGAATGGGGATGGGCAGGAACCACACCGCCACGCCGTGATAGCCCGAGAGAATGAAACCCGCCTCGCGCACGAAGGGGATGGAGACGATCTGACCGGCGATACCTTCAAGACGGGCGGTGGCGTAACTGATCAGCGGCGTGTAGAGGAACCCGTAGAAGAAGAGCACGATCATCACGCCGCGATGCTCCCAGCCGATGAGCGACATCGAGACGACGATGTAGAGCATGGTGGTCACGACGTAGGTGGTCAGGATCCAGCGGGTGTTGATGTCGCCGCGGCCCTCGGGCACGGTGAGCCGGCCCTCGCCGCCGCCGTCGACCGGCTGGCGCTTCTTGACCTTGCTGAGCTGGCGCAGGCCCCGGATCACCTGGAGAATGCCCACGAAGGCGATCGCCAGTGAGATGCCGATGGTGAAGCTGAAGTAGAAGTCGATGTTATTCTTGAAGATGGTGGCGATGGTGCCGTCGCCGGGGTTCCAGGCGCGCAGGACGGTGCCGCCCTCAAAGCCCAACCAGGGGATGGCCGGAAAATTGACGTTATACAAGATCGGGTTGAGCACAAAGGTGATCATCAGCCCGATAAACGAACCGACCATGGCAAAGTAAGGCAGGACCATGCCCAGGATGAGCTGACCCATGTCAAAGGTCAGGCCGGTGGCCACGGCGGAGAGGTACTCGCCGGTCTGGGGGGTGAAGTCGGTCCAGGGAATGGGCAGGATGATGATGGGCTTGCCCAGCAGGGCGCCGGTGATAGTGGGCAGGCCGATGTAGACCACGCCAAAGAGCAGGCCGATGAGCCCGCCGATGGAAAAGACGCGCCAGCGCCAGTGGGTGGACGCCTCGTCCGGCGCCGGCTTGCCTTCGCCCTCCTCGTCCTCGGGCTCGTTGCGAGATTCCTCAGCCTGTTCCTCCGACAGCGCCAGGATGCCCTGGGCGCCGACGGGCGCCATGGGGAAGGGCAGCCGCTCCACGTCGCTGGCGATACGGAACAGGCCGTAACCCAGCACCATGTTGTCCAGCCGGGCCATGATGGTGCTGAACACCACCAGTCCCAGGGCGGGTAGCCACTCGATGCGCATGAGCGAGCGGGCATCGAGCACGGCTTTGTCATTGGGGGCGTACCAGTGGGGCAGCAGGTCGGCGATGCCGTGCGCCTGGGCGGCGGTGGATTGCACGTAGAACTGGTGCCACAGGATGCCGGAGAAGGGCGACGCCATGGCGGCGCCGGCCAGGTAAAAGAGGGTGAAGATTTCGGCGTTGCGCAGGGACTTGTTGGCGCGGCGGGCGACCTCGATAAAGAGGATGACCGTCACCCACTGGGCCGCCTGACCGATGCCCGTGCCCGCCAGGAGGCCCATGTACATCGTCCCGGGCACCATGAGGAAGGCGACGAACAGGGCCCCGAAGAACGCCGGCCAGGTGAAGCCGTTCTCGAACGTCGCCGGCGGCTCCATCAGGCTGCGGAATTCCTCCAGCTCGCGGTCCTGCCGCTTGGAGCCAAAAGACGTGCGCACCTTCACCGGCTCGTGCGGGTCGGGCTTGGGCCTGGTGTTGTCCTGTTCCTCAGCCACGGATCAATCCCTGTAAAGGCAAGTAACACGGATGAACACGGATGAACACGGATGGGAAGAGGGAACAGGGATAGACATGATGGACATGATTTCTCATTTGAGCGGCCGCGCCACAGTCGAGGTCCTCTGATTTCTGATTCATCATGTTCATCATGTCCATCACTGTTCCTGCTGGTCTGAGTCCGTGTTCATCCCTGTTGCTTCTGCTGGTTTGCTGCTCCAGTGCCGCCCAGCTCTTCGAGCGTGCGCAGACGGTAGCTTTCGATGACCTCGGCCGACAATGTGCGCCACAGCAGGAACTGGCGGCGCAAGTCGCGGATGAACACGCGGTTGGCGCGATACCAGTCGCCCTTGGCGCCTGAGTCACGGTGCGTGTGGATGAACACCTCGTCAACGCCGGGGATTTCCGAAGGCTTGGCGGTGAGGCGGAAGCCCTGGGTCACGCCCAGGTCGAACGGCGCCAGCGCCAGGTGCGCCTCCAGCGCCAGGTAGCCGGTGACGTCCTCCTTGCCGATGGCGACTTCCTGGGCGGCGAACTTGCCCAGGCCCGCGTCGTTGTGGGCGCGGAAGTGTTCCGCCAGGAAGCTGATGACGCCGGTGATGTCGTACGCCGAGACGGTGAAGGGGAAGGTCATGGCCAGGTCGTCGCCGTCGGGCTTGGGCAGCCGCCAGGATCGCGCCAGGCCGGGGTTGGCGCTCTTGGACGCCCGATAGGCCGGGTAGATCGCCGACACCAGCACGGTGGTCATGACCAGGCCTATGGCAAAGAGCGAGTTGGTCGAGGAGTAGTTGATCGAGGGCGAGGTGACCCAGCCCTGATTGGCAGCCCAGGTCCAGAGCAAGGCGACGATCTGCGCCAGCAGTTGCCCGCCCATGCCGCCGACCACCGCATAGACCGCGGCCTCGGCGAAGAAGAGGAAGCCCACGTGACCCGGCGCCAGCCCCAGGGCGCTGAAGGTGTAGATTTCCTTTTCGCGATCGCTGATCGAGCCCAACAGGGTTCCGAAGATGATCAGGCCGCCCAGCACGACGGGCACGACCAGCGCCATGCCGCCGGAGACCTGGGTGAGCTTGGTGAAGATCATGCGTTCGACGCCCTGCGGGCCGCGCGCCCAGACGGGGACGCTGACCATCTGGGCGATCTGTCGTCCCTGATCCAGGGGGTCCTGGGCGCCCGAACCGGGGTAGAGGTTGATCACGCGCAGGTCGCCGCCCATGTCGCGTGCCAGTTCCGCCGACACGATGGCGATCTGGTCGGGCGACAAGTGCACAAAGTCGCGTTCGACCTCGTTGTCCTGCTCGGTGGCGGTGTTGATGCCCGCTTCCTGGGCGGTGCTGGCGGCATCGAGGGGATCGATGGGCAGCGCCGAGTAGCCCTCGAGCTGCGTGAGCCGCTGAAGGTTGACCGAATCGATCACGCCGGCGAACAGCGCGGGCCGGCCATTGAACAGGATCGGATCGCCCGGTTTGAGTTCGAGTTTGTCGCGGATGATCGGCGGCAGGTAGACGCCCTTGTCCTGGAGCGCCTTGATCTTCTCCTGGAGGTCCTGGCCCACCAGGGTGGCGGCCAGTTGCGGCCAGCGCGCCAGTTCCTGGGGCATCACGCCCATGATGCCTTCGATGCTCTCGCCCTGGATGCGTGCGGGCCGGGCCACGCTCATCGGATCGTCCGAGCTGGCGTTGCGGATGAGCCACCACTGCGACGCCAGCAGGCCGTCGACGCCCTGCCGGCCCGCCAGCAGCGTGAGCATCTGCGGCGACAGGGCTTTGTAATTCAGATGGCGAATGGTCACGGCGGCGGCCACGTCGGGATTGGCCGGGCCCTGGTTGATCCGCCGCACACCCACCTGGCTGCTGACCGAGGCAAAGCACAGGATCGTGAAGGTGAGCATGATCACGGTGATGGCGGTGAGGGTGGTGCGGGTGGGCCGGCGACGCATGGTGGACATGCCCATGCTCACCGCCGCCAGCAGCGTGCCCAGGCGCGACACTTCGGCCTGGTGCACCGCCGAGCCCTGCCCCTGCATCGTCGCCAGCTCCGTGCGGAACTTGCGGATAATGATGAAGATCACCAGCCCCGACAGGAGCAGGATCGTGAACGCCAGGAAGATGATGATCGGCGTCGAGGCGATGGCAAAGCCCGGGTGCATGAAGTAGAGCAGGGCGAAGGTGATGAAGAAGGCCACGGCAAAGCCCGCCAGGCGCTGGTAGATCGTCGTGGCCGCCAGCAGCAGCCGCTCGAGGGCAAAGGCGAAGGGGATCGCCAGCAGCAGAAGAACGACGATGGCGTGCACCAGGTCGTCCATGGACTGGCGCAGGGGCGTGTAGACGGCCCGTGACAAGGCGCCGCTTTGCTTCAGGAGCGATTCGCGTGCCTCGACCGACGTGGCGCGCTGGGCCTGCTCCAGCGCCTGCCGGGCCTGGTTGTGCAGGGTCTCCAGCTCGCTGCTGGTCACGCCGCGGCTGCGTAACGCCGCCAGCCGCGACTCGTTGAGCGCGTAGAGGTCCTGGGCGGTGTAGGCATCGATCTCCACCGGCGTGCGCAGCTCCGACGCCGGCAGACCCTTGCCGTAGGGGTGATCGTCCGTCACGTTGAGCAGCACCGGCCCGGCGTCCTGGTAGACCTTCACCGACTCGGGCGGCTGAAGCGCCGAGGAGTAGAAAAAGGTGACGTCGCCGTGCTGGCCGTACAGGCTGCGCGTATCACGGAATGCGGTGTCCGACGCAGCGCCGAGCACCTTGAGCAGCGCCGGCTTGGGCGTTTCGACCTGCGCGGTGACCAGCACGTGGCCGATGGCGGGGAAGAGATTGACCCGCAGGGTGCCCGTGAGCACCCCGGGGTGGATGTCCTTGCCCGTGGAGACGGCGTTGACCCGGCCCTGGTCGTCAAAGCCCACGCCCAGCACCGCCGGATTGGCGAACAGATTGTGGTTGATGCCCACCAGGCTGAAGTGGCCCCCGCCGTCCACCTCGCTCAGGATCAGCGGATCAAAGGCGGTCAGTTGCATCGGCTCGTTGAGCGAGGCCCAGTCAGCGTTCTTGATCGACATCCCGCGCGGGGTGATCGCCAACAGGGCGCTGGACGCCGGCCGGTCTTCTTCGAGACTCCCGGTGATCTGGAGCCCCGCAAAATCGCCGCTGCCCTTGCCGCCCGACCAGGTGGGGAACTTGCTCTTCTCATAGACGCGGAACACGCGCACCAGGGACAGGCCCGGATCGAGATTGTCGGCCTGGTGGATCAGCCGCTGCGCCTCGCGCGCCTGCGCCAAAATGACCGGTGCGTCAAGGTTGTCCAGGATGTCGGCGGGGTGGCCGTCGCGCGGCCGGGCGTCAAAACTGGTCATCAGCCCCACGTTGTAAATGCCAAAGGTCCCGGCCACCATGCCGCCCGACACGTAGCGGCCCGGCACGTACTGGCTGGCGATCGTCGTCTCCGTCAGCGTGTCGGTGCTCAACAGCGGCAGGGCGCCGGCGGCCGGGCGTGCATCGCGAAAGGCACGCAGCACGTCCTTGTAATAGCCCGGCACATCACCCTGCGTGTCCGTGTCCTTGTAAGCCCGCTCCGTCCATTCGCCCGCCACCAGGCCCCAGCCCGGCCCGCGGTCGGAAAAATCGTAGGTGACGTGCAACGCCACCCAGACCTCGCCCAGCATCTTGCGCATGGCGATGCGCTGGTCGTCCATGGTCAGGCGTTGCGCGACTTCCGCCAGGCGCCTGTTGAGCCGCCGCGTCGTCGCCTCCTTCAGCTCGCCAAAGAGCTGCTCATCCACGTCCTGGAACTGTCGCTCGTGCAGGGCACGCCGCACCAGGTCCCAGCCCTCGACCCTGCGCACCGACTGGTCGATGCCGGCGTCGATGGCCAGGGCTTCGCCGGTGTGGCCCTGCCCGGCCTTGTGGAGCGCGTCGCGACGCATGCGCCCCTGAAGGGTGCCCTGATTGGCGTCGGCACGCAGGTAGTCGGCTTCACGCTCCAGAAGCTGGACCAGGGAGATCACCGTGCTGGCGGAGGCCTCGGCCGTGGGCTTCTCCTGCAACTGGTACCACACCACGCCGCCCACCACCACCACCCCCAGCGTGGCGGCGATGGCGATGCCCGCCGTCCGGCTGTTCTGCGCCAGCCACGCCAGTACCAGGGCCGCGGCACCGACGCCGACGGTCATTAGCGCGATGTATAACAGCACCACGTACCAGGGCGAACCCACCGTCGAACGCGACGCCGCGGACTGAGGCGACATCTCCTCGAGCTTGCTGATCGTGGTGGTGAGGAAGGCGTGCTCGTCGGCGTGCTGGGCACGCATCCGGGCCGACTGGACGCTGTCCTGCTCCAGCCAGGTGTAGAAATAGCGCGCGCCCTCGTGATAGCGCGCCTGGTTGTCCAGGAAGAGAATGACCATGCCCCGGCGATGGTCCGGATTCTGGGCGAAGTAGGACGCTGTCTCCAGCAGGGCCGCGACATTGGCGGCGCCGCGAGCGCCGGGCGAATGGTGCGGCACCACGCCAAACGTGTCGTAGTGGGCGCCCAGCACCAGCAGTTGCGGCTCGCTGGTCACCTGGCCGGTAAACAGCGGCTGCGTGCCCGGCAGATACGCCAGAATGTTTCGCCCCGTCATCTTCTCCCAGCGCACCTGGCTGACGACCGTGGCCTGCACCTGCCGCGGGTCACTGCCCAAGCCCGCCAGGTCCACATCGCCCAGGGCGTCCCTGGGGGCGTAGAGCCGCACCAGGTTGGTCGGCACCACCGCTGACTTCAAATCCACCGGCGTCGTCGCCTGATCACCCAGGAACACCACCGCCTGCGCGCCCAGCGTGAACGCCAGCCGCCAATTGTCCCGGCTGTCGTAATCCAGCACGACGATCGCGCCCTTGGCGTTGCGGTCGCCGTAGTCGGCGTACTCGCCCTTGCCCACGTAGAGCAGCGGACCGGAAAAACCCTGCGGCGAAGTGACCGGGGGCACCACCACGTTGGGCCGCACCGGCAGGAGCTCAATCGTCCGCCCCTGCACCGTCAACTGGCACTTGTCCACGCGCGTCTGCCAGACCGGGAAGTCCAGCGTCATCACGTCCTTAATGCCCATGTCCGCCAGGCGCTTGAGGATGTAGTCGCCCGCGGCCCGGCCCTCGGGCGAGCCCGCCAGCCGATGCGACGCTTTGGTTAGTTCCTTCAGATCGGTCAGGTATTGGGCGGCGCCATCGTCGACGCCGGGCGCGGATTGCGGCACCTGGGCGGTCAGGAAAGCAGGAAAACAGAAAAGGCAGAAGAAGCAGAGAATCTGAGCCCCCCAGCGGTCGCCAATTCCGCGGGCTGTCTTTGCTACGTGTTCTGCTTTTCTCAATGGTGTGTTTTTCTTCATTCTTCCATGCCTCCGATCCGGCCCACTTTGACCGTCACGTTGGCGCGCTCTTCGACACGCTCGACCTGGCCGTCGCGAATCCACATGATGCGGTCGCAGATGTTCAGCAGGCGGTGGTCGTGCGTCGAGCACACGATGGTCACGCCGCGATCCTTGTTGATCCGCTGGAGGATGTTGAGGATCTCCTGGCCGGTGCGCAAATCGAGGTTGGCGGTCGGCTCGTCGCAGAGCAGGATGCGTGGCTGGTTGCACAGGGAGCGGGCGATGGCCACGCGCTGCTGCTGGCCGCCGGACATCTCGATGGGGCGGTGGCTCCAGCGGTCCGCCAGGCTCACCAGTTCCAGCAGGTTCATCCCCCGCCGCCGCGCCGCCTCGGGCGGCACCCCGGCAAAGGCCATGGGCACCGTCACGTTCTCCAGGGCCGTCATGTAGCGGATCAGGTTGTAGCTCTGGAAGATGTAGCCGATCTTGCGGCAGCGCAGGAACGCCAACTCCACCGCCGAGAGCTGCGCCACGTCCACTTCGTCGATGAGGATGCGCCCCTTGGTGGGCGAATCCAGGGCGCCGATCATGTTGAAATAGGTGCTCTTGCCCGAGCCCGAGGGGCCCAGCACGGAGATGAACTCGCCGCGGTAAATCGCCGAATCGATGCCACGCAAGGCGTAGGTCGTCGTCTCGCCCATGCCGTAGCTCTTCTCCAGATTGAGCGTACGGATGATGACGGCCTTGTCACGACCGGCATCGGGCGGGGGAGTTGGAACGGGTGCTTGAGTCACGCGGTTGACAATTCCTTTGTTTATTCGACGCGCATGGCTTCCATGGGCGCCAGGCGCGAGGCGACCCAGGCGGGCCAGACGGCGGCGACGACCGCCAGGATAACGCCGGCGACCAGGGCGATCAGGCCCCCGATCAGCAGTTGCAAGAACAGACTCGAGGCGGCAAAGACCAGCCCGCCGTACTCCACCAGTCCGCGCAGCAGCGCCAGCAGCAGGCCCAGAAAGACGCCCGCCAGCCCGCCGAAGAGCCCCTGCATGGCCGCCTCGAACACGAACATCAGCATCACAAAGCCATCCATCGCGCCTAAGCACTTCATGGTGGCGATTTCGCTGAAACGCTCCGTGACCGACATGAGCATGGCGTTGGCGACGCCCACGGCACAGACCAGGAACGACAGGCCGATGAGGAACAACGTGGATCGCGGCAGGTCAAAGATGGACTGCCCCGGCTCCACGGCGACCGAGGCGTCACCCAAGGCCGCCTCCAACTGCTGCTGCTCCTGATAAGCGACGGCGATGGCCAGCATGCGCGCGGGGTCCATCGGCTTGCCGCCGGTCTTGGCAATCGTCTGCTCCAGCCACTGCGCCCGACTGGTACTGGTGAGCCAGTCGAGCATCGCGCCCTGGTTGATCAGCGCCACCGGCTGGCCCATCTGCCGCGCCACCAGGTTCTTGACCTCCCGCGATTCAATCATGCGCCCCAGCAGTTCCATATCCCGTTGCACGCCGGCGGGATCCGCCAGACTGGCCAACTCGCCCTCGGGCACGTGAAATCCCGCGTCGCCGGCGGCCTTTTCCAGCGCCTGTGGCGACGTGGCGATCCACTCCAACTGCGCCCCCTGGCCCATCGCGCCGCGGACTTGCGAAATCGCCTTGAGCTGGCCCGACTCGATACGCGCCAACAGCGCCAGCAAGCGCGAAATCCGCGCATTGACCAGTTCATCCAGGTCGGGAATGTCGCCGATCTTCAGTTGCGTCAGGCGGGCGCGGAACTCTTCCATCTGACGGGGGGTCTGTAGCTTGCGGGCCAGCATCAAGGCGTCCAGGTCCGCCGCCAGCACGGCCCGCGCCGTGGGCGTCAGTCCCGTCAGGTAAACTTCCAGCTTCCTCACGGCCTGGGCATCCTCGCGGCCTTGAAGCATTTGCGCATCGCTGGCGTCGCTCCAGCGCTGGTACTCGCCCAACCGTTCGGCGGCGCTCGCCGCGCCACGGTCATCGCCCCCGATCGCCAGGTTGCGCACCGCCTGTGCCGGCAAGTCGGCGGTCGTCAGCCGCGACACCCAGCGCCCCAGCGCCCGCGACGGCGCCAGCCGGCTGTACGCCAGCCCGGTCAGATGCCCCTCGAGCATCCCATGCGCCAACACGTGCACCAGGAACGCCACCGCCAGCGACAGGATCGACACCGTGATCAGCGAACGGAACATGCGATAGCCCATCCCCGACAGCGCCAACTGAAGGCAGCGCATCGCGCCGAGACGAACCTGGTCTTGAACGATGATGGGTTTCATCTAAATATCGGATTTCGAATTTCGAATTTCGAATTTCGAATTTCGGGGGCAAGCCCCGGCATGCCCCGCCTTGGGGGCTTGCCGGGGATCATCGCCGAGATTTCCCGAGGCTTCATTCGTCATTGATTCTGCTTCCGCCGCTTCTCCGCCTTGGCTTTGCGAATTTCCTCCCTCGCCTCTCTCTTGTCGCCCACGATGACCAGCAGGCCGCGCTGCGTCAGGTCGCGCAGGAACTGCATGACGCTCATGCGTGCCTCATGGAAGCGCAGGTGATGCGCCTGGGCGAAGCGTTCAACGATCTGCTCGACGGTGCTGCCGCCGTCGCAGGCCTGCCAGACCTCCTGGCCCATGGTGTCCAGGGCCGTGCCGCGCTCCTTGCGGAAGGGCATCAGCAGCGAGATCGGGGGCCGCATGAACCATCGCGGCTTGAGCGACACATAGAGCAGCAACTCGCCGCCGCGCCGTCCCGTGCGCACCGCCTGGTTGCGCACCGGCACGGCGTCGAGCAATTGCCGGGGACTGAGAGTGGGCACCGCTTTGCTCATGCCGCCTGGCCCTCCGCCACGCGACTGGCACAGCAGCGCACGTCAAGGTCGCGCAGCGATACGGGCTTGCGGCGGCGATAGTGCGCCGTCACCTGATACACCACGTGGTCCAGCGGACAATGCCACACCAGGTCCTCGCGCTCCAGCCCCAGCCCGGCGAGCCGGCGATACGGCTGGGTCTTCTCCTGGCTCTTGCTGTGACAGGCCTGGTGACCGCGGTGACGCATGAACTGGATCTCATTGGGTTGGCCGTCGAGTTCCTGCTCCAGAAACTCCTCCGGGCGGTCATGGTACCAAAGGTCGGGCGCGCCCAGTCGCCGGGCCGTGAGCCGTTCCTTTTCGTGCTGGAAAACCAAGCTGACGTCGGCGGGCTTGACTTGGGCACGGCCGAGCGGCCAGCCCGCCGGGGCCGTGCAATCCAGACCCCAGGCGCACCAGCGTTGCGGCCCCAGGGGGTCAGCCGCCATGGAGAAGCTTTCGAGAATCGCCCGTTCCACCCGCTCGTCGTACCTACCGGCGCCGCCCTCCACAGCCACCGGAGCCACCGTTCCTCCTGGCGCCGCCGTCCCCCCGGGCCAGGGCAGGACCAGCTCGATCAGCCGACCATACGCCGGCTCATAGCGCACCGCGCGGGTCAGGCAGCCCTTCTCGGCGCTGCGCCGCAGCGCCCGCCAGCCCCCGGCGTTCTCCACTCCGACCACTTTGCCCGCCGGATACAGCTCCGCGTCCCGGCTGCGGTAGTCATCGAGCATGCGCCCCAGGTCCGGCGCCGCACGCAGCTCCCGCCACGAGAGCTGGAGCCGCTGGTCACGCCGATCGATCATCGACAGCCCCCCCTGCTTAGGGCTCACGGCATGACGGACGATCTCCCACTCGGCCGGAACGGCAAGCCGCATGCCCAGCCAGATCACGCTTTGCTGCGTTCGCGCCTGGTTCATGAAGGCAGAATCCCGTAGCTCCTGGGCTGTAGCTGCGTCACCAGATAGTAGGTCGCACCCACCAGAATCCAGATCAGCCCCGCCAGCAGTTCACCGGCGATCACACCGACCATCAGCGGCTTGAGGTTGTGGAACCCCTTGGCGCCGGCGGTGCGCACCACCGCCGCCTTGATCCCCCAGCCCACCAGGAACGAGACCGCAAAAGTATTGGCGGGGTAGCTGCCCCAGAAGACAAACAGCACCGGATGAATCGGCCACCAGGGCAGCCGCAGGCGCGCCATGGCAGTCATCACCACCAGCCCAAGCCCCATGCTCATCCACAACCACGTCTCGCCCTTGCCGGCAAAGTCCAGCAGATAGGGCAGCCGCGCCAGGCCGTGCACCTGGGTCGAGGACTCCAGCGTGCCCGTGGCCGTCATCGCCGACAAGTGCTTGGCCAGGCCGTCAAAGGGCATCGTCGCCACCGAGCCCGTGGACCAACTGTCCTGCTGGTTCATGCCCTTGTTGTACTGGATGGACAGGACCACAACCAGGGAGACGACAAATCCGGCGATGAGCATGAAGCCCAGCAGGGGCGCCATGCGTCGCGGCGGGGTGCCGCCGGTGCGGTCGCTGATCTGCAAAGCGTTGGCCAGGTGCGCCATCACGGCCTCGCGGGGATCGACCACCAGCATGCAACTGGTGATGGCCATCATGAAAAACGCCAGGGGTCCGATGGCCTCGATGCCGAAAAACGCCGTCACCATGGCCATGGGCATCCAGCCCGTCTGCATGAAGAAGGCGCCGGTCTCGGCATTGACGCGGGCGATGACGAAAAACGCCAGGAGGACCAGGAGAATGATGGGCAGGCCCAGCACCCAGTCCAGGCCGTGCGCCCAGAGCAAGGCGACGCTGGCGACGATGCACAGCGCCAGCATTCGGGCGGCCCAGACCGAGTAGGCGGGCGTCTCGGGCTTGCGCGGCACGCCGACCATGCCCTTGCTCACTTCCCAGTAATGCCGCCGGCCCACGAACAACACCACCGCCGCGATACCCAGGTACGCGCCGAATAGCAGCATGTTCTGGTTGCTGGCCTCCGACCATCCGCCGCGGATCGCCACGCCGTTGGCGATGAAGAACGAGCCGAACACCATCCACAGGAACTGCGAGATGCCCAGGGAAAACGACACCTCGGTCGTCAGGAAGAAAGCAAAGGCCGCCACACTCAGATAGACGCGCGGCGAAAAGACGCCCCAGGTGTTGTGCAGCCTGGCGGCGTTGGGAAACAACGTTTTGAGCGACTGGAAATCAAACGTCAGCGGAATGCTCAGGAAAAAATCGGGGAACCAGGCTTTGAGGCCGTTGATCCCGTGGATGACCAGCAAGGCGGCCAAGCCGTACCAGAACAGGCGCGAGCGCGCGATGCGGGGCAGGAACGCGCCGGCGTCGCGCTCGGCGGTCTCCTCCACGAACCGCGCAATCGGATAGGCCAGCAATTCACGCCGCGACCACTGCGGATGCACCACCAGCACGATGCACAGCGAAGCGATGCCGATCAGTATGACCAGCCCGCCCCAGAGCATGATCGACGGCCACCATGCCGCCCAGGGAATGTCGGGAAACAACCGCTGCTGCTCCGGCGCCCGGCCCTGCATCAGCACGTCCACCACGCGCGGATCGGAGCGCCCGCCCAGCAGCAGCACGCCCTGACCGGCTGGAACCGGATCGATGTGCCCCGGCAAGGCCGCCACCAGCACGTGGCGGTTAAGCTGCCGCACCTGCTCGTCAGTCAGGGCCTCGGCCCGCTGCGCCGCCAAGTCCTGCGCTTGCGGCGGTAAGGGCAGATAGCCCCAGGAAACCTCGGCCGGACCGGGGTAGAAACCCCGCTGATTGATCAGGTGATTGAGCCCGTTGACGATCTGCCGCTTGTGCTGCGGGCCCGGCTCCCGCTCGGGGTTCGCCGCCGCCGCCCCAATCGGCCGCCGCGCCTCGATCGGTAAGGCCTGCCAGATTCGCGCCAGGGCGCCCTGCGGTTGGGTCAAGGGCGCTTCTTCCTCATTTGCCGCCGCCAGCTTCGTCGCCAGCCCGCGCCAGTCGTGCACCAGCCCCTCGCCCAGCTCCGCCGACCCGTCGGGCACATAGGAAAGCACGTGCGCCGCCTGCCAGTTGGCCTTGGTGTTATTCAACTGCGCCGGCAGGCTCAGGCTGATGGTGAAATAGCGGAAAAAGCCCGAGCCGGGATAGCCGCACACCGCCAGCCCCAGCGCCGCCACGATGGCGATCTCGCTGGCGCGCAACGCCGCCCGCGGACCCAGGGTCGCCAGCAGTGGATTGAGCGCCAGAATCAGCAGCACCAGCACGCCGAAAACACCCAGCGGGAACAGGTTGCCTACCAGCATGGTCTGGCGAATAACCGCATCATTGAAATACGTGGTCGCCGCCACCCCGAGGCCCAGAAAAAGACCGATGATGACGGCTCGAACAGTCACAGGCGCAGACAACCCTTTGCAAAGACCGCCAACCTGGGGCGCCCGCCACCGCAAGCGCCCCTCGCGGAGCGCCACAAGTTACTCGATCTTTCACGCCGATGAAAGCCAGATGCTTCGCAATCGGCCAAGGGCGCCATCTCCGGGGCGCGGGGCTTGCCGGGGATGATCGCCGGGTTTTTTAGACGTCGCTTTCAATCACAGCCGCGGCGTCTTGGCCGCGCGTCTTTCGCCCCCTACCGCTCCGCCGCCGGCAACGGCTTACCATCCCCCGCCGCCGGCTCGCGATCGACGTGCTCCGGATTTTCGCCGTACCGGCCCTCCTGCTCCGTCACCGGCAGCTTCGGACGGCTGTTCTCAGGCCGATCGACGCAGTACCACCAGTTGCCCTCGAACTTGAACGTCTGGGGCTTGGTGTTGGCGCCCACGTTCACCGGCACGGTCATGTCCCCCGTCTGCCAGATGATCACGTTGCCCGCAAACCGCCCGCCCTGCGCGGCTAGAAAACGCTCGGTGGACTGCTCCTGCAAAATGCGCATCGCCCACTTGCCCGGCCGGTACAGCACGCAGTTCTCCACCACGCAGTCGCTGCTGGTGACAAACGCCACCGGCGCCTGGCAGCCGATGAACGTGCCGTGCTTGACCGTGATGCGCGTGGCCTCGACGTTGTCCTTGTCCTTTAGCGCGGGGCGAAAGTAGCCCGGGCCGGTCGAGCCGCCCAGATTCACGCCGCGCTGACCGGCATGATCGAATCGGCAGAAGCTGATGGTGACGTCGCGCGAGCCGCCCTTGGCCTGAATGCCGTTGGCCGTGGCCGTGTTGCCCTTGTGCTTGAGCGTGCAACCGGTGATCGTGCCGTCGGCGCAGCCCACCATGTCGATGCCACTGCCGCCGTCGCTCCAGTTTTCGACCGTGCAGTCGGTGAGTTTGAAGTTGCGCAGGCCCGAGAGCTTGATGCCGTCGAAGTTGCCCTTCACGTCGCCGCCGCGCACGGTGATGCTCGTCAGTTCGACGCCCACCGCCGACTGATCCATGTCCCCGCCGTCGTCGAGGTTGATGCCGTTGCCCGTCGAGCCCTCGACGATGATGTGGCGAATGTGCACATACGCCGGGTCGATCAGATGCAGACCCGACCCGCCCTTAATCACCGGCGGCCTGTCACGGTCGGCCGCTTGGATAGTGATCGGCATGTCCGCCGTGCCGCGCAGCTTTCCCAGATGCAGCCCACCCTTGTACTCCCCCGCCGCGATGCGAATCACATCCCCCGCCGCAGCACCGGCCATCGCCCGCGTCAGCTCCGCATCCGAGCGCACATCCACATCGCGCGCCAGGGCCGGCACGACCAACAGCAACAGGCACACAGCCGCAAGGTGGCTATTCATGCGGTGAATGCTATCACACCGCGATATATGCCGGGCAGTTCACTCCTGCCCTTTCCCGCCCCCCATGAAGCTCGCGTTGTCGTACGAGGCCGCTGCCCCCGGGACTTTGGACCGCGCCTCGCCCCCTCACGCCGCGTCGCGCAGGGCCCTACCGGTCAGCGTGGCCACCGCTCGGATGAAGCGGCTGACCACCAGGGGCGTGGTGAGCATTTGGTGCGGCCGGGCCATCACGTCGCCGTCGAGCACCCCCTGCCCCGTCGGCGAGAGGATCAGCAGGGGCAAGCCGGTCACGCCCGCCTGGCCCTCGGCCTCCTTCAGGGCGTCGCTGAGTTCCGAAGCATGCCGGGCATACGCCAGGTGAACGATCGCCACGTTGGGCGGCCCCTCCTCCGACGGCAGCGCCAACGCCTGGCAGAAGATCGCATAGGCGTCGGCATCCAACTCCGGAGCGATGACCAGCGGACGAAATCCAGCGGGCATCGCCGTGCGGTACTCGTTGACCAGCGGCGTCCAACTCGAACCATTGGAGCGCGACAGCATGGTGAACTTCATGTCCCGCGTCTGGCCCGGCGCCAGCGCCGCCACCTCGCGGATGACCGAAGGGTCGAGCTTGAGCACCCGGCAGAAGTCCTGCGTCGGATAGATCACATGATTGCCGCTGGATCCCAACATCAACGCATGCGCCAACCGATTGGCCAGACACAGGATCGCCACCTCGCGCAGCTCGCGAGGCGAAACCTGGCGGATGTTGTCCACCGACAGGTGGTGATGCACGATCGGCTTGATCAGATGCGGGGAGAACTTCCAGGCATGCAGGACGCGATCCATCACATCCGCGTGGTTGATCAACAGCATGCGCGATTCGACCTGCTCCAGCGGGAGTTCCAGGTCGTACGCGGTCAGCAGCACCTGGGCGTAGCGGTCGCCCATCTGCTCGACGTAGACCAGCCGGCCCATGTCGTGCAACAGGCCCATGGTAAAGGCGCGATCGGCCAGTTTCTCCTCGCCCAGGCGATGCGCCAGTTCGGCGGCGATGAGGCCGCAGCCGATGGCGTGCTCCCAGAAATGGGCAAAGCTCAGATACTGGGCGATGGCGGCATTACTGAAGTGCTCGATGACGCCCAGGTTGAGCACCGCCTGGCGGATGCGGTCCAGGCCGATGCGGGTTACCGCGGCGTGGATCGACTCCACCGGCTCGCCACGCGAATACACCACGGAATTGGCGAGCTTGAGAATCTTGAGCGCAATGGCGTGGTCCTGGCTGATGGCGCGCACCAGGCGGTCGATCGAGCAATCCGGGTTGCTGCTGATCTTGAGCACCTGGGTGACGGCGGGGGAAAAGGCGCGGACCTGCTCGCAGCCGTCGATGAACTCCTGCACCTGGGAGCGCGTAAGCAGTGGCTTGATCGACTTGAGGTCTTCCCGGCCGTCGCGCGCCGCCTGGGCCGCCGAGCGGGTGAGCATGTTGGCCAGGGAGATGGGCGTAGCCCCGCCTGCCGAAGCCTCGCGTGCCAATGCGGGGCTGGGCGGCGCTGGCGCGGGCGTCGCCACGTCCATCCCAGCCGCGGGAGCGGCTGGGCTTGCGGGCGCTTGCTCATGCCAAGGGCCTTGTTCCTCACTCCTGGTTCCTCGTTCCTCGCTCCTGGTTCCCGGCGCTTCTCCCTCCGGACTCCTGACTTGCGTCTCCGGATGCCTCTCCTGAGCCGCGCCCAGCGTCAGCCGCACCTTCACCACCAGTTCCCGCAGACTGAAATTGGACTTGAGCAGGTAGCCCGTCACCCTGAGCTTGGCCGCCTGGATCACGCGCTCACGATCGGCAGCGGCGGTGAGCATGATCACCGGCAGCAGAGCGTAGCGATCCTCCTTGCGGATGCGCTCCAGGAAGCTGATGCCGTCCATCACCGGCATGCCCACGTCCAGCAGGACCAAGTCCACGGGGTTGGCGCCCAGCTTGGCCAGTCCGTCCAAGCCGTTGCAGGCGCACACCGTGGCAAAGCCCTCGCGGCGCAGCGCCGCTTCGATGGGCTGACTGATGATCGGCATGTCTTCCACGATCAGAATCGTGTGCATCGAACCTTTCCCGTATCGACCCCTGACATTGGCTCGCTTCGGAATCCGCATTCCGATGGGAAATGCTGTTTGGTGGACTAGTCATCTCCATGATCTGCCATCGGGCCGATGCCGCGCGATAATGAGGTAAATCGGATCATTCCAGTCGTTTGTCGCCGCCCCGCCCGGTAATGCGGCTCGGCGCACTGGTCCCGTCTGAGCATGGGAACCGCCTTCGCATCCTCATGCCAGCGGGTTGATCGCCAGGCCCGTCGCGAGCTTGGGGTAGAAGAAGGTGCTCTTCTGCGGCATCAGTTCGCCGGCGTCGCTGACGTCCATCACCGACTGGAGCGGCGTGGGTTGGACGATCACGCCCAGTTGGAAGCCTTCGCTGCGGGCGTCCTTTTCGACTTGCTCCAGGGCGTGGGGGAACTTCCATTTGATTTCGTTGCCGCCGGCGAATCTCGGTTGGCAGATGCGCTCGACCAGGAGGTGCTGGACGATGGCGACGTCGAGCTTGCGCCAGGCGAGGGAGTGCTGGGCGTGGGTCGTGGCCAGCGGGTCGTCGGTGGGGGTGCTGGCGATATACAGGGAAGAACCCGGGGCGGTGCCAAGCCTCTGCCCCGGCTTGGCGTCATTGGGTTTGGGTATGTACAGGCCGATGGCGTGCGGGCCGGCGTGGGGCAGGGCTTTTTCCAGCGCCGCCAGGTCCGGGCCGTCGAAGGGGGTGATATTCAGCAGTCCCTTGGCGGCATCGCGGAAGGCGTCGAAGGAGAAGCCCGCCATGCCGCCCAGCACGCGGTGCGTGGGCAAGACGATCATGCCGGGGTCTTCCATGGCGATCAGGACGAACATGCAGAAGTTGGCGGGATGATCCGCCGCAAGGTCGCCCCCTTGTGCCAGTTGGTTGCGGTAGTTCAGCGCCGTGTGATAGCGGTGGTGCCCGTCGGCGATATAGATGTCCGCGGCGGCCAGCGGCTCGACGAAGCGCGCGATCATCGCCGGGTCGGTGACTTCCCAGACGCTGTGCATCACGTCATCGTCGGATGTGATGCCGCCGAACGTGGCCGGGCCGGCTTCCATCGCGCTTGTCATCAGCCTGGCGACATTCTTCCGGGGGTCGCGGTAGATGCCGAAGATGGGTGAAAGCTGGGCCTGCGTGGCGCGCATGAGATTGAGGCGGTCTTCCTTGCCGCTGGCGAAGGTCTGCTCGTGGGGCCAGATGCCGCCCTGGCCGCTGGGCGACTTGCCCAGGTCCTGCACGCGGACATCGGCGATCACGCCGCGACGGTCGTACTTGCGCCCGCGATGCGTGTAGCTTTGCTGATAGACGAACAGCGCGGGCCGATCCGTCTGCCTGAGCACGCCGGTCTTGAGCCAAGCGCGGTAGGTCTCGCCGGCACGTTGGTACACAGCGTCAGGCCCGACGACTTTAGGCGGCGTGAAAGGCAAGTCGATGGCGACGATGTTGTGCCCATCGCGCCCCAGCATGGCACGCTTGCGCTCCTCATCCAGCACGTCATAAGGCGGGGCGATGAGCGCGGATATGTCGGCGGGCTTGCTGTCGAAGCTGCGGGCGAAACGTATGGTGGGGATGGGCTTGATTTGGGGCATGGGGAACTTCACATCCAGGAGTTGGGATTGAGCCGCTGGCGGCTTCGCGCAGGGGAACGAGCTATCGAAGCCTCCCGTCTCACACGACTACGCGAAGCCGCAAGCGGCTGGGAGATCGGAAATCATAAAGCAGAAATCAGACGGCTCCAACAGCGGCACGCTAAATTAGAAATCCGCTACGCTATTCCTGTGACTCACCTGACCGTGCCCATCCTGGTGCAGAGCGTCGAGCAGGCGTTGACCGCGGCGACGGTGGCGGCGGAGAACGGCGGCGACCTGGTCGAGTATCGCGTGGACCGATTCGTCGATCCGGCCAGGTCGGCGAGCGTGGCGGCGCTGACGACGCTGTTGGAGCGTTCGCCCCTGCCGTGCATCGTAACCTGCCGCTCGGCGACCGAGGGCGGGCAGTCGGATGCGGACGACGCGGCGCGTGTGGCGGTGCTGGAGCATGCCGCGGCCGCGGCGCAGCCGCCGGCGTACCTGGACGTGGAACTGGCGACCTACCAGAAGTCCGCGGCCCTGCGGCAGCGCATCGATCGCCTGGTGGATCACCCCGGTCAGGCCGGCGTCACCAGCACGGGGCTGATTCTCTCGAGCCACGACTTTGCCGGCCGGCCCGCCGATCTGCTCCAGCGCGTCGAGGCCATGGCCCAGGCGCCCGCCTGCCGCGTGGTTAAGATCGTCTGGCAGGCGCGCAGCCTGCGCGACAATCTCGAGGCCTTCGAGATCCTGGCGCATCGCTACAAGCCGACCATCGCGCTGTGCATGGGCGAGGCGGGCCTGCCCAGCCGGGTGCTGGCCAGGAAGTTCGGCGCGCTGTTGACCTTCGCCTCGGGCGCCGACGGCATGCAGACCGCGCCGGGTCAGCCCACGGTCGCTCAGCTCAAGACGCTCTACCGCTGGGACCGCATCAATTCGCAGACGCGCGTCTACGGCGTGATCGGCCACCCCGTGGGCCATTCGATGAGTCCGGCCATTCACAACGCCGGCTTCGACGCCACCGCTTTCGACGGCGTGTACCTGCCCCTGCCGATTCCCCCTGAATACGAGCACTTCAAGGCGACAGTGGGCGCCTGGCTTGATTACGCGCCGCTGCACTTTGGCGGAGCGAGCGTGACGATTCCGCACAAGGAGAACCTGCTGCGCTTCGTGGCCCAGCGCGGCGGGGAGATCGAGCCGCTGGCGGCCGACATCGGCGCCGCCAACACGCTGACCGTGCGCGACGACGGCGCGCTCTACGCCAGCAACACGGACTACGCCGCGGCGCTGGATGCCGTGTGCGAGGCGATGGGCATTGCCCGGCAGGAACTGGCGGGCATGCGCGTGGCGGTGCTGGGCGCCGGCGGGGCGGCGCGGGCCATCGTGGCCGGCTTTGCCCACTACGGCGCGACCGTGGTGATCTACAACCGCACGTTGGAGCGGGCGGCGGCACTGGCGCAGCAGTTCAACGGCTGCCCCGTCGCCGACGGCGTCGCGCGGAGCGGCAAGGTGGTGGCCGCACGCTTGGAGAAGCTGTGCGACTCGTGCTGCCAGGTGTACATCAACTGCACGCCGATCGGCATGCACCCGCTGGTGGACGCCACGCCGCTGGCGCTATCCGATTCGGAGACGCGGGGCGGCGCACCCCCGGAAAAGCCTCTGTCCCGGCTGGGGCCGGGCACGGTGGTGTTCGACACGATCTACAACCCGATCCACACGCGGCTGCTGCGCGAAGCGCGGGCCGCCGGCTGCCTGACGATCGCCGGCACGGAGATGTTCGTGCGCCAGGCGCGAGGCCAGTTCCGCTTGTGGACCGGGATGGATGCGCCGCTGGACGTGTTTCGCCGCGTGTTGCTGGATCGATTGGGGCACGGGTAGCTTTTGGATTTGAGATCGTCTCCGGCCAGGATGGCCGGGCCATATGTCGGCATGTCACCAGGGCGACTCGAACGCCGCGATGTGATGGCGCACGGTCGGGGGCTGGTCCGGGTGCAGATCGACGGCGATCACATCGAAGCGTACCGGGCGATCGGTCAGGCGATAGCGGCGGAGCAGTTGCTGCGCCAGGGCGGCGAGCTTGCGTTGCTTGGCGCGGTTGACGTGGTCCTCGGGCCGGGCCGCGCCGGGGCCGCGCGTGGTCGGGTCGTCGAGTTCGGCGGCTTTGACTTCGACGATGACGAGGCTGCGCCGGTCGGGCGCCTCGGCCAGCACGTCGATCTCGCCAAAGCGATTGCGCAGGTTTCGGCCCAGGATGCGGTAGCCCTGCCGGCGCAGGTGCTCGACGGCCGCCTGTTCCCCGCGCGCCCCGGCGGAACGCGACGACCGCAGGCGATCGGTCCAAGCTGTCAGCCATCGAAATAGGGTCATCGCATCAGCCCGCAAAATTCACCGCAGAGGACGCGGAGGTCGCGGAGAGAAGCAAAAGAGGAACAATCCTATGGGTTTGACCATCCTTGTCTTCCTCTGCGTTCTCCGCGCCCTCTGCGGTGAATTCTGGTTCAAATCACCGCGACGCCGACGGGGCGGGCTGGCTGTAGCGGCTCATGGCGATGTGCACCAGCGCGTTGACCATCTGGTCCATCGGGTTGTAGGTGCCGGTGCGGAACAACTCGTTGCGGTAGCGCATGGTCAGCATCTGGAAGCGTTGCACGCGAATCTTGTCTTCGATTTCGCGCTGCACCTCGCGCAGGCTGCGCTGCCGGCCGGTCTCCATGGCGTCGAGGTAGATCCAGTAGTCCTTATCACCGATGGTCATCGGCCCGGCCATTTCGCCGGCCTTGAGCTTGGCCATCGCGTCGTTGAGGACCTCGAGCTTACCGGCAAAAACCTTGTCCCCAGGCAATTTTTCGGCGAACAGGCCGCCGGTTTCAGACCGGTAGCTGTTGATCGGCCGGGCCGCGATGTCGGCAAACTTCTCTCCGTCCTGGAGCATCTGCTGCACCTGGTTCCGCGTCGCCTCGTCCTGCACCTCGATCAGTCGGATCGTCCGCCAAGCCTTGGGGTGGTACTCCTCCTGGTTGTCGGCGTAGTAGCGCTCGATGTCCTTGCGGGTGATGTTGATCTTGGGAAACAGCTTGATGTGCAGGTAGCGCTGCACGAGCATTTTCTGGCGCATTTCCGTCAGCGTGGCTTCGAGCCCCTTGCCGTGGTCCAGGCCCGAGCGCTGGCGCAGCGCCTGGTCGGCCACCAGCTCCGACCCGGCGCCCCAGCGGCGCACCAGTTCCTCGCGGCGCATTTGCATCGTGTAGCCCACGCCCTGCTGTTCCTGCGGCGAAAGGTCGCGTTCGGCTTCACCCAGGATCAGGGCGTTAAAGATGATTTCGCCCAGCACCTTCTGCACCGCCTCGCGCACCTGGCGCTCGAACTCCGCCGGCCGCAAGTCCTGACCCAACCGGCGCAGTTGCTCGTCCATCGACTCAAAGACGTCCGTGTCGTAGATCGGCTGGCCGTTGACCTGGCCGACCATGCCCGCCACGATCAGGTCACGGTCCTTGTCGCTGCCCTGGGGGTCGGTGGCGGTGATCCGCGGTGAAGTGTCATCGGTCAGGGCGGGGCTGGCGGGCGCGGTCGTGGCGCCGCGGTCGGTCGCCGTCATCGTGCCCGCTTTCGCGGCAGTTTCGCCGGCGGGCCGGCTTGCCGCGCCGGGCTGACGGACGAATTCCTGACGCGCCACGGTGCGCGGCGAGTCGTCGCCCCACATCGAGCAACCCGCCAGGGCGGCCAGGGTCAGCAACAGGAGCACGTTACGAGACGTGGCGGTGGACATGAGAAGCAGTGTAAAGAGCGGCAGCGAAGCGGGCAATCGCCAGCCGCCGCGGCGCCGGGCAAACGCATGTGCCGGATTTACCCCCTCTCCCTTCTGAGGGAGAGGGCTGGGGTGAGGGTGCAGGAATCATCCAGCGGCCGAGAATCGCGATATTCAACGCTCCACAAAGGCCAGCCACCCTCACCTAACCTCTCCCTCAGAAGGGAGAGGGATCAGAAAAGCCACATGCGTCTGCCCGGCGCCGCTGGCTTACGACCGCAGGAGCTGCTCCAGATGCGCGCGGATCGCCGGGCCGGTGTCGCTGCGGCGAAGGGCAAAGTCGATGAAGCAGCGGGCATATTCGGTGCGGTTGCCGATGTCGTAGCGCCTGGCCTTCCAGCACAGGGCGTACATCGCCTGGCGCTGCGCCAGCAGGTTCATCGCGTCGGTGAGTTGGATCTCGCCGCCCACGCCCCTGGACGTGTGATCGATGCAGTCGAAGATGGCGGCGCTGAAGACATAGCGGCCGGCGATGGCCAGATCCGATGGGGCCTTGTCCACTGCCGGCTTTTCGACCAGCTTGTTGAGCCGCACCAGATCGTGGCGGTCGTGCTCGGGCGTGCCCTCGACGATGCCGTAGCGCGTCACCCATTCCCTGGGCACGCGATGCACCGCCACGACGCTGGCGCCCTTGTCGTCGTAAGCGTCGAGCAACTGCCGCAGGCCCGGCTTCTCGCCCGGCGGCGGGTCGATGATCGTGTCGCCCAGCAGCACGGCAAACGGCTCATCGCCCACGTGCTGCCGGCCCAGCCGAATCGCGTCGCCCAGCCCCAACTGCTCCTTCTGGCGAATGTAGTGAATCCCAACGTTCGCCGGCGGCCGGATCTGATCGATCAGCTCCTCCTTGCCCGTCTTGCGCAGAAACGACTCCAAGCCGGGGTGAACGTCGAAATGGTCCTCGATCGCCCGCTTGCCCCGGCCGGTGACGACCAGAATGTCGGTGATGCCGCTGTCGATCGCCTCTTCGATGACGAACTGGAGCACGGGCTTGTCGATGATCGGCAGCATCTCCTTGGGCATGGTCTTGGTCGCCGGGAGAAAGCGCGTGCCCATGCCCGCCGCGGGAATCACCGCCTTGCGAACCCGTGGCTGTGTGGCTGTCGTCATGCCTGTTTCTTTTCGTCGGTCATTGGATGTCAGGAACAAACACCTTGGCGCCCATGGTGGCGTACTCGGCCTGGAGGCGGCCGAGCCGTGCCGGGTCGCCGTCATAGACGCCGATGGCGGCGCCGCCGGAACCGGCGAATTTCACGCTGGCGCCGCACGCTCGGCCGATCTGCACCAGCCGGCGGTTGCCTTCGCTGATGCGGATCAAGCTGGCGCGCAGGTCGAAGTTGGCGTCCATGAGCGGGCCGATCTGGCTCCCGCGGCCGGCGACGATCAGGTCGCGCGCCTCCTGCGCAAGCTGAGCCCAGCGCTCGATGCCGCGCAGCACGTCCGCCTCGCCGCGGTTGTAGCGGCTGCGCAGGTCGTTGTGCGTAATCTCGGTGCCCTCCGCCAGATTGTCGTGGTAGGCGATGAAGATCGGCGGCAGCTTCGCGGGCGGCAGCGGTTCGTAGGTGCCATGGCCCTGCCGCTGCATGGTGGCGCGGTCGAAGTCCATGAACACCGCGCCCTCATAGACCTGAATCACGCGGTCCTGAAGTCCCGCGCCGATGCTCAACTCCTTCAACTCGACGTCGAGAATGACCTGGGGCAGGATTGGCTTGGGGATCTGCACGTCGAAGAACGCCAGCAGCGCCCGCAAGGTCGCGCAGACGATCGCCGACGAACCCGCCAGGCCCACGCGGATGGGGATGTCGGTGGTGTACTCGATCGTGCAGTTGCGCTTGGGCAGGGTGATGCCCTGCTCCTGGCAGTAGTCGTGAAAGCGTTTGCACGCCGCCTTGATGAGGCGCACGCCGCCGTAGTAGCCGTAAATCTTGACGTCCTCGATCAGCCCGTCGAAGGACTCAAACTCGAGCACCCCCGGGTGGCGCGGCTTGATGGTCATCCGCGGCGACTCCCAGCAGGTGACGCCGGCGGCGAAGTTGCGCACGATCACGGAGATGGTCTTGCCGAAGTAACCGTCGGAAGGGTTGCCGATGAGCCCGGCACGGGCGTAGGCCTGAGTGCGAATGATCATAAAGCCGCCTGGTCCTGGCCCCCGGTGACCCTGCCCGCCCGAAACACGGGGCGGTCCATTGGAGCGGTAATGGGAACCGTCGTCAACAGAGGCCTTGAATCTAGCCCACAAACCACCACACCACCACCAGCTCCAGCGCCAGCAGGCTGGCGATCCACCCCGCCGCCTGAAGGACCCGGCGATGCCTCAGACGCCGGCCGATCAGATCGCGCGCTCCCGGCAGCGGGATCAGCCGCAACTGTGTTTCGCCGGCCGTCGGGCAATACTCCGGCGCATAGCCCCGGCGGGCCTGGTCCTGCACGATCGCGATCACCAGGTTGGCATCAAAGGCCGACAGCCCCAGCATTTTGCCCAGGCGGACCAGCCGGTCGCGCCGTTCCGGGCGCAGAATCGCGCCTTGGAGCGACTCGGCGGTGCGCACCGCCAGCACCCAGCGCGGGTCGCCCGAGCTGTCGATCGGCCGGCCCATGCTCGGCGCCTCGGGGCTCGCCGCCGCCACCGCCCGCTGTGGTGGTCGCCGCAGCAGCAACGGCCCGGCCGAGCGCGCCCCGGCCGCACTCGGACGCGAGGCCGAAGCGTGCTCAATCGGGCGGGATGGCTCAGTGGGACGCAATTGCATCGGCGTTGCCGCCGGGTCAGGCGGCCTCTTGCAGGGTGGCTACACCACCTTATCGCGCCGGGCGGCAAAGCCAAGGGTTGATAACAAATTTGCGGTGACACTCGCCGTTTTTTTGGACTGCGGCGGCCTTGACGCCGCTTTGGCTCTTCGCGGCACGAATACGGCCCGAAGCCAAAGCGGCGTCAAGGCCGCCGCACTCTAAAAAAAAACCGCGGCGCTTGCTTTACATTGCGAACACACTATGATATCATGTTAAATCAATGAATAACGACTTAGACCAAGTCGGCCGGGCTTGGGTTCCTCGTGACGGCGCCATTTGAGCCTCAAGAGGTGCTGCCATGACACGGTTTGCAGGATCGGAAGCGCATCGACAAGAGTGTCAGGGTGACACGGCCCTGACATGGGGGGTGACATCGCGTAAGTGTTGTCATAACAATGAGAAATCAAAAGATGACACCGGGGGGGAGGGGAGGGAGGCTGACATGGTCCGGATATCCGATATTCGCGCGAATCCCCGACAGTCCCTTTTGGACTGCGGCGGCAACGACGCCGCTATGGACTGCGGCGGCCCTGAC
>JBBDMX010000047.1:5836-50579 GCA_040878035.1 Phycisphaeraceae bacterium | reverse complement strand
CTTTAGCTTGCGGCGCAGCCGTCTTCGCTCCGCGAAAAGCCAAAGCGGCGTCGTGGCCGCCGCAGTCCATAATGCTGGTCATCCTGCTGTTTGCCCTGGCCTCGATCGCCCAGACACAGACCAGCTACACCGGCCAGCCCATTCCCACCGGCAGCGGGTCGCTGGCGGACAGCCCCGGCGCCCCGCCCTTCACCTTCGCCGTCATCGGCCACCCCGCCCCGGGCGCCAACCGCGACGACCCACGCGACAAGTTTGGCGTCTCGAGGGACTACCTGCGCGTGATCGACTGGATCAACGCCGTCCGACCGGACTTCGTGGTCAACTGCGGCGACAGCATCAATACTGGAGGTTCCGGGGGCACCGATGCCGCCGGGGGCTCCGGGGGCTCCGGGGGCAACGCGCCGGACCCTTACTGGGACGCCTTCCTCAAGGCCAGCCAGACCCTGCATTCGCCGCAGTACGTCGTGCCCGGCGCCAGCGATGTCCGCGACGCGGCCACGGCCCAGGTGTTCACCAAACGCTTGGGCGCCCTCTACTACGACTTCATGCATAAGGGCGTGCACTTCATCGTGCTCTCTTCGGTAACCCCCGGAAGCCCCGCAAGCCCCGCCAGCCCCGCCAGCCCCGGATCACCCGCCCAACCCGACCGCATCGATTCGGAGCAGCTTGTCTGGCTGGGCAACCTGCTGGCGACCGTGCCCGCGCAACGCCGCTACGTCTTCGTCAATCAGGTGTTCTGGGCCTTTGGCAACAACCACGATGCGGCCATGCGCCGGCATTGGTTGATGCAGGTGCATCCGCTCCTGCGCCAGGCCAGGGTGGATGCGGTCTTCGCCTCGCATGGCGTGGACTATTCCTTCACGCAGATCGATGCCGTGCGCTACTTCGCCACCTCGGGCGCCGGCAAGGAAATGCGCGGACCACGCAACAAGGGGTCGCTCAACCACTACCTCAAGGTCATCGTGCCCAACCACGCCGACGAGCCCGCGGCCATCACGGTCAACGACGATCAGGGCGCCCAGGATCAGGACTTCATCGCCAGCCACACGGACCTTTCGCTGCACCGGCTGGAGGAGGCCTTTGCCCAGATCGAGCCGGTGACCCGCGGCCAGGACAAGCCGATCCAGCGGACGGTGCAGGTGCAGAACCCGTCGCGCACGACCGAGGCGATCTTCCGTCTGACGTGGAACCAGCGTGATGACAAGGCCATGAAGGTCGAGCCGGCCAAGGTGGAGTTGACGCTGGCGCCGGGGCAGACGCAGGCGGTGTCGTTCACGGTGGACGGGCGGGACGAGTCGGGGCAGACGCCGCCGCGGGGCGTGTGGGACTTGCGCGTTGAGGACCGGTCGGTGGGCAGCAAGAGCGTGGTGCTGGCAGTGATTCGCCGGGGGTTTTATCTGCCCCGTGCCGACTGGATGGACGATCGGTCACGCATCGTGGTCGACCAGCCGGTGCAGCGGACCTATGGCAAGCCCGAGGCGTGGAGCGGACCGACGGATTGCTCGGCGCAGGTCAAGGTCATCCGCGGCGACGGCGGCCTGCGCGTCATCGTCAACGTCACCGACGACAAGCTCGTCTTCTCGCCGCGCCAGCCGACGGCCGGCGACGGCGTCGAGCTGTGCTTTGACTTGCGTCCGCCCGAGGAACGCGGTCTGTTCGGCTACGAGCGCGGCGTGCTGCGCCTGGCGATCACGCCTGATCCGGAGAACGGGCAAAGCCCGCGCGTCGATTGGTTTGCCCATGATCGCCGGGCCAAACTCGACGCCAAGGTGACGGCCACGGTGGAGCAGGGCAAGGGCTACACGGTGGACGTGTTTCTGCCGGATAAGGAACTGCTGGCCAAGGCGCTGACGCCGGGCGGGACGTTCGGCTTCGATGTGACGATCAACGATGCCGACGGCAGTGGCCGCCGGGAAACGCGCATGACCTGGTCGGGCATCAACGACAACGATCGCACGCCGGCGTCGTTTGGCGTCCTGGCGCCGGTGGCGCCGCTGCCGTGAATGGTGAATGCAAGCCGGGGCAGAGGCTTTGCGCCAGCCTGAATGCCCCTTATGTGGTAGTAAATTCCTGCGCGTACTTTTCCACCCGCAGCATCTGGTCGCTGGGAACCATGGTGATGCAATCCCACGGGCAGACCTGAGCACAGAGGGTGCAACCAATGCAGCGCGGCAGGTCGATCGAGCAGAGCTGGAGCACCGCCGAGTGCTTGTGCCCCGGCACCGTATCGATGCAGTCCACCGGGCACACCGCCACGCACGCCTCGCAGCCGGTGCACAGGTCTTCGTCCAACAGCGCCAGTTGCTTGGGGATCTTCTTGGCCATGACGCATGATTGTAGGCAAGCCTCGGGTCTCTCTGGAAGAGGTAACAGGGATGAACACGGATGAACACGGATAAAGAAGAGGGAACAAGGATGGACATGATGGACAGGATGACTTGGTCGCCCTCGGTTGCTCGCCCACCGCGCGTGAGCCTACAGTAAGACCCTTGATGGCCCCTTTTGGAGTTACTCATGCCCGTTGTTCCGCCCTTGTCGCCTGAAGCCGCGCCCGATTCCACGCGCGCCATCTATGACCGCATCAAGGAAACCATCGGCGGCGGCCAGGTGTCGCTGGGGTTCCAGATGATGGGCCGGGTCGAGTCCTTCCTCCAGGACTCGTACATGAACTATCGCAAGTACATCCACGACGGCGCGGGCAAGCTGGATGCCAAACAGCGCGCCGCCATCGCCCTGGCGACGTCCAGTGCCATGAACTGCCACAGTTGCGTCAAGGCGCACGCCCGCGACGCGATGGACGCGGGCTGGAGCGACGGGCAGGTGGCCGAGATTCTGGCGGTCACCGCCACCTGCACGATGTACAACGTGTTCTACAAGTTCAAGGACTTGGCGGAGAACGCCGACCTGGCGGGGCGAAGCGTCGGCCTGCGCGCCCACACCTGGCAGAAAGTCAGCCTCGACCAGACGCTGGTCGAACTGATCAACATCGTGGTGTCCAACATCAACACCTGCAAGTCCTGCACCTCGGGCCACGTGGAAAAGGCGCTGCAGCTCGGCCTCACCGGCGACCAGATCGACGAGGCGCTCAAGGTCAGCGCGGTCATGGCGGCGTTTAATACGTTCCATCGAACGCAGTGAAGACAAGATGACAGGAGTTAGCCCAAGCACTAACGGTGCGGGCGGAATGGCCACGGAAATCCCGGCCAAGCTCGCAGACTCGCATGGCCGGGCTTGGTTCTGAAAATCCGAAATCCGAAATCCGAAATCCCCCATGCACCACGCACTCATCATCGCCGGCGGCTCGGGCACGCGGCTCTGGCCCATGAGCCGGGCACGACTGCCCAAGCAGCTCATCCCCTTTATCGGGGGTAAGAGCCTGCTTCAGATCGCCATCGACCGCCTGCGCGGCTTGGTGCCCGACGACCACATCCACATCTGCGC
This sequence comes from Phycisphaeraceae bacterium, assembly GCA_040878035.1. Lineage (GTDB taxonomy): Bacteria > Planctomycetota > Phycisphaerae > Phycisphaerales > Phycisphaeraceae > JBBDMX01. Next base: position 47,138 of record JBBDMX010000047.1, on the reverse strand, counting down.
CGCCGAGGCCCATCGCGAGCTGATCGTGCCGTTGCTGGGCGGCGACGAGAAGCGCTTCATCGGCGAGCCGACGGGTCGCGACACGCTCAACGCCGTGGGCCTGGGCGCGGCGGTCATCGGCGGGCGCGATGCGGACGCGGTCATCGCCGTCTTCACCGCCGACCACATCATCGAGCCGATAGACGAGTTTCAGCGGATCGTCCAGCACGGTTACGCGGTGGCGGACGCCGACGCCAACACCCTGGTGACCTTCGGCATCGCGCCAATGCACGCCGCCACCGGCTACGGCTACCTCAAACTCGGTCCCCCTCTCCCTTCTGAGGGAGAGGGCTGGGGTGAGGGCCAAGCCCGGCCATGCGAGTCCCCGGGGGCGAGCTTGGCCGGGACTGCTTTCCGCGTCGCCCAATTCAAGGAAAAGCCCGACGCCGCCACCGCCCGGCAATACCTCGACGCCGGGCCGTCGCGCTACCTGTGGAACAGCGGCATGTTCGTCTGGCGTGCCGACACGCTCATGCGCTGTATTGAAAAGTACGTGCCGGAGAATCATGCCGGCCTGGCGCAACTGGCGCAGGCCTGGGACACGCCCAGGCGTGATGCCGTACTGGCCGAGGTTTACCCCAAGCTCAAGAAAATCAGCGTGGACTACGCGATCATGGAGCCGGCCTCGCGCGACTCGGCCATGCGCGTCGCGGCCGTGCCCATGCCCTTAAGCTGGCTGGACGTGGGCTCCTGGCCCGCCTTCGCTCAGACCTGCCAGTGCGACGCCGACGGCAACGCCCTGGCGCCCGACCCGCGCCGACACGTCATCCTCGACTCGCGCAACACGCTGGCGGTCAGCAGCGACGCCCACCACGTGATCGCAACCATCGGCTGCGAGGATCTGATCATCGTGCACACACCAGAGGCCACGCTGGTTTGCCGCGCCGATCGCGCCGAGGACATCAAGAAGCTGCACGCGAAGGTGGGCGAGCAGTTGGGGAAGGAACTGCTTTGAAGGGCCTCCACGCCGGACCTGAGCCGCGAAGGCCCGGATTACAATGGCGCCTACGGCTCGTCGACCGTTCCCATCGGCATCGGAGGCCGGCACCGGCTCAGCCGATAGATGGTCAGACCCGCCCCGCGCCAGAAGCCGTACTTCGCAAAAGCCTGCTTGGAATAGTCCGAACACGATGGATGAAAGCGGCAGACCACGACGTGGCGCACCAGCGGTCGGCCAAGCACCTGGTAGCCATTGACGGCGAAGATCGCGGCATTGGCCAGCACCTGGTACCGGGGCGGAAGCGCCGCATCCACCAGCAGAAAGAGCAGAAGCGCCGCGACAAGGATTCGTCCCGTGCGACGGCGCCTTACGCGTTGCCGCAGTGGGGGCACTTGGCGCTGACTTGCAGGCGCTTGTTCTGGCAGTGAGGACATGACACCAATTGCCCCTGGGGCCGACTCAGAATGTAAATCAGCAATCCAATCAGGCCGGTGAACATCACCAGCAACATCCAAAGGGCGGAGCTGTCCATTCCCCGTGCCTTGGCGTCGCGCGCGACCCAGACCAGCAGAGCGATGTTCAGGGCGATGATCGCCACAACCAGCAGGATGATGGCAATGCCGCACCCGCCGCACATCGCGCACGCCGCCGCCGCCGCGGCCTCCTCGTCCTGTTGGCGCCGGCTGGGCGACATCTGCGCCAGCACGGTCTGGCTCAATCCCAACAAGACGCCCGCGATACCCAGCACGCTGCCTGACAGACGCGGCATAATAATACCCCTGCAACCCATTCGACGTGCTCGCTCAAGTAACGCCCAACTGATCCCGCACGCGATCCGGCATCTTAAGATTAGCCCCAAAGCCGGTACCCGGCAATCGGACGCACCCTCCCATGCCCGCGCAATCGCAAGGGATGCCTTGCGTTATGCGAGCGTTTGCGATAATTTGATCTACCAATGACCCGTTTGTTGTCTAGGCGGTCTGATTGGGGTCTCATTCGATGTGTCAGAATCTTGAACGATCATTCTTCCTCAATTGAAGGAGATGGACGTGATCCAGCTCATCCTCGCGCAGTACGATAATGGTGGCGACGCCGGTGGTCTTTTTGCCTGCTGCTGTAGCTGCGCTATTCCGCTCACGATCTTCCTGGCGGTCTTCGTGCTCGCCGCGGTCGGGCTCTTCAAGCTCTTCACCAAGGCCAACAAGCCCGGATGGGCGGCGTTCATCCCCGTCTACAACGGCATGGTGATGGCCGAGATCGTCGGCCGGCCCTCCTGGCACGGACTGCTGCTGCTGGTGCCTGTCCTGGGCGTCATCATGGCAATCCTGATTTGCATCGAACTGGCCAAGAGCTTCGGCAAGGACACCGTCTTTGGCGTCCTGTTGGCGCTGTTCTCGCCCATCATGATGCCGATCCTGGGCTTCAGCTCGGCCACGTACAGCGGCCCGGTGCGCGATCCGAACAACACCAGCCTGTTCTGAATCCCGCATGATTGGCTTTGGCGCGTCGAGTCCTTTTACGTACGGAGTCCGGATATGCCTCAAGGCGAAGAAGTGTTCCTGGGCCTGAATAAGCAAGGCGTGATCCTGTTCATTGTGCTGATCCTGGTCTGCCTGCCGCTATGCTGGATTCCCTGGCTAATCGACGGCATGAAGGCCAGCAAGGGATGAAGCGTTTGGCGTCCCGCCGGTCACCGACGCTTGACCTGTGGCGGACTGCGGCGATCACCGCCGCGGTCTGCTACGCCGGTTGGAATGCCTGGTGGTTGGCGCATGGCTTGGTTCCGCCATCGCTGCTTGCCGCGGCCACCGGCCTTCCTTCGCCCACCACCGGAGGCACGCGCGCGATGATGGCGCTGGGCCACGGCAACTGGCTCGCATCATTGCGATTCAATGCCATGGCTGTTCCGATCTCCTTGCTCCTGGTCGTCTCAGTCGCATGGCCGGCGACACAATGGCTGCGCGGCCGGTGCCTCGCCTTGCCGCCAGTTCTTCTCACCGCCTGGATCGGCTTCCTGCTCACCGCCTGGGCCATCAAGCTCTGGCAGGCACTCCAGGGGCATCCGCTCTGAGCTCGCCCGGACGGAATCTCCCAGCGCCAGGCTATCATGCCGCCATGCGCTATCTGGCGATCGACTTAGGTGACAAACGCACCGGCCTTGCGGTCGGCGATGACGTGACCGGCATCGCCTCGCCGCTGGCGGTCATCGCCACCGCCAACGCGGGCGAACGCCTGCGGCAACTGGCACGCATCATCGACGAGCAAGGCCCCGACGCCCTGGTGCTGGGACTGCCGGTCAACATGGACGGCACGCACGGCCCGGCGGCGAAGAAGTCGCAGGCCTTCGCCTTGGAACTGCGGCGGCGCTTTGGCCTGCCCGTGCACAGCATCGACGAGCGCCTCACCAGCCACGCCGCCGACGCCCTGATGAGCCGCTCGGGCCTGACCCGCAAGGGCAAGAAAGAGCGCCGCGACGCCTTGGCGGCGGCGGTGCTGCTGCGCGATTTCCTGGAAAACAAGAAGAGGTAACACGGATGAACACGGATAAGGAAGAAGGAACAAGGATGGACATGATGAAGAGGAAGACAAGCTAAGCCGCAAGCGGCTGAAAGGTCAGGATTTCATCCTGTCCATCATGTCCATCACTGTTCCCTCTTTTTTCTTCCCAACCGTGTTCATCCGTGTTCATCCCTGTTACCTCTTTCTTATGGCCTTATGGCGCGGCAGCGAAGTCGCGTGCCCGGCGGAGGAGCTCCTGGGAGATTTCGGGCATCGGATAGTGGCGGCGCAGGAAGTCGCGGAGCTGGTCTGAGCGGGCGATGCGGAAGTAGACCACGGGCTTGAGGCGATTGGCGGCAAAGGCCACGGCCCGCGCCAGCCGCGCCCGCGACGCCGCCATCAGCAGCTCGCCGGTCGATTCCAGCCGCAGCGGCAGGATCTCGAACTGCCAGGCCTGCCGACGATTGATCAGCTTGAGCACGCGCACGTCGATGCACTCGTCGTCCAGCTCGATCTCACCGGTGAGCCGGCTGTACTGCTCGATCCACGCCTGCTCGATGGACTCGACGGTGACGTCGAACATACGTTCGGCCAGCACGCCAAAGGGTGTGCCTTCGCGGCGCTGGGCGGCGACGACCTCGAGCACCTGCTGCTCGGAAAGCACGCCGCGCTCGACGAGAATTTCCCCGATGCGAATAGGTCGTTGTATAAAAGACACGGCATCCTCCGATCGCTTGCATCGAGAGGCCGATTCGTTCCCTGGCCTTCGACTGGTTTCCTCACCCATGCATCGGCGCACCGGGGCGGGTAAATGAGCGATTAGAAGCATGCTCGCAGGGGAAATCGACAAGTGCTGGCGGACCTTGCCGGATGCACCGTCTGGGCGGGTGCCAGAGCCGCGCGGCGTAAGCCCGCGGGCGAACGTGTGTGGGCGAACATCCGCGGGCTTACGCCGCGCGGCTCTGACTACGGCTTAATTCTGCTCGCCCCGCCTCACGCGCCGGCGTCGGAGTGACCGCGGGCTTACGCCGCGCGGCTCTGACTGCGGCTTACTTCTGCTCTTCGCTTTCACCCGTCGGCGTCGGGTTGGCCGGCGAGAGCAGATCGATCTTCTTCACGTCGATCACGTTGAGCTTGAGCGACTGGTCGTAGCGCGATTCGCCGACGATGCCCACGGTGTTGCCCAGCGCCGCGGCCGGGTCCAGGGCCGCGCCCGGCTGCACATAGGCGATGGTGCGCATGGTGGCGGGCTCGACGATGCGAAACAGCCGCGGCATCGCCACGCCGTCGTACACATTGCTGGCCAGGAGCAAGCCGACGACGTCGTAGCGCGGTGTATCGACGATGGTCGGCGTGGTGGTCGTGCGCGCCGCCGCCTTGGCCTCCAGCGCCTGGTTGGCCTGGGCGATCTGGCTCTTGACGTCGTGTGCCTGTTTCACGGTCGCCGCCAGTTGCTGATTCCGCTGAATCTGCGCGATGCGGATCGTGGCCACGTACTTCCGCTGCGGCGAAAGCTGGGCGTCCCGCGCGAAACGCTGGTACGCCGCCAGCAACGGATCCAGCGACTGCTCTTCCAGCAGTTGCGCCATGGCGGCCTTGAACTGGGCCTCGGTCTGGTCGAACGTCGCCGCCGCGCCCGCTCCCGCGCCTGTCTTTCCCGTCGGCTCGGCGGGGGTCGGCGCCGGTACCGGAGCCTCAACCGTCGGAGTGGGCTCCGGAGTCACGCCCGGTGTCACCCCCGGTGTCACCCCCGGCGTCGCAGCTTCCCCAACCGTCGGCTCCTCGACCACCACCGGCACCGTCGGCTCAGCAGGCACAACGGCGGTCGGCTCGGTAGGCGCCGTCGGCTCCACCGGTGCTTCCGGTGTCGCCGGGGTCGTCGGCGTCTGCGGGGTCACGGTCTCAGACGGCGGGATTGTCGTCGCACCAGTATTGGCGCCGGCGGCAGGTTCAGTCGGAGTGCCCGTGGCGCCGGCGGCCGCCTCACCGCCCGCGGCCGCTTCCACCCGCCGCAGGCACCCCGGCGGTAGCGCCAGTTCCGCGCCCGCCGGCGGCACGATCTTGTAAAAGCTGCCTTCCTCGCCCACGATCTGAACCGTCGCACCCTTCTTCAACGGCGCCGGCAACATGCTCCGCCAACTCGTCGCCAGGCTGCTGGCGTCGGGGGTCTTGACGTCCGCCTCTTCGGTCACGATGCCCGTCTTTCCATCGCCCTTGGCCTCGACAAAGCCCTTGCTGATGATGCCGAACGTCCCCGCCGGCGGCTCGATCTTGTACCAGCCGTAGAAAATCTCCTTCACCTTCACCTTGTCCCCCTTGCGCAGCTCGCCCACCACATAATTCTGTGGCCCGGCGCCGGCACGCATCTGCACCGTGTCCTCCACCACCTCGCCCACAAACGGCCCCTCCTCCTGCGCCAGCACCGACGGCACGAACATGATCACCAGGCAAAGGCCCACGCCGACGCTGAGTCTTCGAAGCGTCTGGTATCCCGGCACTGGAAACGACGCGAAAATCACTGAGTGTTGGACGCGATTCATGGCGGTCTCCCAAGATTGGGCAATGGTGACAAACGTCAACGAGTTCACCCCCTACATCGACGGTATCTGTCCCAGCGTCGGGCGTCAAGGAAGCACCCAGGCCGCTTGCGGCTTAGTATCCGTGGGCGCACGCCGGAAAAGAGGCTAAGCCGCAAGCGGCTTGGGACACGGCGCTACTTCAGCGCCACATACCGCACCGGGTCGCCGACTTTGACGCCCAGCGCCAGGGCCGTGGCGTGATCGAGTTTGACGCCTGCGTCGCCCCCGGATTCCAGCGGTTCCAAGGGCGCCTTGCAGATGCGCATCTCCCGGCGCGTCGTGGCGATCAGCCGCGGCTCGGCGGCGATCGGCTCGTCGCTGATGTCGGCCACCTTGGCACGCACGCTGTCGCGCACAGAGCGGATGTCGTCCAGCGGGCTGCTCACCACCGGCCCGGCCTCGAAAATGTCCACCATGTTGTGAAACGCGAAACCCTCGGACTCCAGCACGTGCAGCGCCGGTTTGGTCTGCTCGTGCACCTGGGCGATGACCGCCTGGGCCTCGGGCGGCAGGAGGGTGACGTAAATCGGGTGCTTGGGCATCAGGTCGGCGATGAAGCGTTTGTTGAGCATGGACAGGTAGTCGGCCTTGGGGAAGTCGATCTCGAAAAAGTGCTTGCCCAGGGCGTCCCAAAAGGGTGAACGGCCGGCCTGGTCGTCCAGCACGCCGCGCATCTCGGCGATGACCACGGGGTCGAAGTAGCGGCGATGCTCGGCCATGAAGAGGAATCGCGCCAGGGACAGCAGCCGGCCGTTGCCGCCCTTGCGGTAGTCCGGGTGCAGGAACAGGCTGCCGATCTCGCACGGGCCGTTGTGTTCGGCCACCAGGTGCAAGGTGCGCACCTCCTTGCGGACCTTGAGCATTTGCGACTCGATGGTGGTGGACTCGATCTGGTAGGCGTAGAAGGGTTCGAACCCGCCGACCTTGGACACCACGCCGCAGCAGCCGACGACCGCCCCGGTGCGCAGGTCCTCCATGACAAAGAGGTACGCCTCGCCGCTGGGGTTTTCCTCATCCGCCATCTTCTCAAAGCCGCGCTGCGAGGCGCGGATGCGCTTGCGCAGCAGCTCGCGATCGTGCGGCAAAGTGGTGAGCCCAAAGCCCGTGAGCGTGGTGAGCTCGAGCAGGTGATCCAGGTCGTCGAGGTTGACGGGACGAATGATGAGCATGGTGGTAAGGATAAAGTGGAAAGTGAAAAGTAAAAAGTGCCGAGCGCAGCGATAGGAAGCGCCGCGGCTTGCCGCGCTCCGGAGGAGGCTGAAGGGCGGCTGCGCCGCACCCGCTAAACGCAGGTCGCCGCGACGTTGGGTTTACTGCATCGGCGCTGATGTATACCCTATGAATCTTCACCCGGTTTGCTTGTTTTCCCGTTATCTGGAGCACCGCCTTGCCAGCGACTGATCAGCCGCTCGTAGCTTCCGCCGTTTCCCCCGCTGGCGCCGGTGATGCCGCCGCGCTGGCGGCGTCGGACACCTTTGTTCGCCGGCACATCGGGCCCAGTGACGCCGATGTCGCCGCGATGCTCGAGGCGTTGGGGTATGCGTCGCTGGAGGAGCTGATAGATGCGACGGTGCCGCCGGCGATTCGGCTTAAGGCGCCGATGGCATTGGACGACCCGACGCGTAGCCAGGACGCTACAGCTACAACCCGAGGCGAGGACGAGGTGCTGCGCGAGTTGCGTGACATTGCGGCGCAGAACCAGGTCTATCGCTCGCTCATCGGCATGGGGTATTACGACACAATCACCCCCGGCGTCATCCAGCGGAATATCCTGGAGAATCCGGGGTGGTACACGCAGTACACGCCGTATCAGGCGGAGATTTCCCAGGGCCGGCTCGAGGCATTGCTCAACTTCCAGACGATGGTGGCGGACCTGACGGGCTTGCCGCTGGCCAATGCGTCGCTGTTGGATGAGGGCACCGCGGCGGCGGAGGCGATGGCGATGTGCCGGGCGATCAAAGGTGGGGATGCCAGTGGTAACTCCCGGGAGGCGGCGTTTTTCGTGGCTGAGGACTGCCATCCGCAAACGATTGCCGTCGTGCGCACGCGGGCTCACTCGATGGGCATCCGTCTGATCGTGGGCAGCTTCGCCGAATTGGATGCCGCAGCCATCAAGTCGCAAGGCATCTGCGGCGTGCTGGTGCAGTATCCGACGACCGATGGCCGGATCGTCGATTATGGGCCGCTGGCGGCAAAGGTCCACGCGGCCGACGCGCTGCTGGTCGCCGCCGCCGACTTGCTGGCGCTGGTGTTGATCAAGCCGCCGGGCGAGTGGGGTTCCGGGGGCGCGGATATCGTCGTCGGCTCGTCGCAGCGGTTGGGCGTGCCGATGGGCTACGGCGGGCCGCACGCGGCGTTCATGGCCACGCGCGAGCAGTTCGTGCGCAAGATGCCCGGCCGGCTGGTAGGCGTATCGAAAGACGCCCAGGGCAACCCCGCCTACCGTCTGGCGGTGCAGACCCGCGAGCAGCATATCCGCCGCGACAAGGCGACCTCAAATATCTGCACGGCCCAGGTGCTGCTGGCGATCATGGCGGGCATGTACGCGGTGTATCACGGGCCCCGGGGACTGCGCGCAATCGCCCGGCGGGTGCATGGGTTGACGGCGATGCTGGCGCGTGGGTTATGCAAGTTGGGGTTTGAGGTGGGGGAGGAAGCGTTTTTTGACACGTTACGCGTGCAGGGGAGCGCTAAACCGCAAGCGGTGATCGCGGCCGCGCGGGAGAAGCGGATCAATCTGCGCGAGTATGGTGACGGCAGCGTCGGGGTGTCGCTGGATGAACGATCGACGATTGAGGAGGTCGAGACGCTGTTGGCGATTTTTGGTGGAAGTTCGGATGCTAAACCGCAAGCGGTAGATCGGAAATCAGACTTTTCCCCTGCCCTTGCGCGGACGACTGATTTCCTCACCCACCCGGTCTTCCATCGTTACCACAGCGAAACGGAGATGCTGCGATACATCAAGCGACTTGAGTCGCGCGACTTGTCGCTGTGCCAGAGCATGATTTCGCTCGGCTCGTGCACGATGAAGCTCAATGGCACGAGCGAGATGGTGCCGGTGACCTGGCCGGAGTTTGCCGCGTTGCATCCGTTTGCCCCGGTGGAGCAGGCCAAGGGTTACGCGCGGCTGTTTGCGGATCTGGAGCAGTGGCTGGCGCGGATCACCGGTTTTGCCGCCACGAGCTTGCAGCCCAACGCCGGGTCGCAGGGCGAATACGCCGGGCTGCTGGCGATCCGCGGGTATCACGAATCGCGCGGGGACAAGCATCGTGACCTGTGCCTGATCCCCGTGTCGGCGCACGGCACCAATCCCGCCAGCGCGGTGATTGCCGGCTTCCGCGTCGTGCCCGTCGAATGCGACAGCGACGGCAACATCGACATCGGCGATCTCCAAGCCAAAGCCGCCGAGCACGCCGACAAACTCGGGGCGCTGATGATCACGTACCCTTCGACGCACGGCGTGTTCGAGCAGGGCGTGCGCGACATTTGCCGGATCGTGCACCAGCACGGCGGGCAGGTGTACATGGACGGGGCGAACATGAACGCGCAGGTGGGGTTATGCAGCCCCGGCGACATCGGCGCGGACGTGTGCCACCTGAACCTGCACAAGACGTTCTGCATTCCGCACGGCGGCGGCGGGCCGGGGATGGGGCCGATCTGCGTGGCCGAGCATTTGCGCACGTTTCTGCCGAGTGCGGAGGCTAAACCGCAAGCGGTGAACCAGAGATTTGTGATTTCGTCGGCGCCCTATGGCAGCCCGAGCATCCTGCCCATTTCGTGGGTGTATATCCGCCTCATGGGCGCCGCGGGGCTCATGCGCGCGACGCAGGTGGCGATCCTTAACGCCAACTACATCGCGCGCCAGCTCCAGGGGCATTACGACACGCTCTATCGCGGGCGCAACGGACGGGTGGCACACGAGTGCATCGTCGATTGCCGGGCGTTTGAGCACTCGGCGGGCGTGCGCGTCGAGGACATCGCCAAGCGGCTGATGGACTACGGCTTCCACGCGCCGACGATGAGCTGGCCCGTGCCCGGCACGCTGATGATCGAGCCGACCGAGAGCGAGTGCAAGGCGGAACTGGACCGTTTCTGCGCGGCAATGATCGCGATCCGCCACGAGATTCGCGCGATCGAGGAAGGCCGCTCGGATCGGGCGGACAATGCACTAAAGCACGCGCCGCACACGGCCCTGGCGATCGCCGCCGACGATTGGGCCCATGCCTATTCGCGGCGGCAGGCGGCGTACCCCACGGCCCAGCAGGCGCAGTTCAAGTTCTGGCCCGCGGCGGGCAGGATCGATAACGCCTGGGGCGACCGGCACTTGGCGTGCACGTGCCCGCCGATGGCGAGTTATCAGGACTGAGCGCCTTCCTTTGCGTAGCGCCGCGGCTTGCCGCGCTGACCCCACCCGCGGGAGCGGGTGGGCTTTCGTGCGCGCAAAGCTCGTATAACCTTGCCATTTCGCGAGGGAAAACCATTAAGTCGCGTTCCCGCCTTGCCGACTTTATCGACAGGCGGAGGCCTGGCGCCGACGAGCGGCGCGGCGATGTTCTATCCCGGGGGAATGGAGAGCGCTGGTGTGGGAGTGAGACCGACTTTCGAAAAGGCAGCCCGGTTCGCCATGGCGTGCGGCGCCGTGGCGGCGGTGGCGCTGGGCGCCGCCCTGATCTGGCCGCATCTGCCCCCCCAAACCCAGCCGGTCCTGCTGCTGGCCATCGCCGGCGCCCTCGGCCTGGGCGTGGCCTACTCGGTGACCCGCTGCCGCCAGCAAATCTCGCCCACCACCCGATCGCTCGTCGGCTCCCTGGCGGACAACCCGCAGATCAGCGACAAGCTCGCCCTGGTGGCGGCACGCACCGACAACGGCGTGGTCATCACCGACGCGCAGGGCAACATCGAATGGGTCAACGACGGCTTTACCCGTCTCAACGGCTACACGCTGGCGGAAGTCGCCGGCAAGAAGCCGGGGCTGTTTCTCCAGGGGCCGCAGACCGACCAGCACATGGTGGAGTTCATGCGCCGCAAGATTCTGGCCGGCGAGGGATTCGAGACGCAGTTGCTCAATTACCGCAAGGACGGCCTGCCGTTCTGGGTGGCCATGGACGTGCAGCCCATCCGCGACGAGGCGGGCAAGCTGACCAATTTCATCGCCATCCAGCGCGACGTGACGCAATGGAAGGAAACCCAGCAGAAACTGCTGCATCACTCGACGCACGATGCGCTGACGGGCCTGCCCAACCGGCTGCTGATGCTCGACCGCCTGGACCGCTGCATTCAGCGCAACAAGCGTGAGCCGGGGCGGCGCTTTGCGGTGTTCTTCCTGGACCTGGACCGGTTCAAGCTGATCAACGACACGCTGGGTCACCAGGCTGGCGACCACATGCTGGTGGAGGTGGCGCAGCGCTTGTGCCAGTGCCTGCGGGGCAGCGACTCGGTGGCGCGGCCGAGCCAGGAGCACACGGTGGCGCGGCTGGGCGGCGACGAGTTCACCGTGCTGCTCGACGGCATCCGCGAGGACAGCGACGCCCTGCGCGTGGCGGACCGCCTGCACGACGCGCTGGCCCGGCCTATCGATCTGGACGGACACGAAGTCGTCACCGGCGCCAGCATCGGCATCGCCCTGTCGGACCAGCAGTACGAAACCGCGCAGGACCTGCTGCGTGACGCCGACAACGCCATGTACCGCGCCAAGAAGCTCGGCGGCGGGCGCTACATGGTGTTCGACCAGGCCATGCACGAAAAACTGCGGGCACGCTTCGATCTGGAAAGCGACCTGCGCCACGCGCTGGAGCGCGGGCAGATCTGCCTGCACTATCAGCCGGTCATCAACCTGCACGCGCGCGGCCTGGCGGGCTTCGAGGCCCTGGTACGCTGGCATCATCCCCAACGCGGCCTGCTGACCGCCGGCGAGTTCCTCCCCCTGGCGGAGGAAATCGGCGTCATCGTCCCCCTGCGCCGCTGGGTGCTGGGCGAGGCGGCCCGGCAGATCAAGCTCTGGCACGCCATCGCTCCCGAACTGGCTCACCTGTTCGTCTCCACCAACCTCTCGGTCAAGCAGTTCCACGACGGCGAACTGCCCGCCCTGATCCGCACCGTCCTGGCCGAGCACGACATCCCACCGTCGGCCCTGCGCGTCGAGGTCGCCGAAGCGACGATCATGCGCGGCGCGGGCCATTCGGAACGCCTGGTGGCCGACCTGAAGGCGCTGGGGATCGGCGTGGACCTGGACGACTTTGGCCGGGGCGAGTCGTCGCTGATGTCCCTGCATCACCAGAGCGTGCATGGGCTGAAGCTCGACCGCCGGTTCATCGATTCCCTGGCCGCCAGCCACGGCTACAACGACTTGATCAAGGCCATGGTCGCCTTGGCGCATAGCCTGAACATGACGGTCGTCGCCAAGGGCGTCGAGAGCGTGGACCAGTTGGCGCTCTTCGAGGCCCTGGGCTGCGACATGGGACAGGGCTACTACTTTGCGCGTCCGATGCCCGCCGACGCGGTGGACTCGTTTGTCGAGCACTATCTGCACTTGCCCGCCCGCGCGTAAGTCGCCCCACCTCCATACGAAGCGCCGCGGCTTGCCGCGCCTGATCCTCAATATCCCCGCGAATCTGTTACATTTGTCGCATGGCAGGAAAGCTCATCCGCATCGGCGTGATCGGCGCGGGGAACAACACCCGCCGCATGCACTTGCCCAAATTTGCCGCCCTCGCCGACGTGCAGATCGCCGGCGTGTGCAATCGCAGCACCGAGTCATCCCGGCGCGTCGCCCAGCAGTTCAACATCGCCCGCACCTACGAACACTGGATGCAGGTGATCGAGGACCCGGACATCGACGCGGTGATGATCGGCACCTGGCCCTACCTGCACGCCCCGGCGACCCTGGCCGCCCTGGCGTCGGGCAAGCACGTGCTTTGTGAAGCTCGCATGGCCATGGACGCTTCCGAAGCGCACCAGATGCTCGACGCCGCGCGGGCGCATCCGGAACTGATCGCCCAGATCGTGCCCTCGCCCTTCACGCTGCCCGTCGATGCGACGATCCGCAAGCTGCTGGCGCAGGACGCCATCGGCCAGGTGCTGGCGGTGGAGGTGCGCGACACGGCGGCATGGATCAACCGTGATGCGCCGCTGTCCTGGCGGCAGGACACCGACCTGTCGGGCGCCAACATCCTGTCGCTGGGCATCTGGTACGAAGCGCTGTTGCGTTGGGTGGGGCCGGCGGTGCGCGTGCTGGCGCTGGGGCGCACGTTCGTGAAGGAGCGCGCCGATGGCGAGGGCCTCCGCCGCGCGGTGGCCGTGCCGGATCATGTGGATGTCGCCGCCGAGTTGGCGTGCGGCGCCCAATTGCACATGCAGATTTCCGCGGTGATGGGTTTGCCCGAGCAGTCGGGCGTGTGGCTCTGCGGCAGCCAGGGCACGCTCAAGATCGCCCTGCCGGAGGTCACGCTGTATCGCCGCCAGCGCGAGGAAAAGGAGTACGCCGCCGTGGACCTGCCGGCGGAGTTGGTCGGCGGCTGGCGCGTGGAGGAGGAGTTCGTCGCCGCCATTCGCGGCCAGGAGCAGGTGAAGCTGACGGACTTGGCCACGGGCGTCAGGTACATGGAGTTCACCCAGGCGGTGACGCGCAGCATGCAGACGGGCCAGGCGATCGCGCTACCGCTTTAGCTGCTGGCTGCTTCGCCTCCGTGGGCATGTTGATCAGAATGGATGCAAAGCCGCAAGCGGCTTGACGTACGGAGTACCCGCGAGTTTGGCAGAATCCGGTTCCAACTCGGGCGCGGTTCGGCCGCCGGTGCCAGCGTCAGCGCCGGCCTCAACGTCGCCGGCACCGCGTGCGCCAGCGCCGTCAGCTAGGGCGCGATCCCTGGAGCATCCGCCCCGGCATGGGCGGTTCACCTCTCTCTTTGCACTGCTCTTCTGCCTGGCGGTGGCGCTGCCGGTCATGCTGCTGGAACTGCATCGGCCCGACGTGACCGATCCGGTCGAGGCGCGGGCCCTGGCGCAGTCGATCGAGACCTGGCAGCGCCCCACCGGCGGGCTGGCGTGGTATTCGTTTGACCGGATTCTGCCCTACTACAACGGCCGGGCGCAACGCCGCGAGCCGCCGGGCCTCACCTGGGCGCACATGCTGGCGTTCAACAGCGTGTCGCTGTTTCATCGTCCGACTTCCGTCGATGCGCTGGTGCTGATCGGGCGCGTGGTGTCCGTGCTGCTGGGTCTGCTGGCGGTGGCGGCGGCGTTCTGGGCCGGCCGATCCATGGGCAACAGCCTCACCGCCACGCTGGCGGGGCTGCTTTGCGCCGCGCATCCGCTGCTGCTGTATTACGCGCGGCAGGCGTCGCCGCCCATGGCGCACGCGGCGCTGACCCTGCTGGCCATCGCCGCGGCGCTGTGGGCCATTCGCCCGCTCAAGCCCGCGCCGTCGATCTGGCGGCAAGGCCTGGGCTGGGGCCTGGCGGGCGTCGCCTTCGCCGGCGCCCTGCTGGTCACCCCCGTCGCCCTGCTCACCGTCCCTCTGCCCATCCTGCTCATCCTCATCCTCATCCCCGGGCGCCTCAGCCACCTGCTGGGCCTGCTGGCGGCGGTGCTCATCGGCGTGCTGCTGCTGACCCCCTGGGTCGTCTATGTCCATACCGATGCGCCCGACACCTGGCGCTATTGGCTGGTGGAACTGGCGCCACTGGCGGGCAGCGGCTGGGAGCTGGCGGTCACCAACCTGGGTCGCCGCGCTCTGGCGGCCGTTATTCTCACTCTGCCCTGGACGCTCTGGCTTTTCGGCGCCATCGCCCAGCCCTTCAGCACCTCCTCCAAGGGCTCGCGACCACGCCTGTTCATGAGCTGGGTGTGGTTCATCACCGTTACCACGGTGCTCCTGGCCATGGGCCGGGAGAATGAGCATTGGGGCTTCCTGGGCTTCCTGCTCCCGGTGGTGCCGGCGGCGGCGGTGCTCATCGCCCAGCTCTTTACCCAATACCACGACCTGGCGTCCGAAGGCCGCCACGCCCGCGGCTGGCAACGACTGCGCTATCCCTTCCTGGCGATCCTCCTGGCGGCGTCGCTCCTGGTCCCCCTGGCCTTGCACGCCCAGCCCATGCTCAAACAGCCCTTCGCCTGGGACATGCCCTGGCCTTTGGCGCTGGCGTCGGCGATCCTGCTCCTGGGTCTGGTCACCCTGAGTATTCACTGGATGAACCGCGAGTTCCCCGCCAAGACCATGGTGGTCTGGTGCTGCTGGATGCTGGCGATGCTGCTGGTGGTGATCCTGCCGCTGTCGCGTGGTCCGCTGGCGGTCAATCCCTTGCGGCAGGCGGGTGCGGATGTGGCGGCGCTGACGCAGGACGTGCCGGTGTACTGGCTGGATCAGCCGGGGATCCGGGGCGGCCGGGGTGTGCGGGGCGGCGAAAGTTGGGGATCATCGGAGGAAACCGAGGGTTGGCCCGACCCGGCACTGATCCTGTACAGCGGGCGTCCGATCCCGCTTCTGCGGGTGGACCAATTCTCAGCCGCCCTGGAAGAGGTGGGCGAGTTCAACCTGCTCACGGGCACGCATCCGCCGATGCTGCCCAATCTGCTGGTGCAGGCGCGGCTGCGGTTGCCGATGCTGGATCGCGTGTTGTACACCTTCACCCGCGCCGCGCCGGCGCCCCCGACGACGCAACCCGCGGAGGCACCGGCGACGCAGCCCGCAACGACACAACCAGTGGAATGAATGGGCTGCCAAGCCGGCTGAGTCCGCCAAGCCCCCGATATCCCAACCCCGGCGACGGGGAATCCCGACCTTGGAAGACTCAGGTCCGGCTTGGTGGGCCAAGGCCACGCCCCAAGGCGTAAGCGCCGCCGATGCGGTAAACTTCTGCTTCATGCCCGCCACGCCTGCCGACCACGCGCCTGAGCTGTCGATCGTTGTCCCGGCCCTCAATGAGGAGGACAATGTCGCGCCGCTGATCGACGAGATCAGGCGGGTCATCCGCGAGCAGGCCGGCATCGATGCGGAGCTGATCGTCGTGGACGACGGCTCGACGGACTCGACTCTGGCCAAGCTGCGGGCGGCCGCGGCGGAGAATCACTGGATTCGCGTGCTGCATCGGGACATAGCCAGGGGTCAGTCGGCGGCGATGTTCGCCGGCATCGCCGCGGCCCGGGGCCGCTATGTCGCCACGCTGGACGCCGACTTGCAGAACGACCCGGCCGACCTGCCTGCCATGCTCGACAAGCTGCGCCGCAACGAGGCGGACATGGTGCAGGGCGACCGCTCGGCCAACCGCAACGACACGATGGTGCGGCGGTTTTCCAGTTGGATCGGCCGCACCACGCGACGACTGCTGCTGGGCGACAGCATCCGCGACACCGGCTGCACCGCCCGCGTGCTGCGCACCGACATCGCCCGGCGCTTCCCCCTCCAGTACAAGGGCGCCCACCGTTTTCTGCCGTTTTACGCACGATTGCTGGGCGGGCGGGTGATTGAAATGTCCGTGCACCACCGCCCGCGCGTCGCCGGCGTCGCCAAGTACGGCGTGCTCAACCGCGGCTGGGCCGGCCTGATCGACTGCCTGGCCCTGCGCTGGATGGCCAACCGCTACCGCGACGCCGCCGCCGAGGAAATTGAACCGTGAGACGCCGCTGGCTTGTCATTCTTGAAGTGCTGCTGCTGGTCGGCATCGTGGCGTGGGTCGCCTGGGTCATGATCGACCCGCGCGGCAGGCCCGCCGGCGCTATCGATATCAAGGTCGCCCTGCCCGGCGCCCATGACCGCGCCTATCTGTACCAGGACCAGGGCGGCAACTACCTCTATCAGATTCATCCGCACTCGGGCCCGCCGGTGGTTCTGTCGCCCCAGGCCTTTGCCCAGCGCGTGTATCAGGACCAGCAATCGCGCGGCCTGCTGGAAGTGCTGCTCAACGTCTCGTCGCCCATCGGCATGCTCTGGGTCGGCGTGGGCCTCTTGGGCCAGGTGCTCTTCACCGGGCGCATGGTCATCCAGTGGCTGGCCAGCGAGCGCCACCGCCGTTCGGTCGTGCCGCCAGTGTTCTGGTGGATGAGCCTGGTCGGCGCCTCGATGCTGCTGGTCTACTTCCTGTGGCGCAAGGACCCGGTGGGCGTGCTGGGCCAGGCGACGGGGTGGTTCATCTACATCCGTAATCTGATGCTGATCTACCTGCCGGAGAAACCATCGCTTGCGGCTTTGCGCAGCGGTGGCGGCGCCGGAGACTCTCAGTAACAGCGTGGTTGCGCCAAGCCGCAAGCGGCTAAAGATTCCGAAAATCCGAAAATCCGAAATTCATCAATGCCCTCAGTCCTGCGCATCCTCGACGCCAACGCCAACCGTGCCCGCGAGGCGCTGCGGGTGATGGAGGACGCCGCGCGGTTTCTGCTGGACGATGCGGAGTTGGCGGGGGGCCTCAAGGCGCTGCGGCACGAGCTGGCGGCGGCGCTGGCCGCGGTGGCGGGCCTGGAGGCCAGCCGCGACACGCCGGGCGATGTGGGTACGACGATCAAAACCCAAGCGGAACTGCGGCGGGAAGGGGCGGCCGAGGTGGTGATCGCCGCGGGCAAGCGACTGAGCGAAGCGCTGCGGACGATCGAGGAGTACGCAAAATCCTTGCCTCAAGCCGCTTGCGGCTTAGCGTCTGTCATCGAGGCATTGCGCTACCGCGGCTACGAACTGGAACAGCGGCTCAATCGCGCGATGGGTTCGGGGACACGCCGTCAGTGGCGGTTGTGCGTGCTGATCAGCGAGGCGCTATGCACCACGGATTGGTGGACCGTGTGCCAGGCGGCAGTCCAAGGCGGCGCCGATTGCGTGCAACTGCGTGAGAAGGAGATGGACGCGGGCGAACTGCTGCGACGGGCGCGGCGATTGGTCGAGTGCTGCCGGCCGCGCGGCGTGAGCGTGATCGTCAACGATCGGCCCGACGTCGCCCTGCTCGCCGGCGCCGACGGCGTGCACCTGGGTCAGACCGACCTGCCCTGCGCCCAGGTGCGCAAGCTGGTAGGCCGGCAACTGCTCGTCGGCGTGAGCACCGCGCGGCTCGAGGAAGCCCGCCAGGCCCTGGCCGACGGCGCCGACTACTGCGGCGTCGGTCCCATGTTCGCCACCACCACCAAGCACAAGGACGTGATCGTCGGCCCGGACTACCTCAGGCAATACCTGGCGTGGGACAAGCTGCCGCACCTGGCCATCGGCGGGATCACGGCGAACAACCTGGGCCAACTGACCGCGGCGGGGGTGCGCGGCGTGGCGGTCAGCTCGGCGGTGTGCGCGGCAAGCGACCCGGCGGCGGCGGTGCGCGGATTGCTCGCGCGCATCGCGTGCTAAACCGCAAGCGGTCCGGCGGGTTTTTTCTTCCAGCCCGTGGCGGGGTTGACCCGATAACTAAGGCGTGTCGCAGGCGCGTGATCAGCCCCGGAGTCCGGTGGATGGCGGTGGCTGTGCTGCGCCCCCGGAACCCCCGGAAGGTGATGAGCGTCAACTGCGGCGGGTGATCGACGATCGCCTGGCCGCGCGCGATTGGCCGGCGGCGGCGGCGGCGCTGGCGGGGCTGGCGACGCCGTCCATGTCGGATCGACTCAAGCTCAATCTTTGCCGCAACCTGGCATCGCTCCAGCGGCATCGGCCGGGGCTCTATGAACTGATGGGACAGACCCAGCAAAGCGAGCGCTATCGCCTGTGTCCGTTGCCCAGTAGCGGCGGCACTGGGGCTTCCGGGGGAGCGGCTTCCGGGGGCGGAGCTTCCGGGGGAGGGGCTTCCGGGGGAGGGCTGACCATTGCTGTGATGCCGTCGGCGGGTGGGCCTGCCAAGCCGACGTTGCTGGCGACCGGTGACACATCATCAAGCGTGCTCATGGCCGCATATGAGCGCGGTTCATGCATCGGCCTGATGGGCATGGCCGACGGGCGGGTATTGAGCGATCTGGCCGGTGGGCACCCCAATCTGCCGTTTGGGCAAACCGTGGCTGTGCATTTATTTGAGCCCGAGCCGGAAGTGGCGCTCCTATGTCTGATGCTGCACGACTGGAGCGGGCCCACCGGTCCGATCGAGCAGGCGCGGTTCGGCTGGCACGTGGGCGAGACTTGGCACAAGCAGTACCAAAGAGCGCTGTTCAGCGACGCGTTCCTGCCCATGCCAACCATGCTGGTCCAGCAAGGATTGGATGCCCCGGCGATCCGTGGTCAACTTGAGCTTGTCAACCAGAACGTTGTTCAGCGTCAGCGGCAGATGATCGACAATGTCCAAGCCTTCTATGCAAGGCGTGATGATGCTTTTCTGGCTGCCCTGCTGCGCCCCGCCCCCTGCGACCCGCCGCGCCAACCGGGGCCGCCGCGGGTGTTGCTGATGACCAATCGGTTCACCGCCGTCCTGCAATATTCGACGCGTGACGCCGCCGCCGCTTTTGCCGCCCTGGGCTGGCAGACTCACACGCTCATCGAGCCGCACGATCATGGCCGGCTGTCCAGGCTGGCGGTGCTCGAGGCCATCGACCGGTTCAAGCCGGACATCGTGTTCGCGCTGGACCATCTTCGCCGGGAGGAGCCGAGCCTGTTTCCGCCGGGGCTGCCTTACGTGTCGTGGGTACAGGACCTGATGCCCAACCTGACCAGCCGCCAGGCGGGCGCGTCGATCGGCCCGCGCGATTTTGTCATGACCTTCGCCACGCCGCTGTTCGTGGGCGACTATGGCTACCCCGCCAGTCAGTGCCTCGACGTGCCGATGATGATGCCGCTGCCTTTGGAGTGCGGCGGCAACGACGCCGCTTTAGCTTGCGGCCGAGCCGCATTCGCTCCGCGAAAAGCCAAAGCGGCGTCAAGGCCGCCGCACTCCATATCGCCCGATGCAGACCTGCTCTACGTCTCCAACGTCTCGCAGACGCCCGCCGCCGCTGTCGATGAGATGCACCGCGTCGCGCCCGTGACGCTCCATCCCCTGCTGACGCTCTGCACCGACCGCATGCTGGCGATCTATCAGGAAGGCGGCGACCTGGCGAGCAAGCACGCCCTGCGGCAACTGGTGCACGAAGCCCAACGGCAAACGGCCCTCAAACTTCCGGTGGCCACGACCCAGCACCTGATCGACCTGCTGTGGAACCCGCTCAACATCACGCTCTATCGCCAGCAGGCGCTGGCGTGGGTGGCGGCGGCGGCGGAGCAGCTCAACCTGCGCCTGTCGATCTACGGCCGAGGTTGGGAGCAGCATCCCGACTTTGCCGCCTACGCGCGCGGCGTGGTGGCGCCGGGCCAACCACTGTCAGAACTGACCCGCCGCGCACGCATCAACCTGTGCCTGGAGCCCTACCCCAGCGTCACGCACAACCGCCTGCTCTCGGGCCTGGCGGCCGGCGGCTTCTTCCTCGTGCGTCAGCATCCGGCCAACCTGCTCATCCCCGCGCTATCCAGCTTCTTGCACGAACACTGCGACGACCGTGTGCAAAGCAACGCCGAGGCGCGGCGCGCGACGCCCGCCGCGCTGCGTCCGGCACTCGATGAATTGCTGGATCAATCCGCCTGCCTCAGCTTCGCCGCCGACGGCGACGGCGTCGCGCAAGTCCGCTGCTACCAGCGTGCCGGCGTGCTCGCCCCCGCAGACGCTTTCGGGGGCGAGTTGCTGCCCCACTTGAGCGACGTGAGCTTTCACGACGCCGCCACCTGCCGGGCGACCATCGCCCGCTACCGCGAACAACCCCAGCAGTGCCGCGACATCGCCGCCGCGCAATGGGCCAGCATCAAGGACCGCCTGACGATCCACACGGGCATCCGCCGGCTCGTCGCTCTGATGGCCGAGCGACTCAGCGCCCTGCGCCAAACCGCGGCGGCGTGATGATCGGTGGCGTTGCGAGTAGATCGAATTGAACCACCAAGACACCAAGGTCACCAAGAAGAGCTAGGAAGGATAATGAACACGAAGACACCAAGACACGAAGGGGAGAAAGAAGGGGGAAGAACGAAGAACGCCAACCGTGCCATTGCCTGCTTTTCTACTGTGTGTAGTTCATTCTCTGTTTCTTTTCTTCGTGCCTTCGTGTCTTCGTGTTCATTCCTCCTCCTTCTTCCTGGTGTCCTTGGTGTGTTGGTGGTTATCCCATTCCGTCCAAACGCGTGAACTGACATGACCGACCAACCACGACATTGCCTGGTCACCGGCGGGGCCGGGTTCATTGGCAGCCATCTCACCCAGCGGCTGCTGGACCTGGGCCACCGCGTCACCGTGGTGGACAATCTGGCCACCGGCCGGCTGGAAAACCTGGCGCACCTGGCGAATAACAACCGCCTGACCGTCGCCCAGCTCGACGCCGGCGACTTGGACCGCCTGCGCCCGGTGATGACCGGCGTCGATTGGGTCTTCCACTTGGCGGCCCTTGCGGACATCGTGCCTTCGATCGAGAATCCCCTGGCGTATCACCGCGCCAACGTGGACGCCACCGTCACCGTGCTCGAAGCCGCCCGCGCCGCCGGCGTCAAGCGATTCGTCTACACCGCCTCCAGCTCCTGCTACGGCCTGGCGACCACCTTCCCCACGCCGGAAACCGCGCCCATCTGCCCCATGTACCCCTACGCCCTGAGCAAGTACCTGGGCGAGCAGATCGCCATGCACTGGGCCCAGTGCTATCGCATGCCCATCGTCGCGCTGCGCCTCTTTAACGTCTATGGCCCACGCTCGCGCACCAACGGAACCTACGGCGCGGTCTTCGGCGTGTTCCTGGCGCAGAAACTGGCGGGCAAGCCCTTCACCATCGTTGGCGACGGCACGCAGAAACGCGACTTCACCTTCGTCACCGACGTGGCCGAGGCGTTCGTCAAGGCGGCGCGGTCCGATGTGGCGGGCCAGGTGTACAACGTCGGCTCGGGCGGGGCGTACAGCATCAACCACCTGGTCGATCTGCTCGGCGGCGAGAAGACCCACATCCCCAAGCGCCCCGGCGAGCCCGAGTGCACCTTCGCCGACACGCGGCGAATTCGTACCGAGCTGGGCTGGTCGCCCAAGGTGTCATTCGAGCAAGGCGTGGCGACGATGCTGCGCCACATCGATCAGTACCGCAGCGCCCCGGTGTGGGACCAGAATTCGATCGCCGACGCGACGCGCGATTGGTTCAAGTATCTGGGGGCGGCGTAGTCCGGGCCCCTCTCCCTTTGGGAGAGGGCTGGGGTGCGGGGATCTGGGATAAGTGGATGCTGGGAAAACACGAAGAATCAAAGCCGACGATTACAAGCAACATGTTGACGCAAGCCGTTCACAAGCACCCTCACACCAGCCCTCTCCCAAAGGGAGAGGGGGTAAGATCGTCCAAGCTCTACGACCTGGACGACCTGGCCGCGCACCTCGCCGCCACGCGCGGCACCAAGACCATCGTCCATTGCCACGGCGTATTTGACCTGCTGCACATCGGCCACATCAAGCACCTGGAGGAAGCTCGCGGCATGGGCGACTTCCTCATCGTCACGATCACGCCGGACCAGCACGTCAACAAAGGCCCCGGCCGGCCCGCGTTTGCTCAGCAGCTCCGCGCCGAGGCGCTGGCGGCGTTGCAATGCGTGGACGCCGTCGCCATCAACCGCTGGCCCATGGCCATGCAAACCATCGGCCTGCTGCGGCCCAACCTCTACGTCAAAGGCCCCGACTACCGGCAGGCCGGCGACGACCGCACCGGCGGCATCACCCTCGAAGAAGAGGCCATTCAAGCCGTCGGCGGCCAACTCGTCACCACGCAGGACGTCACCTTCAGCTCCTCCAACCTGATCAATCGCCACCTCTCACCGCTGCCCGAATCAACCCGCCAATACCTGCGCGACTTTGCCCGCAGGCATCCGATCGACCGCGTCATCGACGTGCTCGACTCGGCACGCGACCTCAAGGTCGTCGTCGTCGGCGAAGCCATCATCGACCACTACGTCTACTGCCAGGCGCTGGGTAAATCATCCAAGGAGCCGGTACTGGCGGTGCAGCAGAACTCGGAGGAGAAGTTCGCCGGCGGCATCCTGGCGGTCGCCAATCACTTGGCGGCCTTTGCCGGCAGGGTCGAACTGATCACCATGACCGGCCGCGAGCCCGAGCAGCTCGACTTCATCCGCGCACGGCTCGATCCCAAGATCGATGCCACGTTCATCCAGCGCAGCGACGGCCCCACCATCGTCAAGCGCCGCTACATCGAGGGCTACTTCTTCCAGAAGCTGTTCGAAACCTACGACTTTAACGACAGGCCCATCGCCGGCGAGGATGAGGCGGCGCTGGCGGCGGCATTGGAGGCCAAACTCGGCGACGCCGACATCGCCGTGGTGGTGGACTTCGGCCACGGCATGATCACCCCGAGCGCGGTGCAACTGCTGACCCAGCGCGCCCGCCTGCTGGCGCTCAACACGCAGTCCAACGCGGGCAACTTCGGCTGCCACACCATCAGCAAGTATCCCCGTGCCGACCTGGTGTGCCTGGCGGAAAACGAACTGCGCCTCGAAGCCCGCGACCGCCACGGCGACCTGCGCCCCATGCTCCGCCAGGTGAGCGACCGCCTGCTGTGCCTGCGCGTGATGGTCACGCGCGGCTCGCACGGCTGCATGGGGCTGGAACGGGCTGACGGTCATGCCGACCCCGGAGGGGTCAAAGAATGTAGCCACGGGTGGAGCGACGCCGCTTGGGGCGTCGCGGAACCCGTGGAGAGGTCGGCGGTAATCCATTCCGCCCCGGCAGGGGCGGCAGAGACGCCGGACAGCCATGCGCCCCTGTCGCCCCTTCGGGGCGAGGTTGAAAAAGGAGACTCTTCACCACGGGTTGCGCAACGCTCCGAGCAGCATTGCTCCACCCGTGGCTACAACCTTGCGCCCCTTGGGGGCGAAGACCACGACGCCATCGTCGAAATCCCCGCCGTGGCCGATCAGGTTAAGGATCGCATGGGCGCCGGGGACACCTTCCTGGCGGTCGCGGCTCTAGCGTTGGCGCGGCAAGCGCCGATGGAAGTGATGGGCCTGCTGGGCAACGCCGCCGGCGCCCAGGCCGTCGCCACCGTCGGCCACCGCCGGTTCCTGGAGAAAACCTCGCTGATCCGCCACGTGGAGTGCCTGCTCAAATAGAAGAGGTAACACGGATGAACACGGATGAAGAGAGAAGAAGAAAGGAACAGTGATGGACATGATGAACAGGATAGATGGGCACGGCAACATGGAAACAGGGATATCAGAAACCTGCATTGCATCAAGTCCATCCTGTCTATCACTGTTTCCTCTTCCATCCGTGTTCATCCGCGTCCATCCCTGTTACCTCTTCCCTCTGGACTGACCGCATGAAGATCATCGCCACCGATTACATCCAAGAGCTGGCGCACCTGCTGGTCACCACGCGTGTGGCGGACCGCGCCGGCGTGCGCCTGTCGCTGGACCAGGGGGCTCAGCGCGCCGCCGAGATGCTCCTGGCGGTGCGCGCCGAAGGGCGCAAGGCCATGGTCATCGGCAACGGGGGCAGCGCTTCAATCGCCGATCACCTGCACAACGACCTGACCAAGGCCGTGGGCCTGCGCACGCTGGTGTTCACCCAGACCGCGCTGTTCACCGCCATGAGCAACGATCACGGCTACGAGTCGGCGTACCAGCGGCAACTGGCGCCCTGGGCCGAGCCGGGCGACCTGCTCATCGCCATCAGCAGTTCGGGCGCCTCGCGCAACATCTTGAGCGCCGCCGTCGCCGCCGAGAAGGCCGGCTGCCAGGTGCTCACCCTCTCGGGCTTCGCCCCCGACAACGCCCTGTGCGTCAAGGGCGACCTGAACTTCCACGTGCCCTCCTCGTCGTACGGCCCGGTGGAGTTGGCGCACCAGGTGCTGGCGCATCTGTTCACCGACGCCGCCGCCGCCGCGCTGGCGGAACATCAACCAATTTCGCAACAAGCCAATGATGGAGAGAACCATGGCGTCGCATTCGAAACAGGTGCTGGTGACGGGCGGGGCGGGCTACGTCGGCGCCGTGCTAGTGCCTAAGCTGCTGGCCGCCGGCCACCGCGTCACCGTGCTGGACTGGTACCTCTACGGCCGCGACGTGCTCGACGCCGTCAAGCACGACCGCAAGCTCAAGCAGGTGCAGGGCGATGTGCGCGATCATCGCCTGCTTTCCCGCCTGCTGCCCGGCTGCGATGCGGTCATCCACCTGGCGTGCATCAGCAACGACCCCAGCGCCGAACTCAATCCGCTGCTCACTCGGCACGTCAACTTCGACGCCTTTGCTCCGCTGGTGCAATTGGCCAAGATCGCGGGCGTGCGACGCTTCATCTATGCCTCGTCGTCGAGCGTGTATGGCGTAAGCGATCAGCCCAACGTGGACGAAACGCACCCGCTGCGCCCGCTCACGGATTACAGCCGGTTCAAGGCCATGTGCGAGCCGCTGCTGCTGGAGCAGGGCGGGGCCGACTTTGTGCCGGTGATCATCCGCCCGGCCACCGTGTGCGGCTACTCGCCCCGCCTGCGCCTGGACCTGACGGTCAATATTCTCACCAACCACGCGGTCAACCACGGACGCATCACCGTCTTTGGCGGTACGCAGATGCGCCCCAACATCCACATCGACGACATCGCCGATCTGTACGTGCAACTGCTTAGCGAGCCTGCCGAACGCGTGGCGGGCAAGGTGTGGAACGCGGGGTACGAGAACCACACGGTGATGCAGATCGCGGAAATGGTGCGGCGTGTGGTGATGGAGGAAATGCGTGGGCAATCCCAACCAAGCTCGCCCCCGGTGACTCGCATGGCCGGGCTTGACGAGGTGGAGATCGTCACCACGCCCACGGATGACAATCGCTCGTATCACATTTCCTCGGCGAAGATCGCCGACGAGCTGGGTTTCGTGCCGCGACACACGATCGAGGATGCGGTGCGCGATCTGGTGGTGTCGTTCCGCCAGGGATTGATCCCCGATTCGCTCAGTGACCCGCGCTATTTCAACGTGAAGCTGATGCGGAGTATGGAGGCCGGGCTGACACAGCCGATGGAAATCGCGGCGTGACCCTCTTACCCCCTCTCCCTTGGGGAGAGGGCTGGGGTGAGGGGATCCAGGGATGAACAAGGCCTGAGAAAAACACCAAGATTTCCGGCCGGTGGTTTTCAGCAGTATGTTGACGCAAGCAACTCATACACACCCTCACCCCAACCCTCTCCCAAAGGGAGAGGGGACCGGCATCGCACGCGCCATCCGCCGCCGCGTACTCCAGATGTCCCACGCTGCGCACGCACCGCACCTGGCCTCGGCGCTGTCCTGCATTGACATTCTCGTCGCCGCCTACTGGGGCGCGCTCAAGATCGAAAGCCCGGATGACCCTGACCGCGACCGTCTGATCTTCTCCAAAGGCCACGCCGCGATCGGCCTCTATGCCACGCTCGCCGCACGCGGCATCATCGCCGAATCCTTGCTCGACTCCTTCGGCTTGACCGGCGGCACGCTCGCCGAGCAGCCCATTCCCCACGCCGTGCCCGGCGTCGAGGCCGCCACCGGCTCGCTGGGCCACGGTCTGTCGCTGGGCATCGGCATGGCCATGGCGGCCCGCATCCAGAAGCGCGACTACCGCGTGCTGGTGGTCATGAGCGACGGCGAGTGCAACGAAGGTTCGGTCTGGGAGGCCGCCATGTTCGCTCCCGCGCAGCGGCTGGACCGCCTGGCCGTGGTGATCGACTTCAACAAGTGGCAGGCCACCGGGCGCAGCCAGGAAGTCATGGCCCTGGCGCCCCTGCGCGACAAGTGGCAGGCCTTTGGCTGGGAGGCGATCGAGGTCGACGGCCACGACATCGAAACGCTCGCCGCCGCCATGCGCATGACCACTCCGGGCAAGCCCCGCGCCATCATCGCCCACACCCTCAAAGGCAAGGGCGTGTCCTTCATGCAGGACGACAACAACTGGCACTACCGCATCCCCAGCGACGCCGACCTGGCCGCGGCGCTGGCAGAATTGAATTGAACACGAAGACACGAAGGCACGCAGGGGAAAGAAGAAGAAGAAGAGGGAACAGGGATGGACATGATAAACATGATGAATTCAAGAAAGGAAATAGTGGGACGGTCGGTCAATCGGCTTCAATCATGTCCATCATGTCTATCCCTGTTCCTTCCCCTTCTTCCTCGTGTCTTCGTGTCTTCGTGTCTTCGTGTTCACCACTGCTAATCCATGCGTAACACCTTCGCCAAAACGTTGCTTGACCTGGCGCGGCGCGACCCGCGGGTGGTCATGCTTTCGGCTGATATCGGCAACCGCCTGTTCGACGAGTTCAAGGCCGAGTTCCCCCAGCGCTTTCACAACTGCGGCGTCGCCGAGGCCAACATGATCGGCGTGGCGGCGGGCATGGCGATGTGCGGCCTGCGCCCCATCGTCTACACCATCGCCCCCTTCGTCACCACGCGCTGCCTCGAGCAGATCCGCGTGGACCTGTGCTATCACCATCAGCCGGTGGTCATCGCCGGCGTCGGCGCGGGGCTGTCGTATGGCGAGTTGGGCGCGACGCATCACGCCTGCGAGGACATCGCGATGCTGCGCTGCCTGCCGGGCATGACGGTGGTGTGCCCCGCCGATTGCATCGAGCTGCGCGCGGCGATGGCGGCGGCGGTCATGCATCACGGGCCGGTGTACCTGCGCCTGGGCAAGAAGGGCGAGCCGGATGTGCACGGCGGCGAACTGGATGCTTCCACCTTCGCGCTGGGCAAGGCGATCACGCTGCGGCCGGGGCGCGATGTGTGCCTGCTGGCCACGGGCAACCTGGTGGCCGGCACGCTGGAAGTGGCCGACCTGTTGCAGCGCCGCGGCGTGTCGGCACAGGTGGTAAGCATGCACACGGTTAAGCCGCTGGATGAGGCGATGCTGGCCGAGTCGTTCGCACGCTTTGGCCTGGTGGTGACGATCGAGGAGCACAGCGTGATCGGCGGGCTGGGCGGGGCGGTGGCCGAGTGGCTGGCGGATCGGGCGCTCGAACTAAACAACGCCGGCGCGGCGAGGCTGCTGCGCCTGGGCACGCCCGACGTCTTCCCGCATCAGGCCGGTCATCAGGACGACCTGCGCGAGCTGGCGGGTCTGACGCCGGCGGCGATGGCCAAGCGAATCGCCGAGGCGATGGGCGGGACGGGAATGGCACTGACGGAGCGCGCGGCGTGAGGCCTTCTGGAGAGCCGGAGGCTCGTCACAATGAGTAGCTCGGGGCGTAAGCCCCGAGAAGGTGATCGAATAACAGGCTGAGCCCCGGAGGGGCGACACAAGAGGTGTGACAATGTGCGAGGTGTGCCGTCCCTCCGGGACTCCAAGACGATGTGGTCCCTTGTCTTGGGGCTTACGCCCCAAGCTACTCATTGTGTCGGGCCTGCGGCCCTGAGGAATTGCCTGTTATGAAATCATTGGCTGCCATTCTGGTTGAACTGGGCCGCCCGCTGGAGCTGGTCAGTCTCGAAGTGCCAGCGCTCAAGCCCGGGCAGGTGCTGGTCGAGGTCGGCTGCTCGGGCGTCTGTCACACGCAGGTGCTCGAAGTGCGGGGCCATCGCGGCAAGGACCCGTACGTGCCGCACTGCCTGGGCCACGAGGGCGCGGGCACGGTGCTGGAAATCGGTGCGGGTGTGAGCAAGGTCAAGGTTGGCCAGCGGGTGATCCTGTCGTGGATCAAGGGCGGCGGCGCGGACGTGCCGGGCACGGTGTACCAGGCCGGGGGTCAGGCCGGCGGTCGAGCGGTGAATGCCGGGGCGGTGACGACGTTTCAGACGCATGCGCTGGTGAGCGAGAATCGGTTGACGCCGTTGCGGAACGGCGCCGCGGCGCTGTCGTTTGGCGACGCGGCCATGCTCGGCTGTGCCTTGCCCACGGGTCTTGGCGCGGTGTTCAACACGGCGCGGCCCTCGCCGGGGCAGAGCCTGGCGGTGCTGGGCGCCGGCGGCGTGGGCCTCTGCGCGATCATGGGGGCCGTCACCGCCGGCTGCTATCCGGTCATCGCCGTCGACATCAACCCGCACAAGCTCCAAGTCGCCCGCCAACTGGGCGCGACGCACACGATCAACCCGTCGCAGGAGAAACTCGCCGACGCCGTCGCCGCGGCCACTTCCGGGAGCGGCGGGCTGGACTTCGCCATCGAAGCCACCGGCCGACCCGAGGTCATGCGCCAGGCGCTGGAACTGGTCCGCATGCGCGGCGGCACGGCGGTGGTCATCGGCAACGCCCGCGCCGACGAATCGCTCAGCTTCGACCCCAAGCAACTGAACCTGGGCAAGCGCCTGCTGGGCACCTGGGGCGGCGACAGCGACCCCGACCGCGACTACCCGCGCTATGCCAATCTCGTCACCGCCGGCCGGCTCAGTCTCACGCCGCTCAAGAGCGAAGGCTACACCCTCGAACGCATCAACGAAGCCCTGGACGACCTGGAATCCGGCCGCGCCGTGCGACCGCTCGTGACCATCAAGAAGGAGTCATAGCCACACATGAACACAGATAAACACAGATGGGAGGAGAAGATTGGGCGAGAAGGTGAATGGGCGACAAGGTGAAAGGCGGCATCGTCTCACCTCCTCACCCTGTCACCTTGTCTGCTCCTGCCGCTCCTCATCTGTGTCCATCTGTGTTCATCTGTGGCTATTCCCATGAACATCGGCATTGACTTTGACAACACGATGGTCTGCTACGACGCGGTGTTTCATGCGGTGGCGCGGGAGCATGGCTGGGTGGATGACGCGGTGCCGGCGCGTAAGGACGCGGTGCGGAATCATCTGCGGATTGCTGGACGCGAGGACTCGTGGATCGGGTTGCAGGGCCAGGTGTATGGCCGGCGCATCGTCGAGGCGCCGCCGTTTGCGGGCGTGCTGGATTTTCTCCGCGCCTGCCGGCAGGCCCAGGCCACGGTGTGCATCATCAGCCACAAGACACGCTACCCCTTCCGCGGCGAGCAGCACGACCTGCATCACGCGGCCCTGGGTTGGCTTGCGCATCACGGCCTGTTCAACGATGCGAGCATCGGCCTGTCGCCGCGGGATGTGTACCTGGAGTTGACCAAGGAGGCGAAGCTGGCACGCATCGCCGCGGCGGGATGCGAGGTGTTCATCGATGACCTCCCCGAGTTTCTGGGTGAGGCGGCGTTTCCTGCCGGCGTGCGCCGGGTGCTGTTTGATCCCAATGGGCAGCATGTGAAGGAAACGCGGTTTGAACGGTTGACTGCGTGGAATGAAGCGATGGCGCTGTTTGACCCCCTCTCCCTCCGGGGTCTGAGGGAGAGGGACGGGGTGAAGGCGCCTGCGAATGAACCGCGGCAAGAGAAACACCAAGACCCTAGACCGATAGTCCTTGACAACATCTTGACGCAAGCGGGCCACACCTCCCCTCACCCCAGCCCTCTCCCTAAGACCCCGGAGGGAGAGGGGGTCAGGAGGAAAGCCGGATGAGCGCGTTGGCCACCGACATCGCGCCGCCCGTCACGCCGGCCATGCTGGCGCTATTGGCCCGCGCCGGCATGCCGGGCAAGGTGCATCTGACGCCCTTGCGCGGCGGGGCGAATAATCGCGTCTACCTGGCACGCGGCCATGGGCAGGCCCTGGTCGTCAAGCACTACTTCCAGCACGCCGACGATCACCGCGACCGCCTGGCGGCGGAGTACGCCTTTGCCTGCTACGCCTGGCAGTTGGCGCCGCAATTCGTCGCCCAACCCATCGCCTGCGACCCGCGCCATCGCCTGGCGGCGTATGCCTTCATCCCCGGACGGGATTTTGCCGGCGTCGCCATCGACGCGCGCCATGTCGATGATGCGATCTGCTTGGTGCGGGCGTTGCAGCAAGGGGTGGCCTGCCGAGCGTCGCCGGTGGCGGCCGTTTTGGAGTGCGGTGGCCTTGACACCGCTTTGGCTCTTGGCGGAGCGACTACGGCTCCGCCGCAAGCCAAAGCGGCGTCGTTGCCGCCGCACTCCAAAGCGCAGCCCGTGCCGGCCGCGGACGTGCCCCTGGCCTCCGACGCCTGTTTCTCGCTGGACGATCATCTGCGGTCATTACATCGCCGGGTGACTCGCCTGGCGTCGATCTCACCCATCACGTCCGTGGATAAGCAGGCGCGGGACCTGGTTCATCACGAGATCGCACCGCGGGTCGAGCAGATGACTGCCGCCCTGGACGCCCACGCCTGGACACCCGCCGAGCACGACATCATGGCCCTGCGCACTCCTTCGCCATCGGACTTTGGCTTCCACAACGCGATCATCGGTGACGATGGCCGAACGCGGTTCATTGACTTTGAGTACGCCGGCTGGGACAGCCTGGTGAAGCTGACCTGCGATTTCTTTACGCAAGTGGCCGCGCCGGTGCCGATAACACATTTAGAGCGGTTCGTCGCCGGCGTGTTCGCCTCTTCCGAGGGCGGGGGCGATGCCGGGGGCGATGCCGGGGGCGATGCCGCTCCCGCGCTGGCGCTGTGCCGGCGCCTGTTGCCTCTGTATCGCCTCAAATGGTGTCTGATCGTGCTCAATGATTTTCTGCCTGCCGCCGACCTGCGCCGCCGTTTTGCCCAAGCCCCGGGCCCGGATGATGCCGCGCGCCAGGCGACCAAGGCCCGGCAGTTGCACAAGGCCGCCGCCCTCTTCCGCCAGATCGAGGTACCCGCATGACGTTCCCTTCCGGTTCCATGTCGCTCCCGTCGGCCACGCACCAGCACGTGCGCGAGGCCCTGCATCGTGACGGCTATGCCGTGATCAAGCAGGCGGTCAATCCCATCACGGCCATGCGGCTATCCGACATGGTGTACATGCACCTGAACGTCTATCGCGGGTCGTTCCGCGCCGCGACGGGGGTGGACCTGGACGATGCCCAGGCGGTGAGCAAGTACGTGGCGGCGCTGCACGACGGCGAGTCGCGCTATGCGGCGCTGGACAAGGATGTGCAGCATCTGCTGCGCGGCGAGTTCCCCCTGGTGTTCCGCCTGGGCGAAGAGTTCCGCGCGATCGCCAGCCAGCGGGCGCTGATCGCGGCGCTCCAGGCGGTGCTGGCGAAAGTGAACCTGCGCATGCACTACCCGCCGATGATCCGCTTTAAGCAGCCCGGCCAGGCGCAGGCCAACGTGCCCATGCACCAGGACTGCTCGTACAACGCTCACCTCGAGGAGTTCGTCACCGCCTGGCTGCCCTTGTGCGAGATCACCGACGCCTGCGGCGGGGTGGACGTGCTGGTCGGCTCGCATCGCGACGGCGCGCTGCCGCACGGCCGGCAGGTGATCTGGGGCAACTACGTCGAGGAGGTTGGCCTCCAGCGATTCAAACGCGTGCACGTAACCATGGCGTTGGGTGACGCCCTGCTCTTTGGCCCCTATACGCTGCACGCCTCGCATGCCAACACCTCGGAACGCCCGCGGTGCAGCATCGACTGTCGATTCTTCTCCCGCCTGACCGCCAGCACCAAGCACTACCTGGACGTCGCCACCGGCCGCGTCATCACCCCGGCCCTGGCGGCGTGATGGAACACAAAGACACGAAGACACGAAGGAGAAGGAAGAACAACGAAGAAAGAAGAATGACCCGGGCGTCAGTTACACGACTGCAATGTTGCCTGATCGATACTCTTTTCCTCTTCGTGTCTTCGTGCCTTTGTGTTCAACACAAGAAAGCGAGGAAGCATGGACGCTTCGACCATCGCAGCAGCGAAGTTTGATGGACGCAAACGCTACGGGCCCGACAAGGAGATCGAGGCGCGCCTGTCAACCCTGTTCGACAAGCGCGGCATCGACGCGCTCGAAGCAGTCAACCACTTCCCCATCTTCGCGCGACGGGTGCACCTGAAGAAATTCATCGCCCACTGGGAGCTGTTCCGCCAGACCATTGACCTGCCCGGCGACGTGGTCGAACTGGGCGTCTTTCGCGGCCTCTCGCTGCTGACCTTCGCCAACTTCCTCGAGACGGTTAACATCGGCGACCGCACCAAGAAGGTCTGGGGCTTCGACAACTTCGCGGGCTTTGGCGAGTTGACCAAGGAGGACGGCCCGGACTACGACCAGTCGCACAAACGCCGCGGCGGCTTCTCGCCCGAGCATTACCTCGACGAGCTGCGCGAGGTGATCGACATCTTCGACGATGACCGCTTTGTCGGCTGGAAGAAACGCGTCGAGCTGGTGATCGGCGACATCGAGGAGACCGTGCCGGCGTTCGTCGAGAAGAACCCCGGCCTGCGGATTTCGCTCTTGCACATTGACTGCGACCTGTACAAGCCGACGCGCACGGCCCTGGAACACCTGTTCCCGCTGGTCGTCCGCGGCGGGATCGTGATCTTCGACGAGTACGGCATCCTGGAATGGTCGGGCGAAAGCAAGGCCGTGGACGAATACCTGACGGGCACCTCCTACGTCATCCGCAAGTTCCCCTGGCAAGGGGCGCCGGGCGGATACCTGGTGAAACAGTAGGAAGTACGAAGTAAGAAGTACGAAGTGGGAAGTACGAATCAAATCCGAAATCCGAAATCCGAAATCCGAAATTCCACCCATGCCTTACGTTGATCACCTATCCGACCTGCACTCACGCACGCAGCGCGATTACCTGGCGCGCGTCAACGCTTTTCCCAAGGGCGACGCGGCCACGCGCGCCCGCCAGTTCGGCTTTGACTACTGGGACGGCGACCGGCAGTTCGGCTACGGCGGGATGAAGTACGACGGTCGCTGGCGCAAGGTCGCCGACGCCATGGCGCATTACTACAAGCTCAAGCCGGGCGACCGCGTGCTGGATATTGGCTGCGGCAAGGGGTTTTTGCTGTACGACCTGACGCAGGCGGTGCCGGGGATTGAAGTGACGGGCGTGGACATCTCACCCTACGCGGTGGCCAACGCCAAGCCGGAGATCCGGGAGCGGCTCCAGTGCGCCAATGCGGCGAGCCTGCCGTTTGCCGATGCCAGCTTCGACCTGGTGATCTCGATCACGACGCTGCACAACCTGTATTGCTACGAGTTGGACCGGGCGCTGCGCGAAATGCAGCGCGTCGGGCGGCGCGATCGCTACCTGGTCGTCGAGTCGTACCGCAACGAGCATGAAAAGGCGAACCTGCTCTACTGGCAACTGACATGCGAAATGTTCTGTACGCCCAAGGAGTGGGACTGGTGGTTTACGCAGACAGGGTATACGGGTGACCACTCGTTTATCTACTTTGAGTGACCCCCGGAAGTCTGATCCCCTCTGACCCCCTCTCCCTTCTGAGGGAGACCCCGGAGGGCTGGGGTGAGGGTATCTAGCGATGAAATGGTGCCGGAATAACACGAGGACCACAGGCCGAGACGAGTAAAGCCATGTTGACGCAAGCAATCCCCAAGTCCCCTCACCCCAGCCCTCTCCCCAAGAAGGAGGGGGCCGGAATCCCTTACATCGACTTGGCGCGGCAGCACGCCCCGCTGCGCGAGGAGTTGCTCGCCGCCTGCGCTCAAGTCATTGACTCGGGCCAGTTCATTCTCGGCCCGCAGGTTGCCGCATTCGAGGAAGCCTTCGCACGCCTCTGCGGCACACGCCACGCCATCGGCGTGAGCAACGGCACCGACGCGCTGGTGCTGGCGCTGCGCGCTTTGGGCATCGGCGCGTGCGATGAGGTCATCACCGCGCCCAACTCGTTTGTCGCCAGCGCCAGCGCCATCGCCCTGGTCGGCGCCACGCCGGTGTTCGCCGATGTCGATGACGACATGAATCTCGATCCGCTCCAGGTCGCCGCGCGCATCACGCCGCGCACCCGCGCGATCATGCCGGTGCACCTGACCGGCCGGCCCGCCGACATGAGCGCCATCATGCATCTGGCCCAGTGGCACAAGCTGCATGTGATCGAGGACGCGGCGCAGGCGGTGCTGGCCGAGCACGCCGGCCGGCGCGTCGGGTCGCTGGGCCATATCGGCTGCTTCTCCATGCACCCGCTTAAGACCCTTAGCGCCTGCGGCGACGCCGGCGCCATCACCACCAATGATGATGTGCTGGCGCAGCGCCTGCGCACCTTGCGCAACCTGGGCCTGCGCAGCAGAGAGCAATGCGAGGCCTGGTCGGGCAACTGCCGGCTCGACACCATGCAGGCCGCCATGCTGCTGGTAAAGCTGCGCCACGTCGAAGGCTGGACGCAGGCGCGGCGCGGGCATGCGGCCCACTACCGCCAGGCACTGGCGAACCTCGACAGCGTGCGGACCCCCGCCGACGGCCCCCACCCCGGCGACACCTGCGCCTACCACACCTTCGTAATCCAAGCCGACCGCCGCGACGAGCTCAAATCGTTCCTCGCGGCGCACGGCATCCAGACGGCGATCCACTACCCGATCCCGATCCACCTCCAGGACGCCGCCCAACCGCTGGGCTACGCCCCCGGAAGTTTCCCCGTCGCCGAACGCCTGGCGCAGCGCATCCTCAGCCTGCCGATCTACCCCGAACTCACCAGCGAGCAAGTAGACTACATCGCCGCGACGATCCGGCGATTCTACGGACGATGAGCAAGGAAGAGGTAACAGGGATGAACACGGATGAACACGGATGAAGAAAAAGCAGAAGAAGGAACAGGGATAGACATGATGGACAGGATAAGACTCTGGTAATTCAAGCCGCTTGCGGCTTAGCCTCTGTTCCGACCTATCATGTCAATCATGTCTATCCCTGTTCCCTCTTCTGGCTTGAATCCGTGTTCATCCGTGTTCATCCCTGTTATCTCTTTTGCTTTGTGACAGAAGGCCGACGATGCCCACCCTGCAAACCATCCGCGTGCCGTTTTCTTACCTGGACCGTCAGTTCGCGGATGTCGATGCGTACCTGGCGGACCTGCGGGCGTTCGTGATCACCGGCGACTTCACGCTGGGCAAGCCGCTGGTCGAGTTTGAGCGACGCTTTGCCGCGCTGTGCCGGGCGCCGTTTGCCGTGGGCGTGGGCAGCGGGACCGATGCGCTGATCCTGTCGCTTAAGGCGCTGGGCATCGGGCCAGGCGATGAGGTGATCACCGCCGCCAACACTTTCATCGCCACCGTGGGCGCCATTGCGATGACCGGCGCCACGCCGGTGTTCGTGGACAGCGAAGAGGGCTACGTGCTGGATGTGAGCAAGATCGAGGCTGCGATCACGCCGCGCACGCGGGCGATCGTGCCGGTGCATTACACGGGCAACGTCGCCGACATGCCGGCGCTCATGGCCATCGCGCAAAAGCACAAGCTGCACGTCGTCGAGGACGCCTGCCAGTCGATCGGCGGCACGCTCGCCGGCAAGCCCGTCGGCTCGTGGGGCGCCGCCGCCTGCTTCTCGCTGCATCCTTTAAAGAACCTCAACGTCTGGGGCGACGGCGGCGTCATCGTCACCCACGATGCGGCGCTGGCCGATAAGCTCCGCCTGCTGCGCAACCACGGCCTGATCAATCGCGACGAGGCGGCGATCTACGGCCACAACTCGCGGCTGGACACGCTTCAGGCGGTCATCGGCAACCGCCTCATCGGCGATACCGAGTGGATCACGCAAAGGCGCATCGCGCACGCCGCCCGCTATGACGCGGCGCTGGCGGACCTGGCACCGCTCTTGCGCGTGCCGGCCCGCCGGCCCGGCGTACGCCACGTGTTCCACCTCTACATCCTGCGCGCCCAACGCCGCGATGACTTGCTGGCGCACCTCAATCAGCACGGCGTCGAGGCCAAGGTGCATTACCCGATTCCCATGCACCTTCAGAAAGCCGCGACGCATCTGGGCTACCAGCGCGGCGACTTCCCCGTCGCCGAGGCCGATGCCGACTGCGTCATCACGCTGCCGGCGCATCAGCACTTGAGTGATGAGGAAGTCGATTACGTGATCGATCAGGTGCGTGAGTTTTATGATCAGAGCCGCGCGGCGTAAGCCCGCGGACGATCTTATGATCAGAGCCGCGCGGCGTAAGCCCGCGGACGCGCTGTAAAGACGCTGTAGCTACAACATCCGAAATTCGAAATCCGCAATCCAAAATTCCCCATGCCCACCACCGTCGTCATCGGCAGCAACTGCTTCACCGGCGCGCACATCGTCGATGCCCTGCTCGACGATCCGTCGCAGCGCGTCGTGGGCATCAGCCGGTCTCCGCAGTACAAGCCGATCTATCTGCCCTACGCGCGGCACGTTATGGACTGCGGTGGCTGTGACGCCGCTTTGGCTTGCGGCGGAGCCGCGCTCGCTCCGCGAAAAGCCAAAGCGGTGTCACAGCCACCGCACTCCATAGCCGATCGCTTCACCTTCCACCAACTCGACATCACCAACGAGTTTGCCCGCCTGGCGCAACTGCTCGACACCCTCCAGCCCGAGGTCGTCATTCACGTCGCGGCCCTGTCGGAAGTGGCCCTGTCCACCGAGCGGCCCATCGAGTATTTCCAGACCAACACCACCGCGGTGGCCCGGCTGTGCGACCATCTCCGCCGCCAGCGCTACCTGCGTCATTACGTGCACATTTCCTCGGCGGAACTCTTCGGCTCCTGTCGGGGTGCGGTCGATGAGAGCCACCCGTTCAACCCCTCGACGCCCTACGCCGTGTCCAAGGCCGCCGCGGACATGTTCATCAACACCCTCATTCGCCACTTCAACTTCCCCGCCATCCTCATCCGTTCGACCAACGTGTACGGCCGGCACCAGCAGCTCTTCAAAATCATCCCGCGCACGGCGATCTACCTGAAGCTCGGCCGAACGATCGAACTGCACGGCGGGGGCACGTCGGTCAAGAACTTCATCCATATCCGCGACGTGGTGCGCGGCCTGATGCTGGCCCTGCAGCGCGGCGAGCCGGGCACGTATCACCTGAGCGTGCCCAGCGACGACACGGTGGCGGACGTGGTGCGCCTGGTGTGCCGGCAGATGGGGCGCGACCCGGACGCGGCGACGCGCGTAGTCGGCGAACGCCTCGGGCAAGATGCGCGGTACTGGCTCGACTGCGGCAAGGCCAAGCGCGAGTTGGGCTGGTCGCCGCAAGTCGCCTTCGCCGACGGCGTGCAGGAGACGATCGACTGGATCGAATCGCAGTGGGAGACGATTCAACACGAGCCGTTGAATTACGAGCACAAACCGCTCGCTACGGGGACCACGTCGTGAAGTGGCTGCTGCTCGGAGGCGATGGCTTGCTTGGCGCGGCGCTGGCGGATCGGCTGGACGCGCAGGATGAGGACGTGTGGGCCACGACGCGGCGGGCCGAATCGGTCACGCAGCGCAGGCCGATGCTGGACCTGACACTTGATCCGGCGCGCTGGCAACTGCCGGACCTGGGCGGCGGCGACGAGCCGGCTGTTGCGGTGATCAGCGCGGCGGTGGCGTCGCTCCAGCGCTGCGAGCAAGAGCCGGCGGGGACGCGACGCATCAACGCGGAGCATGCGGTGCTGCTGGCGCGGCGGCTGGTCGAGCGCGGCCTGCGCGTGGTGTTTGTTTCCAGCGATCGGGTGTACGACGGCACGCAGGCGCACCGCCGCGCCGAGGAGCCGACGTGTCCGGTGACCGAGTACGGCCGGCAGAAGGCCACGGCGGAGCGCGGCATCCTGGCGCTGTCGCCGCGGGCTTGCGTGGTGCGGTTGACCAAGGTGCTGGACCGGCGCGTGGCTTTGTTCGACCAGTGGCGGCACGCGTTAGCGGATCAACGGGCGATCACGCCGTTTAACGACATGGTCATGGCGCCCCTGAGCGTTGACCTGGTGGTGCGTGCCCTCGAGGCCGCGGGGCGGCGCGGGCTCGACGGCATCGTGCAGGTGTCGGGCCCGGCGGATGTGACGTATGAGGCGGCGGCGCGGCATCTGGCGCGGCGCTGGGGCGCGGATGCGGCGCTGATTCGGGGCGTGTCGTGCCGGGAGGCGGGATTCACGCCGCAGTTGGCGCCGCCGCACACGACGCTGGATACGCGGCGCTTGCGCGATGAGTTGGGGATGGCGCCGGCGGCGGCGTGGGAGGTGTTGGAGGGTGTGGTTCGCAGCGCGGCAAGTCGCGGCGCTTCGTAGAGGACACGACTGCGTGCAAACTTGGAACTGCCATCTGTGTGAGGCGACAGCGTCGTTGACCCTTGTCGCCGGATTTGAGGCGCTGCTTCAGGTGACGTCGGATTGCCAACCCTGGCGGCGCGGCGGGAAGCTGGCGGTGTGCGGCGCCTGCGGCGGCGCGCAGAAAGTCCTCGATGACGACTGGCACGCCCAGGTCGCCCAAATCTACCGCGCGTATCGCATCTATCACCAGAGCGGCGGGACCGAGCAGGCGGTGTTCGATCAGCAGTCCGGCGCGGCGCAATCACGTTCGGGCAAACTCGTGGCCATGCTGGCGGGCGGCGCCGAGGCGCTGCCGCGGCGCGGGCGGTTGCTGGATGTGGGCTGCGGCAACGGCGCGTTTCTGCGCGCGTTTGCCGCACGTTTCCCAGGGTGGACGCTGGCGGGCAGCGAGATCAATGACAAGTACAAGGCCCAGGTCGAGCGGATGCCGGGGGTGGAGGCGATGCACGTGGCGGCGCCGCAGCAGATCGCGGGTCGATTCGACCTGGTGACGTTGATTCACGTGCTGGAGCATGTGCCGCAGCCGGTGCGGTTTGTCGCGGCGCTGCGGCAGCGGGTCGCCGCGGATGGCCGGCTACTGGTGGAGGTGCCCGATCACGGGAGCAATCCGTTTGACCTGTTGATTGCGGACCACAGCGCGCATTTTTCGGCCGGGGTGCTGCGCGGGGTGATGCGGCGCGCGGGGTGGGCGGTGGAACAATGTGGAGGCGGTTGGGTGGATAAGGAGTTGACGGCGTTGGGGCGCGGCGATGGGGGGAGTTGTGGTGATGAGGGAGGGTGGAGCGCTAAACCGCAAGCGGGGGACGGGGGCGAGTTAGTGGTTGCGAAGGTTTGTTGGTTGACGGCGTTGTTGGAGCAGGCGCGCGCTGGGGCGGGGCGGGGCGCGCTGGGATTGTTCGGCACGTCGATCGGGGCGACGTGGCTGGCGGCGGAGTTGGGCGACGCGGTAACGTGCTTCGTCGATGAAGATCCGGCGCGGGTGGGGGCGATGTATTGCGGCAAGCCGGTGTACCGGCCGGCGGAGGCGCCCGCGGGGTTGCCGGTGCTGGTGGCGCTGCCGACGTGGTTAGCGCGGCGCGTGGCCGAGCGGTTGCGCGACGCGCCAGCCCGTTGGGTGTTGCCGGCGGCTGAAGTCTGAACACCATCGAGCCAGGATGGCCCGGCTATACATGGATCGCCAGCCAGCGATGCAGGTTGTCGCGCAGGCCTTTGGCCATGTGCCGGCGGAAGGTGGCCTGGTCCTGGAAGAGTTCGAGCATGGCGGGCAGGTCGGGGCGCATCTGGGCGAGTTGGCGGCCGACGGCGGGCCAGTCGATGGTGCCGTCGCCGGGGATGCGATGGTCGTCCACGGTCGCGTCGTTGTCATGCACGTGGAGGTACGCCAGCATATCGGCACAGTCGTGCAGGGCCTGGGGCACGTTGGCGGTCATATGCGCGTGGCCGGTGTCGAAGCACATGCGGATGCGCGGGTGGTTGAATTGGCGCAGGATGTCCGCCAGGGCGGCCGGGTCGTGGCCGATGGCGTAGGTGGCGGGGATATTCTCGATGAGGAAAGTCACACCGGTGCGCTCGCCCGTGTGCGCCAGGGCTTCGAGCGAGCGGTGCAGGGGCGCGATGCGTGCGGCACGTTGCGATTCATCCAGCACGCCATCCTTGTCGTCCCACGGCGCCGCCGGGTGCACCACGACCATGTCGGCGCCCAGCGCCAGCGCCAGCTCGGACTCGCGCTGGTAGGTTTCCACGGCGATGCGGCGCTTGCTTTCATCCGGGCTCGACGGGTCGTACTTCACGCCGAAGAGGCCATGGATCGAGTCGAACGTGAGGCCCGCGTCGCGCGCCAGCGCCAGCGCCTGGTCGGTCGTGGGCGGCTGGTTCTCATTGCGATAGAACTGGCAGCGCCGGCAACCCAACTGGGCAAAGAGCGCCAGCGTCTGCGGCTGCGGAATATCGGGGAAGCCGAAGGCAGCGATCGTCGCCAGATAGGCCATGGGGGACTCCAGGGGAGTGGAGGGTGGAGGGTGAAAAGTGGAGGGTGAGGAACCGCCCATTCTCCACTCTCCGCCCTCCACTTTCCATTCTTTCCACTCTCCACTCTCCACTTTCCAATGTATCACCAGGGGAGTGGAGGGTGGAGGGTGAAAAGTGGAGGGTGAAGAACCGCCCATTCTCCACTCTCTGCCCTCCACTTTCCACTCTTTCCACTTTCCACTCTCCACTCTCCACTTTCCAATGTATCACCAGGGCAGTGGAGGGTGGAGGGTGAAAAGTGGAGGGTGAGGAACCGCCCATTCTCCACTCTCTGCCCTCCACTTTCCACTCTTTCCACTTTCCAC
>JBBDMX010000047.1:0-5736 GCA_040878035.1 Phycisphaeraceae bacterium | reverse complement strand
CACTCTCTGCCCTCCACTTTCCACTCTTTCCACTTTCCACTCTCCACTCTCCACTCTCCACTTTCCACTTTCCAATGTATCATGTCCACCCATGAGCATCACACGCACTGGCGGCTTCGGGATCGGGTTCCGCAAAGGCTGGAGCAACTGGCAGAAAGACGCGGTGGGCCTGGCCAAATGGGCAGGCGACAACGACTTTGCCTGCATCGACGTTGGCGGCGACGTCGAGCAGGTCAGGCAGTTCCAGCAGGCCGGCGCCGTGGTCGTCTCGGCGGACCTGGCGCAGTCGTGGAAAGACCTGATCTGCACCGACACCGCCAAGCGCGATGCGGCCCTGGCGGTCAACCGTCAGCACATCCAGGCCTGTGCCGCGCTGGGCGTCAAGGTGTTCTTCCTGGTGATGCTGCCCGCTGACCCGGCCGCCAAGCGCGCCGACAATTTCAAGCTCATGGTCGAGGCGTTCGCCGGGCTCATGCCCACACTGGAGCAGACGGGGACGCAACTGGCGATCGAAGGCTGGCCCGGCCCCGGGGCGCTGTGCTGCACGCCGGAAACCTACCGCGCCTTTTTCAAGGAAGTGCCCAGCAAGGCCAACGGCATCAACTACGACCCGTCCCACCTGGTGCGCCTGGGCGTGGACTACCTGCGCTTCCTCGATGAGTTTGCCGACCGCGTGGTGCACGTGCACGGCAAGGACACCGAACTGCTTTCCGAGCGGCTGTATGAACTGGGCAACGAGCAGCCGGCGACATTTGCCGCCGGCATCGGCTTTGGCGGCAACGGCTGGCGCTACACCCTCCCCGGCCACGGCGTGATCCGCTGGGGCGCGATCTGCCAGCGGCTCAAACAGGCCGGCTACAAGGGCAAGGTGTGCATCGAATTGGAGGACGCGAATTTCAACGGCACGGAGGAAGGCGAGAAGGCGGGGCTCATTTTCGCCCGGCGGTTTCTGGAAGGATGCTGAGCCGGAGTCTGGTATATCGCGCTTTGAGTTAAAGCCAAGGGACCCCGCTGCGGGTCCCCTGGCTTTATTTTTGACCTGAACGCGTTCCCTCAGGTTTTGTCCTATA
The DNA here is from genome assembly GCA_040878035.1 of Phycisphaeraceae bacterium. Taxonomy (GTDB): domain Bacteria; phylum Planctomycetota; class Phycisphaerae; order Phycisphaerales; family Phycisphaeraceae; genus JBBDMX01. The sequence continues at coordinate 4,666 of JBBDMX010000047.1, read as the reverse complement.
TCACATTGCGGAGTTGGCGTGGTGGATTAGCTTCGCATCAATGCGTAAAGTCCTTTGTAGAAAGTCGCACTTGTCCACGGAGGGACCATTTTATGAAAGGGTTGACGCATGAGAACGCTGATGACAGCAAGCGTGGCGGTGAGTTTGATGATGATGTTGCTGTTGGTGGGTTGCCAGCGGGCCACCGTTGAGGGTTCCGAGGGCAGGAGGCTGACGCTGACCGTGCCGCGGTCGGTGACGATTCAGCGGGGCCAGACGCAGATGGTGGAAGTCGGCATCAAGCGTCACGGGTTCACCGACGGCGTGCGCGTGTCGCTGGCGGGGTTGCCCAGCGGGGTAAGCGCCCGTGATTCGGCCAAGACGGTCGAAACCGATGCCGCCACTTTGGTGCTCGAAGCCACACGCACGGCGGACCTGGTGTCCAATCAGGCGGTGACGGTGACCGTCGCCGGGCCTGACGGCATGAAGGCCAGCGAGCAGATCCGCCTCAACGTAGTGCAGTAGCGGCGGGACGGACGGTTGCGAAAAGCAGAAGCGTGAACGAGCAACGGTCAAGCAGCTAAACCAGTACGTTCATTCAGGAGACAGCTATGCGAACTCTAGCGGTTCTTTCCATCGCGGCGATTTTCGGGCTCCTGGCCGGTTGCGGTGACAGCAGCACGGTCGGGGGCGGCGGCGCCGGGACCTTGACGCTCGATCAACCCAGCACCGTGAGCCTCATGCAGGGCGGCACTGCCGAGGTGACCATCACCATCAAGCGTGAGAACCTCCAGGGCCCGGTGACGGTCAGCTTCAGCAAGCTGCCCGCGGGCGTGTCGGTAGTCGATGGCGACAAGAAGATCGTGGGCGAGAGCGGCGCCTACAACCTCAAGGCCAGCGACACTGCCGACGTGGTCTCGGCCCACGAGGCCCAGGTGACCGCCACGGCGTCCACCGGCATCGCGGTGACGCAGGCGCTGAAAGTGGATGTGACAGCCAAGTCGGCGCCGTGAGGTGACGATCAAGCAAGGCCTTCTATGGTGGAGTGCGGCGCCCGGCGCGCCGCACTCCATCGCGTTTTAAGGCTCCGGCGCCGCCTCACGCCGATACCCCGTCGCCGTGGCGCCGGTCACCTGCTTGAACTGCCGGCTGAAATAGAAAACGTCGCGATAGCCCAGCAACTGGGCGATCTCGGCGATGGTGTGCGTGCTCTGCGCCAGGTACAGGCGCGCCAGGCCGATGCGCTGGCGCACGACGTAGTCGCGGGCGCTGTGACCATAGGTCTGGCGGAAGAGACGCGAGAAATAGTCCGGCGACAGCCGCGCCGCCTGCGCCAGTTGGGCCACCTTGGGCCAGTGCGGCAGATGCTCCTGGCCGTAGCGCTCGACGGCGCGGCACTGGGCGGCGGTGAGCGTGCGCGCCGCCGCCGCCTCGTCACCCTCCGCTGTGGCCGCCGCTTCCGACCCATCCTCCGCCGGCAGGCGAACCACCTCGGTCATCAGGCAAAGCAGTAGCCCGCGCAGATGCAGTTCCGACGTGGGAATCGGATCCGCCACCTCGTCGATGATGCGCTCGAACCACGCCCCGATCCCGCGTGCCCGCCGGCGGTACACCTGTGGCGGCGCCAGGCCGAGGCTGCGTCGGCCGCGATAGGCATTCAAACGGAAGCGCAGCAGCACCAGCGGCTGGGCATCGCGCCGGCGAAAATCCAAGGCCTGCCCCTGGGCGCACCACAACAGGCTGCCGGGCGTGACCGTCAGCCGCACCGGCCCGACCCCGGCGTCGAACGACCCGCTGGCAATGTAGTACAAGAGGTCGCTGTCCAGGCCCGCCATATCCACCTTCCACGAAGGCGGGGCGACAAACCGGCCGGGCGTGCCGTGGCAATCCACGCGCAGGCGAACCTTGGCGTCCATCAGCAGCGCCGGCCAGTCCGCCAGCGGCACACCTTTGGACTGCGGCGGCTTTGACGCCGCTTTAGCTCTGCGCGGAGCGACGGCGGCTCCCCCGCAAGCCAAAGCGACGGCGTTGCCACCGCACTCCATAGCGCCGCCCCGCCCCCGCAACGTGCCATCACCGCCTTTGTGCAAAACTTTACGCCTGCGTTCCATGGTCATCCTATCCCCGCATCACCTATATTATGACCAAATGCAGCCAGGTACACCTGCCTCACCCGGAGAAGAATGCCTCATGAGTTACCAGCTAAGTGCAACTGAGCTCGCCCGCTTCCGCAAGGAAGGCTACCTGGGTCCCTACCAGGCCCTGTCGCAGCAGGAGATGGCCGACCTCCGCCGGCACATCGAAGAGGACGTGCTCACGAAGGACGGCCCCAACCCGCGCTCGCGCAATCAATCCCGCCACATGGACTGCCCGCGCATCGCCGACCTGGCCTGCCATCCCGCCATCATCCAGCGCATGGCCGGCCTCTACGGCCCGGACCTGATCATGTGGGCCACCAACTTCTTCAACAAGGAACCCGGCGGCTGCGAAATCCCCTGGCACCAGGACCTGTCCTACTGGCCCCTGGAACCCCTGATCAACATCTCCGCCTGGATCGCCATCGACCGCGTCACTATCGAGAACTCGGCCGTGCAGATCATCCCCGGCTCGCACAAATCCGTCTACCCCACCACCAAATCGCCTGACGGCATGGCGTTCTCCTCCATGACCGACCTGGCGCACGTCGATGCCTCCAAGCTCATCAACATGGAGCTCGAGCCGGGAGAGTTCTTCCTCTTTAACGAAAAGCTGCTGCACCACTCCGAGCCCAATCGCTCGGACAAGCGGCGCATGGGCATGTCCGTGCGCGTCACGCTGCCGATCGTCAAGATCGAGCAGGACATCCCCCCGCTGCACCCGGGCCACTGCGCCATGCTGGCGCGCGGCAAGGACTACATGGGCCTCAATCGCCTGATGCCCCCGCTTGCGGTCTAGCCTCCTGATGAAGAGGTAACAGAGATGAACACGGATGAACACGGATAAAGAAGGGGGAAGGAACAGGATGAACATGATGGACATGATGATCAAGAGGCATGGTCAAGCCGGGGCAGAAGCTCTTGCGGGAGTGCGCCGCCCCGGATTCTCTGACCAAATCAGAAATCCGAAATCCGAAATCCGAGATTAGAAAATCCGAAATCCGAAATCCGAAATCCGAAATTCCCCCATGCCCACCACCACCGCCACCATGACCTGCCGCCAGCGCCTTCTTGCGTTCCTCGACGGCCAGCCCACCGACCGCGTGCCCATGTGGCTGCTGTTCCCCTATCACGTGCGCGGCTGCTACGTCGATGTGCGCACGCTGCCGCAATATCGCCCGGTGTTCGAGGCCTCACGCGACCGCGCCGTCATGCTCGATCGCCGCAGCTTCAGCGTGCCCATCTTCGAGCCCGGCGTGCAGACCGAGAATCGCCGCTTCACCCAGGACGGCACCGACATCCAGCAACGCTTCTATCGCTATGCCGGCAAGACGCTCATGAACGAGCGCCGCGCCCGCGGCCACGAAATCAACGTCAAGCCGCTCCTGGACACCGACGAAGACCTGGAAACCCTGCTCTCCTTCCCCGTCGAAACCGATAAGACGCGCATCTACGCACGCCTTGATGCGCAGCTGCCCAACTACCTGGCCGAACGCGACGACTTCCCCATCGACTACGGCGCCATGATGCTCGACTTGGGCGAGCCCATCGGCTTCCTCTACGGCAACAGCAACCTCGAGTCCTACGCCATCTGGTCGCTTACCATGGACCCGCAGGTGGTGCGCTACCTCGACCAGTTGCAGCAGCGCTACCGCCTGATCTATCAGTACACGCTGGAGCGCGACCTGGCGGATGTGTACTTCATGGTGGGCAGCGAGCTGGCGTCCCCGCCGCTGGTCAACCGCGGCACCTTCTGCCGCTGGGTCGTGCCCTACGCCAGGGAGCTGATCCAGAACATGCGCGGCGCCGGCAAGCGCGTCATCCAGCACTACCACGGCCAGATCGGCGACATCCTGCCCGACTTCCTCACCATGGGCGCCAACGCCCTGCACACCATCGAGGAGCCGCCCGTGGGCAACTGCACCCTCGAGCGCGCCTTTGACATCGTGGGCGATCAACTGGGCCTGATCGGCTGCATCCAGTACGACTGCTTCCGCGAATACACCCCCGACCGCATGCGCCAGGCGGTGCGCGACCAGCTCACCCGCCTGCGCGGCCAGCGCTTCATGCTCTCCCCCAGCGCCGGCCCCTACGAGGCCCAACCCGACCCGCGCGTGTTCGCCAACTACCACGCCTTCCTCGACGCCGGCTGGGAATTCGGACAGTAGCCCCGAGCAAGAGCGCGGCACATTCACATCAAGGCACGTTCACATCGAGGCACGCTCACTTCAAGGCACGCTCCCTTCAAGGCATGCTCACTTCAGTGAGCATGCAGGGGCGCTCCAAATGCACCCTAACAAAACCGTCCAAGGCGCGCACAGAATTACATTTTGATCAGGCAAAGTCGCGCCCCACGTTAAATATTTCTTCTCCTTGTACCAGCAAGGGTTACATCGCGCCAGCGCGGATTTTCCGAGCCTTGGCGCGCACAAACGTGGTCATGGGGGGCAAGGGTAGAAGCCTCAGCGTCGGCGTACCGCCGCAAATCCAGAATCCAAAATCCGAAATCCGAAATTCCCCCGGACCCCCGGACCCCAGGTGCCCCATGACCA
>JBBDMX010000046.1:0-25785 GCA_040878035.1 Phycisphaeraceae bacterium | reverse complement strand
ATGCCAAGTCAAGATAGCCCGGTCCGCAACTAGAGTAAAGTGCATAACCAGATCTTCATCAAATCGTTCTGGTCCGTGCCAAACGTCGCCATCGCATTCAATGGCAAGCCGAGTCTTGCCTTCAACCACCAAATCGATTCGGTGGCGACCCGCATGGTATTGGGGCAACACACGGAATCCGCGGTCGGCAATCCGCAGATACACGTCCACCTCAAACCAACTATCGAACGGAGCTGGTGCAGTCTCCGGGCGATCCGGCATGGCGACTTGCCGGCGCAAGTCAACAAGGTCCACACCGACGCTCCGGGCCGCATGCCGTGCCGGGTCGTAGAAATACGTCAAGAGTCGGTGCCGCATGCACTGGTGATTGCCAATATCCTCCGGCATGACCGAGTGGAACAGCCACAGTTGATCCTGCGCGCGGCTGGCGGCGACGTTGAACCGCTGCATGTCCGAGAGCCTTGTCAAGGCAGCAAAGCCGCGCGTCTCGTCGTCCTTAACCGCCACGACCATACTCAGGAAAACGACGTGCCGTTCGTCGCCTTGGAACGAATAGGCATCCCCACACACGATCCGCCGCCGCTCAATCTCTTCCGCCCCGATACGCTTGAGCAAGAGATGTTCGATGACCTTTGCCTGGTGCTCGCCCAAGAGCGAGATCACGCCCATCGTCTTGTCCTTGTACATCGGGTCGGCGCAGCAGGCGGCGATCACGTTGACGATGGCCTCCGCCTCAGCTTGGTTCCTCGCGCTCTGTGCTCCACCCGCACGCTTCCCGTCGAGGACGCGCCGAGCAACGAACGGGGCAAGTCGCCGTGGCGGATACTGCCGCAAGGGAATCAACGCCCCCTTGTAGCACAGGTCGTTGCTGAACCGGATGATCTCCGGCATGCACCGGAAATGCTCGTGAAGGGTGATTCGCTTGCCCAGACGGACTTGGCCGTGATCGAATAAGCTGCTATCCACGTCGAATGTATGAGCGAGATCGATCCCATCCAAATGCTGGTGAAGAAGAGTCATGGCCTGGTTTCTATTAACACCCACGTTGGACGGGCTGATCTGCTTGTCATCACCCACCACGATGACTTTCTTGGCCAAATAGAACAGGATCAACGATTCCGGGCCGCACTGTGAAGCTTCGTCCACGATCACGACATCGAAAATGCCTGGCGCCGGCGTAATGCTTTCAAACACCCGGTACAGCGGCATGACCCAAGCCGGAATCGCATCGCGGCACTTCTCCAATTCGCCTTGGGCGACCCGTCTCCAGTGGCCGGCGTGCTTCCCTGTCCCTTTGCCGATTTTCTTGTTCGCCTGTCGCCAGGCGTTGAGGTGTTGTTGATGGGCCGGACTCATGGACTCCAGGCATGAATGCCAAGCACGCGCCGCCGAGGCTTGCACGAGGCACGTCTTGATCCGCTGCTTTGTCTGCTGGAGTTCGACTTCCACCCCCGCCGCCCTGCGGGGATAAGTGTATTTCGCTAACCATGCGTCGGCCTGCGCCCACCTCCATGCGCCCCTCCAGTCGGCGATGCGCGATTTCCAGGCCGGATCGGTGTGGGTTTCGGCCATGGACCCGGCTAACTTGGGAAGCACATCGCTGATCTGTTCGTCAAGTATCGTCCACTCTTCAAGCCATGCGGCGTCAGCCTCGAGCGCAGCGACCTCGGTAAGGGCCGCCGTCACCGCCCGTTCTTCGCGCTGCTCGACGGCATCGGCAAGTTGGGCCCATATCGGATGCGCGTTTGGTGCGGAAGCCCCCGCGCGCAAGGCGTCGGCGCGCGCGTCGAGTTGGGTCCACACGGCGGCGTACTCCAACCGATTGACAACCCGATCGCAGCGGGCGGCAAAGCCATCGACCGCGTGCAGGTCGTGCAGCCCTGGCACGTCGGCCAGGTGCAGCCGCGCCAGCGCCGCCGACGCCGCTTCGATCAGGGGGCGAATGCTCAGAACGCGCGTGAGGATCGCACAGAGTTCTCGAAGTTCCCCGAACTGCTGGCTGTTCGTTCTGGTCGATGGAATATACTTCCCATCCCACAAGGCCCAGGTCCTGGCTACCGCCGCCGAACATTCGAGATGTGCTTTGGCTGTATTCAGCGCCGCCACGTGATCGCACGGTCGCCCGTCAACCGTGGCCTCGCGCCACAGGTAGCGCGTGCGGCGCACGATTGTGGCGCGGAACAGGAAGAACCCCAAGCCGCCGCCGCACCGCAAGTGGCTGAGCAAGTCTCTTATGTCTGCCAGCAGCACGTCGAATCGACGACCCGCCGGGAGGCGGATATCCGACTTGTCCAATCCCGCAGCAACACCGGCGTACTCCGCGACCGTTGTTATCGTCTGGGCCAACAACGAATCCCAACCCGCGCCGGTGCCGCGCAGCACATCGGACAAGGCATTCGCAGCCCAAGGTGCGGCTGTGCTTGGAACCTGCTGCACCGCGGCTTGGAGAGCGCGCAACGCATCGCGCGCTGCTTGAAGGTCAGTAAGCGGCAACGTGCCCAGGTGCAATTCGCCATCAGCGACCGGGAGCACCTTCGCCTCAAGCATGTGGAACGCCCGAGTGAGCCTGATAAGGGTATCGTCGCTTGGAATGTCGATTCCGCGCACCGGTCGCCGTTTGCCCAATTCGACTTTTCGCCGCCGGCTCAGATGGAACATCCCATCTAGATATGCGGTTAAAGCGCCGCCATCGACCGGGGGTGATGCTTCCGGTTCGACGCTGTCTTTGAACCACGCGAAGCGTTGGGCGTCCTGATGGACTTGGCGGGCGATGGCTTGGGCTGTGCCTGAGTAGGCTCCCTCCGCGACCGTGTGTTCGTGAATCTCTGCTTCGCGGAAGGTACGGACTTCACGCTCCAACGTGGCTTGGCGCTGCGTGAGCCGGTCCAGTTCGGTCTCCGCCTTGCGGATTTCTTCACTGGCTTGATCGCTGTTCCAGGAGTCGGCCTTGTCCGTGATATTCCGTACGCTGTCTTCAACATTGTCTTGCGCCTCCTTGTCGTTGCCCAGAATGCTCAGGCACAGAGGCCGGATTTCAAGTGGCAGCTTGTCTCGCAGCACTTGAAGCGCGCGCGGCGTCTGTGCGGTGATGAGCACCCGCTGCCGCGTGGCAAGGAGATGGCAGATCAGATTGGCGATGGTGTGCGACTTGCCCGTACCGGGTGGCCCCTGCACCAGGACGCCGTGCCTGCCGTCAAGCCGCTCGATGATCTGCCGTTGGTCTTCATTGGCGGCAAGTGGGAAGTAGATGCGGGTTGCCGCCGGGAGGGACGTAGGCGCTTGCAATGCGGGTTCGCCCTGCGGTTCACCCGTCGCGGTGTTTGTAAGCCGCCTCACACCTGGCGGGATTACCTCCCCCTTCTGTAGTTGCTCGATAATCGCCTCAAAGGCGAGCAGCAGGCCGCGCGAGGTGCGCCGCCGCAACAGCAGTACCGGAGCGAAGGCGACCTGCGGGACCTTCTCCATTCCCTTGGCTTCGTACGCTGCCGGATCGTACGTGCCATCGTCCTCGATCGCTTGCGCGAACCCTCGGATCGCTCGGTCGATCGATTCAAACTCCCACGGGTCATCATCGGCCTTGGACAAGTCGGAACGGACGACCTCCATCTGAACGACTGTCGGTTGCTCACTTGGGTCGAGCATGTCAACCTCGAGGGCGAGTTTCGCGCCGTCCGAGCCTGGTCGTAGCGTGAACATGCCCCCGGCCGGGTCAAACTCCAGGGTGACTTGGGCCACCACAAGGTGCCGTCGAACCTGCTGAGCGCTCGGCGTGAGCCAGGTCAGGCATCCCAGCCCAAGCACCAACTCGAACTCCTCGCCCAGACGCTTGAGGTCGCGGTGAATAGCGAAGAGCGGCGAATAAACATGTTCTTGGAAGTCCGTCCAGGCGGCGTGTTTTTCTGCCCACGGATTCCAATCCGTCTGCAAATAGTGGTTGAATGCGGCAGCAACTTCGGGATGATTCTCGAGTAATTCGTACTCTTCCTCCGTCACCTTACAGGAAGGTTCTTCGTCGCCGCGCGCTATCTGCCCCCTTGCACCCATTTCCGTCACCATGCGGCGAGGTTTGGGTCTTGGCGCATGAATGACGATTCGGTCAAGGAGCCGGGGCGGCGAATCGGACGCTTTGCCTGAGTCCGGGGCAATCCATGCCTTAATGCTCTCGGGCTGAAGAGGGATCGGCGGTTCCCGCATTTTCCGAACCGTGAGCCAGACGTCCTCGTCGGCCGTCTCATTGACGAGCCAATTCGCTTCGGACCGAAAACATCGTGCGCTGCAGCCGGGTTTGTCCCGAACCGCATCTAGCCAAAAGACCCGCTCGTAAGAGCGAAGATCGCGGATAACCGCTGTGCGCAAATGCGCTAGTTCCCGTAAGTAACGGAAAATCGCCAACGCGCGATGCCGATCGGCATCGTGCGCGGCCAACTTATCTCCGGAGGGATCATGCTGATCGGACATGCGTAGGTCCCAACGGAAGAGAAGCATTCCCAGCAACCACAGACCAATATCCGCGGCAGGGCTCGAACCTGCGACCTTCTGCTCCGGAGGCAGACGCTCTATCCAACTGAGCTACGCGGACGTCAAGTCTCCACATTGTCCATCAGGGCGAGGCAAAGCTCAAGTCAGCCATCTGGCGACGGATTGTAGGCCGGTGGCTGCCTACACGCTTGCAGCGGTGACGAAGCACCGGCGAATCATGGATAAATCAGCCAGGCATCGTGGCGTGATGCCGCTTGAAAGAGGTCGTCGTTGTACTCCACGTGCGACCCGTACTTGGTGTTGGGCATGATGGGCGAGGTCTGGAAGTCGGTATGGTTGTCGTTCCACCCGATGCTGCCGCGCCAGTTGCCCGGCTGAGCCGTGTGAATACTCAAGTAGCTGGCCGGGGAGTTGCCGCCGACGTTACGGTCGCCGGCCACGACGGCCTGGCTGTCGGTGGTGGCGCTCCATTCCACAAACCGGCCCGGGCGCATCGGCATCGTGCCCGGCGGCATTGCGTCGCTGATGTCCAACAGGGCGAAGGACGAATGGTTGGCGGTGACCACCGCCGACATGGGTGCAGCCTGAATGGAGGGGTCGATTTCCGCGGGGCTGACCAGGTATTGCGGCGTAAGGTAATTGCCGTTGAGCAGGACCGCCAGTCGATGGGGAACCGACTCGCCTGTTTCAAGCGTGGTGTAACTGCCGGTGGTCACGCCCGCCTGGACCAGTCCGCCGGCCGAATCCAGGCCGGGATAGAAATTACTGTTGCCTTGGGCGTGAAGGATGTTGCCTTGGACGATGCCGCGAATCTGCGTGCTGTTCTGCATCTGGCGTGCGGTGCGTCGCGCCGCGCCCAGCGCTGGCAGCAGAATACCGATAAGCAGGAAGATGACCGGGACCACCAGTCCCACGCCGCCGAGGATCGCCCCCGCCGTGGCCATGCCGCGGCCGCTCTTGAGTCCATCGGCTGAGCCGATCTGGTTGATGGCGATGATGCCCAACACCAGGGCGGCGATGCCCAGGCCCGGGATGCACAGCCCCAGGAGGCCGCAGACCAGCGCGGCGATCGCCAGGCCGGAAGTGGCCGGCGTCGTCACGCGCACCTGTGTCGGATCCGCCAACACCGAGCCGGGGGGCAGCGGCGCCGCCAACGGCGCCGGCGACAGGATCGCCTCTTGGGTCGCCAGCGGGATAACGATCGCGGCGCCGCAGTCGGGGCATTTGGCGGTCTGGCCCGTAAACTCGGCGCGCGTCTGAAAGTGCTTGCCACAGGCCGAACACGTGACCTTGATCATGACGACTCCCTTGGGTATGACACGACACGTTGCATCATCGGCGCTGGGCATCGGGCCGGCCCACCCTACCGGCGCTGGCACAGGCGGATCGACGTCGGATCGCCGGCCAGCTCTTCCAGCACGACCAGTGTGTTGACCGGCCGCAGCCAGTCGGGCGGCAGGTGGTAGTAACGTTGCGTGGGCTGGGCGGCGCCGTGGTGTGTGATGGCCGGGCGATGCCAGTTGACGACCGGCGCGTCGGCGGCCTCGGCCAGCCAGTACCGCCCCGCGCATCGGCCGTTGATGAACAGCATGCCCTTGCCCATCCCCGCCAGGTCCAGGCACAGTGGCGCATCGCCGGCCGGCCGGCGAAAAGTCGTGCGCCACCACTGGAGCGGCGTGCGCATCGCCGCCTGGCTGGCGCGTTTCCACGGCATCAGACCGCCCGCGGCGCCGGCAATATTCGACCACTCCCCCGCCAGCCCCGGCAGCGTCGTCCACGGCCCGGGCAGCGCCTTGCCGTTCCATTTCACGCTGGCGAAGATGCCCTTGCGCTCCTTGACCATGTTCTGCCCGCCGATCATCCACTCACCCTTGATCAGGCCCAGCGAGCAGCAGAGAACCGCCAGATGACCGGGGCCCGGCCGATCAGGCAGCGTGAGCGCAAATGTCTGCTTCCAGTGCTTGCCGTCGAAGCTGCCGCGATCTTCCACCGGTACCGCGGGTGTCATCGCCACCAGTTCACCATCGACAAAGACGTAGACAAAGTCGGCCACGCCGTCGAATTGCAGCGTCGCCCGGGCACCAGCAGACACAGTCGGCAGCGTCGTCATGTACCAGCAATAGTCGCTGCGATCGCGCGTCACCAGCAGTTGCTCGATGGGTCGCCGAGTAGTCACCGCGTTGACGAGCAAGTCAGCCCGGTCGCCGGGCCACGGCTCCTCCCACCGCTCCCACTCACTCGACAGCACTTTGATCGGCTTCACGGTTCGCTGCACCACGGCCTTCTTGGCGATCCGGCTCGTGTCGAATACGACCTTCTCATCACGCAGCATTGTCACCGACCATGCCGGCAACGTGCGACTCGTGCCGTTGAACTCCACCTGCGCGGCCTGCGTCTGGTCGTCATTGCACAGAAACGCCAGCGTCTCAGCGCCCTTGCCGTACACATACGCCGCCTGCTTTTCACCCAGCGCCTGCGGCTTGGGCCGCCCATCACTCAGCAACACATCCGCATGATCGTGCAGCACGCGGTGCAGGCTCGCCAGGTGGTTTGACTTGGTCGTGGGCTGGCCGTACTCATCCAGCGGGGCATCGAAGTCGTAGCTGGTGGTCTGCATGTACATGCCGTCGCGGCCGAGGTTGGTGCCGCCGTGCCACATGTAGTAGTTGACGCCCGTGCCGCCCTGCGCGAAAAATCGCGCCACGCCGTAGGCCACGTCCTGCGGGCTGCGGCGATGATGCGGCTGGCCCCACACGTCATACCAGCTCGGCCAGTTCTCCGTCCAGATGCCCGGCTGATTGGCGTGACGTTTCCAATGCGCATCAAGCTTGGTGTGCGCGTAGAAGCCGTTGATCGTTTCGATCGCGCCCTGGGCGGCGCCGGGCTGAGTGCCGCCCCCGCCCAGGCACATGATCCACGGGATGTCCAATCCCAGCGAGAGCGACAGGTCCATCGACCACTGGAGATATCGCCCGCCGGCGTCGCCATGCACGGCCGCGACGTTGTCGTACTCGTTCTCGATCTGCGCCATGATGATGGGCCCGCCGTGGGGCGCGAACATCGGACGCATGTACTCGACCAGCAGCCGCACCCAGCGCTCCTTCTCGCGCATGAACGGCTCGTTGTACGTGCGCATGGCCATGCCCGGTACATCGCGCAGCCACGCGGGGAACCCGCCGTAGTTCGTCTCGGCACAGATGTAAGGCCCGATGCGCAGGATCACGTGCAGGCCCAAGTCCTTGGCCTCCTGGCAGAACCGCATCAGGTCCAGCCGGCCCGAGAAATCCAGCACGCCACGCTCACGTTCGTGCAGGTTCCAGAACACGTAGGTTTCGATGGTGTTGAGCCCGGCATCCTTGCTGCGGCGCAGGATCTGTGGCCACATGGCCGGCGTGCTGCGCGGATAGTGCACCGCGCCGCTCAACAGCAGCGTGCGTTGCCCGTCGATAGTGATAGCGCGGGGATCAAAGCTGACATTAGCCATGGGAATGCGGTCCAGACTGGGCATCGTGGAGCAGTCGAATAATTTGCGAGCGGTCGTCGGCGCCGAACAACGCCGAGGCGGTGACTAGCACATCGCAACCGGCGGCGACGGCGTCGCGGGCTGTGGTCGGGTTGATCCCGCCGTCGATTTCCAGACGCGTTCCGGGGGTCGCCGGGCCGAGGCGCTCCTTGAGCCAGCGCACCTTGTCCAGCACCTGCGGGATGAAACTCTGGCCCGAGCGCCCGGGATTGACGCTCATCACCAGCGCCAGGTCCAAGTGCTCCAGCCACGGCCCCAAGCCGTCGGGCTCGGTCGGCGGGTTGACCGCCAGGCCCGCCTTCATCCCTGCGTCATGGATGCGCTGGATCATCGCCCCGACTTCGAGCCCATCGGAGCCCATCGGTGCACACACCTCCAGGTGGAACGTGTAGACGGTGGCGCCGGCGGCGGCGAACATGTCGATGAAACGGTCCGGCTGCTCCACCATCATGTGCACATCCAGCACGACCTTGGGCAGGTGCTTGCGCAAGGCGCGCACCATGTCCACGCCAATGGTCAGGTTGGGCACGAAGTGGCCATCCATGACATCGATGTGCAACAGGTCGGCGCCACGGTCGAGCACATCGCGGCACTCTTCGGTGATGCGGCCAAAGTCCGCTGAGAGAATCGACGCCGCAACCAATGGCCGCGAAGGTGGCTTGGTCAGGTCAAGCATGGCAGAAGTGTAAGGTGCTGAGTGGAGGGTGGAAAGTGGAGGGTGGTGGAGAGTGGAGGGTGGAAGGTGGAAGGTGGAAGGTGGAGGATGGACGGTGAGGTGACTGAATGATTGTCTTCACTTTCCACCCTCCACTCTCCACTCTTCACTCTTCACTTCTCTTCCTCCTCCCTTGCGTGCCACTCGGGCAGCTTGAGGTCCGCCGACTTGGCCCAGGCGGTGGCGTAAAGCGAAGCGGTGAAGCTCGCCGCCGCCCGCGCCCGCTCGTTGGCGAAGGCCACCACCGGCTGGGCAATGGCGCCCTTGTTCACCTCCGGTCCCGGCAACTGCGGCTCCAACTCATACACCTTCTCGATCAGCGCATAGCTCTTCTCAATCTCCGCCAGCACCGCGGGCATCAGGTCGTCGAATTTTACCACCTTGGCATCCTTGGCGATTGCCATCGGGTCCAGCGCCAACTGCTCGACCAGGTGATCGACCTTGGCGTGAATGCCCGTATGCGGCGAGCGGCCGAAGGTCTTGCCTTCGACTGGCGCTTGGCCGTCGAAATGCACCGTCACGTGCAGCGGCATGGCCAGATCGCACGAATAATGCGCCAACAGCCCTGCGTAGAGCAGGCACTTGGCCTTGATGTGCGGATTGTCCGGCCAGCGGCGGTGCTCGGCGAATGCCACCGTCAGCCGTTGCGTACCCTCGACCACCGCATAAGGCAGCGTCCCCATCTTGTTGGGCTCCACGCCCAACTCCTGGCAGAGCTTGATGAACTCATACCGCGTCGCCGGGAGCGGCCGACCCTGGAGCAGTTCCATATCGATGTAGTGCTCGGGCTCCTCGGCCGAACGCAACTGCGGCGTCTGACGCAATTTCATTACGTCCGGATCGACCGATCCATGCGCCACGGTGGCGGCCCCCTGGCGGAAGAACGCGGGAATCTCGTCTGGCAATGCCTTGACCGCCGCCTCCGCCAGGATGTGATGCCCGGCCGTGTGCCACGCCGACGCCGGCGCCGCCAGCAGCAGCGCTGCCCCAATCACGATTGCCGCCATTGATTTTGCGCGATGACTCATGGTGTTGAACCCTTTCAGTGATGGGCGATCATAGCGGGACTTGGTGCCGGCATCGTGTGAGTTGTGTTGCCTTTGGTTGTGGCCCGCGTCCAAGGGCCGAGATGACGATCGCGCCCCGGCGTCGCCGCAGCCCAGCCCGCTTCCCACCCTTGGCAGGGCAGAAGGGGCCGGCGCCGGCACCTCCGTCCGCCGCCGCAGCCGGCTAGGGCCGCGTCCGCGCTGCTCTGGCAACAGCCCATCGGCCCGCTGGATGCGCTCATCGCCGCCCACGCTCTGACCATAGATGCGTGCCTGGTCACCTCCAATGACCGGGAGTTCCACTGCGCACCGAGACTGCGCGGGGAGAATTGGAGCAAAGCCTGATGGCCAAATTACGGTTCAGTGCTGCTCACAATCCCACAAGTCGCCCCACATTCCGGACAAACCACCCGCCCCGCCGCACGTGTGCCGGTGAGGTCGTAGTCGCAGACGAGGCAATGGGTCGCGTCACAAAACGCCCAACCCCATTGCCGCCAGCTGTGCAGCAAGACAACTTGGCAAGTAAGCAACCAGTAGGTGCTGATCAGCATCCCTATCGGCACCCGACCGTCAATGGTCTGAGCGATACGATCCATAGGAGCGCAACAGAACAGCGGGAACATGGCGATAGCCGTCATGGCAAGGCCTTGCTCAATCCATGCCGCGACAGCCAGAGGGTACGGCACGGAGGCAAGTGATCGCCCGATGATGAAACACCAACCTTGCCAAGCCAACAGCACCACCGACAAGAGCACGAACGGGCTTCGGGGCCAATCCAGCCAAGCCGGCAATTCCGTCTCGACCCTCACAATAACCAAGAGGAATTCGACCAACCATAAGCTGACAAGACCTAACGGTAATGACAGACACTGGGCGGTGACAAAGCTTGCAGTGGATAGTTCGGCAACCTTCGTTCGTGACCCGATCCGGCCGGCCACAAGAGCGGCGCCTGCAAACAGCACCGCCAAGGTCGAAACGTGTAAGCACCATGTAGTTACATTGCCAACAAGCGTATGCGGGACACCAAACACCCAGCGATCAATGTGAAGGAAGGTTGCCACTGGATACTCAGCCCAGCTTTGCACCTCATACGGATTCGGCCGGTCGATGGCCTGATAGACGAATTGAGCAATCGTGCCGGCGTAGCCCGTGGCAAAGTACACCACTGCTATTGTCGCCCACCCCCACGCGGCGTAGAAGAACCACCGGTGGCGGTGGTAGCGCTGCATGCGGGCGATGATCGGGCGGGACATGCGATGGCTCCAGAAGCGAGGCGATGCCCTACGCCAGTGAATCTACCACGTCTTGAGTCTGCACGGTCCCGCAAGCCGCCCCACATTCCGGACAAACCGTCCGTCCCGCCGCCCGTGTGCCGGTCAGGTCGTAGCCGCAGGCGAGGCAGTAAGTCGCGTCGAAAACCAGTCCCCTCCAGATTGGCCAGCGATGAATCATAAGGATCAAGCTCGTCAGCGACGCGTACAACGGCAGCATGCAAAACAACGAGAACCCGATCTCGCCTCCATATCGAGCCGGTCGTGCAGTGCCCGGCACTGTGCCCACGAACCATAATCCGATCACGATTGCCACAGCTGCGGACACCACCAACTGTGCCTCAGTCCACCGGAGTACCACCAATGCCAACGGCGTCTGCCAAACAAGGCTCCATGCCAGCGACGCCCAGATCAGCCAGAGAACAAACGCGGTCAGAGGCAGCCCGCCGGGAGTGGAAGCTGGATCAAGAAGCTGCTCAAGCGAGCGTGAGAATCCGCCCATGAAGGCGACTACTGCCAAAGCAAACAGGAACGCCAAGCTGCTCAGTGCGGCGGACAGCGCCAAAGCGATCCCTGAGAGCAAGTCGATGCGCTGACGCGGCTCGCGCGTACCGTCGGGCCGAGTAACGCCCACTACTGCCCGGCGGCTACAAATCAGCAACAAGGCCAAAAAGCCCGCGTTGAGCAACATACCCGCCAACGCCTCAATGGCCCCTGGCTTCGAAAGGAAGCGATGCGATGGTGCGAAGGGATACCAAGAACTGCTCGAGTAAAAGTAATAGTTCCATAGGTCGGCTAATCCCAAGAACGTCACGACCGGATAATCGGCCCAGTCCTCCGGGACGTAGGCCCAAAAGTGTGGATCCCGCCACCATGTGACAGCCGTGCCGGCCCAGCCGGAGAACCAGAACAGCATCCACAGCGTCGCCCACCCCCACGCGGCGTAGAAGAACCACCGGTGGCGGTGGTAGCGCTGCATGCGGGCGATGATCGGGCGGGACATGGGTGGGTTCCGGAAGTTGGTGGACATGAGTAGACCGCGCGGCGGCGGGCGCGGCAAGTCGGGCGTTGGGGATTGAGCGAGCCGGGCCGTCTCGGCCCCGGTGGCGAAGCCGCATCAGTTGGCCGGAGGTCGGCGGCAAGGACGGGGGTCATGGTCATCCCGAGGCACCCTCACCCCAGCCCTCTCCCCACCCCCGGAAGGGGAGAGGGGGCCGGAGCGCCCGCTTGTGCGGACTCGATCTGCGACGCCTTGCCCAGCACCAGGTCGTAGATCGCCTTTTCTCTCGCCATACGCTGGCGGAAGGTGAAACGCTGCTCAATGGTCGCGCGGGCGGCGGCGGCGAGCCGGTCGCGCAGGGCCGGGTCGGTCGCCAGCCGGTGCATCGGCGCCGCCAGCGCGTCGATGTCACCGATGGGACACAGCAGGCCGCTCTCGCCGTCGCTGATCAGCTTGGGCACGCCCGCCACCGCCGTGCTGACCACCGGCAGACTCATCGACATCGCTTCGAGCACCACATTGGGCAACCCCTCGCGCAGGCTGCTAAGTACGAACATGTCCAACGCTTCGTAGAACGCGATGGTGTCGTTACAAAAGCCCAGCAGGCGGATGCGGGCCTGGCCCCGGGGGTCGCCCAGCTTGTGATGGTCGATCAATCGCTGCAAGTCCGGCCGACTGTCGCCATCGCCGGCGATCCACAATTCCACATCCAGCCCCTGCTGAAGCAAGCGCTGCGTGGCGTAGATCAAATTGTTGAACGCCTTTTCCGGGCTGAGCCGACCCATGCCGCCGATGACCAATCTTCCTGCGGGCGTGCCCATTTCGCGGCGCAGCGGCGACTCCGCCGCCGGCCCACTCCGCACGAACGTCTGCTCGTCGATGCCGTTGAGCAACAGCGTGCAATTCTCCGGCTTGACGCCCACCTTGACCGCCTGCTCCACCAGGTCGTCCGACACCGCGATCACATGGTGGTAGTACGGCAGACACCAACGGTCGATGGCGTAATACAGCGGCGTGCGATTGGTTTCCTTGACCCAGCCGTGCAGCGTCGTGACCAATTTCATGGGCCAGAACGGGCGGAGCATCAGGCCCAGCATGTTGGACTTGTAGTCGTGGCCATGCCAGATGGCGACGTTGTATCGGCGGCAGATGCGCAGGAGCTTCTGCACGACGTGGCGGTCCAGCGGGCCGGCGTCGGGCACGGAGATCAGCGGGCAGCGGGCCTTTTCGGCGCGGGCACGCAAGGCGGCAAACCCAGGGTCGCGCGGCGGGTGCATATAGGCCGCCGCCAGCCAATAGTT
Organism: Phycisphaeraceae bacterium; assembly: GCA_040878035.1. Classification (GTDB taxonomy): domain Bacteria; phylum Planctomycetota; class Phycisphaerae; order Phycisphaerales; family Phycisphaeraceae; genus JBBDMX01. The sequence continues at coordinate 12,450 of JBBDMX010000046.1, read as the reverse complement.
GGTGTGCGCCAGGAACGGCGCGGAGTAGAAGATGGTCTTGTCGGGTCCGCCGCCGGTGTCGGTCACCACGCGCGTGTGCAGCACCACCTGCTGGCCCGGCTGCGGGTTAGGCCAGGCGCCTTCGGTGCGCGGGCGGCGGCGGCGGCGATCTTTCACGGGGCGGTCGGCCATGGTGCAATCAAAGACACGAACAGAAAGAGGGAACAGGGATGAACACGGATGAACACGGATGAACACGGATGAACACGGATGAACACGGATCACGAAGGAACAGTGATAGACATGGTGAACATGATGGATTGAGCATGGACTGTTTTCCTATATCCTGTCCATCATGTCCATCATTGTTCCCTCCTTGTTTCTGGTCCGTGTTCATCCGTGTTCATCCGTGTTACCGCTTCTTGTTGTGAGCATGATGAGGCTCTCAAACTCCATCGCCTTGCGATCCCACGTCTCCTCTTCCAATCGTTGTCTGGCCTGACGTTGCGAGTCCGGCAGGCCCGTGGCGAGGCGTTCTTTCACCATGGCGGCAAAGGTGTCGGCGGTATCGACCCCATCGGCCGCATCGGCCCAGTCCGCCGTCGCCGGCAACGCTCGCACCACCACCGGTTTACCATGCTTCGGCCAGCCCGCCGCCAGGTACTCCTTGAACTTCAGCGGCTGCATGGCGCGGGTCACCGGCAAGTCCGCATAGGGCATCACCAGCACATCGGCCCACGCGGCAAGGGCAGGCAACTGATCGTATCCCGCTGGCCCCGGCGCGATCACCCGGCCGTCGTCCTTTTCCAGCAGTTCCACCAGGGGCGGATCCAGTTCCTGCCGCGGACCGAGCAAGACCAGTGTGCCGGGATTGGCCTCCACCAACGCCGCGCACCACGCCGCATCCAGCCGGCGATCGAGCAAGCCCCAGAACAGGAAGATCGGCCGCTTCGCCGCGGCGCACCAGTCGGGCAGGGGTTGGGTTGCTGACGCGGATGGCGAGAGTGACGGTTGTCCGGCCTTTGCGGTTTGGGCGAACTCGGGCGAGCGCCAATGTGCCAGGTCGATGCCATGCGTCAGCAGCGAGGGCTTGGCGCCCATGCCCGTTAGCCGATCGCACAGCACATCGGATACCGCGATCACGCGGTCCACCTTGCCCGCCTGCTGGGCCTCCATCGCCTGCATGACGCCGCTATCGAGTCCCGGCCACGCGGAAAAATCATCCACGCAGTAGTACACCCAACGATCGACCTCTAGCGAGCCGACCAGATCGGCGGTGAGGGGCAGTGTGGTGATGGCGATGCGGTCGACGCCATCGCGGCGCGGGCCCAAGGCTTCGTGCACAGCCTTGCGCATGGCCGAGGCGTTGAGCCGCCGCTGCCACGAGCGGCGGAAGCCGGGGAACATGCGCGGACTGACCACGGTTAGATTGGCCGGCATATCGCCGCTTGGCGTCGCCGCCCCCGCACCCGGACGGCGCCGCGACCATTGCCGCAGCTTCGCCGCCACCTTGCGCAGGTCATCGCCCGACAGCCCCGGCATGCGCGTGCCGATCGTGTTAACCCACACGGTGGAGTAGCGTGGCAACAACCGAGCTACCAGATGCTGGCAACTCGACGGGTGCCGGCCCCAGTCGTCGGAAAACACCACAAGCTGTGCGACGCGGTCGTTCATGGGGATCAATGGTAACGTCCAAGCTGCTTACGGCTTCGCGCCGATGCACGAACACTCAGGACCCTTCATCTGCCCAATAGTTGCGCGAAGCCGCAGGCGGCAGAAAGACATTATCATCCCACCATGACCACCCGCTTCCCCCCCACCAAACTACCCCACATCCTCCACGGCGGCGACTACAACCCCGAACAGTGGTTGCACGACCCCAAGGTGCTCGACGAGGACGTGCGCCTGATGAAGCTGGCCAGATGCAACTTCGTGAGCCTGGGCATCTTCAGTTGGGCCATGCTCGAGCCCGAGGAAGGCCGCTACGACTTTGCCTGGATGGACGGCGTGATGGATCGCCTGGCTGACGCGGGCATCAGCGTCAACCTGGCGACGCCCTCCGGGGGCAAACCCAACTGGATGGGCATCAAGTACCCTGAGATTCGCCGGGTCAACGAACTGGGCCAGCGCGACCTCCAGCGGCATCGCCACAACCACTGCTACACCTCGCCGGTCTATCGCCAAAAGGTCACGCAGATTAATACGAAACTGGCGCAGCACTACAAGGATCACCCGGCCCTGATCCTCTGGCACGTGTCCAACGAGTACAGCGGCATGTGCCATTGCGACCTGTGCAAGGCCGCGTTCCGCCAGTGGCTCAAAAAACGCTACGGCACGCTGGAGAAACTCAACATCGCCTGGTGGAGCACCTTCTGGAGCCACCGCTACAGCGATTGGGAACAGATCAACGCCATCGACGTGAGCGTGCACGGCCTGACCCTCGACTGGCGGCGCTTCACCAGCGATCAGACCACTGACTTCATGCGTAACGAGGTCAAGCCGCTTAAGGAAATCACGCCAGACGTCCCTGTCACCACCAACATGATGGGCACGTGCCCGGACAACGACTACTGGAAGCTGGCCACCGCGTGTGACGTGGTCTCCTGGGACGCCTACCCCGAGTGGAGCGCCCGCGACGATTGGAGGACGGCGGTGAGCGTGGGCTTTGGTCACGACCTGACCCGCTCGCTGCTGGGTAAGCCCTTCCTGCTCATGGAGTCTACGCCCAGCCAGGTGAATTGGAAGGCGGTATCGCCGCTCAAGCGCCCCGGCGTGCACAAGCTCACCAGCCTGCTGGCGGTGGCGCATGGCGCGGATATGGTGGGGTACTTCCAGTGGCGCAAGAGTCGGGGGTCATCGGAGAAGTTTCACGGCGCGGTGGTGGATCATGTCGGCCACGAAAATACGCGTGTGTTCCGTGACGTGGCGGACTTGGGCCAGCATCTGAGCAAGCTCTACGGCGTCGTGGGCACCCCGGTGCCGGCGCAGGCGGCGGTGATCTACGACTGGGAGAACCGCTGGGCGCTCGAGGCCGAACAGGGCCCGCGCAACAGCGAGAAGAACTACGAGCTCACCTGCATGTCGTGGTACGAGTCGCTGTGGAAGCGCAACATCGCCGCCGACGTGATCAACATGGATCAGGACCTGTCGAAGTACAAGCTGCTGATCGCGCCGATGCTGTACATGGTTCGCCAGGGCGTGGGCGAACGCATCGCCAAGTTCGTCGAAGCCGGCGGCAGCTTCATCGCCACCTACTTCAGCGGCCTGGTCAACGAAACCGACCTGTGCTTCCTCACCGGCTTCCCCGGCCCGCTGCGCCCCACGCTGGGCATCTGGGTCGAGGAGACCGATGTGCTGGGCCCGGACATGCCGCCGCAAACGCTGGTCGCCAGCGCCGAAAACGGCATGGGCCTCACCGGCGATTACCCGGTGCAACACTACTGCGACCTCTTGCACATCGAATCCAAACAAGCCCGCCCCCTGGCCACCTATGGCCACGACTTCTACGCGGGTCGGCCGGCGGCGACGGTCAACAACCTCGGCCAGGGCAAGGCCTACTACGTCGCGGCCCGCACCGACGCCCGCTTCATCGACGATTTCATCGCCGGCGTCGCCAAGGCCGCCAACCTCACCGGCGCCATCGCCGCCCCGACACCGCTGGGCGTAAGCGTCCAGAAACGCAGCGACGGTAAGACCGACTACCTCTTCCTGCTCAACTTCACGAGACAGCAGCAGCAAATCACGCTTGATCCGGGCCAGTATCACGACCCGCTGACCAACCAACCCGTGCAAGGCGACGTGATGCTCGCCCCGCTGGGCTGCACAACCTTGCAGAAGAGAAAGTAACAGGGATGAACACGGATGAACAAGAATGGGAAAAAGAGAGAGAAGAAGGAACAGGGATGGACATGATGGACATGATTCCTGATTTCGGACTCGTCATGTCGAACATGTCCATCCCTGTTTTGTTCATCCGTGTTCATCCCTTGTTGCCTCTTCTGTTTACCACCGCAGGTCGATCGTCTACAATCCTCAGCTTGATTCCTGACAAAGGATGGTTTGATGGTTGCCCAGGCTCCCCCGTTTCAAGCTGAAGGCGTGTTGACCACGCAGCTCCAGAAGGTCGTCAACTGGGCGCGGCGCAGTTCGCTCTGGCCCATGCCCTTCGCCACCGCGTGCTGCGGCATCGAGCTGATGGCCACCGCGTCATCGCGCTACGACTTGGCGCGCTTCGGCGCCGAGGCCATGCGTTTTTCCCCCCGCCAGAGCGATCTGATGATCGTCGCCGGCCGCGTGGCGGTGAAAATGCTCCCCGTGCTCCAGCGCATCTATCTACAGATGACTGAGCCCAAGTGGGTCATCTCCATGGGCGCCTGCGCTTCGACCGGCGGCGTGTTCGACACCTACGCCGTGGTGCAGGGCATCGACCAGTTCATCCCCGTGGATGTGTACGTGCCCGGCTGCCCGCCCCGACCCGAAACGCTCATCGAAGGCATCATGGCCATCCAGCGCATTGTGGACAGGGACGGCCTGCCACCGCGCGGCAAACGCGCCCCGCTCCAGATCGCCATCGAACCCACCCACATCGTCCGCCCGCAACCGGTCCCCCTGACCGTCGGCGGGATATGAGATCCGTCGAGCGTCAAGCCGGGGCAGTGGCTTTGCGCCGCCCCGGGTCCCCGGATGTCCGCAAACCCCGGACCTTCGCAGACTCAAGCCCGGCGTGGAAGCCCAAGAGCTCGAAGCTCGTCCGTTTGACTCCGCTGCCGTCCAAATCTACCCTATTTCACCCGAATCGGCTCCCCGTACCCGCCGGTCCGGCATCATGGTGGCCGTAGCTCAGTTGGTTAGAGCACCTGGTTGTGGTCCAGGGGGTCGGGGGTTCGAGTCCCCTCGGTCACCCTTTTCTAAGCCCGCATTTCCGGGCCTTCCTCTATGCAGCGGCGCACGATTAGCCCCACACCTGCGCCGCGATCGCTTCATTGGCCGATTTACGGACTCGGCCTAGGATCGATGGATCGGCGCACAGGTCCGAGGGGTGCGCTGCACGGCCGCATGTGACACCGGCAACCGCGACATCGCCTTCAGAACGTCCGCAGACCCCCGTACGCGGCTGCCCATCAGTTCATCCCCTCCAACTTCACGACGACCCAATGCAGTTGCCCCCTGGCGCGGGAAGGCACTTGCCAACGTCAACGATTGACTCCCGAACCCCTTAGCTAAATCTGGAATCATCGGAATGAAATGTCTCTTGCCTTGAGCGTTGCCTCTTGACTTGATCTGTCGCTGCGATATGCTGAATTGCATCAACATTGCCCCCGGAAGGTCCCGCGGTGTCTTCGGATGCCGCGGGGCTTTTTCTTTTGGCGATGTCCAGCGTCCCGTGTCCAATGTCCAGAGTCTCTGGCCGGAAGCTGCCCGCAGGGCGTCGGCAACAAGGCACTGTGGGTGGTGCTGCGCCAGCGCCGCGAGTTGGAAAGAGTGCGCAGCGCGCCGAAGAGAAGGCGTTGCGTTACAAAGATCGCGCAGCGCTGCGAAGAAAAAGAGTCAAGTAACAAACCTTCTGTAATTTGCGGGGGTCCGGGTTACTGCGGTCCATCCACAACCCACCTTGCACCCTGCACCCTGCACCCTACACCCTACACCCCGCACCTTGCACCCTGCACCCCGCACCTTACACCATGCACTTTGCACTCTGGTGATCCTGCCCGCCTGGCCGCACGCGGAGGCATCGGCTTTACACATGACCGCTGCGGCGGTACAAAACCGGGTCTTTACCTGCCTACTCCAGATCCTTTGAAAGCCAGGCCCATGAGCGCCCAACTGTTTGTCAGCATCGTCACCATCCTGGTTATCGTGAACGTCGTGCTCCTGGGCATCGCGTACCTGATCCTGCTGGAGCGCAAGATCGCTTCGTGGGTGCAGGACCGCATCGGGCCTAACCGGGTGGGCTTTAGTTTTGGCCAGGAGTGGCTGCCCAAGTTCCATTTCTGGGGCTTTGGCCAGCCGCTGGCGGATGGGCTTAAGTTCGTTCTCAAGGAGGACTACACGCCGCCGTTTGTGGAAAGGACGCTCTTCGTGCTGGCGCCCATCGTGGTGATGGTGCCCGCCATGCTGGGCTGGATCATCATTCCCTGGGGTGGCTGGTGGCACTTCCCGGGCCTGACGATCAGTGGCTGGACCATTGCCCAGCCCGGTGATGTGCTCATCGCCGGCGCCGCGATCAACATCGGCGTGATCTACATCCTGGCCATCGGGTCGATGGGCGTCTATGGCGTCGTCCTGGCGGGCTATGCCTCCAACAACAAGTATTCCTTCCTCGGCGGTCTGCGCGCCACCGCCCAGATGCTCAGCTACGAAATCCCCCTGGGACTGGCTGTGCTGATCATCATCATGATGTCCGGCACGCCGCGTGCCGACACCATCCTCAACCTCCAGGCAACCAACTTCTGGAACCTGCTCTATCAGCCGCTGCTGGCGGTGATCTTCTTTACGTGCAACCTGGCGGAGACCAACCGCGCGCCGTTCGACCTGGCGGAGGCCGAGCAGGAACTCGTCGGCGGCTACCACACCGAATACAGCTCGATGAAGTTCGCCCTCTTCTTCCTGGCGGAGTACGCCCACATCATCACCGGCGCCGCGTTCTTCACGCTGATGTTTCTGGGCGGCTGGGACATTCCCTTCGTGCATGAGCCGCTGGTGGCCGGGTCAGGCTCCGGGGGTGGGTTCGGCTGGGTGCTGCTCAAGATCGGGGCTTATTTTGCCAAGGTAGTGTTGCTGGTGTCGCTGGTCATGCTCATCCGCTGGACGCTGCCGCGCTTCCGCTTTGACCAGCTCATGAAACTGGCGTGGCGCAGCCTGATTCCCATCACCCTGGCGCTGCTGCTGGCCACGGCCATCCTCGAGTACCTGGTGGTGCAGGAGGTGATCGACTGGCAGACGTCGCGCTGGCTGATGCTGGTGAGCAACGTGGTGGTGGCGGTCGCGGCGATGCTGCTGGGCCAGATCATGCCGCAAGGCCCGTCGATCAACCGCCGCGTAGCGCTGGAAGGTTCACGTTTCAGCGCGCCGCCGTCGGCAACTGCGCAAGGCTAAAGAGCGTCGGCATGACCAAAGGCGAGCTTCGTCGCGAATGGGTGGAACTGGCGCCGGCGTGGATCCGTGAGGCCCGGGAGGGGCGCAACCCCACGCGAACCGGTCTGCTGGATCCGCCGATGCTTGAAGCCTGCGGCGATGTGCGCGGCTTTCGCGCGTTGGATTGCGGTTGCGGCGAGGGGCGCTTCTGTCGCATGCTGCTCCAGCGTGGCGCGGTCCAGGTGTTGGGACTTGATCTCTGCCAGCCGATGATCGACGCTGCCCGCCAGTTGGCCTCCGGCCACGATGACTACCGGGTCGCCGATGTGCAGAATCTGAACTTCCTCGAGAGCCAATCCTTCGATCTGGCGGTGTCCTATCTGAACCAGTGCGATCTGCCTGACTTTGTGGCCAACAACCGCGAGGTGTTTCGCGTGCTCAAGCCCGGCGGTCGATTCGTGATCGCCAATCTTCACCCGATGCGCTCGGCGGTGGGGCAGTGGCTCAAGGACGAAAATGGCCGCAAGCGGCACATCATCCTCGACTGCTACTTCGACCAAGGCCCGCGCCTCTGGAAAATGATGCGCGTGGAATTCACCAATTTCCACCGAACGTTGATGACCTACGTCGATGGCTTCCTCGCCGCCGGTTTTACGTTGCAACGCATCGTCGAACCGACGGTGACGCCCCAGCAACTAGAGCAGCACCCCGACCTGGAGGACGAGCTGCGCGTGCCGAATTTCATCATCTACGTGCTGGGCAAGCCCGCAACGGAGCGATGATCGTCAGGGCTCAGACCGGCGAGCGGGCGAGAAGGGGTCGTATTCAAGCGTGATTATCGGCGTCTGGTCAAGATCGATCGGCAGCGTTAGTCCCCGGCCGGCGCGGGGTTCAAAAACCTCGGCGGGCATTTGCCGGATCGCCTCGACCATGACGCCGATGGCTTGGCGCAGGCGGACGTGGTTGATGCCCATGTAGACGTCGGGCAGGCCGCGGAATTTTTCGTTGGCGGTGACAAAAACGGTGACCACGCCGCGCGGGTTGCCGCGGCGCATGTGCTCCAGCGTCACCGCACATTGGATCAAGCCCTGGTAGAAGCGTTTCTTCTCACCGCTGGCCAGATGCCAGATGTCTTCCCACACTTCGTGCGCTTCGAACCACTGGCCGTGATTGAAGAGGTCAAGACCTTCGTGGAACAGGCGTGATTCGGTGTCGGCGTTGATGGGCAAATTCAGATTTCAGATTGGGGATGGTAAGCGCGGCAGAGCCGCGGCGCTTCGTAGGGAACCGTTTCGACTTTTCCCTTGACTCTTCCTACTTCGCACTTCTTACTTCGCACGTCGAAGCTCACTCGTGCTCTTTCTTCTTGGTCCGATACAGGTCCAGATAGAACTCCAGCAGTTCCTTGCCGTGGTGGGTCTTGCTGCGGTTGTGTTGGAAGCCAAAGCGCGTGAACAGGTCCATGGCGGTGTTGCGTTCGAACTGGGTGTCGAGCACGACTTTCAAGGCGCCGGACTTGCGGCAGAAGGTCAGGGCCGTCTCCACGAGCTTGGCGCCGATGCCCAACTGCTGCCAGTCGCGCTCGACGCGCAGGCGGCGGATTTCCGAGGTGTGCTCTTCGTGATCGTGCGACACGCCGATCATCCCCAGCACCTTGCCGTCGAGTTCGGCGACCCAGAAGTGATTCTTGTCGTCGGTGAGGTAGGACTGGTGGATGTTCTCGATGTCGGCGCCGGTATCGTTGGGCGCGATCTGCCCGGCGAGCAAGCCCTCGACGTAAAGCCGCGACACCTCGGCCTGATCCCTGGGGTCGAACGTGCGCACAATCAGCTTTTCCGGGCCCTCGATGGCGACTTGCTCACTCATAGACGGTCCCATCTCAAAAATGCGCACAACACTATATCGTATCGCCCGGCCTGCAACAGGGTCGGTTGGCTCATCGCTCGGGAATGTCCAGAAAATCCACGGTGTCCGCCTGGGTATCGAGAAGGGCGACGCTGTAGACCGCGGCACGGAACAGGGCGCCGGGGTTGATCACGCGGGTGGCGCCGCGGCGTTCATCGACTTGGCGGTGGCTGTGGCCGTGGCACAGATAGGTCACGCCTTGCGCCAGGGCCTGGGCCAGGGCGCCCGCGTCGTCGCCATGCATGAACACCAGCCGTCGTCCGCCCTCCAGATCCAGCCGGCCCACCGGATGATCCACGCGGACGCCGATGGCCTGGGCATACCGCTGGAGGCTGGCGGCGTCCCAGTCCACGTTGCCGAACACCAGGTGCGCCGGCAACGCATCGGCCGACCCCGGAGGGACCACCACCAGTTGATCAATCACCTCGACAGTGCCCACGTCACCCAAGTGAATCAGGCGCTGGGCGCCGTGTTGGACCAACAGGTCCACGGCCAGGCGCGTAGTGAGGGCACGCCCGTGGGAATCCGACAACAAGCCGATTATTGCCAAGTGATTTGCCCCAACGTGGACCGTGTGTGGCGTAGTTTAGCCGGGAGTCGCAAGGGAGCAAATCCCACGCCAAGAGGACTCATCGGAGGCATGACCATTTCAGTGGGTACGTCAGGTGCTAAGATGCGACCATGGCTGATGTCCTGGCGGAAATCGTGGCGCACAAGCGTGAGGAAGTGGCGGCGGCGCGGCTGGACCGGTCCATCGAGTCGATGCGGAAGGCCGCGCTGGATTCGCCTTCGCCGCGGAATTTCTTTGCCGCCGTCACCCGGCCGGCGGGTCAGTTGCGCGTGATTGCCGAGGTCAAGAAGGCCAGCCCCTCGGCCGGGCTGATCCGGCCCGACTTCGACCCCGTCGCCATCGCCCGCGTCTACCACGCCGCCGGCGCCGCGGCCATCAGTTGCCTCACCGACGCCCGCTATTTTCAGGGGTCGCTTGACTACCTGGCGCAGATCAAGGCCGCCGTGCCGCTGCCGGTGCTGCGCAAGGATTTCATCATCGATCCGTACCAGGTGTATGAAGCCCGCGCCGCCGGCGCCGACGCCATCCTGCTCATCGCCGAGTGCCTGGGCGAAGCGGAGTTGATCGACCTGTTGATCCTGGCCACGGAACTCAAGCTCACGACGCTGGTGGAAGTGCACGACGTCGAGAACCTGCTCAAGGTGCGGCCGCACATCGGCTTTCCGCATCCCAGCTACACGCTTTTAGGCATCAACAACCGCGACCTAAAGACGATGACCACCGACCTGGGCCACACGCTGCGGCTGGTGGGCATGGTGGAGAATCTGGAAGTGCTGGTGAGCGAGTCGGGCATCCGCACGCCGGCCGATGTGCGCAAGCTCGCCGACGCAGGTGTGCACCGCATCTTGGTGGGCGAACACCTGATGCGCCAGCCGGACCCGGGCGCGGCGCTGCGGGAGTTGATGGCGAATCACGGATGAGGAGTCATCCGGCCAGGATGGCCTGGCTATATATGAAGGCGCTGGTGGCGTGGGCGTCACCCCTCGTGCTTGGCCGCCTGCTCATCATCGGACGTGATCGTACCGTTGGGCTGAAGCCAGACGATCTTGGCATCCCGCATGATCGGCACGCTACGGCCCTCGGCATGATGCCGGGCGATGGCACGCCGAACCGCTTCGTTCGACAGGCGCGCCAGTTCCTCGGCTGTCGCCAGCGGTTTGCTGCGACGCTTAGGCGCTCGAACCTTAAGTGCTGATGCGTTGGAGTGACTCATACGCTGCTGGATTATAGATCGTCGTCTTGCGGCCCGCACTTTCGGCAATGGGGACAGTCCGATTCTCGGAATTGTCCAGAATGATCCAATCATCCATCAAGGACAGGTAAAAGTGGAGCAAGTTGTATGCGCTTCGTGCGTAGCGACGGCGGATGTCGATTTCGGGAATGTTATGTCCGCCCTCCTCGACGCGCCGCTGAACGCGCGCCACCGCCAGGTCCGCTGATTTCAGCCAGACATAGTGCAGTTCCAGTCGGTAGCCGTCACTTTTCAGATCGGCAAGAAACCGTGCATGCGTCCGTCCAGCCAGCGTTGTTTCAAAGCCGAAGGACGCTCGCTGGGACCGCAACTCGTGAAGCCGTTGGATCATCAAACGTCCGGCTGCGAGGGCGACCGACTCTGGTTTGCTCCACGACAGCCCGCGGGCGATGGTGTCGGCGTTGACAAAATGCGCGATCCCCAAGCGTTGCAGTGCATATTGGGCCGCGGTGGTCTTGCCCGCGCCGTTGGGACCGCCGATGACGACACAGATTGGCGAGTCATCGGCCATCGGGTATTGCCTTCATTGAGGGTACGGCCGGGGCGCAATCGACCTCCAGGCCGTCGTAGCTGAGGAACACGTTGGCCGGCAGCTTCGCTGCCAACTCCGCGTGGCGGATGTCGTGGGCGATGTGTGTGAAGTAACTCCGCCGGGGCGACAGTCGCTCGATCACCGCCAGGGCTTGCTCGACGGTCAGGTGCGTCGGGTGCGGGCGGTAGCGCAGGGCGTCGATGACCAGCACGTCCAAGTCCGCCAGCATGGGCCAGCTCGCCTCGGGGATCTCTGACACGTCGGTGCAATACGCCAGGGATTGCCTGCCGGTCGGCGTGTCCAGATCGACGCGGAAGCCCAGGATCGGCAGCCGGCCATGCAGCAGCGGCACGGCCGTCCACGTCGCCCCGAACAGGTCCAGCGTCGCGCCGCCCTCGAGCACGTGCGCCACCAGCATGGGAATGAACGACTGGTTGACGTTGTTGTGCGACTCGAAGATGTAGCGGAACATCTGCTGGAAGATGGTGAGCGTGGGCTGATCGCAGTAGATATCGATGGGGGCGTGCATGACGGCGTTAAAGCGGCGCAGGTCGTCGACGCCGAAGATGTGGTCGGCGTGGGCGTGCGTGTAGAGCACGCCGTCGATGCGGTTGATGCGATGGCGCACCATCTGGAGTCGGAACTCGGGCGTGGTGTCGATGATGAGGCGGCGGAGCGTGGCCGGGTCAGGGGTGAGTCCGGTCAAGCTCGAAGACTCGTCGGCGATCCCGGCCAAGCGCGAAGGCGAGCATGGCCGGGCTTGGGTTTGGGGATACGTCACCATGACGCTGGGGCGCGAGCGGTGGTCGCGCGGGTCGGCAGAGCGACAGACTGCGCAATCGCAGCCGATCATCGGCACGCCGGCGCTGGTGCCCGTGCCCAGGAAGGTCAGCAGGAGAGACATGGGCGCATTGTAGGAAACGTAGGAAAGCAGGAAATCAAAAAACGCAGAAATTCGGCAGCGGATGATCCCGGTCAAGCTCGAAGACTCGCATGGCCGGGCTTGGGCACCTTCTTATTTTCTGTCTCTGGGATATCCATCTAACCGGAGTTGCTGGCCTTTCTCCATGGGCGGTTTGCCGGAGGACGGTCCAAGGTCGGCGGGTTCCCACGAGTCTTTGGGGGCGTGGGCGGTAC
>JBBDMX010000045.1:0-26071 GCA_040878035.1 Phycisphaeraceae bacterium | reverse complement strand
AATTACAGTATCAGGCCACGTGAGCGGTAGCGGTCATTTCTTTACGCGCCCTAAGTGTGGGGTTGGCGGCGCCGGCAGGAGCCGTGGCGGAGGGGGAAGAGGCCGCGCCTCCCGCGGCCGCGCTTGCACCGACGCCGGACTTTGCCAACATGAGCCGCGTCGAGCTGGAAATGGCGGCTATCGAATACCACCACCAGATCCAGCAACTCCAGCGCGAGGTCGATGAGCTCAAGGGCAAGCTGGCCAAGGCGGGGGGCGAATCCGATGTGATCGAACTGGCGGTCAAACTGGAAGGCGACGACAAGGGCGCCAGCGACGACATGTATCTGAAGGTGAAGGTTCTGAGCAACAAGGAGCCGGATGTCGAGGGGTTGAAGAAGCAGATTGCCGACGAACGTGCCCGGCTGGATGACACGGTGACCATGGATGGCACGCGCCGCCTGGTGAATAAGGGCCTCCACAGCCGGGTCGCGGATCTGCGGCGGGAGCTGGCGAAGAAGTCGGCGGAAACCGAGCAATACTATGACAGGCTGGTGGGTGCCTACCGCACGCGCAAGAAATACAGCGACCGCGACCTGGCGAACCTGCGCATCGAGCTGTCGAAGCTGGACAAGGAACGGGCGCAGGTGACGCGGCAGGTCGCCCTGTTGGAAGGGCAGATCAAGGACCAGCAGAGCAAGCGGCTGATCAACGCCATCACCGCCGACGGACAGGCGATCGTACTGGTGGCCAAGGGTAACTACATGGCGCTGGCGGAGGTGCTCAAGGAAGGCGGCACATACATGGTCACCTGCCGGTCCACAGGCGGGCAGCAATATTTGGTCAAAGCGGCGACGCCCGCCGGTGTGACGACAGCCGCGACGCCCTGACCAATTTGATGAGGCAACTTGTGAGCGATGCCCATATGCAATCAGGTAACGATCAACCGCGGCGGTCCTGGTGGGGGCGGCACTGGAAATGGGTGGTGCCCGTCGGCTGTCTGCTGCCGATCCTGATCTGCGGCGGGTTCTTTGCGTTGATCTTTTCGCTGGTGTTCGGGATGATGAAATCGTCGGATGTGTATGTTCAGTCGCTCGCGGCGGCGCGGAGTGACGCACAACTTCAGGCCGAGTTGGGCACGCCGATCGAGCCGGGCTTTCTGGTCACGGGCAACATCAACATTTCAGGGTCCAGCGGCCACGCGGACATTTCCTACAACGTGTCGGGGCCTAAAGGCAGCGGCACGATCTACGCGGTCGCCGACAAGGCCGCGGGACAGTGGACCTTTCAGACGCTGGCGGCACAGCTCGACGCTCCGCGTCGGCGCATCGACCTGTTGTCGGCCCCCACGCCTTGATTTGATCGCCAGGTGTGTCATGCGAATCCTACTTCAGCGCGTGAGCAAGGCATCGGTGACCGTCAACGGGCAGGTTGTCGGGCGCATCGGGCACGGATTATTGCTGCTGGCGGGCATCGGGCAGGGCGATACGCAGGCACTGGTGGAACGGGTGGCGGAGAAAGTCGTGGGCCTGCGCATTTTCAACGACGAGGCGGGCAAATTCAACCGCTCGCTCCTGGAGGTGAGCGGCGGGGCGCTGGTGGTGTCGCAGTTCACCCTCTATGCCGATGCCCGCAAGGGTCGGCGGCCGAGCTTCACCGATGCCGCGGCGCCGGAGGTGGCACGGCCACTGTGCGACTACTTTGCCCAGCGCCTGCGTGCCTTGGGCGTGGGGAGAGTGGAGCAAGGCGTGTTTGGCACACACATGGAAGTGGAGATTCACAATGATGGGCCGGTGACGGTGTGGTTGGATTCGGAGGACTTGAGCGGCGCTGCGAGCGCCGCGGGGAGGTGATGAGACTTGAGGAGGGATCCCACCCGCCGGAGCGGGTGGGCTTTCGTTTCTCGTACTTCGTTTCTCTCTCTCTCCGTTTCTCTCTCTCTCCGTTCTTCGTTGTTTGTCCTACGTTTCACGTTCTTCAATGCTTCTGCATCCACGCCCATTGTTGGGCGATGCCGTCGGCGACGCTGGTTTGCGGCGCGTAGTCCAGTTCCGCGGTGCTGCGCGTCAGGTCGGCCCAGGTGCGTTCGACGTCGCCGGCCTGCATGGGTTGGCGTTCGATCCGCGCCGTCTTGCCCGTGACCTTCTCGATGGTGAAAATCAGATCCGCCAGAGTAATCGGATGATTGCCGCCCAGGTTGTAGATGCGATAGCTCTCGGCCGGATGGCCCTTCTCGCCGCAGTGCTGCATGGCGGCGCGGACGCCGGCGACAATATCGTCGATGAACGTGTAGTCGCGACTTGTTGTGCCATCGCCGAACATTGGAATGGGCTTATCGGCGGCGACCAGGCGGAGGAACTTAGTGATCGCCAAGTCCGGCCGCTGCCTGGGGCCAAAGACGGTGAAGAAGCGCAGACAGGTGACGGGCAGACCGTGCACGTGGTGGTACGTGTGACACAGCAACTCCCCGGCCTTCTTGGTCGCCGCGTAAGGGCTGATGGGATGATCAACGCGGTCGTCCTCGGCGAAGGGAACTTTGGGATTGTTGCCGTAGACGCTGGAGCTGGAGGCAAAGATGAATTTGGCGGTGCCGACGGCAACGGCGGCGTCGAGCAGGTTGACGGTGCCATCGACGTTGACGGCAGTGTAGTGCGCCGGGCGCTGGATGCTGGGGCGCACGCCCGCCATGGCCGCCAGGTGAACCACGACCGAGGGCTGGTAACGTGCGAAGAGGTCCAGCACGGCGTCGCGATCGCGGATGTCGGCCTCGACCAGCTCGTAGTGAGGCTGCGGCATGGCAGACTCGACGTTGCGGCGTTTGGCGGCCGGGTCGTAGAAGTCGTTGAAGCTATCGATGCCGACGACGGGCAGGCCGTCGGCCAGAAGCCGATCCGCCAGGCTCGAGCCGATGAATCCGGCGGCGCCGGTGATGAGAACGGTCTGCGCGTTGGTCATGGGGGACATGATAATGGCGTTCGTACGTGTGCGGGACAGCCCCAGCCCCACTAAAGTGGGGCCGCCTAGCGCACGGTGGCGCGGTGGCGTGCGTCGGTGCGGAGGGTCTCGCGGTAGCGGCCAAAGAGGCCCTGGACCATGTTCTGCGTGAAGGTGATCAGCGTGGCGATGTTGGGATCGTCACCAAAACGAGTCTGAAGGTCGTCGAGGCGCTGCGTCAGCGGCTGCTTCTGATCCGCTTCGTCGCGGTAGAGCAGCTTGTAGGCGGTCTTGAGATTGGCGATGTGCGTTGGGGAATAGCCGGTGCGTTCCAAGCCGATGACGTTGACGCCGCGCACGCGGGCGTCCATGCCCTCGACGATCATGTAGGGCGGGCAATCGCGGATCACGCGAGTCATGCCGCCGATGAAGGCGTGTCGGCCGATGGTGACAAAGTGATGCACGGCGGTGGCGCCGGACACGACGGCATGGTCTTCGATGAGCACATGTCCGGCCAGAAGAGCGCTGTTGGCGAGGATGACGTGATCGCCGATGAGGCAGTCGTGGGCGATGTGGGCGCCGATCATGAACAGGCCGTGGCTGCCCATGCGGGTCACGCCGCCGCCGTTGTCGGTGCCTTTGTGCAGGGTGACGTTTTCGCGGAACTCGTTGTGGTCGCCGATGATCAGTTGGCTGTCCTCGCCGCGGAACTTGAGGTCCTGCGGGTCGCCGCCGGCGGTGGTGTGCGGCCAGAAGAGGTTGTGCCGGCCGATGGTGGTGCGGCCCAGCACCGTGACATGCGAAACCAGCCGCGTGCCGGCGCCGATCCGCACCTTGGCGGCGACATAGCACAAGGGCCCGACGACCACATCGTCGGCCAGTTCCGCCCCGGATTCGACCACGGAGGAGGGATGAATCACTGGCATGGCTTACATCTGCTGGTCACTGACGATCATGAACTTGATTTCGGCTTCGGCGGCCAGATCCTGGCCGACATAGGCGCGGCAGCGCATGTGGGCGATGCTCGGCCGCAGCCGCGCCGTCTCGGCCTCGAGAATAAGCTGGTCGCCCGGCACCACCGGCCGACGCAGCTTCACGCGGTCCAGAGACATCAGGATCGCCAGCTTGCCCTGGTTCTCCAGCCGTTGGCCGATGAGCACCCCCGAAAGCTGCGCCATCGCCTCGACGATCAACACGCCGGGCATGATAGGCACGGTCGGATAATGCCCCTGGAAAAAGGGCTCGTTGACGGTGACATTCTTGATCCCCAGGGCCCGCCGTTCGCCGTCGATCTCCAGGACGCGATCGACCAGCAGCATGGGATAACGGTGGGGCAGAATGCGTGCCAGCTTGCGGATATCAATCACGTTGCGATGCAGCGCCATGGCCTGGTGCGTCTGCTCGCGATGGCGTTTGACCAGCTCGCGGGTCAGTGCCTGGTTCAGCGCGTGGCCCGAGCGGGCGGCCACGATCCGCGCCTGGATCGGCGCACCCATGAGATACAAGTCGCCGATCAGGTCCAGGATTTTGTGACGCACCGGCTCGTCGGCGAAGCGCTGGGAATTATCGATCGGGCCGCTCTTGTCGAAGACCAGCACGTCGCGCGTGGTCAGGTGCGTGCCCAGACCCGCGGCGTGCAGGGCCTTGGCCTCCTCCTCCAGCACGAAGGTGCGTGCCGGGGCGATCTGTTGCACATAGTCGTCGGCGCTAGCGAGAGTGAACGAGCCCAGTTGCCGGCCGATGGCGGGATGGGCGGCGTAGTCCAGCTCGTAAAGCAGCGACAGGCCCGGCTCCTGCGCGGGCACCGCGGCGATCATGGCGCCGTCGCGCTTGATCACGATCGGTTCGTTGAGCACCAGGGTGCGGCGCGGCTCGACGCCCTCCTTGAGGCCCGCGCTCTGAAGTGCCTGCACATAGGGCAAAGCCGAGCCGTCGAGCCCGGGCAGCTCCGATGCGTCCAGTTCGATGAGCAAGTTGTCGATCCCCAGCCCCGCCAGGGCGCTCATGACGTGCTCAGTGGTTTCGACGACCGCCGGGCCGTTGCGCAAGGCGGTGCGGCGGGCGCGGCGTTCGACATAGCCGATCAACGCCGGGACCTGGGCGCCCTGCTTGTCCACACGGACAAAGATGATGCCGTGATTGTCCGGCGCGGGGCGAAACGTCACCTTAACGCTTTGACCTGTGAACAGGCCCTTGCCGGTGATCGTGGTTTCCTGGCTGATGGTGCGTTGAACGTCCATGCGACGCAGCATTGTAGGAAACGCGGCGAAACATGCGCGGAGCGGTCACGCAAATGGATGACCACCGTCAGGCCGTCGTGATCGGTGCCGGTGTCCAGATCTTCGGAATACAGCCTCATGAGGCCCGGGGCATGGCACGCTGCCCTATCTGCCTCTCAGCGCAGCTTTTTCTTAATGTCGCGCATGAAATCGGGGAGCTTGCGCATGGCCATGACGATGCGGCCGGCCTCGCGCATCTCCATGGCGGGATAGCCGCCCCAGGATTCGCCGGCGGGGACGTCGCTGATAACCGCGGCGTAGGCCGCCAGGCGAGCCCCCGCGCCGATATTGATGTGATCGCGCAGGCCGGCCTTACCCCCCATCATGGCGCCGTCGCCCACGGTGATCGAGCCCGCCAGGCCGACCTGGCCGCACAAAACGCAATGGCGGCCGATGCGGCAGTTGTGGCCGATCTGCACCTGGTTATCGATCTTGGTGCCGTCGCCCACCAGGGTCGAGGAGAACTTGGCGCGGTCGATGGTGGTGCAGGCGCCGATCTCGACGTCGTTGCCGATCTCGACGTTGCCGATGTGGGTGATCTTGACCAGGCCGGGCTTGGCCGGATCGAGCGAGGGCCGGTAGCCAAAGCCATCGGCGCCGATGACGACGTTGGGATGGAGCACGCAGCGCTGGCCCAGGACGCAGCGTTCGCGGATGACGACCCCGGGAAAAATCTCGCTTGCCGCGCCGATCTCGACTTGGTCCATCAGCACCACGTTGGCGTGCAGGACAACGTCATCGCCCAGGCGGACCTTGGCGCCGACAGTGCAATGGGCGCCGATGGCGACGTTCTGGCCGAGGATGGCGGAGGGATCGACGACGGCCGAGGGATGCACGCCCGCCTTGGGCCGCACCGGCGGGGAGGCGAACAGGTCCAGGACCAGGGCCATGGCCAGGTCGGCATCGGTGACCTGAATCAGGGCTCGGCCCTCGCCGGGCTGGGCTGTGATTGTCGCCACGATTAGCGCCGCCGCGGCTTTGGAGGCTTCCCAGGCCGGGAGATAGCGCTTGTCGCCGATGAAGGTCAGGTGGCCCGGTTGGGCGCGGTCCAGCGTCTCGGCGCCGCTGATGGCCAAGTCACCTGGACCTATCAATTCGCCGCGCACGTGCTGGGCGATCTGGCTGGTTGTAAAGCTGGGCATGGTCTACTCCCTCTCCCCCGGGGAGAGGGCTGGGGTGAGGGAATCAACGGAAGAGTAGGGCGAACGTTTTGGTCGACGGCTTTTGGACTTGCGTCACGCCCCGATCATCCGCAGGTCCCCTCACCCGGCCTCGTAAGGCCTCGGCCACCCTCTCCCCAAGGGAGAGGGGCGGCGGCGACTACCGGTTCTTGTACTCGTTGTTCATCCGCTGCGTGACCTGATCGGTCACATCCAGGTCGGGGGCGGACCAGAGCACCTTGCGGACCTGGATCAGGGCCGCCAGTTGCTGCGGGTTGGCGTTCTTGAAGTCAATGGCGCCTTCCTTGAACAGCACCAGGTCGTAGCCGGCCTCCTTGGCGACGCGCCCGATGGCGTCGAGAATCTTGCGGTAGAGCCCCTCGATCTGGAGGCTGCGTTCACGCTGGAGCTTCTGGTTCTGGAATTGCTGCCAGGCCTGGAGTTCGACCGCCTGGCGCTCCAGGTCTTCCTGCTTCTGCGTGTGCGCGGTGGTTCCCGGCGCCAGCATTTCCAGGTCCTTCTGCAGATCGTCGAGCTTTTTCCTGCGGTCGGTCTCTTCCTGCTTTAGCGCATTAGCACGGGACTGGAGGTCGGCCTCGACCTGGTTCTTCTCCTGAAGGCTGTCGAAGACCTTCTGCACATCCACGACCGCGATGGCGGTGGGGCGAGCCTTCTGCGCCAGCGCCGGGGAGGTCATCAATCCTGCCAGCAGCAGGGCCGCCAGAAACAGGGAAACGCGCTGATATCGTCCGGGCATCACAGGGATCTCCGATTGCAGGTGAATGAAAAGCAATTAGGCATGTTACGAGGAAACCGCAGCGGATGTTCTAGCAGCATCGGCCAGAAACATCAATCCAGAATGACGAATGACGAAACTCGAATGACGCATGAAAATCCAATCTTCAATGACCAGGCAAAGGCTATGGCATATTTCGTCATTGGAACTTGGTCATTGGGATTTTAGTCGTCATTCATCATCAGTCATTCAATCCTGGGTCATTGGAACGGCAGCGCCAGGTCGAAGCTGAAGATCTGCTCCTCGTCGCCTTCCTGGCTGACGATGGGCACGGCGAAATCCAGCGCGAAGGGCGCCTGACCCAGGAAGGGGATCTTGAGGCGGATGCCCGCGCCGATGGAAACGCGATACTCGTCGAAGCCCAGGTCCTTCTGCACCGTGCCCGTGTCAGTGAAGATCACGCCGCGGAAGATGTCCTGGTAGATGGGAAAGTTGTATTCCAGGCCCAGGAGGAAGAGCCAGTCGCCGCCGACGGGGTCGTCGCCCAGGGTCAGGGTGTCACTGCGGATGCCGCGCGGTCCCACGCCGCGGAAGCGGTAGCCGCGGAAGGTGCGATGCCCGCCGGCGTAGAAGCGCTCGAACACCGGCGCCTGGTCGCCCTCGAAGATGTAACCGATTTCCGAGCGCAGCGAGACGATGGTCTTGTAGCCGAAGAAGTCCTCATCGACAGTCCAGAACTTACGGAAATCGATGGTGGCGGCGGTGAAGTCGTAGTCGCCGCCCAGCACGCCGGCGCGAACGATGCCCAGTTCAGTGCGGCTGCCCCGCGTGGGGAAGATGCGGCTGTCGCTGGTATCGCGCACCAGGGTGAAGCCTGCCGAAGTGATCAAGCTGCTGCCGGCGACGGCAAAGACGTCCACCGGGGCGTCGACTTCGATGTCGCTGATGGACAACTGCTCGGCACGCAGGCGCACGGCGCCGGACCAGATGTCGCCGAAGCGCTGGCCGATGCCCACGCCTCCGCCGATGCGCTCCTCGTTGTACTTCTCGCGATCGCGGGTGAAGTAGAACAGCGAGGTGTCGAAGAAGAAGTCGCTCTCGAACAGGTAAGGCTCGCGGAAGGAAATCGAGTAGCGGGAGAATTCGTTGCCCGGCTGGAGGTTGAGCGAGAAATACTGCCCGGCGCCGCGGAAGGCCTTGGCGGTAAAGAGCTCGCCGATGCTCTCGGGCGTGTCGGCAATGTCGAAGTTGCGTTGGATCACGTCGATGGCGCCGATCACGCCGGCATCGGAACTGATCCCGGCGCCGAACGACAGGCTGCCAGTCTGTCCTTCCTTGACTTCCACCACCACATCGCGCGTCAGCTCCTCGGGCGTGCCCTGGATGCTGACCTTGGCGTCGGTGAACAGGGGCGACTCGCGCAGGCGCTGCTCGGTCAGTTCGATGCCGGCGCGGTCGAAGCGCCGGCCCGGACGCATGCCGCGCACTTCACGCAGCACCACTTTGTCCTGCGTGTTGTAATTGCCCACGACGGTCACTTTGCCCACCACGTAAGGGTGGCCTTCATCAACCGTCACGCGCAGGTCCACCTTGGGCTCACGCTCGTGAAACAGGCGGTCGATGCGGATGGTGGCCTCGATGAACCCCAGCTTGCCGTACAGGTCAGTGACCGCCCGCAACGTGTCGCGGAGTCGCTCGGCGGTGAATACGTCGCCGGCCTTGAGCACCATGGCCTGGCGAATCTGGTCCTGACTGAAGAGCTGGTTCCCCTCGATCTTGATCTGGTCCACCGTGAACTGCCTGCCCTCGCTGATGACGAATACCACCACCGCGTCTTTCTGGTTGGGCGACAGCTCGATGCGCCGGCCCACCTGGGCGTCCAGATAGCCGCGGTCACGATGAAAATCGCGCAGACGCGCCGCGTCGGCCTCAAGCTGCTCGCGGTTGACTTCACCCTTGCGGAAGATGGGGAAGTACGTCGTGCTCTTGATGTGGCCGCGCAGTTCGTCGCTGCTGTAAACCTCGTTGCCCTCGAACTTGATGCCACGAATCGTCGCCAGCGGGCCCTCGCGCACCTTGAATATCAGCACGCCCGAATCGTCGAGCACCTTCTTGTCATCGGAGATGTCGGCTTCGAAGTAGCCCTGTAATTCATACTCTTTCTGCATCTGGCGGATGGCACGCTGAATGAGGAAAGGGTCCACCGGGTCGCCGGCACGCAGCACCGCCAGTTGCAGCAGCTTCTGGTCCGACACCTCTTTGTTGCCCACCACCTGCACGTCGGCGAGCAGGGGCAACTCCTGCACCACATAGATCAGAGCGACCGAGCCGTCGGCCCTGGGCTCGACGCGGGCGGTGACGCTGCCGAAGCGGCCCAGATGGGTGATGCGGACGATGTCGTCCTGTACCACGCGGGCGTCGTAAGGGTCGCCGCTCTTGAGGCGGATCTGGTTGGTCACCAGCGTGGCGTTGACCTTGGCCAGGCCCTGTATCTTGATCTCCGAGACGGGGCGGTTGGCCAGGTCTGGAGGCTGGGCGCTGGCGCCCGGGCAGGGCAACAGGGCGAGCCAGAGTGCGAGAGTGAGTGCGGCCAGAATTCGCGGCAGGCTGGTCAACGGCGTCTCCACGATCCCATAGGGAGCGTGAGTGTATCGGCAACTGCGTGCATGCCGCAAACGGCGATCGGGTGATTTGCTGATTTTGCGCTTGGGCGGTTTGGAAAAGCCGGCGTCCGCACCGCTCAATCGCCAGATCACCAAATGCGGTTATCGGCGGCGGCGATTTCCCGGCCGGCAATTTCACGCCCGCCACTGCGGCGGGTCGATAGCTATCTGATGCGTAAGCGGCATGCTTTTCATTGGATTTAGAGTGGGTCCCCATGACGCAGTCCGCCACTGGCAATTCGATCGACCCGCGGCAAATGCGGGCCCGTTCGCGGTTGGCGCCGCGACACGACCCCTTGCCCCTGCGCCGCCCCGGCCAGGACGCCCGGCAACCGTCGCATCACTCGGCCCCCCAGGGCGTCCCGGCCATCCATAGCACGGTGCTGGAAAAACCCATCCGCGAGTTCCTGGCCTATTGCCGGGTCGAATGCGGCTTCGCCCAGGCCACCCTGCACGCCTATGCCGCCGACCTGCGCGACTTGTGGATCTTCCTCGAGGAGCGGCATTGTACGAGCTGGCCCGCGCTGACCCTGGAACTGATCACCGCGCACCTGCGCGAACTCGACGGCCGGGGCATGGCGGTGAGCAGCATCGCCCGCCACGTGGCGACCATCCGCGTCTTCTGCCGGTTCATGGAGTCACGCGGTCTGACCCCGACGAACGCCGCCGAGTTGCTCAGCCAGCCCAGCGGCTGGCACACGTTGCCGGGGGTGCTGTCACCGCAGCAGATCGAGGCGCTGCTGGCGGCGCCGGACCCGGAGTCAGCGCTATATCTGCGCGATGTGGCGCTGTTGGAGCTGCTCTACGCCGGCGGCCTGCGCGCCAGCGAAATCGCCGAGCTGGCGACCAACCGCCTGCACATGGACCTGGGCGTGGCACGGGTGATGGGCAAAGGCAGCAAGGAACGCATCGTGCCCATCGGCAAGCCCGCGCTGGAAGCTGCCAAGAGCTACCTGGCGGAGTTGCGCCCGATGCTGCTGCGCCCGCACCGCCCCAGCGACCGGCTCCTGCTTTCGCGCACCGGCCAACCGATCACCCGCATCGTCGTCTGGCAGATCGTCGTCAAATACGCCCGCCGCGCAGGCCTTCGCGAAGTGCACCCGCACACCCTGCGCCACTCCTTCGCCACGCACCTGCTCGCCGGCGGCGCCGACCTGCGCGTCGTGCAGGAACTGCTGGGCCACTCCAATATCAAGACCACGCAAATCTACACGCACGTCGATCGCACGCGCCTGCGCGAAGTGATCCGCACGTGCCACCCCCGGCCGTGAGCGGCGTGACGAAGAACGAAGAACGAGGAACGCGTTAGCCCAGGCACCAACGGTGCAGGCGTCGCAAGTCAACAGTAGCCGCCGACTATCCTCGTCCCTCCAACTCGACAATGAGCGTTTCGACCACCTCACGATTCGGCTCGCTCGGCAGGCGTCGCCGGATCTCGGGCAAGACTGCATGTGGATGCCGACGAAGGATGTCATGGGCTAATCCCTGGGCCAGATTGTCTGTCGCATCGTAATACAGGAAAACATCCAGAACGAGATTGATCCGTTCGGGCCGGTCGAGTGGCTCCATCCTGACCAGGAGGCAGCAGATTGCGTCCTGATTCGACTTGTCATCGACGCTCTCATTGCCGCCGGCGTGAAGATAGCTGTCCAGGCGACTGCGCAGTCGTTGCTCGTTGGCGCAACCGGCAAGAAGCAGGACAATGATTGCGATGGCCGGCCGTGTGTAAAAAGTCATGAATGGTGCCTTGTCGTGCCCTTGCTTTTTCTCTACCACAATTCCGCCCAGTAAATGACTTCGTTGGTCAGTTCGGACACGGCGACGCCGCTTGTCTCTCCATGGTTCCAAGAACCCCCCCCGCGTTTCTGCGCGTGGAGAACGTCGAGAGTGTAGTGGTCCGGAAATGCGTAAGGCTGGGGTGGATTGTCGAAAGTATGAAAAGTCGCTGTTGGCAGATTGTTCGTCGGGTCTTTGTTGTAGTGATGATAACGTGAGCCGCCCTGATACTGGTGGGACGTCGATTGCTTCATTTGGCTGGCGATCCCGGCAATGTCCGATGCGGGGAGTGTCATCCGAACTTGAAAATGCGCGCCACCTTGAAGGTAGCCGGGAAAGAAGGAGAGACGCACGTTAGAGGCGTGCGTGGGGATAGTCGGAGGGAACTGATTGACCAGACCGCTGTGCTGCCATTGGCTGAGGATGTTTGTGTACAACGTGACATCGGTTGTTCGGGAGGGAAACATCGAATTTGATAACGCACGCAAGGCGAAATAGCCGCCACCGACCAAGGCCATGGACACGATGGCCAGGACGCCGATCAGGATGAGCGTAAACCGTCGCATCGATGTGGCTTGCGGCACAACAGTACTTCTACAAAGGAGGAATAACGCTCCTTCCACTATGGCCGGGACATCCGCCGGTGTCAAGACGCTTTTTCTGTAAATGTTGGGCTTGGGCGCGTGCAGACGGCGGATCATGGGCAGCGTCAACGTGCGTTTGTGATTGAGCACCTCGGCGACGCGGGCGCGGCTGCCGATGAGCGGCTCTGGTCTGAGCGGAGTTTATCCGCAGATGGCGCGGATTATCGCAGATAAGGATCGGAGTGCTGTCTAGGAAAATCGGCGAAAATCTGCGCCATCTGCGGATAAATCGCCTTGATTGGATTCTGCGCACGTTGCAGAGAGATTGGTGGATTGTGGCACAGAGAGGGAAACACTTGAAGGCAAGCGATGTTGCCTCATTCTCCGGGTGCGCGGGGAACTCTGTGGTGAGTTCCTTAAGTCTGCGTGTGGTGTGGCAAGCTACGCCTCGGTCGTGGCGAGCATGGCTGTTTGCTGATGCGGCCGCCGCCCCCCGGATGCGGCGGTGGCGTTGAGCCACAGGCCCAGGGCCACCGCCAGGGCTGCCAGGGCGTAGGTAGTGCTCAACGTTTCGTCCAGGATCAGCCAACCCCAGAACGTCGAGCCGAGCATCATCACGAAGAGGTAGAAGCCGGTGCTGACGGCCGAGAGCTTGCGCAGGGCGGCGTACCACATCATGAAGGCGCCGGCGTGGCCGATTGAGCCCAGCCAGAGCATGGCCGACCAGCCGGAGACGCTCAGATCACCCAGTTGCCCCAGGGCCGTGGGCGTGAACATAGGCAGGCACATCACGCCGGCAAGCACCATGACCAGCGTGGCCAGGTCGAAGCTCTCGACGTGGCGGTGCAGCATGCGCGGAATGACGGTGTTGAGCGGCGCCACGAGTGAAGCGGCAAAAACCAGCAGGGGAAAGAGCGGGGCGACGTAGGTGATGTTGCCGGACCAGAGGATGGGCGCCGCCAGGCCCAGGAAGCCGATGGCCAGGGCGGCGACCTGGCGCCAGCCGAAGCGTTCGTGGAGGAGGATGGCCGCCAGCCAGGCGGTGTGCAGGGACTGGGAGGCGATGATCAGGCCGATGAGTCCGGCACTGGTGCCCGGCGCGCCGCTGGCGAGCAGGACCTGGTAGAGCGGGCCGATGAGGGCGGTCATGAGGATGACCAGGATCCAGCCGCGCACGCCCAGGCCGCGCAGGCGGGGCCGGCGCACCGCCAGCCAGAGGGCCAGGACCATGGTGGCGGCGATTTCAAAGCGCAGGCCCACCAGGGTCGTGGCGTCCAGCTCGCGGCGAACGATCTTGATCAAGGGGAAGTTGACCGACCAGATCAGGGCAGCAGCCAGCGCCCAGCCGTGGCCACTGATGAGCGAGGCCCGGGCATGATGGTTTAGTCGGCGGATCATGAGGCGGAGGCTTGGAGGCGGGATGGTGGAGCGCAGAAGGCTCCGCGCGGGTCGGCAGTATAGGCTCGCGACTGAAGAGATGCACGAGGTTGATCCGCGGCGCTTGCTTCTGCGCGAGGATCAGATGCGGCGCGGGCCCAGTTGCATCAGCGTCAGTAGGACGGCGGCGATCAGGAGGATGGGGGCGACCAGTACGGCGGCGAAGTAGGACAAGACGTAGAGCAGGCCGCGGAGGATGGCCAACTCACCCGCAACGCCGGGAGCGGGAAGGGTGCCGCTGATAATCGCGGTGTCGGCCCGCCAGCCCAATAGGTGCAATAGGGCAAAGATGGCCAACAGCAGGACAGCCCGCGCAACCCAAGGCGGCGCAGAGAGCAGGCCACCCCAGAGAAATAGTCGTGCGATGGACCAGATACGTTTGGTCATGGTTGCTCCCGGCAATCACCGGTGGCCGCTCATCACCCTCACACCAACCCTCTCCCTCAGAAGGGAGAGGGGGTCAGAACCTGCTGCCAGAGCGGGCCCTGCACTAGAGCGTAGAGCAACACCGCATCGCCGACCTGATTGCCGGCGGCATAGCTTCGGCCGTGGTCATCGGTACAGGGAAAGCCGGCGAACTGGAGGGAGGTGAGCAACTCGCGCAGGAAGTTGTGATCGTCAAACGCCGCGGCGCCCAGCAGCGCCAGGCCGCTCGAACCGGCACTGGCACCGAGCACCGGCACGATGGGCCCCGAGTCCACATCCATCGGCCCCTGCCAGGATGCCGGCCACTCGCGCGCATAGCCAAAGCCCATGATCCGCTGGCCCAGTTCAGCGCGGGCGCGGGCGTATTGGTCGGCGGCGAAGTCGGGGTCGATCAACTGAAGGCAGTGAGCGACGAACCAGATGCTCGAGCCTTCGGGGCCGTCGAGGGGCTTGCCGTCGTAGGTGAAGCTCGATACCAGCAAGCCTGTTTCGTGGTCAACCAGTCGTGCTTTGATGCTCGCCAGCCATTCGTTGATGAACGCCCCGTGATCGCGGCCATCCACGCTGTCGCTCACGGCCACCGCGGCGACGGCGGCGGCGTTGCAGAACATCCAGCATTCGTCGGGATAGCTCTCGGCACAGAGCGCCGGCCCGCTCTGCATGCCCTGCACGATGGTGTCGATCCGCTGGGCCAGTGGGCGCTCATAACGCGGGTTGATCGCGACCCGCTGTCGCGCGGCGAGCATCAGCGCGATCTCACCATCGATGAACAGGCTCCGCGCCGGCTGGGCGACGAACGGCCCGGCCCGCGCATAAGGCATCAGGAAGAAATACATGCCATGCTCAGCTTCGACCTTGAGCGTCTCGTCGATGATCTGATCGATGACTGTCAGATAGCGAGCCTGCTCGTGCGGTTCGTGCAACGCGATGTTCGCCAGGCCCAGCACGAGAAATGTGCGGCCCATGAAATCCCACTCGGCGTTGCTGGCGCGCATGCGGTCGATTTCCGCGGCGCGGAGGGCCGGGTCTTCCCACAGGCGCAGGTGGCGATGGGCGATCTGCCGGGCCGCCGGCGCGATGCCATGGGACTGGCGATAATCCGCGAGAGTGGGGCGGAAGAACAGGTGGACGACCGGCAACCAGATCGCCGTTGCCAGCAACAGCGCTATCGCCGCGGCGGCCAGACGTGCCCAGCCCCGAAAGGGAGAGAACATCAACATGCAACGGCTCCGATGAAGCAACCGCGTCTGGAAGACGCGCGGCGACGACGCCGCGGCTACGACAAGACGAAAAGCGAACGCGCTTCACTTGGGAGACACGCAGGCCGATGGCGTAGCGTTCCTGCCGGTCGTGTCACATCGCCTTGAGCACCTTGATTGCCTTGTTCGCCGCGGCCGCGTCGTCCACTGCGATGTGCATGACGAACTTGCCGCCGATGGCCGCCGCCGACAGACCTCGCAGGTTGATGCCCGCATTGCCCAGTGCCGTGGCGATCTTAGCGCCCTGGCCCTTGCGGTCTGGCCCCTGAGCACGCAGCGAGTGCAGCGTCGGCGTCTTGGAAAAACCATTGGCCTTGGCTTGGCGCGCCGGCTTGCCGGCCTTGATCGGCGTGACGAACACCACGCTCTTGCCTGGACTCGCATCCGCCCGCCGCGCGATCACAAACTCAAGGTTCGCCCCCGCCTTGGCCAGCGCGTCGAGCTTGGCCGCCAGCGCCCCGGGCTGATCCTCGATCTGGGCCGCCCACACATCGACCTTGGTCACTTTCAATGCCATGATGAACCTCCCTCGTTGAAAGATGATGTGAAACCCAAGCCTCTGATCAACGCACCAGTAGCCTACCGCGCCGAGGTGCAATCGCCAACGACTGATTGCTTGCGCTTGTGCCGGGTGATTGCCGCGGCTCTGCCGCAAGCTAAAGCGGCGTCGTTGCCGCCGCGCTCCAAAGCTGTGCGGCGCGCGAATGCTCACTCGCCGGGGATGTAGCTGATCACGCCGGTCCACGGGGAGGAGGCGGTGGCGTAGAGGCGTTTGTCGATGCGACCGGCCAGGTACGCCAGGCGGCCGGCTTCGAGGGCGTGGCGCATGGCGTGGGCCATCTTCACCGCGTCTTTGGCGTGGGCGATCCCGGTGTTGAGCAGCACGCCGTCGGCGCCGAGTTCCATGGCGATGGTGACGTCGCTGGCCGTGCCGACGCCGGCGTCCACGATGACGGGGAACGATGGATCGCCGCCGTGCTCCTTGCCCTTGAGCAGTTCGAGGATCAGGCGGATGTTGTTGGGGTTGAGAACGCCCTGTCCCGAGCCGATGGGCGAGCCGGCGGGCATGACGGCCGCGGCGCCAGCGTCGCGGATGCGCTGGGCCATGATCGGATCGTCGCTGGTGTAGCAGAGCACCGCAAAGCCGTCCTTGACCAGTTCCCGGCAGGCTTCGAGCGTGCCCACGGGGTCAGGCAAGAGCGTCTTCTTGTCGCCCAGCACTTCGAGCTTGACCCAGTCCTTGCCGGGGTTGTCGAGTTGATCAAGTAACTCGCGGCCGAGGCGAGCGACGCGCACGGCATCGTCGGCGGTGAAGCAGCCGGCGGTGTTGGGCAGGATCGTGTACCGCGACAGGTCGATGAAGTTCAGCAGGTTGCGGCCTTCCTTGTCGACCAGCCGCTCCCGTCGCACGGCGACGGTGATGACCGACGCGCCGCTGGCGTCCAGGGCCTGCTGCATGGTGGGGTAGTCGGCGTATTTGCCGGTGCCGACGATGAGGCGCGAGGTGAGCGTGCGGCCGCCGATGATCAGCGAAGTTTCGGGGATGGATTGTTGAGCCAACGTTGTCATTGTACTAGTCATTTCCTGAGGGCCGGAGGCCCCTCACAATGAGTAGCTTGGGGCGTAAGCCCCAAGACAAGAGTCGTTTTCTGATATCGAGTCCCGGAGGGACGGCACATCGAGCGCATTGTCACACCGGTTGTGCCGCCCCTCCGGGGCTCGATTCGCACGGATCGTCCAATCTCGGGGCTTACGCCCCGAGCTACTCATTGTACCGAGCCTCCGGCTCTTCCGAGAGTGGCGATGATCCAGCATTACCCCCCGCCGACGAGGGTGACGACCTCCAGCACGTCGCCGTCGCGCAGTGGGGCCTGCTCGTGTTCGCGGCGGGGCACCACCTGGCGGTTGCGTTCGACGGCGACGGCGACGGCGCGGCCGGCCAGGCCCAGTTGGCTGACCAGGTCGCCCACCGTCGCCTGGTCGGGCAATTCCCGTGGTTCGCCGTTGACAATCACCTTCAACATGCAGTCATTTTATTGGGATACGACCACGGGGGCGAATCCGATGGTGCATTCGGGTGAAATCGAAGCGCGGAAACGGTATTCGGATGCTATGCTACTCAAATGAGTTCGGCGGCGGCTTCCCGCTGCGGCTGGCGCTAATCACCGGCAAGCCCCAGGGCGGGCCTACCGGGGCTTGCCGGGGATCAAGGATGGTGCCCGATGAAAATGAAAGAATCGGTGACGAGCAAGACCTACGACCTGTGGGCGTGGTTCTACGACTACACGTTCGGGGCGTTAGTCGCCAATCGCCAGGTGCGTGCGGTGCAGCAGTTGCCTCTGCGGCCGGGCGATCGCGTGCTCGACCTGGGCGTGGGCACGGGCATGCTCCTGCCGCACTACCGGCGGGACGTGAAAATCGTGGGCATCGACTTAAGCGCCGGCATGCTCGCCAAGGCGGAAAATCGGCGTGTGGCGGCGAAGATGGAGCACGTGCAGCTCGTGCAGGGCGACGCCATGCTGCCGCCCTTTGCCGAGCAGAGCTTTGATCACATCATCGTCACGCATGTGATCAGCGTGGTGAGCGATCCTGACCGCCTGCTCAACTGGGCCTCCCGCCTGCTGCGGCCGGGCGGGCGGATCGTCATTCTCAACCACTTCCAGTCCGACATACCCATCGTCGCCTGGTTCGAGCGAGTGCTCAACCCCATCTTCGTGAAGATCGGCTGGCGCAGCGACCTGGCGCTGGAGGAAGTGCTGCGCGGCGCCAATGTCAATGTCGAATACACCTTCAAGATGGGCGTAATCGACCTGTGGCGGATCGTCGTTTTGACCCATCGCAATGCCGGAACCCAATCGACGCATGCAACGGGCGACAGCGCGCCCGGATTGGCTCGGACGCGGCTGACGCGCAATCGGCTGGCGGTTGAGGGGCATTGATCATCTGTTCGTCAGAATGTCCGGTGACATTGCTAGAGGGGGAAAAGAGCGCGGCGAGCCGCGGCGCTTCTTAGTGGATGCTTTGCACCACCTTTGCCCATCTGTGCGCGATCCTTATAATCGACGCCAACAGGTCGCCAGGATCGCCGTCTGATGCCAAACTCAATCCCGTTGCCGCCGCGCCCCGCTCGACGCCCTCACGCACGACGCGGCCGTGTCATTCGCTCGGCGATCGCGGTGGCCTGCCTGTCGGTGCTGCTGGCGAACCTGGCGTCGACCTACGGTCAACCGGATACGCCTGCCTCCGAGTTCCCCGCCATTGCTGCCATTCCCGCCGATGAATTGACGCCCGCGCCGGCGTGGAGCCCCGATGCCGCGCTGGCGGACCCGGTGATCGCCGCCGACGCCCAGCTCAAAGCCCAGCGTGCCTACGCCTGGAGCCAGGGATCGACCCGCTTCGTCGCCCTCGAAGGCGATGTGTCGGTCAGCGTCGGGGCCTATGGATTTCGCGCCGATCGCGTCGTCGTGCGCATTGATGTCGAGCGTCCGCCGGGCTTGGTGCTCAAGCATCTGGCGGTGTACTTCGATAACGCGCGGTCGTTGCGCGGCAGGGGGCCGGTGACCGCCGAGGCCCCGCATCTGCTGGTGACCGTCACCACCAAAGGCGACGTGCAGCTAGCGACCGACCTGCTGGAGGATCGCTCGCAGGCGAACGATCCGTTTGTGGCCCAGGCTATGGGACGATTCGAGCGTCACCTGGCGTCAACGCAGGTGGCGACGCTGGACGTGCCGGCGGAAGGTTCGATCCACGGCGAACTGAGCGCGGCAGCGCGGCAGGCGCGGCGGCAGGAAATCGAGGCGCAACGTCGCGAGGCGCTATTGGCGCGGCTCCCGTCGCCCCAGGCGCCGCCCGAAGCGCCCCAGGCGCAGGTGCCGCCCGTGGCCAAGCCACCCGAGCCCGTCCCGGAACCGGCGGCGCCCGCACCCGCCATTATGCCGGCCCAGGGCACGCTCGCCTTCAATGCCGACCGCATCGTCTATCAACCCGGCGAAGGCGACGAGGCCACTGTCTCGCTCATCGGCAGCGTGCGCGTGCTGTATACAACCCACGATGGCGTTCGCAAAATGTCGCTCCAGGCGGAGAACGCCGTGCTCTTTGTCGAGCAGGACAGCGCCGGCGGCACCGCCCGCCAGACCGAAGCCGGCAAGGTCCGCGGCATCTATCTCGAAGACAACGTCGTGGCGACCGATGGCGAATACACCATGCGCGGTCCGCGCGTCTATTACGACCTGGCGAGCAACAAGGCCATCGTCCTGGAAGCGGTGCTCTACACCTACGACCTGCGGCAGCACATTCCGCTGTACCTGCGTGCCCGCCAGCTTCGCCAGGTTTCGCGACAGAGCTGGGTGGCGCGCGATGCGCAGTTCACCACCAGCGACTTTGGCGAGCCGCACTTTGCCATCCGCGCCAGCCGAATGACCTACGCCCAACAGCGCACGGAAGACGGGCGGACGTCGCGTCATATCAGCATGACCAATAGCGTCTTCAAGTTCGGTTATGTGCCGGTCTTCTACTGGCCTTACGTGGCCGGCGAGGCCGACCAGCGCATCCTGCGGACGATCGGCGTGGGCTACAGTGCAAACGAGGGGCCGCGCATCCAGACGACTTGGGACCTGTTCGCACTGGCGGGCCGCGAAGCTCCCGCCGGCGTGGACCTGACCGGCCAGCTTGATTACCGCGGCGACCACGGCCCGGCCGTCGGCCTGAACCTGAAGTACGCGCTGCCGAAAATGTATGGCGCCTTTGACAGCTACCTGCTGCTGTTTGACAGCGGTCAGGACGACGTGGGCGGCCGCGCGGTGGGTCACAGCGAAGAAGTGCGCGGTTACACGCAGTGGCAGCACCGCCACTATCTGCCGCAGAATTTCGAGCTGTCCGTCGAGTTCAACTACGTCTCGGATCCGACCTTCGTCGAGGAGTTCTACCGCGACAAGGCCGAGGCCGACAAGCAGTGGGAGACTTCGGCCTATCTCAAGAAGCAGGAGCGCGACTGGGCGTTTACCATTCTGACCCAGTACAACCTCAACGATTTCACCACCCAGACCACCACGCTACAGACGCCCGGCTACGACGTGGAAAAGCTGCCCGAGCTGGGGTACTACCGCATCGGCACCGCGCTGTGGGACGACCGCCTGACCTATTTCACGGAGAACCGGCTCTCCTTCATGCGGATCAATGGCGGCGACGATGCCCCAATCGAGCGCGGCTTTGGCACGATCGACAGCATGCTGCGCTTCGGCATCCCCAATACCACCCGCTTCGAGGATGGCCTGTACGCCGCGGGCGTGCCCCAGGACTATCGCATGCGCTTCGACAGCCGGCACGAGATCAACGCGCCCCTGCGGATCGCCACCGTCGATGTCACCCCTTACGTCGCGGGCCGGCTCACCGCCTATGACGAGGACTTTGCCGCCTTTGCGGGAGAGAGCGACAACCTTCGCCTGATGGGCGCCGCCGGCGTACGCATGCACACGCAGTTCAATCACCAGTACAACGCCGTGGACTGGCCATTACTGGACGTCTATCGCCTGCGCCACATTGTCGAGCCCAGCGGCGACGTGTTTCAGATGGTCTCGACCCTCAATCCCGAGGACCTCCCGGTCTACGACAGCGACGTGGAAGGACTCGAAAAGGGCTTTGGCGCCCGCATGGGTCTGCGCAACACGTTACAGACGCAGCGCGGCGGGCCGGGCCGGTGGCGCAGCGTGGACTGGATCGTCCTGGACACCGACCTGGTCGTGCGCAGCGACGACGCGGACGTGACTACGCCGATTTCCCGCTATTTCGGTTACCGGCCGGAATACAGCACGGGCGGCGACCACTTCTACAGCCGGGCGTTCTGGGCCATCACCGACTCGCTCGCCGCCGCCGGCGACGCCACCTACAGCCTGGAGCGCGATGACCTGGAGCAATACGGCGTGTCCCTGATGCTGCGGCATTCGGCGCGGCTGACGATCGTGCTGGGCTATCAGGCCGTCGAGCCGCTGGACTCCAAGATTCTCCGCATGGGCATGCAGTACGAGTTGACGCGCCTCTACTCCATGGGCGTCAGCTATGCCTACGACTTTGGCGAGGATCGCTCTTATTCGCTCAAGGCCGTGCTCGAACGCAAGATCCCCGGCTGGCGCATCCTCTTCACCGGCCAGTATGACGTGATCAACGACGACCAGTTCATCGGCGTCCAGTTGTTCCCCGAAGGCCAGGCCACCCCGCAGATGATTGCCCCGCCCCTGGGTGTGACGGCGTACCAGTAGGCGCGGCACCACTTGCGGTTTTGCCTCCTGCGACCCCGGATACTCGGAAACCTGACGCTTCGCCGAATCAGCGTCGGCGTGGGGCTTTTGATGCTCGCCAGCGTATCCCCTATACTGATTCTGAAGGAGCGTGCGTTTGCTCTCTATCGTGAAGAAAGGTCAGGACTATGCCTCACATTATTGCTGAGCCGTGCATTGGCACCAAGGACACCGCCTGCGTCGCGGTCTGCCCCGTGGATTGCATTCACCCCACCAAGGACGAGCCGGACTTCGAGACGGCCGAGATGCTCTACATCGACCCGGACACGTGCATCGACTGCGGCCTGTGCGTGGATGAATGCCCGGTCAAGGCGATCTTCCCCGAAGAGGACCTGCCCGCCGAATGGGCCAGCTTCATCGAGAAGAATGTCGAGTATTACAAGAAGTGATCCGTTGCCAATCGCACGCACCCTTCAAGCCCAGGGATGGCAATCTCTGGGCTTTCTTGTCTAATGATGCCCATGGCACGACCCCAAGTATTGATTACCGAAACGCTCGATGAAGTTCCCGCGGGCTGGCTGGCGCAGCGCGCCGACGTCACCTGGGCGCGTCACGAGCAGGGGGGCGACCTGACGCCGCACCTGCCGCAGGCCCAGGGCATGATCGTCCGCACCTACACGCAGGTGAACCAGGCGTTGCTGGACCGGGCGCCGCTTTTGCGCGTCGTGGGCCGCGCCGGCGTGGGGCTGGACAACATCGACGTGGCGGCGTGCCGGCGGCGGGGGGTCGAGGTCGTCTACACGCCCGATGCCAACACCCAGGCGGTGGTCGAATACGTCCTGGGCCTGATGCTGGACCTCTACCGTCCCCGCACGCGCATGAGCCGGGCGGTGACCGACTCGGAGTTTCATGCCCTGCGCAAGAGCCAGGTGGGCCGGCAGCTTGACGAGCTGACACTGGGCATTCTGGGCTTCGGGCGCATCGGCAAGCGCCTCGGCCAAGTCGCGCACGCCATCGGTATGAACCTGCTGGTCAACGACCTGCTTCCCGAGGCCGAGATGCGCAAGGCCGTGGACTACCCGTTCGACTATGTGGACAAGGCCCGGCTCTACGCCGAGTCAGACATCGTGACGATTCATGTCGATGGCCGGGCCGCCAATCGGGGCTTGATCGATGCGGCCGCCCTGGGGCAACTCAAGCCGACGTGTGTGCTGATCAATGCTGCGCGGGGCATGCTGGTCGATACGCCGGCGCTGGCGGCATGGGCGCGGCAAGCCGAAGAGCAAGGCGGCAAGGCCGTGCTGGACGTGCACGACCCCGAGCCGCCGCTGCCGTCGTATGAACTCTATGGCCTGCCCAACGTACACCTGCTACCCCACTTGGCGTCGCGCACGGACCGGGCCCTGGAGAACATGAGCTGGGTGGCACGCGACGTGATGGCGGTGTTGGAGGGGCGCAAGCCGCAGTACCCGGCACCGTGAATGCTGCGATGATCATGGTTAGCCCAGGCACCAACGGTGCGGGCTTGGGCTAACGGCACAAATGCAATCCGTAGCGCTGCATGACCCATTCACCGATGGCGTTGCTCATGGCCAAGTGATGGGCGACGTGCAGGTGCAGGCACTTGACGGTGGTCCAGTCGCGCAGGCCCCCGATACCGCGCGACAATAGCTGCCGGCGCCACGCCGGATCGTGCCGCACCGTCTGGCGATCGGCCGCGCTGAGCAGGCGCCAGCGGCGGGCGATGCTGGCGCGATGCTCACCATGCAGTCGCCGCAGCAGGTCGGGGCGCAGCCGCAATTCCTGTTCGATCTGGCGAATCGCGCCGCCTTGCTCAATGCTGTCGATCTGCCGGCTCAGGTTGGGGCAGGTGAGCCAGTAGAGAGTAGGAAAGATCGCCGCCTGTCCGCCACGATGGCGCAGCGGATAATTGAGCACGACGCATGGGTGCCCCGCGGGACAACCCACCGCCACCGCCACGACATCGCGCGGACGTCGCCCTAGCTGTTGCGTCAGCGCCAGCAAATCATGCGAAGGCAGAGACATGGTATTGCCCCCTCTCCCCAGCGGAGAGGGCGCGATCATCGATCCCCGCCGCTGTGCCGCTCGTCCCAGCGCTCCTTGCGCTCTTCCTTCGACACCAGTCGCTCACGGGCGGTTTTTTCCAGCACGCCCAGGCGGCGCATCTGGCTGTCGAGCGTGGCGATGCGCTCGGCGGGCTTGGGCGTGACCGCCTCCAGCCGTTTGATCTTCTCCCCCAGCCGCTGTTTTTCGAGCTTCAGCCGCTCGATCTGCTCGGCCAGCTTGGCCATGTTCATCTTGTTGATGCGGGTCAGACCAGGCGAGGGCTGGCCCATCAGCATGGGATCGTTCGGTTTGCGGCGTCGCATTTGCATCGTGATTCTCCAATATCGCCACCCGGGATGCCAAGTTTCATTCTATCAACACCGCTGCGGTATTGGCAGTGGTACTGAGCGATTCCTAATACGGTTGCAGCCCCAAGCCCAGCCCGCATCGTAATAAAAACCCCGGTCGCGTGGCGACCGGGGTCAGTCCGAGGGCAGTCCGGGGGCCCGGGTTGTGGAGAAATCGTGGATTGGAGGCCTCTGGAAAACCTTCCGTCAAGCCCCGGCATGCCCCGTCCGCGAAGGCTTGCCGGGCATCATTACCGGGCTTTTTGGCAGCCTCGGTCGCCGGTTCGTGACGCTGCTTAGATATCCAGGGGAGCCTCGGGCTTGGGCTGCTTCTGTTGGCCTTCCTCGCCGCCGCGCCGTGGCCGCTCCTGCCTGCGCTGCGGGCGGTCACCCTCGGGCTTGTCGCCGTCCTTCTCCGGAGCACCTGCGGCATCGGGACCTCCGGGGCTTCCGGGGCCTCCGGGGCGGCGCTGTTGCATTTCCTGCCCGCGCTCTTTGACCTTCTCCCGTAACGCCTCGACCTGCTTGTCGAACTCCGCCTGCTTCTCGGCGGGCAGGGCAGCGCGGAGCGCCTTGATCAAGTCCTCCGGCTTGGGGCTCTCCTTGAGGATCTCGTGCGCCTTGTCCATGGCGGCACGGACCTTCTCGCGGTCCTGTGCCTCGCGGGCCGCACGCACTTCCTGGTGCGCCTTCTCCAGTTCGTCCTTGTGCGTTTCCATGAAGGCCTGGCGGTCCTCGTGGAACTTGTCGAACGCCGCCTTGACCTTCTCGCGATCCGCCGGCTCGAGTTCCAGGCCGCGGACGATTTCGTGCAGCCCTTGGCCGATCATGGGGGCGATGCGTTCGCGGGGCTCGCCCGGTTTACCGGGGCCGGGCCGCTCGGCTCGGTCGCCTTCCTCTGCCCGTGGACCGCGCTGAGGCCGCTCGGGCCGCTCGGGCCGCTCGCCATTTTCCGCCTGTTGCGCCCGCTGCGGACGCTGGGGTCGTGCCTGCTCCGCGGGCTGGGCCAGCGCCCACAGCGCCGAGCCGGTGACGATCATCAGGCTCGCCACCATGTATGCAAGTGCTTTTCTGCCGGTCATGGTCAACTCCTTTGTATTGCCCGCGGCGCTAAAGGCCCGCGGCGGTAGGGGGTGTCGGGGTCCGGGGTCCGGGGTCCGGGGGTCATCCAATCAAGTTCAATCCGGCCGGGTGAACTTCATCACTACACTGGAAGCAACGCCACACTTTCACGCTTATTGCAGGCTTTTTCTTCATTTGCTGGCACCCGCCGTGCGTTGCCACTATCATCCCTAGCCCTTACGCTTAACTCCCGAGGAAGGTTGCATCCATGCCCGTCAGCAAAGAACAAATCGTGCAGCAACTGCGCACGGTCAACGATCCTGAACTCCACCGCGACCTGGTCACGCTCAACATGGTCAAGAACGTCGCCTACTGCGACGGCGTGGTCAGCATCAAGATCGAACTCACCACGCCGGCCTGCCCGCTCAAGGACAAGATTCAGGCGGATGTCGAGCAGGCGGTGCGTGCGTTGGGACCGCAGATCAAGCAGGTCAATATCGAGTGGAGTGCGCAGGTGCGTCAATCGCCGCAGGCCGCCGCCGCCCAGAGCAACCCGCTGCCGAGCGTGAAGAACATCATCGCCATCGGCGCCGGCAAGGGCGGCGTGGGCAAGAGCACCATCGCCGTCAACGTGGCCGTCGGCATGGCGCGGCAGGGCGCCAAAGTGGGCCTGATGGACGGCGATATCTACGGCCCGTCCGTGCCGACCCTCCTGGGCATCAACGGCATTCCGCCCCGCATCAACGACCAGAAAATGATCATCCCCTTCGAACGCCACGGCATCAAGGCCATCACGATCGGCGCCCTGGTCGAAGCGGAAAAGCCGCTGATCTGGCGCGGCCCCATGGCGCACGGCGCCTTTCGCCAACTGGCAATGCAGACCGAGTGGGGCGAACTGGATTACCTGATCATCGACCTGCCCCCCGGCACCGGCGATGTGCCGCTGACGATGTCGCAATTGCTGCCGCTGACTGGCGCGGTGATCGTCTGCACGCCGCAGAAGGTGGCCCAGGACGACGCCCGCCGGGCGTTGCGGATGTTCGAGCAACTGGAAATCCAAGTGCTGGGCGTGGTCGAGAACATGAGCTACTTCATCGGCGACGACGGCAAGGAGTACGACATCTTCGGC
>JBBDMX010000044.1:0-26090 GCA_040878035.1 Phycisphaeraceae bacterium | reverse complement strand
ATAGCAGATATTCATCAGCGACTGGGACGTTGGCACCAAGCCCTCGCCGATGGCGCCATGCCAGAAGCGCATGCGGGGTATGCCGGCGGTAATGGGGGCTCGGGCCGGCATCGACATGTAGTACGGCAAAGCCACGCCATGGGCGCCCTCGAAATAGATCGCTGTTTCGGTGGGGTGCTTGGCCGCATCGAACGTGGCGTTGTTATACGGGAACTTCTTGGCGTCCGTGCCAATGGTGCTGCCGTTCTTCATGTTGAACATCTCGAAGTTGCCCGGATAGGTCGTGCCGCCGGTGGCGCCCTCATAGGGTGTGTAGCTGCCGAAGTTGATCACTTCGGGACACCAGAGCGGATGCGGCTGCTTCGTCACCGCCGGAATATTCAGGTACGGATTGAGATTATCATCGCTGTTGTAGTACCTGTAGTCGCTGACACTGTCGATACCGCGGATGAACGGCAACTTATCGCGCATGTCCGCGGCATAGGAGTGGCTGGCCAGGCCGAGCTGCTTCATCTTGCCACTACAAACCAGTGTCCGCGCCGCCGCCCGGGCTTCCTGAAGAGCCGGCAGCAACAGGGCAATCAGCAGGGCGATGATCGAGATCACCACCAGCAGTTCGACGAGCGTAAATCCCGCGGATTGGCGCTGGCTCACCGTGGGGGCCGGCATTGATGCTTTGTGGTTCCTGGTCATGGGGCAGACTCCGTTCATGTGGCCCGGAAGCGGTGTCGTTGGAGGTTGCACAGCAGTCATCACCCCTCCCTGTCGACTTCTGGCCGACCGCCCATCCAGGCGGTTGAGGCTGGACGTCGCCGCCCGGCCTCACGGCCACGGTCACCCACCGGCGGTCAAACGTTTCGCCGCCGCCGGGGCAGCATCATCGCGCCGCCGATGGCCAGCAGGCCGATCGTCGCCGGCTCGGGAACGGGGGCAATTTCGGTCAGGCGGATGACGGAGTATGGAATCTGGCCGGCGATGAAGGTACTGACGGCTGCTCCAGTCAGAACCAGTTCGCCACTTACGGGGCTAACTGCGGTCCATTTCATGATCTTGCCCGACCCGTAGGGGTCCGGCGAAGAGGTAGACAGGTTGGACGCGCCGTCGTCTCGTGCCTGGAACTGGAAGCCGCCAAGGTCGCTCGTCGCGCCCGCATCACCAAACGCGCCATTGACTTTGTAGTCCGCTCTATGGGTGCCAGAGTTATTGATTTGGACCACAAGGATTTCGACCGTATATTTCGCGCCGGCGTTCAGGCCGGTGAACTTCAGCGTACTCGATGTGCCGGTGTCCGATTGTTTGGCCACAGCAAACACCTTGTCCTGCAGACCGGCGGCCAACGCGGGCGCCGTGCCCGTGCCCGGCCCGTTGCTGGCCGGGATGTAGGTGGCGGGGTTGCCGTCTCCGTCTCCCTCGAAGTCTCGGTACCAGTCCTCAACATATCCGCCGCCCGGTGCAGCGGCGGCGATAGAGCCATCAAGCACTACCCAGTTCTGAGCGGCGGCATTGAACACCAGATTGATATTGGTCGTCCCCCCGGTGATGCTTTTGAGGTTAGTCATGTCCGCCCCATTGGTGCCCTTCTGACCTTCAGTCGTCTGATTCCAAGTCTGGCTCAGGGAATCCACGTAGACGGGAACGGCACCCGCGGCCGCCACGTGCCCGAAGTCAACCAGGATGATCGTATCCGCCCAAGCGGTTGTGCCGACCATCAAACCCACTACCGCAGCCAACGCTCCTGCGATCCAACCACTCTTGTTCAGCTTCCGCATGGCAAACTCTCCTGTTAGATGTGCTCAAACCTGTCACATTTCCCCCGGGCAGAGCCGCGACCAAGTCAAATATCCCTACAGATGGACTATCTTCTTCTGTTTCTAAAATCTGCGAACATCGGCGCCATCAGTGGATAATCTCCGCCGCGCCGCACTTCATTCCCAAGCCCCCCCCGGAAGGTCCCCGAAAGATCCCCAGAAGACCGCCGGTGATTCAACTATTTGAATGGTATACCGCAGTTCGGGGGCTGTGTCAATAGAAATCTAAATTTTTTAGCACCGGCGCGGCTAGTCCGGATGATTCACCGCAGATGGCGCGGAGTACGCAGAGGTTCATAAGAAATAAGAGTTTACGATTCAAACCTGCTCGATCACTCTCGGCAGTGGGTATTTCATTCGAGTTGAAGCAGCCTCAGCGATGCATCGTAAGGCTTTTATACTCAAAGCATTGCCTTCCTCCGCGCCCTCGGCGCCCTCGGCGGTGAATCTTTCGGGGTAGTGAGGCGTCCTGGGAAACTTGGGGGAACGCGCCCCCGGAGTCCCGCAGTCGCTCGCACCCGCAGCCGGCCGGCGCGGGAGTGCTTTAGCTTGTTGAAATATTTTAATCAGCGCGCGGTCGCGTGAACGGCTGCTGTCATTACGGCTGGGCCAGATGCAGGTTCGTAACGAGCCGGGCACAGGGTCCACCGATGCCTTGCTTGTGGCAAACGGGGTACCAAGGGGTGCTTAACCCAGAAGATTCACCGCGGAGGGCGCGGAGGGCGCGGAGGGCGCAGAGGAAGGCCATCCATGACCCACCAAGACATCAAGGACACCAAGAAGAGATGGACGAACACGAAGACACGAAGACACGAAGAAGAGGGAGAGTAACAGGGATGAACACGGATTCAGAAGAGTCAGGGAAGATCTTTGGAAAACCGGATTGAACCACCAAGACACCAAGGACACCAAGAAGCGAAAATACTGAACACGAAGACACGAAGGCACGAAGAAGAGAGGAACGAAGAATGAGGAAATACGGACGAGGAAAGCCGCCGCGCCAACGGCTTTGTTGTCTCGTTCTTCGTTCTTCATTCTTCATTTCTCGTTCTTCCGTCTTCACTTCGTGCCTTCATGTTCATTCATCCGCTTCCACCTCTTCTTGGTGTCCTTGGTGTCTTGGTGGTTAACCTCTTTCCGACCTCCGCGTACTCCGCGGCCTCTGGGGTGAATCATCCGGACTATGGTGAATCCTCCGGCGTTTTGACGGACTCGCCGGCGAGTTCGGTCAGGCGGACGACGCTGAAGGGCTCGGCGCCGGTGGTCATGTTGCTCGTGCCGTG
Source organism: Phycisphaeraceae bacterium (assembly GCA_040878035.1). GTDB lineage: Bacteria > Planctomycetota > Phycisphaerae > Phycisphaerales > Phycisphaeraceae > JBBDMX01. The sequence continues at coordinate 22,999 of JBBDMX010000044.1, read as the reverse complement.
GCCGGTGATCACCAGTTCCCCTTTGGCGTTGGGGCTGGCGGCGGTCCACTTCATGATCCTGCCTGCGCCGTAGTTGGCGCTGTAGTAGGAGGATGCTCCGTCCTCTCGGGGCGAAAAGCCCTGGCCGCCGGCGGGGGTGGCGCCGGCGTCGCCCCATTGGCCGTTGACCTGGTAATCAAAGGTGGTGGCGGACGTGCCGCTGGGCAGGACGGCCAGGATCTCCACGGTGTACTTGCGATCCGCTTTGAGGCCCGCGAATTTCAGGGTGCCGGTGTTGTCGTACCTGGCGGGTTCGCTGCCCGGCACCGGCTGCCTGCCGACCCAGAAGCGATCGGTCAAGCCCGCGGCCAGCTCGGGGGCGGCGCCGGTGCCCGGGCCGTCGGAGACGGGCGGCTTGGGATCCGTGGCGCTGGACTTTCCACCGGTGTAGTGCGCCACATACCCGCCGCCGAAGAAATCGGCTTTCTCCGTGCCCCAGTGCGTCTTGCCGTCGTTGAACACCAGCCTGGTGGGGGTCCCTTTCCCGGTGATGTCTTTCAGGGCGGCCATGGGCGCCGCGGCAGCGCCCTTCTGGGCGTCGGTCGTCTGGTTCCACACCTGGCCCAAAGCGTCCTTGTAGAAGGGAACGGGGCCCAGGGCGCTATCGTGCCCCAGGTCCACCAGAATGACCCTGTCGGCGACGGCGGAGCCGGCGACGGTCAGCAACCCCGCCAGCGCCGCGGCCGACCAACCACGCTTATTCAGCGTCCTCATGATGAGCTTCTCCTAACAAAGGACGTGCGATTCGGTATCCACAGATGGGCAGACCCGATGGGCAGGTGAATAAGTTCAACTGATTGAATTGATATAACGCGATTCCGGTGACCGGTCAAGACCACTTAGGCGGTCGAAAGGGGCGCGACAGCAGGGCTGGCTGGGTGCAAAAGGACGAGGCAGGATCCTTGGATCCTGCCTCGCGATCGATCAACCGGCGATGCGCTATCCAGGACTATCGCGACGGGCGACGTCGCCGCCGGGGCAGCAGCATGGCGCCGCCGAGGGCCAGCAGGCCGATCGTCGCTGGTTCGGGAAGGGGAGTGACTTCGGTCAGGCGGATGACCGAGAATGGATCCTGCGCGCCGGTGTAGGATGTGGTCCTGATCCTGTTGGCAGTCACGACAAGCTCGCCATTGGCGTCGGGGCTCACCTCGGTCCAAAGCATGATCCTGCCCGCACCGTAAGGGTTCTGGCCGCCGGAAGAAACGGCCGTGTAATAGGATGCGCCGTAGTCTCTCGACAAGAAGCTCTTGCCTCCTGCTTGGGTCTCACCGGCATCGCCGTAGGCGCCGTTGACGTTGTAATTGGCCTCCTGGGTGCCCGAGCCGTCGACCTGGTTTACGAGGATTTCAACGGTGTAGGTGTAGGCCGGATTCAGGTCGGTGAACCTCAACTTGGCCGTGGTGTTGTAACCACCAGCGCCGTCCGACTGCTGGAGCACACCGAACGTTTGATACGTACCGCCGGAAGGTCCAATCAGACCCGCCGCTAACTCGGGTGCCGTGCCCGTGCCCGGCCCGTTGCTGGCCGGGATGTAGGTGGCGGGGTTGCCGTCTCCGTCTCCCTCGAAGTCTCGGTACCAGTCCTCAACATATCCGCCGCCATTGGGTCCCGATGACTTGGCATTTTGCCAGTTCTGCACGCCGTCGTTGAAAACCAGGTTGATGCCGGTCGTGGCGCCGGTGATGGTCTTCAGCGCGGTCATGTCCGCCGCAGTGGTGCCCTTCTGCGCGTTGGTCGTCTGGTTCCACGTCTGGCTCAAGGCGTCCACATAGACGGGAACGGCCCCGTCAGCCTCTACGTGCCCGAAGTCCACCAGAATGATCGCGTCCGCCAGGGCGGTTCCGCCGACGGTCAGTAACCCGGCCAACGCTGCTGCGATCCAACCACTCTTGTTCTGTTTCCGCATGACGAGGTGCTCCAGTTGAGGTTTGAACATGACTGGCGTTGATGCCGGCGTACTGGCCGGCACCGCTTAGGCAGGAAATACCCCGGCTCCCGTGCTCCGGGGGTGGACCACACCGCAACGACTGCAATACAGGTGTGCTCCTCCTGGCCGGCGGCTCCTGTTGCTTTCCACGGGCCAACCCGAAAGGACTCGGCAAGCCGCCGGGATTCAATTTGTTCAATAATCTACCCTGCGTGGGCACCATTGTCCATACTATTTAGTCCCTTTATCTTGTTTTTTCCGTTGCTTGACGGGTATGACAGGCCAAATATTGGCGTAAATCTTGCTCATGCCGCCAGATCGCGTCGAGTCAGTCTCAGGCCTGCTGGTCATTAAAAAATTTTAATGTTCGATTGACAGTCCGGCGCCGGCACGGTATTCTGCCCTCACGTGGCCCTTCGATCCGCCCGGGCCAAGCACCGATAACCCAGAGCCGTACTACGCGAGGATCCTGCAATGCGTCAAACCGTATGGGGATTGCTGGGGCTACCGATGGTCCTGTTCTGCCTGGCCGGGTCGGCTCTGGCCGCCGATGTGGCGCAGCTATCGGGAATCGTCGTGCCGGGGGAACCAACCTGGCAGGAGCAGATGGCCGCCAAGGTCGTGCAGGAGCAACTTAAGCAGCACTATCAGTTGGACCTGCCCATCATCGAGGGCGGTGAGCGACCCGGCCCCGCGGACCGGCCGGTGATCCTGCTCGGCCGCGGGCCCGCCATCGCCTGGGACCTGGTGACCGAAGCGGAACTGGAGAAGGTCAAGCACGACGGCTACATCGTCAAGGCGGCGGGCAACGTGCTGGTGGCGGCCGGCTATCGCCCGCTGGGTACGCTCTACGCGGCCGGCGGGCTGCTGGAAAAGCTGGGCATCCGCTATTACTCAGGCGGCCGGCACCAGTCATCCAAAGTGGTCTTCTCACCCTTGAAGAGCACGACCCTCGAAGCATTCTCATTTTCGACCAAGCCGTACTTTGAATACCGGGGCCTGGCAAGGTCGCAGGACCTGTGGGCCATCGGCTCGTCTTCAACCATGGACGTGGGCGACCCGCGGACCAATGCGCTGAACCCGGAGATTTTCTCCCGCGCGGCGACCAAGGAGCGTGGCGACGGCAACTGGATCGTTTCCGATCACGTGGCGGGCTACCTGGTGCCGCAGGAGTTGTATTTCGACGAGCACCCCGAATACTTCGCGGCGGGGCCCGATGGGCAGCGAACCCGCCAGAAAATCTGGCATCGCGTGACCTTGTGCCTGGGCAACCCGGCGGTGTCCCGGATCGCCGGGGAGCGGATGCTCGGCTGGATGGACCTCCAGAATGACAAGCGGATTTTCCACGCCTTCGACGGCGATACCGGCGCGTGCATGTGCCCGCTATGCCGGGCGAAGGACATTCACCCGCGTTACGTCACCGACCGCAACCTGGGCTGGGTGAACGCGATCGCGCGGGGGGTGCAGCCGGAGCATGCGGACAAGTGGATCCTCGGGGCGGCTTATTTACAGACCGCCAAGCCGCCCGCCGCGGTGAAGCTCGAGCCCAACGTAGGCGTGCTCTATGCCCCGTGGTATTGGACCAGCGCCAACACGCGGGTCGTCACCTGGGCGCATCCGCGCAACATCACCGCCATGGAGGAGTTCATGGGCTGGTCGGTGAAATTCCCCAACCAGATGGGGGTGTACAACTATCCGGGCGTGTATCTGTGGCTGCGCGGCGGGGTGGACCTGCTCAAGTGGGAGGCCAAGAACCGGGTCAAGTTCGTCTACTACGACGGCGGGCCGGGGATGTTCGCCGGCCTGTGGGCGCATGTCATGGGCAAGCTCAACTGGGACCCGCTGCTGGACTCGGGCGTGCTGGAAGAAGAGTACGTGCGGGCCTACTACGGCACGGCGGCGGGGCCGATCCTGGAATACCTGGCGATTCACCATGCGGCGTCGCACAGACAATTCGGCGCGCTGTTCAAGGACCCGGAACTGCTGACGCGCGGCCGGGAGTTGCTGCTCAGTGCCCAGGCGCTGGCGGATAAGTCGGATGATGCGGACCTGAAGAAGCGTGTGGATCAGGATGTCAATGCGTGGATGTCGGAATACGCCAAGGCTGTGCCGCAGGCGGCGGCCCAGCCCGCGCCCGAGGCGACCGCGCACGTCCTGCCCGAGGAGCGGCGTGCCCCGGCCGATGCCGCGGGGGACGCCGAAGCCCGCCGTCCCGCCGCCCGCAAGTCGGTGATGGTCGTCGAATTCAAGAGCCCCGCCGACGCCGCGGACGCCAGGGCCACCTCCTCCACGCCGGAGCTTGTCTCCGAGGTCGTGCTGGCGCCGGCGACCACGCCCGTGAGCACAAACCAAGTCGCCAGGGGCATCAGCATCGCGCTGCCGTTCGACAAATTGCCCATCAAGAGCATCCCAATCCACCCCGAGGGACGTAATCGGCTGCATGCGGGCTGGTTCCTTCTCCAGAAGCACCTGAGCAAGCCGGTGGATATTTCGGGCTGCGACTTCATCGAGTTTCGCCTTCACGTTTCGTCGGCCATGCCGGCGACGCTGGTCGTGGGGCTGGGGGGGACGCCCAACATTTCCAGCGACGTTCGCCTGGGCGCCGGCGAGCAGATCGTGCGGATGGACCTGCGCGGACACGCGCAGGGAAGCTGGAGAGAGCACAAGGACAAGTGGGACGGCACGATCACCCACGTGGCGGTCAAATTCCTCCCGGCGGACAACGTGTACCCGCACCCGGACCCCGGACGCGCGCCCAAGCGGGCGACGCTCATCAGCGTGACGGCGCGCGATCATGACCGGACCGCGGGCGATCTGCCCTACGCCGGGCAGGCGATATATCTGACGCAGTATCGCTCGAACGTGGGCCACGGCATACCGCCGGAGGTGGACGCCAAGTGTCCGGTGTGGGGCTACGGCGAGCGTTTCCGCACCACCACGGATCATGCGGCGCTCAGCCCGCTCATGGCGATTGTGACGGGTGACGATGCGTCCGAGCCACTCCAGGCGGCGGCGAAGGAATTGCAGTCGTACTTGCACAAGCTGCACGGCGTGCGTCTGCCGATCAATCCGCCGGGCCTGGCCAGCGCCGGGCCGGACAGCGGCAACGTCATCATTCTGGGCCGGCAGGAAGGGCTGCGGAGCGGTGCGGTCACCGAGCAGGAGCTTAAGCACGTGGGCAGCGAAGGCTTCGTCATCCGCGCCCAACACGGTCGCATCGTGATCGCCGGGGCCTCGGATCAGTCCACGGCCTTCGGCGTAGCGCGTTACCTGGAAGACCACGGCGTGCGCTTCTTCCAGCCGGGCGTTCGCGAGGTCGTGCCGGATCAACGCGCCGGCTTCCTGCATGAGTTGTATCTATTGGACTGGCCTTATTTCGCCAGGCACGGGCTGGGCGGCGGATGGAAGCTCTACAGCTCGGCGCCGATGCCCAGCGACGTGCGGCAGACACGGAGCACGGATGCCGCATCGGCGGTGGCCCTGGGCGACACCATCAAGGACTGCGCCAGGCACGATCGCGGCATCCCGGCGGAGGTACTGGCCCAGGCAGCCGCGTCGCCGCTGCATCGCTATGTGGCCGCCAAATTGCTGTGGGATCCGTATCTGGATACCAGCAGGCTGATCAAGGAGTTCCAGTCTGAATAATGCCTTGCGTTCTCACGGGGGAGGCTGGATGGGTTGAGAGGCGACGATTAATCCCGGCCAAGCTCGCACCCGGAAGAGACTCGCATGGCCGGGCTTGGGCGGATTCGCATGGCCGGGCTTGGGCGGACTTTGGAGATAGGTGTGAAGAACACGGCCGTTCTCGGCATCGATATGGAGACGGACATCGGAAGCTGGACCCCGTTTTACGAGGGGCTGGTGCACGGTACGCCGCGCCTGCTTTCGTGCATGGCCGATCACCAGGTCGCCGGCACGTTCTTCTTCACCGGCGACGCCGCCCAAGCGCATCGGGGGGTGGTCAAGGACGTCGCCGCCGCCGGCCATGAGGTCGGCTGCCATTCGCTGCACCATGAGACCGTGGGCAAGTCGCTGTTTCCCATTCCCGGCATCTATCCCCTGCTGCCGCATGAGGTCCGCCCGCGCATCGACCTGGCGACGCGGGTGATCGAGGATGTAGTCGGGTCGAAGGTGCAGTCGTTCCGCTGCCCCAGACTCTTTGGCGACACCAACGTCACCAACGCCCTGGAGGAACTGGGCTACCTCGCCGATGCGTCGTATCCCATGTACTTCTACGAAGACCGCCACCTGCCCTATCATCCATCCAAGGATGATTGGACCAGGGAAGGCGACTTGAAGCTGGTGGAGATTCCGGTCTTTGCCGACATGAGCATCGACTCGAAGGACGAGCATGGCCGGGATCGTGACCAATGGCCGCTCTTTCGCACCCGCAGCACCGCGGCCCTGATGGAGCACGTGCGCGGCTTCCTGGGATTCATGGAAGCTCGCAGTGATCAGGCCTGCCTGTGCTTCTATTTCCATCCGTGGGAGTTCTGGCCCATGCCGCAGGGCGCCATCCACTATGGCGAGGGATCCGTCACGCCCGATCCGTTCCTCGTGGAAAACTGCGGCGATTATGCCTTGGAGCAGTTCCACCTGCTGCTGACGGAGTTAAAGGAGATGGGCGTCGAGTTTTTAAGCGCCGGTGACCTGGCGCGGCGACATTCCGCATAGGGGGGCCGGCCCACCCTACCTGGCAACGGAGCATTGAAATATGTCGGAGCGGATACGCATCCCCGATTCGGAATACACCCAGCGCATCAAACGGGCATCCGAGCTACTGGCGCCGCAAGGATTCGACGTGCTGATCGCCAATTCCAATGAAGCGGACTTCGCCAACTGCCGCTACTTCTCCGGCTACTGGCCCCTGTTTGAGATCGGCGGCGTCGCCATCGCGCCATCGGGGCAGGCGGCATTGATGATCGGCCCGGAGTCGGAAACCTACGCCCGCGACCGCTCGAAGATCCCCAACATCCACCTGATGACCGAGTACCGCGAGTCGGCGGATCCGGCCTACCCCAGCGTGAAGGTCAGCAGCTTCGCCGATGTGCTGCGCTCCATCGGCATCAGCCAGCCCAAGCGCATCGGTGTGGCGGGCTACCTGGTGACGACCATGCCGGTGTACGAAGGCCTGCGGGCCGCGTTTCCCAAGGCCCAGATCGTCAATGCCAACGCCCTCTTGACCTCCATGCGGCAAATCAAGTCCGAGGCCGAACTGGCGTGCCTGGCCGAGGGGCTGCGGGTGAGCGAGCTGGTGCTCGACATCGTGCTGGGCCAGATCAAGCCGGGCATGACCGAACTTCAGGTCGTGGGCCTCATCCAGAAGCTGCTCTATGAGAACGGCGCCGAGTACGAGTCGCTGCCGGCCTACGTGTTGTCGGCCAGGAACAGCACGCACGCGATCTCGCGGCCGACCCATCGCGTCCTGGAGAAGGGCGACATGGTGCAACTGAACTTCGGGGCACGCATCGACGGCTACTCACCCTGCGTGGGCCGGCCCATCTGCCTGGGGAAGATGACGCTCCGGCAGCGCGAACTGGTCGAGTTCGGCCGCGAGGCGCACTACAAGACCATCGAGTGGCTCAAACCGGGCACCATCGCGGCGGACGTGGCCCACAACTACATCGAGCTCTTCCGCAACCGCGGCTACCAGAGCAACTATCTCTATGGCCCGTGCCACGGATTGGGCATGATCGAGGTCGAGCCGCCCTGGATGGAGACAATCTCCAACTACCCGCTCCAGGCGAACATGACGTTTCAGGTGGACACGTTCCTCTACGACCGCGACTTTGGCCTGCGTTGGGAAAACGGCGCCCGCATCACCGCCGACGGCGTGCAGATGCTCTCCAAGGCCCGTATGGATATTCTCGAATTGAACTGACCGCTGAGCCGTAGGGCAGGCTGTGCCTGCCGCTTGGACCCGGCAGGCATCGCCTGCCCTACTGATCGCTTCATGATCGAGGCACACCCATGATGAACGCACTATGGTTGGTTGGCATCACGCTGATGGTTACGGCCCCGGCGCTGGCGGCTGGTCAGCCGGGGGCAGTGACGCTGGAGGATCACGCCGCCCAGTCGTGGCGCGGCGCCCCGGTGCCGCGTGCCGGGAACTACCAGCCTCCGGCGGGCAAGCCGCGCCCGGCGGTCGTCTTCACCGTCGGCCGGGGGGTGCCCAGCAAGTGGACGCGACCGCTGAAGGTCGATCTGGCCTCCGCCAAAGCCATTGCCTTCCGCGCGCACGCGGACCATCGGGTCAAGGCGGCGTTGGCGTTCACCACGCCCAAGGGCAGCTTCACCCGTGAGTTCAGTCTGGCGCCAGGCGAACAGATTGTCGTCCTGTCCACCGTGTCGTTCGCGCAGAGCGCCGACGTCGGCGGATGGAATGAGGTCAACGGCGCGACGCTCACGCTCACGCCGAGCGACGCCGGCGCCACGGTGACGCTGATCGGCATTGAGGCCATGGAGCAGGAAGATCCCGTGGTTCGCGGCGAGGTCATGATGTACCACCCGACCAGCGGCGTGACCGATACGGCGGTGGCGTACCCGCTTTACGCGATCATCGACAGTGCCACTCCCGGGCCCAAAGGCTGGATCGGCAAGGCACTGGCCGGTCATCTGGAGACCATGACCGGCGTGAAGTTGCCCGTGAATCCCCAGGGCCTGGAGGCGGCGGAACTGAGCAACGTGATCCTGCTGGGCCGTGATGCGGCGCTGGCGGCGGGAGCCGCTACGGACAAGGAACTGGAGCCCTGGAGCTACAGCGGCTTCGTGATCAAGGCCGACAGCCCCACCGTCACCATCGCCAGCAAGAGCTTCCACGGCGTGGCATATGGGATCTATCGCTTCCTGGAAAAGCAGGGCTGCCGGTTCTATGGCGTCGCGTCCGCCGATGTCATTCCCAAGCTCGACGCCCCGCTGCTTCAGACGTTCGAGCTGTCAGATAAGCCGGTGATCTTCTTCGGCTCGCCCGGCAGCTATGCCACCCGCGGCGGAACGTTCGCCTTGATGGGCGACCCCGGCAAGACCGTGCCCAAAGGCTTCCTCGACAGCGGCTGGCTCGATCACACCGCCGCGTTCCTCGTGCCCAAGAGCATCTACTACGACCAGCATCCGGAGTACTACTCGCTGCTGTCGGAGGGCAAGCGACTGGCCAAGACCACGCCCGACGTGCGCCTGATGCTCTGCCTGAGCAACCCGGATGTGCTGCGGATCTCCGCGCAGCGCGCCTTGGAGTGGATCGAGGCGCAGCCCGATCGACACACCTACTGCATCACCCAGGCCGACGGCGCCGACTGGTGCAACTGCGAGGCGTGCGCCAAGCTGGGCAACCGCGCCGATCAGACGCTGCACTGGGTCAACCACGTCGCCCGCGCCGTGGGCAGGAAGCATCCTGACAAGCTGCTGATGACCTTCGCCTACAACGGCGCCGAAGCGCCGCCCACGCGGGTGATCCCCGAAAAGAACGTGGTGGTCTGCTACGCCGCCTGGCCTAACGCCACCTCCGCCCCCAACTCGCTGGGCAACTACGATCATCCCGCCAACGAAGTCGCCTACCAGCAGATCAAGGGCTGGATGAAGATCGCCCCGGGGCAGATCGGCATATACGACTACAACGCCGCCGGCCGCATGACGCTCTATTCCATGGCCGACCGCATCAAGTGGATGGCCAGGCACGACATGGGCGCGGTGTGGTACTGCGGCATCAACAAGATGTGGGAGGACCTCTTCAAGTTCGTCCACGGCAGGTTGTGCTGGGACCCGCACGAAGACGTCGGCCGACTCAAAAACGAGTACATCCGCGCCGTCTACGGCCAGGCGGCGCCCGTGGTGACTGAGCTGTTCGATGGCATGTACGACCGCCTCATGCTCGACGGTTACCAAGGCGTCTGGCCTCCGGGCAGCTACTACGGGTATGAATTCGTCGATCGGGCCTATGCCTTGTTCGATCGGGCGCTGGAACTGACCGGCGGCAAGCCGGGACACGATGAGCTGCTCCAATCCAGGAGCCTGTTCGTCCAGAACAGTCTGGGCCTCAACCCGGGATTCAATCGCCAGCTGACGGACGATCAGTACAAGGCGTTTTCCCGCAACCTGCGCGAGTACGTCGAGAAGGTCTGGCAGCCGGACTACCAGAAGAAGCTCGCCGCGTTTGAGGCGGGCAAGGCCAAGACGGCGCCGACGATCAAGGGCCTGGCGGACCGGGTCAGCGAGCTTTGCTACGTGGACATCGGCGAGGCGCCGGCCGAAGGCCAACTGCCGCTGCGCCTCGTCGAACTGATGAACAACCCCAAGGAGACCGTCGCCAGGTACCGCCAGAACTACTTCGTACAGAAGACCGACACCGGTTGGGTCATTCCGGGCATTCAGTTCCGTGGGGGCAAGAACTTCGGCGGGTACTCGTGGATGTGCCCGCCCCGCAAGGACACCGTCGCCGTCTACGGCGCGCTGACGGACGTCTCGCGGTGCCAGGCCCGGCTGGTGCTCGAGCAGTCCCCGCCGACCGGGGCGCTGGTGCTCAAGATCGAAGGCCAGGATTCGGAGAAGGCCTGGGCCCCGCCGCCGCGCATGCAGATCTGGGTCAACGACCGTAAGATTTTCGACGGCGCCAATGAATTTCCCAAGAAGGACTGGGCGTGGAAAGAGTACGCCGTTCCCGCCGGCGCCCTGATCAAAGGCGAAAACGCCATCGAGATCCGTAACCTTGCGGGCACCGACAACCTGACGGCCTACTGGATCATGCTCAACGAAGTCCGCATCGAGTCGGCGGGCAACTGATCGGCGAGGCATGAGCAACGCGCTAGACATCCGCATTTTTCGCAGCCCCCGATCCGACTACTACGGCGACGAGGTCATCGGCGCCGCGGCGGTTTACACCGATGAGGAACTGGCGGCCATCGCGGCCGAAGGCTTCAACGGCATCTGGCTGCGGGCGATTCTGCGCGACCTGACGCCCACCGATCTGTTTCGCGGGTATGGGTCGGATTGCGACGCACGCATGGCGGCGCTGATCCAACTCATCGGCCGCGCCGCGGCCCACGGCATCGGCGTATGGCTCTACCTCAACGAGCCGATGGCCCTGCCCGCCGATAGCGCCTTCTGGCAGGAGCACCCCGACTGCCGGGGCATGAGAGGCAGCTCCGGCATGGACGGCTGGCCGGCCACCTACGCCATGTGCAGTTCGGCGCCCAGGGTGCGGCAATTCCTTCACGAAGCAACCTACGATCTGTTCACCAGGGCTCAAGGTCTGGCGGGGCTGTTCCTCATCACCGCCGCCGAGCATCACACGCACTGTTACTCGCACGTCACGACGCGAGGCTGGGGGACAGAGTACGAGCCCAAGGTGCCGCAGGAATGCCCGCGCTGTGCCCCGCTAAGCCCAGCGGAGGTGATCTGTGACATCGCCGCGCAGATCACCGACGGCGCCACCGCCGCCGCGCCGTCGGCGCGGGTGATGGTCTGGTCCTGGCGCTGGTCGATGTTCTACGATGACCCGCATGAGCCGATCATCAGCCAACTGCCGACCAACATCCTGCTGATGAGCAACTTCGAGGACGGCCAGCCGATTAGCCGCGGCGGGCGCGAGCTGGTATGCCGGGAATACAGCCTGGGTATCGAAGGCCCCTCGCCGCTTTTTGTGGATCAGGCACGCCTGGCGCAGCAGCGCGGCATCGACACCGTCGCCAAGCTCCAGATCGGCACGACCCACGAACTGGCCACCGTGCCCAATCTGCCGGCCATTCCCTCGCTCTACCGCAAGTTCCGCGCCATGCGCGACAACGGCTTGACCGGATACCTGGGCACGTGGAATTTCGGCTGCTCACGAACGCTCAACACCTGGGCCGTCGGCAAGCTGTCACGCAACAACACCCTGCCGACTGAAGAACAGTTTCTACGCGAGACTTGCGCGGAATACTTCGGCTCCGACGCCGACGCCGGCAAGGTTGTCCAGGCTTGGCAAGGGTTCACCGAGGCGCTACAGCATCACCCAATGAATCTGGCGTTCCTCTATTTCAGCCCATTGAACTACACGCTGGCGTATCCGTGGCCCCAAGAGCGCGGCAGGGCGAAGATGGCACGCAGTTGGACCAACGAACCTTGGGGCGACGACTTAGGGCAGTGCCTGCCTCCCTACTCGCTCGACGAAGTCATTCAACTGCTCGGCGCGGCCAACCGGGCGTGGAGCAACGCCTGCGCGTCCTATCACCATGGGCTTGCAGCCTGCCAAGGCGCGAAAGAGCGGGTGCAAGCCGAGTTGGCATCGGCCCATTACACCGGCCTGTGTTTCACCAGCGCCCACAACCTGTTTCGCTGGTACCGCGGCGTGCTGGCGGGACAACCCGACCTGGACCTGATCGACGCGGAACTGGCGTGCTGCGCCCGTGCCCTACCGCTGCTGGAGCGCTGGCCTCAACTGGGCTTCCACCAGGAATGCCAGCACCGCCAGTGCAGCCCGGCGCTGGTCCAGGCAAAGATGCGCCAACTCGAGCAACGAAAGATGCCCACCATGGGAATGACCGCACATGATCCTCGATGACCCCAAGCCCCTGCGCAAGCTATACGCCGATGCCCTGCTCAATGACGTGATTCCATTCTGGGAGCGCCATTCGCCCGACCGCGAGTGCGGCCCCCGGGGGGGCTACTTCACCTGCCTGGATCGCCAGGGCAACGTCTTTGACACCGACAAGTTCATCTGGCTCCAGGCCCGGCAGGTGTGGATGTTCTCCAAGTTCCACAACGTGCTCGAGGCCCGCCCGCAGTGGCTGGAGATGGCGGCTTCCGGGGCGCGCTTTCTGGCCGACCACGGCCGCGACGACCAGGGCGACTGGTACTTCGCGCTGACGCGCCAGGGCCGGCCGCTGGTCGCCGCGTACAACGTTTTCTCGGACTGCTTTGCCGCCATGGCGTTCGCCGAGTTCGGCCGGGCGTCGGGCCAGGCCTGGGCCACGGAGCTTGGCGCAAGCACTTTCCAACGCATTCTCGATCGCTGGGACAACCCCAAAGGCAAGTACAACAAACTGGTGCCCGGCACGCGGCCGATGCGGTCCATGGTGCTGCCGATGATCACGGTGAACCTGGCGATGGAACTGGGCCAAGGGCCGCAGGGCGTCTCCGTCGAACAGGTCGTGCGCGACAACCTGACCACGATCATGTCGACGTTCGTGGATCGTAAGGCGGGGCTGATCTTCGAGCACGTCGCCCCCGACGGCTCGCATCCGGACACCTTTGATGGCCGGTTGATCAACCCCGGTCACGGCATCGAGTGCATGTGGTTCGTCATGGCCGCCGCCGGACGCCTCGGCGACACCGCCATGATCGAACTGGCCGCCGACGCCTTGCTCGATCAACTCCAGTTCGGCTGGGACGAGCAGTACGGCGGGATCCAGTATTTCCTGGACGCCCAAGGCAAACCCCCGCAACAACTCGAGTGGAACCAGAAGCTCTGGTGGGTGCACATCGAGACGCTCATCGGGCTGCTGATGGGATACCACCTGACCGGCCGCCCGGTCTTCGCCCAGTGGTACCAGCGCGTTCACGACTACACGTGGTCGCACTTCCCCGATCCGGAATTCGGCGAGTGGTACGGCTACCTCGATCGCCGCGGCGAGGTTCTTCTGCCGCTCAAAGGCGGCAAATGGAAAGGCTGCTTCCACGTGCCCCGCGGGCTGTGGATGTGCATGACCATTCTGGACCAGATGATCGCCGACAAGACGGCGTCATCGCAAGCTGTGCAAAGCGAGAACAAGGCATGATCAAGTTGCCCTTTGCGTGTGCGGTTGTCGCGGTGTTGTTCGGTGGATCATTGGCCGCGGGCCAGGAAGCCGTGCCTGCGACAGACGTGGAAGCCCTTCGCCGGGGCATGACTTTTTACGCGCCGTTCGAGGACGCCGATCTGGCGGCCTGGCATGCGGGGGGCAATCCGCGCGAGCTGGCCGGCGGCCGCGGCGGCACGCTCATCGAGGGCAAGGTCGGCTCGGCCGTGCTGCTGGCGGACAAGGGGCACCTGACCTACGCCACGCGCAGCAACCTCGACGGCATGTCGGCGACGCTGAGCTTCTGGATCCGACCCGACACCGGGAACCTGAGCAAGTACGTCGCCGACAGCACCCGCGGGTTCTGGTCGCATCGTTTTTTTTCGACAAGTTGGAACACGCAGGGACGGGTGTACATCACCTTCATGCGCGCCAACACCCAGGACAAGCTCTCCTTCTATTTTTACGACTGGCACCCCACCGGCCCGCGCCCGGGCGCCGGCACGCACGTCAAGCCCGAGGCATTGGCGGGCTGGCATCACGTCGTCTGCCAGTGGGGCGACGGGCACAAGCGGATGTTTCTGGACGGCGAACTGATGGAGGACACCAAAGCCCAGACGGGTTGGAGCTTTGGCACACGATTCGATTTCAATGCCTGGGCGGGCCCCACGGCGTACGACGAACTGGCGGTTTGGGGCCGGGCGCTGTCGGCTGAGGAAGTGCAGGCCCTGTACAAGCTGGGTCAGGCCGGCAAGAAGCTTATCGACAAGCGCGCCCCGGCGCCCGCTGAACCGGCGCCGTCGTGGCCCGCGCCGGGTACGAACCTGCTGCGCAACGGCGGCTTCGAACTGGGCCTGTCACGCTGGGAGTTCCTCTACCCGCCGCTGAAGCGCGCGGACGTGCTCGACACCCCGGACACCCCGGACACCCCGGACTCCCCCGGCGCCGACGCCGGCCTGCGCTCCCTCAAGATCCATCCACGTCCCAAGACGGGGCGCAACGAGGGCTCGCCGCGCATCGTGCAAGGCCCCTTCCCCGTCCGCGCCGGTCGGCGGCATACCGTGTCGATCTACCTCAAGAGTAGCGCCGCCAAGGCGTCCGCGACCGTGTTCCTGACCAAGGTTCAGGACGCCACGGGCGACTGGGCCGACCTGCGCAAGAAAGTCACCTTGACCGACCAATGGCAAAAGGTCGAGCTGACCGGCGTACCCGAAGGCGGCGACCAATGCCTGGCCTACTTGGGCGTACAGTTTGACGGCCAGGGCGACGGCTTCTGGTGGGCCGATCAGGCCGCGGTTTACCAAGGCGATGCGGACACGAAACTTCCCTTGGCTGGACCATTTGAGTTCGCCCTGTCCACCGACAAGATCGCCAACATTTTCCGCAAGGGCGAGCAAGTGCAGCTTCGCCTGGAGGGCTTGCATCCCCGCACTCTGAGCCGCTCGTCCGTAAGCGTGCCTCTGACATTGAGCGTGGAGGATCTGGACGACCGCCAGGTGCTGCAAATGGAGGTCAAGGGCGCGATCGAACCCGGCAAGGTGACCGAGCAATTTATCACGCTGCCGATGGAGCGCTTGGGCCCGATGCGGGCGGTGTTGCGCTGGGGCGATGAAGTGCTCGACGAACTGAACTTCACGGTGATCCCCTTCACGCACGCCCAGTCCGATGAGCTGGGGCAATTTCTCGGCGGCGAGTTGAACCCCAACGACTGGCACTGCGCCAGCGCCGTGGCATTGGGTCTGCGATGGGCGTTCCCCTTGGATGTCAGCCCGGCGACGCAATGGCGCAACGTCGAGGCCGAGAAAGGCACGTTCAAGTGGAACCGCGAGGAAGACATCGCCCTCTATCGCAAGTGGGGTCTGAACGTCCTGGGCTGGATCGACCACGCGCCCAAGTGGGCCGTCGCCACGCAGGAGTGGAAGTCCGCCCCCGCCCGCGAGCACCTGGACGCCTTTGAAAACTACGTCTATCAGACGGTCAACCATTACAAGGGCCAGGTGGACCACTGGCTGATCTGGGACGAGATGGACCAGCAGGCCGCCAAGCGCGGCGGATCGGTCGAGCTGTACCTGGAGATGATCGAGCGTGCTCACCGCGCCGCCCACAAGGCGGACCCGGACTGCAAAGTCCTTTCCCCGGCCTCCAGCGGCAATGTCGCCTGGGTCAGCAAGCTGGTCGATCTGGGCGTGCTCAAGTACACGGATGTGTTCAGTTGCGACCTCTGGTCCACGCGCTACTCGACGATCGCGCGCCTGGCGGCATTGAGCGGCGCCGACGGCAAGCGCCGGCCGTTCTGGGACCACGGCACCGGCGCCAGCTCGCGCACCTTCTACCGCTACATCTTGCCCGAGCCGCAAAGCACCCGCGACACCATGGGCACCCACCGCGGCGCCGCCGACGAGATGGCCAAGCTGCTGATCGACCGGCGTGCCGCGGGCGTGGAGAAAATGTTCTTCTACTGGATCGTCAAGAAGCAGTGCGCCCCCTCGCACGCGGCCATCAGCTTCTACGAGTACGACGGAAGCATCCGCCCGTTCGCAGCCGCCTTTTCGATCCTCGGGCAGTATCTGTATCAGTACGAACCGGTGGGGCCGTTGCGGACCCCGTCCAATCTGACGGGTTTTCTTTTCCGCGCCAAGGCGGACGGCGCGCCGCTGGCGGTGCTCTACGCCGACCGGCGCGGGTTCGTCGCCGACGATGCGCACGTGCTGCGCCAAACCGGCCGGTCGGCGCGACTGGCGGGCGATCCGCGCAGCGTCTTGGTCCGCCTCGACACCACGCTCAAGCCCGATCAGTACCTCCTGCGCGACCTGATGCTCAACCCGACTGACGAAGGCGTGCGGGCCGATGCGGGAGCCTTGTCGGTCTGGATTGGCGAATCGCCGGTGCTGATCGAAGGCCGCGGGCTGAGCGTCGAGGCGTTCGAGCAGGCTCTGTCGCCCGCCGCCGATGCGCAGCCGTGAACCATCGCCCTTGATTCCCGCCCTGCGCCGCTTGACCGAGAACCATCCATGCCAACGACCGCCGCTCCCGCCGTCACCTTCGACCGTCACGGTTTTTCCCTGCATGGCCAACGCCGATTTCTTCTGACCGGCACATTGGCGTACTACCGGCTCGACCGTCAGGACTGGGCCGACCGGTTGCAGTGGCTCAAGGCCGCACGCTTCAATGCCGTGGACGTCTACGTGCCGTGGAACTATCACGAGCCGACCGAAGGCAACTTCGACTTTGCGACTGGCAACCGTGACCTGATCACATTCCTGCGCCTCTGTGGTGAGTCGGGTCTGATGGTCTACCTCCGCCCGGGGCCGTATATCTGCAATGAATGGGACGGGGGCGGCTTGCCCGCATGGTTGTTCACCAAGCCGGACGTGCGCCTGCGGCAGGATGACCCGGCGTATCTGAGCTACGTCCGCCGGTATCTGGGAGAGATCAACCAACGCGTGCGGGAGTTGCAGATCGATCAGGGCGGGCCGATCGTGCTCTACGCGCTGGAGAACGAACTTGATTTCTTCGCCTGCGATGACCCGGCGGGCTACCTCAGCCAGCTGCGCGACATGGTGCGCCAGGACGGCATCACGGTGCCGCTGACGGCCTGCATCGGTAAAGGCGACAAGGTGGCGGGCGCCTGCGGCTACGCCGACGGCGTGATTCCGTCGCCGAATATTTACGCCAAGGACCTGATCGAGCGCAAGGCGGTGGACGCCGCCGCCACGATCCACGCCGGCCAATTCCGTAACGGGGATTCCATGGCGGACCTGCCGGTGTTCATCACGGAGATGGGCCGCGACGAAAACAGCCTTCGCCGCATGCTCGCCGGCGGCGTCAAGGGACTCGGGCCGTTCAACTTCGTCGGCGGGTCAAACCCGGGCTTCTGGAACGGCACCAACAACTGGGGCGCCTACACCCAGATCGCCACCGTGGTGGATTCCAGCGGCATGGTGCGCTTCGACGGCCGGGTGGGACGCAACTTCACCAACGCACGCCGGCTGGCAGGACTGATCCAGGCGTTCGAGACCCTGATCCTCACCGCCGACAGCATCACGTCGTGGGAGGACGGCCCCACGGTCGACAATCCTCGCCTGGGCGTGCGGGAAGACGACGCTCGGCCCGGTCGAATCTACAGCCTCGTCCACGGCGATGCCGCGTTCGTTTTCCTGACCAACACGACCGACACTGCGCTGGAGACGGGCATCACCATTGGGGGCCGCACGTTTCCCACGGACACCCCGGCCACCATCCCGGCCAACAGCACGCGCATCGTCATGGCCAACGTGCCCCTGGCAAGTGTCGGACTCGATTGGACGATCGCCTATGCCACGGCGGAGTTGTGCGACCTTCAGGCAGGTCCACATGGCCCGACGATGACGCTCTGCGGCGACGCGGACGCCACCGCGGAGATTCGCCTTACGGGTCCGGTACTGTCGATCGACTCGGCGCCCGCGGGGGTGCGCCTGGTCGAGCAATCTGAATCGTCGCTGGCGCTGGCGATGCGCTTCGATCAGCCCGCCGACTTCACGGTGACCGGCGGCGGCGACGTGCTGCACGTGCGGGTCCGCGAGCGGTTTCGGGCAGGCTTCGAGGGCATCACGCAGGTCACCGCGCTGGGCGAATCGGTGGATCTGGCGGCGATGCCGTGGCGCCTGACCGCAGTGCCGACACCGGCCTGGGACCAGACGTGGAAAGGCGACGCCAAGTCGCTCGAGTCACTTGGCGTGCTGCGCGGGGCGGGTTGGTACGAGCTTGCATTCGACGCGCCCGACCCGGTGAGCCAGATCGCCATCGACGGCGCCGGCGACGTGGTGACCGTCATGCTCGACGACGCCTATGTGGGCGCGTGGCTGGCGGACGGGGGTGTCCTGCGGGTTTCGTTCCCCCAGCCCGTCGCCGCAGGCACGCATCGTCTGCGGGTGCGGGCGGAGATCTGGGGGCACGCGAACTTTGATGATGTGCATTGGCCGGCGTGCCGGCTGGGAAGCCTGCGCGGCCTCCAGGGCCAGGTGCGTGTGAACGGCAACCCGCTGCGCCACGGCGCTTGGCGCTTTGCCCCTGAACCGGCGGCGCCGCCGAAGACCGCCATCAGCGACGCCCGCGCCTCCACGCAGCCGCTGGCCGACATCATCCTGGACCCCGGCACGGGCCGCTGGGTCTCATGCCATCTGCCACGCGACATGGAGCGCCCCCGGGGCGCCGTGGTCACCATGGACGGGTGCGACTGTCATGGCGAACTATTTGCCGACGACGTGATGATCGGGCGCTTTGTTTTTGGGCCCACCGTCAACCTGACGTTCAAGGGCGGCCCGGCCAATACGTTTTTCGTGCCGACTCGTCTTGCGTCGCGGGCGACGGTTCTGCATCTGCACATGCGCGGCATCGGCGGCGGCGGACAGATCCGCTCCATCGCCCTGCGCAAACTCGTGCGCATCCCCACCGATGCGTTTCTTAAAAACGTGGACGCGACGACCGATCTGCCCGTACGCTCATCGCCGGGCGCTACACAGGAATGACCATGCCCACTCAACTGCATGACCTGCCCCTTCCGTACCGCCGGCTTGAGAGAATTGGCCGGCGCGCCTGGTCCCAGGCCGATCGGCGCCTGCGGGACATCCACAACGCCCGCGATCTGAAGGCGGCGCAACAGGACGCGCGCACCCGCTTCGATCGGCTGTTCGGCCCCCTGCCTGATCGTGATGCCAGGGTCGATTCCCGGATCACCGCACATTTCTCGTACCACGATGTTGCGATCCAACGCATCGTCCTTCGTTCGGCCTATGGCTACGACATCCCCGCCTGGTCGCTGCGCCGCGCCGACCTGCGCGGCAAACTGCCTGGCGTGGCGGTCGCCGCCGGCCACATGGAGCTGGGCTCGCTCGCCGAGCGCTACGTGAAGTTGGCGCTGCTGCTGGCGATGTCCGGCATGCATGTGGTGAGTTTCGATCCCGTAGGCCAGGGGGCGCGACGCGAGGTGTTCCGCCCCGAGGATGACCCGGTCTACTGGGATGCATGCAAGCAGCACCAGCACATCGCAGCGGCCACCACCCTGGCAGGTCTGTCGCTGCCGCACTTCTTCGTCGCTGACGGCATGACGGTGGTGAGCCACCTGTGCGGGGATCCGGGCGTGGACCGTGGGCGCATCGGCTTCACCGGCCAGTCCGGCGGGGGGATTCAGACTTTCTACATGATCGGCGCCGATCCGCGCATCACCGCCGCCGTCGCCAGCCAACCCACCTCCACGCGGCGCGGCGCCTTTGCGGAAGTCTGCGGCCGGGACATGTGCCAGATGGGCTTGAACCACTGGACCCATGCCATCGATCAACACGAAGAGGCGCTGCTGTTCGCTCCGCGTCCCCTGCGGATCATCGCCGAGTATGGTTATCCCGACCAGCTCGATGTGTATCAGAAACTGCTGCCGGTCTACGAAGCGGCCGGACACGGGCCCGAGTTGGAACTGGTCAGCGGCAGCGTGCTGCACTGTATGTCGCGTCCGTGCCGGGAACTGGTGCTGGGCTGGTTTAACCGGTATCTGCAACCGGACCATCCAGTCGCGTTGGAGCCGGCGTGGGACGGATTCGCGTCGGTCCATGCGGCGATGCTCAAGGCCGTGGAGGCGGAGAACGCCACGAATAACGGGGTCATCAAGTACTGCCAGTCGCTGGTTGACGCCAGGCGTGCCAAGCCGGTATCGCCGCGCGACCCCCGGGGGGCGGTGCGGTCGAATCCTTTTCTGCGCGGCGTGCTGCGGGGACAAACATTTCCCATCCTCAGTGCCACGGGCCGGATCGTGCGTCGGGTTGCGGTGGGGCGGTATGCCTGTGCTTTGCAGGACGATTACCACGTGCCGTTCACCGTGGCGTTAGGTCGTCGGCGTGGCGGAACCGCGGTGATCGTGGACGAAGCCGGCGCGGACTCCGCCTGGGCGCTCCACTGGGCCAGGCTGATGCAAGGCTCGGTGCGGCGCATCGTCAGGATGGATGTGTTTGCGTGCGGTCAGTTGGCGACCAATCTCCGACCGATCAACGACTACCACGCGCGCACCTGGCGATTCTATGGCGGCAATCAGCACGCCCAGGACGCATTCATGGCCGGGCGTTGTCCCATCGGCCTGGCCATGGAGGAAGTGGCCGCGGTGGTCCGCTCGGCGAGGCTGGACGATGCAAGACTGCTGCTGGTCGGGCGCGGCTGGCCTGCCTTGGCGCTGGCGCTGCTGGCCGGCCAATGGCAGTCAGTCATCGGCTGCTGCATGTCCGCAGTGCCCGAGAGCTATCAGATGCTCCTGGATGCCGGCTACATGCACGTGGGTTATTCGCACCTGGTCCCGGGCCTGGTGACTCAGACCGATTGGCCCGAGCTGATTCACCGCCATGCCGCCACGCGGTACGCCATCTGCGAACCGATCCGCATCGGCGCTGCGACAGTTGCTTTCGACGATTCGCATCGGTTCCCCAATGTGCGGCTGTTCGACAAGGACACCGCAGCGTCACGTAAGAAGGCCGCGGCCTTCCTCGTGGCGCCATGACACACGGGGACAACGCACCAGACCATCGCTCTGAGGAAACCATCCATGCCCGCTTCCCACGGTTCAATCGGACCTGTAGGCGTCGAGTTCCACTACCCGGTCTACCGCACGGCCCATCGCGGCGACAACTGGTGCCAGACCTGGGCCGGCGATGGCCACATCTACACGTCCCTGGACGACGGCACCGGATGGGCGCCGCTGCCCAATGGACAGGAGTTCAACACGCGCGTCTTTCGCATCAAGGGCGGCCCCGAACCGATCGAAGGTGAACTGCTGGACAACTTCCCGGTGCACATGATGCGCGGCGGGTGGTACGGCTACGGCATTCTCGGCGTCAACGGCACGCTCTATCACTTCATCACCTGCGCCAGCAAGGACCGCTTCGCCTTTCCTTTCCAGGGCGCGAAACTGATCTACTCGTCCGACTACGGCAGCTCCTGGTTCCGCCACGATGGCGCCGACGCGCGCGTCGATCCGCTGTCGACCGACCCCGCGCACATGTTCTACTGGCACGAGACGGACGACTACGCCTTTGCCAACCTCGAATTCCTTCAGGCGGGCCGGGATTATCGCGACGCCCGCGACGGCTACGCGTACCTGTACGCACCAGGTGGACGGCATGAGCCGTGGAAGCTCAACATGGCGCGAGTCCCGGTGGACCGCATTTTGAATCGCGCGAGCTACGAATTCTTTGCCCGACTGGATGACGCCGGCCGACCCGTATGGACCGCCGATGTCGCGCGTCGCGGCGTGGTGCGCGCATTCCCTGCCCGCAACGCCGCGGGCGAGGAATTCGGCTGGTACTCCTATCTGCCCAGTGTGGTCTACAACAAGGCGCTGGGGTTGTATGTGATGGCCACCGGCGCGACCGGCGGCGAGGAACAGAGGAAATATATGCACACGCCGCCGGGCTCGCTGATGCTCCTGTGGGCGCATCAGCCGTGGGGGCCATGGCATGAGTTCTACTACACGGAGAATTGGACCGCCGGTGAGGACACCTGCCGGCTGTACCAACCTAAGCTCTCACCCAGATTCATCAGTGCCGACGGCAAAGAGATGGTTCTGGTTTTCTCCGACGCACAGGCTCACGAGGGCAGGACGCATAACAAGCACTATCGCTGGAACCAGCAGAAGATCACGCTGCGGTTCTAATAGCGGCGGGATCCTTGGGCGAACAGCGTCGGGGCCAAGCCGCTTTGGAGTACGATGCTCACGACACCACCTTGTCCTGCCCGGGGCCGCTGACGGGCCTCTAATACGCCTTCTCCTTAATCGCAGCGCTCGATCCAAGGGGTGTGGCAGAGGCTCTGTAGGCGCTGCTCGTCAAGGTGGTTCCAGGATTCTCGACAGACGGTCCAGAGGTGGTCCTCGTCGACAAAGACGCGGTTGCTCAGGTAGTGGCTGCGCAGATAGCCCCACACACGCTCCATGCCGTTGAGCTCGGGGCTGTACGGCGGCAGGGGCAGCAGCGTGACATTATCGGGAATCTTCAGGGCCTTGGCGACGTGCCAGCCGGCGCCATCGAGCACGAGCACGACGTGCCGCGCCACGCCGACCTGCACGCTGATCATGGCCAGATGAGCGTTCATCAGGTCCGTGTTCACGCTGGGCGCAAGCAGCACCGCCGACTCACCGGTGCGGGGGTTGACGGCACCCAAGAGGTAGAGCCACTGGTACTCGATCTGCTTGACGACGGTGGGACGCGCGCCTTTGGGCGCGTAAAGAAATGACCGCTACCGCTCACGTGGCCTGATACTGTAATTCCAG
>JBBDMX010000043.1:0-26212 GCA_040878035.1 Phycisphaeraceae bacterium | reverse complement strand
AGCCCTCTCCCTCAGAAGGGAGAGGGGGTCAGAGCGGCCATATGCAATTGCCCTGCGTATTCGAGTCGCCTTGTCCTCAAGGTGGTTCGCCCTGAAGGCGTTGCGATGCCCCGCCTCGCCGTGAGGACACGGCGGCTCGCGGAGAGGAACGCGGGGTTTGAACCTGCATCATCAGGCTCTATAATGTCATTATGAAGACCCTTTCGATCACCGAAGGCAGGCAGAACCTGGGAGTGTGGCTCAAGCGTGCCCTGCGCGGCGAGGACGTTGGTTTCCTGGTGGATGGCCAAGTAGTGGCGTTGCGTCCGGTGGGGGTTCATTCGGACGACTATGTCTTGCAGGAGTACGACGTGAGCGAGAAGCAGGCCCAGCGAGCCTTTCGCGCGGTGCGCACCGAGGTCAGGGCCGCCAGGAAGTCCGGCCGGAGCAAGTCTTTCACGGGCAAGCTATGAGGATCGAGCTTTGCCCGCGTTTTGGCAGGCGCGTGGAGACGTTAAGCGTGGCCGACCGGCATCTGGTCGCGGCGTGTCTGTCTGCGCTTCAGGATGGATTTGGCCGGCCTCATCTTCATTCGGGCTTGGGGATCCGGCGGTTGCACAAAGACTTGTTCGAGTGCCGTGCCGGTTCGCATTGGCGTGTCGTGTTCTTTGCCGAGAAGGGGGTGCTCACGGCTTACGATGTGATGACGCATGGACAGGTGAAAGCCTGGCTGCGAAGTTACTGACGGGGCTGAGACGACGGCTTTGACCGCCGTGAGACACGGCGGCTCGCCTCGCCCTCTCCCCAAGGAAGAGGCCTCGCTACAATTCCCACCATGATTCGACGTGCCGGCATCCAGGATATCCCGCAGATCGGCGACATCATCAACTCCTCCGCGGAGTATGGCTTGATGCTGCACCGGTCGCTGGCGTTTCTTTACGAGCACGTGCGCGACTTCCATGTCGAGGTGCGGCAACGCAAGGTCGTGGGCGTGTGCGGCCTGTCGATCGTGTGGGCCAACATGGCCGAGCTCTACGCCCTGGCGGTCATGCCCGAGTTCCGCGGCAAGGGGCTGGGCAAGCGGCTGGTGCTCTCTTGCGTGGACGAGGCAGATGAACTGGGCATCCGCAAGATCATGACGCTGACCTACGAGCAGGCGTTTTTCGCCAAGTGCGGCTTCCACGTGATCGATCGCGCACAGTTGCCGATGAAGGTCTGGAGCGAGTGCATTCGCTGCTCGAAGAACCAGGCGTGCGACGAGATCGCGATGCTGCGGGTGCTGGAGGATGTGCCGGAGGTGGCGGTGCCGCGGCCTTACGAGCCTCCGCCGGGCAGCTACGAGGTGCCGGTGGTGCTCAAGATGTCGGGCGTGAAGCGGGCGAAGATGGATGAGGCACATTAGGAAGTGGGCCGCGGCTAATTCTCTTACACGATGCGTGACTTCCCTCATGGCTGGCTTGACCGAATTGTTCACTCGGCGGCGCTGGATGCGTTGTGCGCGAGGGTGGGGGCGTCGCTGCGCACGGTGGCAGAGGGGAGCTGGGGTTCGAGCACGACATTGGTGGCCGGGGCGCTGGCGGTGCGGCTCGACCGGCCGGTGCTGCTGGTGGTCGCCCATCTGGATGACGCCGACGATGCGTATGAGGACTTGGCGCTGTTCGAGGCTGCGGGGCATGCATTGGGCCGTGAGCGATTCGGCGCAATGGAAGTGCTGCCCGGCGAATCCAATGTGAGCCTGGAACTACTGGCCGAGCGGTTGGCGGTGGTGGAAAAGCTGGTCCAGTTCAGTCCCGCATCCCGGCCAAGCTCGAAGACTCGCATGGCCGGGCTTGAGGTAAATCCGAAATCCGACGGCTTCAACAGCGGCGCAGCCGCTCCAATCCGAAATCCGAAATCGGCTTCCGTCCTCGTCGCCCCCATCCAAGCCCTGATGCAAACGGTGCCCGAGGCGTCGGCGCTGGGCGATTTCTCACTCGTGCTGGAGGTGGGCAAGGCGTTGCCGCCGGGGCAGTTGCTCGATTGGTTGGACCGCGCGGGCTACCAGCGCGCTGACGCCATCGAACAGCCCGGCGACTTCACGACGCGCGGCGGGATCGTGGATATCTACCTTCCCTCGGCCGGCGGCGCCGACGTGGCCGGACCGGCGCCGATCCGCATCGACTACTTCGGCGATGACATCGACAGTCTGAGCCTGATCGACACCGACACCATGGGCTCGGGCCGCAAGCTTCAGCGCGTGCAGGTCATCGGCGCCTCGACCGGCCGGCTCCAGTCCGACGACCGCACCACGAGCCTGTTGCGATTGCTGCCCGCCGACACGCTGGTTGTGCTGCACGAGGTGCTCGAGCTGTCGGAGCAGGCACGCGGGTACTACGAGCGGCTGACACAGGTCAAGGGGATTATCTCGCCAAAGGCGCTGCTTAAGGCACTGACCGAGCGGCGGCATGTCGAGGTCAATCAGTACGGATCGACGGCTGCCAAAGCCGAGGTGATACGGGTGCCCGTGTCGTCGTTGTTTTCGTTCAGCCACGATGCGGGCGAAGCGGTGGGGGAGCTGGCAGAGTTGGCGCATCCCCCTCTCCCTCCGGGGTCTGAGGGAGAGGGTGGCCGAGGCTCGGCGAGGCCGGGCGAGGGGACGACGGGACTGCGTGGAGCGAACGTCGACACGACGGCCTCGGGTGATGGGCCTTCCTCTAGTATCGAGCCCACGCTCGTGCCCGACGTCCCCTCACCCCAGCCCTCTCCTTCCGGGGGCTCAGAAGGGAGAGGGGGCCAACCACCCTCACCTCAGCCCTCGCCCCAAGAGAGAGCGGGGACGGTTGTCGTGCTTTGTGAGCAGGACGCAGAACGCGAACGCCTGCGTGAGTTGATCACCGAGCATGTGCCCGCGGCGCCGCCCGGCCTGACGCTGGAAAGCGGCTATTTGCACCGTGGCTTTGCCTGGGACGATGGCGGGCTTCTGCACCTGGTCCCGCACCACGAACTTTTCCACCGCTACCTCACGCGCCGGCGAATCCGCCGCATCATCGTCGCCAGCGATCGCGCCACCGATGCGTTCTTCGACCTTGTGGCAGGTGACTACGTCGTGCACGTCGATCACGGCATCGCGCGCTTCGTCGGCCTAAAGACGATGCGCGGCGGCCAGGGCAAGAAGATCACGCAGGATTACCTGACGCTGGAATTCGCCCAGAAGGCTCTGCTGCACGTGCCGGCGACGCAGATCGACCTGGTGCAGAAATACATCGGCGGGTTCGAGGGCCGGCCGCCGCTGTCGCTCTTGGGCGGCAAGCGCTGGGCGCGGCAGAAGGAGCAGGTCGAGGAGGCAGTCAAGGACCTGGCCAAGCAGATGCTCCAGATTCAGGCGGCGCGGGCGTCGCTGCCGGGCATTCGGTTTCCCGCCGACACGGCCTGGCAGCGCGAGTTCGAGGCCGAGTTTCCTTACGAAGAGACCGAGGACCAGCTCGCCGCCATCGCCGAAACCAAGAAGGACATGGGCGACGAGCAGCCGATGGACCGGCTGATCTGCGGCGATGTGGGCTTCGGCAAGACCGAGGTCGCCATTCGCGCCGCGTTCAAGGCGATCGAGTTCGGCAAGCAGGTGGCGGTGCTGGTGCCCACCACCGTCCTGGCCGAGCAACACGAGCGCACCTTCCGCGGACGCATGGCCGACTACCCCTTCCGCGTCGAATCGGTCAGCCGATTCAAGACCGGCGGGCAGCAGGCCAAGCTGCTCAAGGACCTGGCGGCGGGGCAGATCGACGTGATCATCGGCACGCACCGCCTCTTGTCCAACGACGTGAAGTTTGCCGACCTGGGTCTGGTGGTCGTCGATGAGGAGCAGCGCTTCGGCGTCGAACACAAGCACAAGCTGCTGGAGTTCCGCCTGACCGCCGACGTATTGACGCTCACCGCCACGCCGATCCCGCGCACGCTGCACATGGCGATGCTGGGCCTGCGCGACATCTCGTCGCTGTCGATTCCGCCCGCCGATCGCCGCGCCATCGTCACCGAGGTGGTGCGTTTTGACCGCGAACTGGTTCGCCGGGCGCTGATGCGCGAGTTGAATCGTGAAGGCCAGGTCTACTTCGTGCACAACCGCGTGCACAACATCCAGAGCGTGGCCGACGACATCCGCAAGCTGGCGCCCGACGCCCGCATCGTGGTGGGGCACGGCCAGATGCCGGGGCACGAGTTGGAAGAGGTGATGCTGCGCTTCATGCGCCGCGAGGCCGACATCCTGGTGAGCACCACCATCATCGAGTCGGGCATCGACATTCCCACCGCCAACACGATGTTCATCAACGAGGCGGATCACTACGGCCTGGCGGACCTGCACCAGTTGCGCGGACGAGTGGGGCGGTACAAGCATCGTGCGTACTGCTATCTGCTGATGCCCGAGGATCGCCCGATCACGGACAAGGCAGCCAAGCGGCTCAAGGCCATCGAGCAGTTCTCCATGCTGGGCGCG
Organism: Phycisphaeraceae bacterium; assembly: GCA_040878035.1. Lineage (GTDB taxonomy): Bacteria > Planctomycetota > Phycisphaerae > Phycisphaerales > Phycisphaeraceae > JBBDMX01. Next base: position 21,765 of record JBBDMX010000043.1, on the reverse strand, counting down.
GGCTTCAAGATCGCCATGCGCGACCTGGAGATTCGCGGCGCGGGCAACCTGCTGGGCGCCGAGCAGTCGGGCCACATCGCAGCGGTCGGCTACGAAATGTATTGCCGCATGCTGGAGCAGGAAGCCAGGAAGCTGCGTCACGAGAAGGTGGTTGAGCCGGTCAAGACGCACCTGGAGCTGCCCGTGCTGGGGCGCATTCCGCCGACGTACATCAGCAGCGAAAAATACCGCATGGACGCGTATCGCCGGATGAGCCGGTCGGCGACGCTGGAGGAACTGGCAGGCGTGCGCCAGGACATGGTCGAGGCCTACGGCAAACCGCCGACACAGGTGGAGGCGCTGTTGGACCTGACCGAGATTCGCATCGCCGCCAGCACGCTGGATGTGGCAGGCATCAAGCTCGAAGGCCCGGACCTGATCTTCCGCACGACGCACCCGCAGAGGCTGGATGAGATATTGCGCGATGCTCCGGGCCGAGCGAGCCTGATCGACGATCGCACGGTCTACTGGCGTCCGCCGGCGAATTACCTCGAGCCGATGGAAACGCTGTTGGCGGTACTGCGCAAACTGCTGGTACGCCCGGTGGCGACGACGTCGGCATAGGAGGTAACAGGGATGAACACGGATGAACAGGGACAAGGAAGAAGAAGGAACAGAGATAGACATGATGGACAGGATCAATGCCCGAGCATGTCAGTCCTGCTGATCCAGTGGCTTTACATCATGCTCATCTGTCCATCTCCTGTTCCCTCTTCCCATCCGTGTTCATCCCGGTTCCCACCTACGGCGCCGGCTGATAGCTGTCGAGCGCCGCCTTGAACGCCGCCTCGTACTTGGCGAAGTTCTTCTGGAGCGACTTGCAGGTCACCAGCACCACGCGGTTCTTTTCGACCACCGCCAGCGCCAGGAAGCGCAGGTCACGCTGATCCAGCGTGCCCTGGTAGTCCAGGCGCAGGGCGTCGTGCGGCCCGACCTTGAGCGTATCGGACCTGTTGATGGTCAGGCCGGCCTTCTCGATGCCGCCGATCAGCACGGCCTTGTAGTCGTCGCGCGTCATGCTGATCTGCTGGATCATCACGCTCATGTTGGCGGCAAACCCTTCCTCCGCCGGGGCGCTGAAGGCGGCGATTACGCCCGCGCGGCCGGCGCCCAGCGCGTCAAATGTCGGCGCCTGGAGCGTGAAGCTGTATCGGCCCGAGGTGTAGGCGGAGGTCGGCGCGGCGGCGTCCTGCGCCGCTAAGTTCGCCAAGCCTACTGCCAGAAGCAGCAGCGCTGCGGTAAGGATGCGTCGTCGCATGGAGCGTCCTTTCGTGGGGGGCGTTGATGATTGAGTGTAGCTTCGCACGCCCCGCGTGGGCACAATCCCACCCGCCGGAGCGGGTGGGCTTTCATGACGGGGAATTCGCTCAACCCTTTTCAGGTTCCAGTTTCTGCTCGATGCGCAAGAGCGCCTGCTGGATGTCGCGCGCCGAGATGTACTTGGGCCGGCGCGGATCCGAGGGGCGGAGGATACCGTCGGTAAGCAGGGCGATGCGGCGTGCCTCTTCGCTTTGCGGGTCGTAGTGGATGAGGCTGCGCAGGTCCGGGTTGCCGCGCGGGTCGCGCATCTGCAGCGCCAGGTAGAAAATGTCCACCGCCTTGTCGATCCGCCCGTGTGCCGCCGAGATGAAGCTGGACGTGAGCCGACCTGAGCGGATCATCTTGCCCAGGTTGATCTGGATCTGCGAGGTGGACATCATCTGGTCGAACAGCGCGTCGAGCATGGCGCTTTGCTTCAAGTTTTCGCCCATGCGCACCGCCGAGCCGAAGTCGACGAACCCGACGCCGTGCTCGGTGACGACCATGTTGTCCAGGCGCAGGTCCAGGTGGATGATCTTCACATGGTCGTGCAGGACGCGCAGCAGGTCGATGGCCTGCTTGGCGAATTCCATCTGCGACAGTGCCGGCCCGCTCACGCGCAGCCAGTTCATATACAACCGGCGCACCAGCCCGTCGGGCCCTTTCTCCACGCCCAGAGCCCGCGGAACCTTGGCGCGGTATTCCTTGGGCAGGTCACGCTGAAGAATCGTCAGGAACGCCGCCTCACGCGAGAGAAACACCGGAAACACGTGATCCACCAGCCGGTGCGTGCGCTGGAAATTCGTCTCGGCGTCCGCATCGGGAAATCGCTTGCGCAAGCGCTGGTATACATAGCCATACGACGGCACCTGCTTCATCACCATGTAACCGGTCATGGGCGGCTTGGCGCGCACCAGGCGCACGTCGAAGGTGAACCGCTCGGTCACCTGCCCGGGCAGGATCATCGCCACCTTGCGGGCCTGGAAGTAGTACAACTTGCGGCCGCCCCAGCGCAGGCGCGAGTGCAGCCATCCCGCGTGGAATGTTGCCGGGCCTTCCTCCATCACAAAGCCGCTGTCGCCGCGGAACCGTTTGCTCAAGACCAGCAACTGCTCGGTGTCGCTCGACACGACTGCCACGCGCCCGCCCCAACGCAGACGCTCGAACACCGCTTTGGGATCCATGTCCGGTTCGGCGACGAGCACGACGTAATCCACCAGCCCCAATCCCTCGCCCAGCGGGTGATTGTGGTCGGTGACCCGGCGATACTCGGCATCGCGAAGCAATACCCGTCGCATCAAGGCGCGAATGATGTCCTGACGCTGGCGATGGTCGGCGGGTGTGGCGGGCCCAGCGCTAGCTGTCACCGTGACGGGTGACGCACGCGCCTGCGCCGAGGCGGCGGCGGCAGCGGCGGCACTGTGCATCGCCACTCCCGGTGCCCCTGGTGCCCCCGGTGCCGCAGAGGTTGGCGGTGCTCCCGGCGCCCCCGGTGTCACCGGTAGTGCCGATGCGGGGGCAGCCGATCTCGTCCACGCCGAGGGCGACGCCTTGGCCGCGGGCTGCGTGCTGGGCTGATCCATCACCGTACTGACTCCGGGCATGCCGACGACCTCGAAAAGCGCCGCCGGTTCCCAGCCGCTTGCGGCTTAGCGCGGTGACTCACGGTGATTCCGGCGCTTGCGTGCTCTCCCATCGCCCCCACCCACCCGCAGCCCCGGACGAGCGGGTGGACTTTTGTTTCGTCCCCCTTCATCGTCGGTAATGCGGGCGACAGGACTTGAACCTGCACACCTTTCGGTACGGGAACCTAAATCCCGCGCGTCTGCCAATTCCGCCACGCCCGCGTTGCGCGTGACTTTATCATATCCGCCCACCGCGGCGCGCCCCCAGCGCCGACGCTGAGTCACTCCGGGGGCCAAGCGGCTGGTCCGGCGTAGAAGCCCCAAGGCATGCCATTCAAGATGCACAAGAAGTGCCAACCCGGAAAAACCAAAGTGCGGGCGATAGGAGTCGAACCTACACGGGGTGATTAGCCCCACAAGGACCTGAACCTTGCGCGTCTGCCAGTTCCGCCACGCCCGCAGGGTGTGAGCGAGCCGAATAGTGTAAGGGGCCACGGTGAGAAATCAAGTTGGCGCGAAAGTGAAGGGCGAAGCATAAGTGAAAAGTGAAAGGCGAAAGCAAGAGTGAAAAGGCCACGCCGACGCTGAGTCCGCCAAGCGTCTGGTATCCGCCCTTTCACTTTCTACCTTTCGCTTTACACTTTCCCCTCACGCTCCGCGTCTCTCCCGCAGTTGTACCCGCTGAAAATGCAGCGTCAGTGCCTGGAGGCCCTTCTTCAGGTTGCCCGGGAAGCTGCGTTCCTCCGCCGCTTGGAGCCCGTAACGGAAGTGTTCATCCGGCAGTTCGCGCAGGTTCTGAATTCGCGCCCGCCCCGCATAGGGCTGGCCCTGGAATATGAACTCCAGCATCGCCACCAGACCCTTGGGATAACGCCGCCGGGTCACGATGGCGATGCCCGTGAGGCTCACGTCCACCATGGGGCAGTTGCGTTCTTTCTCGATGCGCACGCATACCTGCTCTTCAAAGCCGGTGATGCGGAAAGCCTGGCGCGACTCGGCGGAAACGGGAGCATCCAGGCGATCGATCCCCAGGATCGGCCGGGGCAGCTCCTCGGCGGTCAGCGTGACCACGTCCAGCCGACCCTGCTGACGCAGAAAGTCCGAACCGGCGAAGAAGAACAGCGTCACCGTCCCGCCGGCGGGGGGACAGGCCTGCGGCTTGTCCAGCACGACCGTCAGGCGCGAACCATTGATCCCCGCGACCAGGCCCGAGGACAAGGCCGTGGGCGCGGCGGCGTCCGTGATTCCCGTCAGACTGGGTAGCTGCAAGCGGACAGTATCGCCGACGCTGGGCATGGCATTCTCCGGCCGGCGCGATTTTGCCGGCTATCCCATTTAAGCGCTTTCGGCAGTTTTGACCCGCGCCTTGAGCCCCACATCGGCCTGCGGAGCTTTAGCCGCGGCCCCGCCATGCCAATGCGAGGTGCCCTGCGGGGCTTTGGCTCATGGTAGACTCTGGCGGTTATGCGTTGCCCCTACTGCGCCCAGGACAACGATAAGGTCATCGACTCGCGCGCCAGCGACGGCGGGCGCGCCATCCGTCGCCGCCGCACTTGCCTGGCGTGCAAGAAACGGTTCACCACCTACGAGCACGTCGAGCAGAACACGCGGCTGACGGTCATCAAGCGTGACGGCACGCGCGTGCCCTTCGACCGCGAGCGCATTCTCGCCGGAGTGGAGAAGGCGTGCTACAAGCGCCCCGTCGCCGCCGAGCAGATGGGCAAGCTTGTGGATGAAGTCGAGGAAGAGGTTTTTCGCCGCGGCGAGCGCGAGCTCGAGTCGGCCGAGATCGGCCGCCTCGTCGCCAACCGGCTCAAGGACCTGGACCAGGTCGCCTATGTGCGCTTCGCCAGCGTGTACAAGCAGTTCCGCGATCTGGACGACCTGCTCGACGAAGTGCGCGAAATGTTAGCCCACCAGCCCGACTCCCCCAGCCAGGGAAAACTCTTCTGACGGTTGAAAGAGGTAACAGGGATGGACATGATGAACATGATTGTCTGATCCATTGACCGTTGCAGTTCGTGACATCCTGTCCATCATGTCCATCACTGTTCCTTCTATTCCCATCTGTGTTCATCCGTGTTCATCCCTGTTACTTTTTGATTCTCCCCTCGGCAGCGCGATAGTCCCCGCCAAACAACCGCCGCACCACCATCAGCGCCGCCAGCGACATGGCGATGCCGATGATCACCAGGGCCGCGGCCTCGCGTTCCCCGCCGGGCCACTGCATGGCGCTGAAGATCGCCAGCGGCAGCGTGCGCGTGCCCAGCCGCCCCTGCGACCAGTCGCCGGCGATGTTGCCCGCCACCAGAATCGTCGCGCCAAACTCACCCAGCGCCCGCGCATAGGCCAGCACGCAGCCGGCCGCCAACCCGTGCCACGACATGGGCAGCACCAGGCTCCAGAAAATCCGCAAGGGCGTAGCGCCCTCCGTCGCCGCCGCCTGCTCCAACTCCGGGTCGATCGACTCAAACGCCACGCGCAGCGCCAGCACCAGCATGGGTAGCGCGATCACAGCCTGCGCCAGCGCCGCCCCGACCCAGGTGAACACGATCTCGACGCCCATCGCCGCCAGCGCCGGTCCCAGCAATCCCCGCCGCGCCAAGAGCACCAAGAGTAGATACCCCGTCACCACCGGGGGGACGACCAGCGGCAACATGACCAACGCCTCGACCAGCGCCTTACCGCGGAAGTTTCGCCGCGCCAGCACCCACGCCAGGGCCATGGCCGCCGGCAGCGCCAGCACCACCGCCGCCGCCGCGCAAAGCAGGCTCAACCCCACCGCCGACATAATCGCCCCAAGCTCCGTCATGCCGATCATGGTACGACACCGCTTGCGGTTTAGCGTAGCAAAGGTAATCTGATCCCGTGGTCATCTCCCACCACCTCATGTGGACCCTCTACGGCTGGTGGCTCCCCAACGACCCGCGCGGCAGCACGTCCCACGTTATCCGCAATGACCTCCTGCGCGACTTGGGCGAACTCCATTTTGGCCGCAAGAAGATCCAACCCGCCGGCCGCGACATCCGCTCCTTCTACGAGCAAGCCGCCCAACGTCTCAAGCATGACCAGCTTGCGTTTGCGCCCGACCAGTTCCCCATCGTCGCCGAAGCCTTCGCCGATGCCATCCGCGGCTGCCGCTACACCTGCTACGCGCTGGCGATCATGCCCGACCACGTGCACTTGATCATCCGCAAGCATCGCGACCTGGCGGAGACCATGATCGACAACCTCCAGGAGCAAACTCGTCTACGGCTCATCGACGCGGGCTTGCGCACTGCCGACCATCCCACGTGGACGCACGGCGGTTGGAAAGTCTTCCTCGACACACCCGACGATATCTGGCGAACCATCCGCTACATCGAACAGAACCCCGTGAAGATCGGCCTGCCTGTCCAACACTGGCCATGTGTGATCCCCTACAACAACTGGCCTTTTCACAAGCACCGCTAAACCGCAAGCGGTCGTCTGGGATCGTCAAATCCAAAAGCTCCATTCGCTTTCCGCCCCGACCCGTGCTACACTACATGACTCAACTGACCGCCTCGATCGATCTGTCGGCCACGTCGGCCTCTCCCGATCCATCCAAAGCCCAGTTGTGGCGCATCGTCCCGGTTGTCCTTCGGCACTCCGCCGATCCCGTCGCGGTGTGCACCTTAGAAGGACCTGCTAAATGCAGTTCGCTGACCTACGGCTCTCTGAGCCGATCCTCCGTGCTGTAGCCCATGAAGGCTACAGCCTCGCTACTCCCATTCAAGCTCTAACCATTCCCCACGTGCTCGAAGGCCGGGACGTGCTGGGCAGCGCCCAGACCGGTACGGGCAAGACGGCCGCGTTCGCGCTGCCCGTCCTGCATCGCCTGTCGCAGAAGCCGGCGCTCAAGGGCGCCAAGCCCCGCGCCCGCTGCCTGGTGCTCTGCCCGACGCGCGAGCTGGCCAAGCAGATCGCCGACAGCTTCGCCACCTATGGCCGCAACCTGCCCATCACCGGCACGGTCATCTTCGGCGGCGTGAGCCAGAACCCCCAAGTCAACAGCCTCCGCCGCGGCGTCGATGTCATCGTCGCCACGCCCGGCCGGCTCCAGGACCTCATGGAACAGGGCCACGTCGATCTGCGCGGTATCGAAACGCTGGTCCTCGACGAAGCCGACCGCATGCTGGACATGGGCTTCATCCGCGACATTCAGCGCATCGTCGAGCAACTGCCCGCCAAGCGCCAGACGCTGCTCTTTTCCGCCACCATGCCGCGCGAGATTCGCAAGCTGGCCGACAGCCTGATGACCAATCCCGCCGCCGTCGAGGTCACGCCCGAGAAGCCCACGCTCGACGCCGTCGATCAGTCGGTCTTCTTCGTGCAGAAGCGCAACAAGCCGGCCCTGCTGGCGCACCTGCTGGCGACCACCAGCATCGCCCGGGCCCTGGTCTTCACCCGCACCAAGCACGGCGCCGACCGCGTGACCAAGCACCTGCGTGAATGCGGCGTGAACGCCGATGCCATCCACGGCAACAAGACGCAGAGCTCGCGGGAACGCGCCCTAAAGAGCTTCACCCTTGGCAAGATCCACGTGCTGGTCGCCACCGACATCGCCGCCCGCGGCATCGATGTTGACGGCATCAGCCACGTGATCAACTTCGACCTGTCGCACGAGCCGGAGACTTACATCCACCGCATCGGTCGCACCGCCCGCGCCGGCGCCACGGGCATCGCCGTCTCCTTCTGCGATCACGAGGAGCGCGACTACCTGCTGGCCATCCAGCGCCTGATCCGCAAGACCATCCCGGTGCGCACGGATTGCCCCGACCACAGCGAATCGTCGGCGCAGATGCTGCCGGCGCCGGCGCCGCGGAGCAATGGCAACGGGCATCGCGGGCGCCCCCGCAACGGCTCAGCAGGCCACAACGGCGGGCACGCCCACGCGGGCGTACCAGCGCACGCCAACAAGGGCGGGCGCAATCGCTTTGCCGCAAGAGCCACGCACCGTCGCTAACCCGCTCTGCGCCGCACAACCAATTGACAAGGGCAGCCCCGCTTGTGCGGGGCTGCCTTGCGTTTCACGACGCGCGCTTACTCAACGCGCCGTGCTATCACCGCGTGCGGAAGCGTCAGTTTTGCCCGCTGTTGACAAACTCGTCCACCTCGCGCTCCACCTGGTCCCTGGAACGCCCGTAGGCGTTCTGAATCTTGCCCACCAGTTGGTCGCGCTTGCCCTGGATCACATCCAGGTCGTCGTTGGTCAACTTGCCCCAACGCTCCTGCACCTTGCCGCGAAACTGCTTCCAGTTGCCTTCGATTCTGTCCCAGTTCATCGCCGTACTCCTTGTCAAGGGATGACTCGGTGGATCACACCGGGACAATAGAAGTGAGCTTGGCGCGCGTCTTTGGGGCGTTTCCTGAACTCGCTATCGGGGCAACGCGGTCAACGCGGAGGAGCGCAAGTCGCCTGGCGATGGACGTGATCGGCTTCGGGTCAGCAGCCGACACCAGCCAATCGGTCGCTTGAGACCGGGCCGATACACCGCCTGGTGCGCCAACCAGCGGTCCACGCGCCGGCGCAGGGACACGCGCACCAGCTTGTCTTTCGTGAGCAGGTGCGTGGCGTCGTTGAGGTCCATGTAGCGGCCGCCGGCGAGTCTGGCGTTGGCGTCGCCCTCGGGGCCGGCCCAGCGCTGGTCCCTGGCTTGCGGCACGTGAGCGTAGCTGTGGTTCTGGTGGATGAGGTGGAAGACGCCGCTGGCGTCAACGACCTTGTAGCCGCACCGCCGGGCGTGGGCGATGAACCAGTTGTCCCAGTGCGGCCGGCCCACGGCAAACCCCGGCAACTCCACCAGCGGCGAGCCCCGCGGGAACGCAAAGAGATCGATGGCGCTGGGGCTGACCGGCGCGTGCTGCGACCGCACCAGTTCCTCCAGCCGATCCTGCCAATTCGGATCGGCAAAATCGATCGGCGTTTGCAGATCGACGTTACGCCGCTCGGCGATGAGCAGGGCCTTGTGATCATGCACCGCCCGCATCGCGTCGCCGAATCGCCCGGTGAGAATGATGTCCGCGTTGACGTAGCAGAGCCAGTCGGTGTCGGCGGATCGGGCCGCCTTGGCAAACGCATCGCTCAACAGCGGGGTGCCCAGGTTATTGCGCTCAATGTCCCCCAGCCACTGCGTTCCCGCCTGCCGTGCCGCCTCCGCCACGCCCCGGTCATCGCCCAGCAGCATCACCCGACACCACGGCCCCAGCCGCACCCAACTTGCCAGCGCATTTTGCTGAATCAGGCCGATGTGCCCGTCGAACGGCTTGGGGATGGAGAATAAGGTCAGCATGGCGACGCCACAGCATAGGCGGCTTGTCCGCAGGGCTACAATCCCGCAACTTCTGACATAGGAAAGGAGTTGCCCATGAGCGTCCCCGCGATTCCCGAAGGTCATCGTACCGTCACGCCGTACCTGGCCGTCAAGGACGGCTTTGCGGCTTTGGCGTTCTACATCAAGGCCTTCGGCGCCGCGGAAATCTACAGCCTGAAGATGCCCGACGGCCGGCTGGGCCACGCGGAAATCCGCCTGGGCGACTCGCTGATCATGCTGGCGGATGAGTTCCCCGAGTTCGGCGGCCAGGCGCCAACGACGCTGGGCGGCTCGCCGGTGAGCATTCACCTCTACGTCGAGGATGTGGACGGCTTCTGCGCCAAGGCCGTCGCCGCCGGGGCCAAGCAAAGTAAGCCGATCAACGACCAGTTCTACGGCGACCGCTCGGGCCAACTCGAAGACCCCTTCGGCCACCTGTGGTGGGTGGCGACGCACAAGGAAGATGTTTCGCCGCAGGAGATGCAGAAGCGCGTGACGGCGATGTTTGGGGAGAAAAAATAGGGGCGCTCTATGCCGCCAATTGCGCCCTTGCTAGATTGCCAAGGTCAGGCAACAACCGCCGAAGGTCCAGACGAACGCGCAGACAAAGTGCACGGGCAATGGCAAACGCCGTACCGGTGTCAGCGTTACCACGAGCAGGATCAGGGACCAAACGATGGCGGCCATGATGGCGTGTGTGGTCAGGCTGTTGGGATCGGTGAGTCCGAACGAAAAGCTGACGTGAGACGGAATGCCGACGACGGCTCGGACGAAATTGCGGTTACGGATCCAGTGGGTAATAGTTGGGTCCAAAGGGCGCACAAGCTTGAACTGAAAGACGAACATCAGGGCCACCGGGATCAGCCAAGCCACGATCACTTCCCAACGGCGCGGTCCGTGAGGTTGCCCCAAGTGGGCGGCATCACGTTGAGCCCAGCGACACTTCCACGCCCAGAGGCGTGGCGGCGAGAGGAACCAGAACAGGGCCACAAAGGACAAGGTCAGCACGGCAGCAATGATCCCTTCGCGCAACCGCACGGCGGGCGTCACAAGCTGTCGTGCCCAATTCCCGCTACGTCCGGCGCGGGGGTCCAGTAATACCGTCAGCAGCCAGGTGAAATGGATGAACGCGAAGAACAACGCGATCACCCGAACTGCGGCGATCAACAGGCTGGTCAGGATGCTGAAGTTGGGGCGGTCCATGTCGAAGGCGGAAAAGGCCCCCCCCCCATCATTCTTCATTCGAATATCGAACCTACGCCGCCGCATAGGCGCGGACTTCGACTTGCACGCCGGCGCGGATGGCGGCGTTGGCTTGCGCCAGCAAGCGGGCGCTGGTGGCTTCATCGACGTACCGCCCGCCGCAGGTCTGGCAGACTTGGGCGGGCACGTGGCGGAAGACCACTGCGGCGCCGTTGCGCTCCAGCGTGACCGTCACTTCGCCCAAGGCCGTCTCGCCATGTTTGCAGATGGGGCATCGCATCGGGTGTCTCACAACATCGACGGACTCGGATCGTCGAACTCCGTGTTCACAAGTACCTCCTTGGAGGATTCCTTAAGCTCCGAGGGAGCGAACGTGTAGAGATTGATGATGTCCGCTTGGGTGCGCTCCGGTAGCTGCTTCAAGTAAGCCTCGACTATCGCGTCGCGTCTTTCGGGCGCGAGTCCTTCGAACTTCGCGTCAATCACCCGAACGCGAATTGAAGCGGAGTTGTAGCGGTAGGCGTCAGCCTTCTCGAACGCCGCGCGAAGGACCTTTTCGACTCGGCGGGTTTCGTCGGTGCGCTTGGATTCCCAGGTTGGTGCGGATGCATTGGTCATGGCAGTTGGACCTCCACCCAATCATAGATCGCCTTGGTGGTTTTCAGAAAGCCGATGGTTTCGCCGGTGTCTCGTCGCCCTGACTCGTATCGTAGATCGGTTGTCCAATCGAAGTGGCGCATTCGCCGGGCAATTTCCAGGGGTAGCAGAATTCCCAAGTCGCGCAGCTCTCCCAGAAGCACGTCGGGCCGGTGCATTTTCGCTCCGGCGGTGATGAGTCTGAGTTTGGCAGGTTTGTCAGGTTCGGGCGTCAGATGCAGAATGAGTGCCTTGAGCGAACACTCCACGGCGTAGCCGCCGAGGTATTGCGCATCAAGAGTCAGTTTTTCGCGCAACAGCGTCTCGGCCGTCGTGAGGCGCTGGGCCGCCGCTTTCTGAAACTCTCGGCTAGTGGTAGGTGGCATGAGCGTGGATGGCCGAGCAATAGTGGCGGAGGCCTCACCCCTGTTCCTTCCCCTGGGGCCCGCGGCTTTCCAGATCCTCGATATACGCCAGCGTGCGGTCGAGTTCGCGTTTTAAGTGGCGGACGCGAAGGAGGCTTCTGACGCGGGTGATCAGTTCGAGTTTGTTCACCGGTTTGGTCAGGAAGTCGTCGGTGCCCGACTCGACGCCGCGCTCGATGTCGCCCAGTTCGTTTAAGGCGGTGACCATCATGATGGGGATCGAGCGGGTGGCGGGGTCTTCCTTGAGCTTGCGGCAAACTTCAAAGCCCGACATGCGCGGCATCATGATGTCCAGCAGAATCAGATCGGGCAACGGCGGCGGGGCGGAGGCGGTGTCCTCGCCCTCCAGACTTCCAGGGGGGGAACTTCCACTTCCAGGGGCACGACTTCCGGGGGTCTTGTTTACTGCGTCTTCGATCAGCTTCATCGCCTGGGCGCCGTCGCTGGCGGTGAGGATCCGGCAGGGCAAAGTCTCCAGATAGGCCTGGAGCAACTCGACGTTCTGGGCGTTGTCGTCCACGATCAGAATGGTGGACTGGGAAAGATCCGGCTCACCCTGGGCCGAGTCGCTGACAGGCGACGGCGGCAGGGCGGTATCGGCGGGATGGGTGCTATGGTCATTCATAATTGGCATTCGCTGACAGCCCCCCCGGACTCCGGCCCCCCCAGACCCGGGCGATCCCGGACCTTGGCCCCCCCGGATGCCGGATGCCGGATCGCGGAGGCCAGCAGCCCGCGATGGTATCCACTGGCGGGGAGACAGTCGAGGCGGGGAAGAAGATTCACTGCAAAGGACGCAGGGATGAACACAGATGAATACGGATTTGCGGAGGAGGAAGTAACAGGGATGGACATGATGGACAGGATGAGGGAGGGGAGATTCTGACTTTGAGTTTCTGATTTCTATTGCTTGCGTGCTTGGCGATCACTGGGATCGAGACGCCTGGCTCGCTCAAGCAAAATCATGTCCATCATGTCCATCCCTGTTCCTTCTTCTTCGAGTCCTCGTGCCTTTGTGGCTGTCCTCTGCGTCCTTCCGCGATGAGTCTTCTCCGCCTTCGCCAACTCGCGACCGTATTGTAAGTTATAATCCGGCTCCGGGTTGCTTTTTGGCATGATTTTCGCTACCATGACGGGTCCTATGGGCCTGCCAGTGATACAACCCAGTCGCGTGACGGTGATGATCAAGCCGGTGGGTGCCTTGTGCAATCTTGACTGCCATTACTGTTACTATTTACCCACAAAGACGATATACGACGGGCATCAGCATCGCATGAGTCTGGATACGCTGGAGAGCATTTACGCCAGCGTTCTGCCACGGTTTCACGACGATGTGACCATCGCCTGGCAGGGGGGCGAGCCGACGCTGGCGGGGCTGCCGTTCTTCCGCAGGGCCCTGGAATACCAGAAAAAGTACGCCCGGCCGAGCCAGCGCATCCATCACGCCCTTCAGACCAACGGCACGCTCCTCGACGACGAGTGGTGTAAGTTCCTGCATGATAACGAGTTCCTTATCGGCCTGTCGGTGGATGGCCCGCCGCGGTTTCACGATCACTATCGCTTGACCAATCGCGGCACCGGGTCGTCCGACCACGTGCTGCGCGGCATGCGGCTGCTCCAGAAGCATGCTGTCGAATACAACATCCTCTGCGTCCTTAACGATATAAACGTGCACCATCCCGACGAAGTGATGGGCTATCTGCTCAACCTCGGCTCGCGATGGCTCCAGTTCATCCCCGCCATTGAGTGGGAGAAGCATCCGACGGAGCAGGGGCACAACGTGCTGGCGGCCTATTCGCCTCAACCGGCGGATTATGGCAAGTTTTTGTGCAGAGCGTTTGACCTGTGGTTTGAAAAGTACCGTAAGCGCGTCAGCGTGCGCATCTTTGATGCGGTGCTCAATAAGCTCGTGCTCGGGCAGATGCCGTTCTGCATTCTGGATGGCGCCTGCCACAACCAGCTCACCATCGAGCACGACGGCGCGGTGTTCGGCTGCGACCACTTCGTCGAGCGACGCTGGCAACTGGCCCAGATTGGCGAAAGCGACTGGCGGAACAACATCGGCGTCGACGGCAGCGTGGCGACCGGCCTGACCATCCACGGCGACGGCTACCAGAAACTCGACAGCCACGATGGCCGGGATATCGACGGCACGGCCGACTTCGACCGCAAGTACGCCCCGCAGGACGCGGAATCGGAGCCGCAGGAATCGGAGCCGCGCGGCGTAAGCCCGCGGAGCATGGAGGAGCAAATCCAAACCAAGCTCGCCCCCGGCGCCGCCGGAGCAGACTCGCATGCCCTGTCTCTGCCGCCGTCCGCCGGTGATGCCGGCTGGTACGACCGTATCGACGAGCCGCGGCTGGGCTCGTTTGCCGTGCGCAAGCAGGACCTGCCCGCCAAATGCAAGGCCTGCCAGTGGAAGCCGTACTGCCACGGCGGATGTCCCAAGCACCGCGAGCATGGCGGGGACGTACCTGAACCGACGATCCTGTGCGAGTCGTACATGATGTTCTACGAGCACGCCATGCCGCGCTTGAACTGGCTGGCGGGATTCTTGCGGCAGAATCGTCAGCCGCCGGACCCCGAACCGGCGCGGCAGCCCCCGGCGGCGGTGGCGGCCGGTGGCGGCGGCGGGGATGCCGAGGCGGGGAATGCGGGGACTCCGCGGAATCCGGGGACTCCGGGGGTGCTGGTGGGCGCGGCCGTGGGGGAGGCGGAGGCCAATCGCCAGGGACTCGGTGATACGCGGAGCCTGCGCGCTAAGCCGCATGCGGCCGCCGCGGCGCCGGGCCGGAACGATCCGTGCCCCTGCGGCTCGGGTTTGAAGTTCAAAAAGTGTCATGGACGGAACCATTGACCGGCAACATGCGTATAGAAATTAGCTGATTCACGACATGGCACAGGTCCGGGGATTGGGGTCCGGGGTCCGGGGTGTGATTGATTGGGACTGTCAGGGGAATTTCCGGGGACATCTGAGGGCAAGGGTTTTTTGGATCGTTGACACAACCACTAATTGGGACCGAATGACTAGTTCAATTTCCATTAGCCGTACCCCTTGGTTTGATCGCTGGTCCAAGCCTTCGCTGGAGCAGTTGCTCGATCCGCTCAAGCCGCACCATCGCCGGCAGTTCGACCGCATCCTGGCCGCGCTGGCGGAGTTGGAAGTGCCTCAGTCCACGATCGTGTGGTATGGCGCATCGTGGAAGTGGACGCTGCAGTACACCTACACGCCGTTACCGCCGGTCGCCGCGCCGCCGACGGGCAAGGCCGCCAAGGACACCAAGCCGGCCAAGAGCAACGGCCACAACGGTCACGGCAAGACCAACGGCAATGGTCACGCCAAGGCCAACGGTCACAACATCGTCACCCGCCCCGCCCCGACGGCTGCGCTCAAGGCCGGCCCTTCGACTGCGCTCAAGCCAGGCAAGATCGAGCCTGGCACGCTCTGCTATCTCGTGCCCAAGCTCGAGACCCCGCTGATCTGCGTGCCGCTGTCGGACAATCTGGTCGAGGTCCTGTCGCACAAGCGGCTCAGCGCGTTTATCCGCGACGGCATCCGTGTCGCCAAGTGTGCGGTGCAGATTCACTGGGCCACCTGGATGCCCAACAGCGAAGCCGAGTGCGAGTTCCTGATGGACCTGCTCAAGCGCAAGATCCAGCACGCGCCCGAAGTGCAGGCGCCTCGGGCCGACACCAGATCCGCCAGGTAATCGCTTGCGGTTTACCCTCTTTCCCAACGCGATCACCCCGCTGCGCGAAGCGGCGTGCCGCGCTGTTATCATGCCCCCATGCGGCTGGCGCTGGTCACCGAAACCTATCCGCCCGAAATCAACGGCGTGGCGATGACGCTCGATCGCCTGGCGCGTGGGCTGGTGTCGCGCGGCCACGAGGTCCAAGTCATCCGTCCGCGCCAGCACGACGCCGATATCGATTCGCACAGCGACGGTCTGGCGCAAGTCGTCGTGCCCGGTATCGGCTTGCCGCGCTACCAGGGCCTGCACGCCGGCTTGCCCTGCAAGGGCCGGCTCATCCAGTTGTGGGGCGGCGACGCACGCCCAACGGTCGTGCACGTTGCCACCGAAGGCCCGCTGGGGTGGTCGGCGCTCCGTGCCGCCAATCGCCTCGACCTGCCCGTGGCGTCCAGCTTCCACACCAACTTCCACGCCTATTTCCGCCACTACGGCGCCGGCCTGCTCAAGACCGCCGCGCTGGCGTACATGCGCCACTTCCACAATCGCACACGCGTCACCATGACCCCCAGCGCCGATCAGCGCGACGAGCTGATGGCCGCGGGCTTCCACAACGTGACCGTGCTGTCGCGCGGGGTGGACGGCCGGCTCTTTGACCCGCAGCGACGCAGCGCCGAGCTCCGCCGCGCCTGGGGCGCCGCCGACGACACGCCCGTCGTCGCCTACGTCGGCCGCATCGCGCCGGAGAAAAATATCCCCCTGGCGGTGCGCGCCTTCCAAGCCATGCGGCAACGCAATCCCGCCCTGCGCTTTGTGCTCGTGGGCGACGGACCGGCCCGTGCTGAACTGGAAAAGCGTCATGGCGACTTCCTCTTCGCCGGTATGCAGCGCGGCGAGGACCTGGCCCGGCACTATGCCTCGGCGGATATCCTCCTCTTTGCCAGCGTCACCGAAACCTTCGGCAACGTGGTGACCGAAGGCATGGCCAGCGGCCTGTGCGTCGTCGCTTACGACTACGCAGCCGGCCGCCAGCACATCATCTCGGGTACCAACGGATTGCTCGCCCCCGTTGACGACGCTGACGCATTCGTGCAGGCGGCGCTGGGCGCGGCGAGCGATCCGCAACACGCCCGCGCCATCGGTCAGGCAGCGCGGCAAACCGCGCTGACCATCACCTGGGACGCGATCATCACTCGCTTCGAAGATCTACTCACGCGCGCAGCAAGTGACGCGCAACCAGTACTCGCATAACGCAACGATGCGCCCTACGAAGCGCCGCGACTTGTCGCGTCTTTGCCGCATGAAGCGCCGCATGCCTGCACCGCATCAACCACGCGCCGCGCATTGGACGCACCCAGTTGCGGATACATCGGCAGGCTCAATATCTCCCCGGCAACACGCTCAGTCTGCGGCAAATGCTCCGACAACCGCGCCGCGCCGCCATACGCCGGCTGGAGATGCACCGGCGCCGGGTAGTGAATCGCCGTCGCCACGCCTTGCTCGCGCACCGATTGCCGCAGCGCCTCGCGCCGCGGGCAGCGCACCACGTACTGGTGGTACACGTGCTGACAGGTCGGCGCCACGCGCGGCAGCGTCAGGCCCGTATCCGCCAGACCCGCATCATAGATCGCCGCCACCTCGCGCCGCCGCTGGTTATCCGCATCCAAGCGCGGCAAGCGCACGCTCAGAATCGCCGCCTGCACCACGTCCAGCCGCGAGTTGATGCCCGCCATAGCGCTGATGTACCGCTCGACCCAGCCGTACTCTCGCAACGCGCGCAGACGCTTGGCCAGCTCGAAATCGTCTGTCGCGACGATTCCGCCGTCGCCCAGCGCTCCCAGGTTCTTTGTCGGATAGAACGAAAACGCGGACGCGATTCCCATCGTGCCGACCTTGCGGCCGTCGATCAGGGCGCCATGCGCCTGGGCACAGTCTTCGATCACGTGCAGGCTATGGTGCCTGGCGATATCGAGAATCGCAGGCATGTCGGCGGCATGGCCGTAGAGATGCACTGGTACGATCGCGCGCGGCCGACCCACGCCGCGCAGCTTGCCGTCGCCCACCGCACGGATCGTCGCCTCCAGATGATCCGGATCCATCGTGTAACGCGCCGGATCGATATCCACCAGCACCGGCGTCGCGCCGCTGCGCTCGATGGCTGCGACGGTGGCCACGGCCGTGTGCGACACGGTAAACACCGCATCGCCGGTGCCGATATCCAGCCCGCGCAAGGCCAGCTCGATCGCATCGGTTCCGGTGCCCACGCCGATGCCGTGCCCCACGCCCAGATAGGCGGCGAACTGGGCCTCGAACGCCTCGACGCGCTGCCCCAGAATGTACCAACCACCCGCCAGCGCCTCGCACACCGCCGCGTCAACTGCCGCCTGCTGGTCCAGATAGCCCGCTTTGGGATCGGTCTGTGGTATCACGGTGAAATCTCATCGGCAATCGCGGCGATGCGGAATGAAGAATGAGGAATGAAAAGCGAAGAACGAGAAACGAAGAACGAGGAACGAAGAACGCGAAGATCTACAACCACGCCGACGCTGAGGCTTTGCGAAGCGTCGGTATCCAGGCGCGATGCATCTCACGGTACCGACTGCGTCGTATACCTCCACACGCGCATTCGCGGCGACCAGTGATCCATGGGCAGCCCCGCTTTGCGTTTCAGGTGCGCCACAAACGCCGCGGGCTGGGGCAGCATCTCCCACACGCTGGGCAGAAACGTTCCGCGCCGCCGCCGGCCCAGCAGGCCGCCCGGCTCCTCCAGAATCAGCCCGTCAATGCCCGGGCGAAGCTGAACCAGCAGGTGCGCCTCGTCGGTAAAGGTCATCTCTTCGGCCGGATCGAGAATGGAAATATGCACCACCAGTTGCGGCACCTGGTGCTCTTCGAGCGGCGCGAAGCGCGGGTCGTCAAACGCCGCCTGGTAAGCGTGGTGCACCACATCGGCGATCAACGGCCGGCTCGCTTCGAGCGTGCCGACGCAGCCTTGAAGCTGCCCGTCCACGTGCAGCGTGACGAACGTCGCGGCGATGGTCCGCAGCACCGGTGCGTAGCTCGCCGGGTCGATCGTCATCGCCTGGCGATGCTCGACGCCGTGCAACACCGCCGCCCGCGCCGCCTCCAGCAGTGTGTGCCGATCGGCGTCACTTAGCGTGATGATGCCGGCCATCGCTTCATGCAAAGAGCCAGGCGCCATAGCCGACGACCTCCTCACGCGGCCCGGCGGTGTCGCCGGAGTTGCGCAAATCCAGTGTCACCGCATGCAGACCGCGTGCGGCGGCGAGCTTGAGCAAGCCCTGAATCGCGATGCGCCCGCAGGCGTGGTCCGCGTGGATCGCGCCGCCGTCCAGCGCCTCGATGAACCGGGCAGTGGCCTGGTCCATGAGTTGGGCCGTCGCGTAATCGTGGTAGTGCGACAGGTCCGAGCTGATGACGATGAGCGTCTCGTCGCCGCCCCACACGGCGTCGAGCGCCTGCGCCGCTTCGCCGGCGTTGGTGCGGCCAAAGAGCAGCGGCACCAGCGCAAACTCGCCCAGCGTTTGCAGGAGAAAGGGCAGGTGCACTTCCAGGCCATGCTCGGGTGTATGGGCTGCGTCGAAGCTGTGCACGAAGGGCAGAGCCTGGAGCGCTTGGCAGGCAGCGTGATCGACAGGCACGTCACCCAGTGGCGTGGCGAAGGCGTCGGCGCCGGACACCGCGATGCCGGGAAAGCCGACGTAGTGCGCTGGGCCCAAGAGCACGACGCGGCGGATCGAACCGCGCAGTGAAGCAAGGGCGGCGTAGGCCGAGCCGGCGATCGGGCCCGAATAGCGATATCCGGCGTGCGGGCCGATGATGGCCTTGGGCCGGCCGGCCTGAGCGGATAAATGGCCTTGGGCGATGTACCGATCCACAGCTTCGCGCAGCGCCGCGGCGTCGGCAGGATAGAAGCGCCCGGCGACTGCGGCGGGTCGAGTATGCAAAGTCACAGATAATTCCTGAGACATCATGGCATTTTAGGCGGGAAGGGGGCGGGATGGAGTCAGAAGCTAAGGAAGATACCAGACGCTTCGCCCAAAGCGGCTCAGCGTCGGCGTCGCATCGCACATCAGAAGTTAGACGGTTTCAACAGCGCTTCGCTAAATCCGAAATCCGAAATCCAAAATCCGAAATTCCTCACGCCCCCGCCTTCACGCGCCCCTTGCCCGCGATCTTGGCGGCGTAGAGGTTGTCGTCAGCGTGGTGGATCAGGTCCGCGCCGCTGCGAATGCCGGCGCCGGGCAGCGTGGCGATGCCGATCGACAGGCCCGCGCCGATCGCCGCCGGCAGCGTCGTGTGCGCGTGCTGGGCGAACATCAGCCGCAGTTGGTCCGCCAGCGCTCGCGCCCGCTCGGCGGTGCAGTCGGGAAGAAGCAGCACGAACTCGTCGCCGCCCAGACGCACCGCATAGTCGCCCCGGCGAATGTTGGCGCGGATTAGACCGGCGAGAAACACCAGCAGCTCGTCACCCGCGGCGTGACCCAGCGTGTCGTTGACGCGCTTGAAGTTATCGCAGTCCATCGTCAGGCACGCCAGGCTGCTGCCCGAATCCAGCACCGACTGGATCAGGGGTGAAAGCGTTTCATCGAGGAAGCGGCGATTGCCCAGGTCGGTCAGCGGATCGCGCATGGCCATGCGGTGCAGTTGCTGCGTGGCCTGGCGCGTGGCCTGGGCGACACGCTGGTCTAATGTGCGGCGAAGCTGCTGGGCGTCGAAGTTCTCCCGCAGCGCCTGGGCCGCCAACTCGTAGATGGCGCGGCTGAGCCGGCCCACCTCGTCCTGCCGTGTGATCGGCAAGGCGCGCAGCCCGCCGGGCGAGCGATGCTGGCTAATACGCTGCCAGATGGCCAGCAGGTGGTCGATGGGCTGGACGATCCACAGCCGCGCCAGCGCCGCCAGGACGGTGATCAGGATGATCAGGCCCAGCGCCAGGGGCCAGCCGGGGTAGGGTAGTTTCGCCGCCGCCAGGGCGATGCCCGCGCCGCCCACCGCCGCCAGCGTGACCAGCAGCATGAGCTTGGCATGCAGGGGTGCATCGTTCCACGCCCGCCGCCGCCGCGCGCTGCGGCGATCGCGCGGCAACGGCACCGTCACCGCGGTGTCCGCGACTGGGCGCTGCGGCGGGGAAATTGTCGGCGCAGAATGACCCACCAATATCAGCATCGGCGATCCTCCCGCCGCGATTCAGTGACCCCCGCAAGGAAGGGCGTGGTTAAGCTGGGTCCTGCCGCACATCCACGCGCTCGATTGCCAGCGTCGCGCGCGTCTTGGCGTCGATGTCCACCAGAATCCCGTTGATGCGCAGGTCTCCCTCCGCCACGTCGAACGGCGCCGGCATCGAGGTGCTCATGTGCAGCAGCACGCGGTCGGTGCGCCGGCCGATCACCGAGTCGAACGGCCCGCACATGCCCAGGTCCGTCACGTATCCGGTGCCGTGATGCAACAAGCGTGCATCGGCGGTCGCCACGTGCGTGTGCGTGCCATACACCAGCGCCACCCGCCCGTCGAGATACCAGCCGATCGCCTGCTTCTCCGCCGTTGCCTCGGCGTGAACTTCCACCAGCACGATCGGGTTGCGCTCGGGCAATTCCGCCAGCACCTGGTCGAGCACCGCCAGCGGTTCGTCCACGGGCAGCGTGCAGTGCAATCGGCCCAGCACCGTCAGCACATAGATGTTGATCATCGGCCCTTCGTAGGCACCGGGCGAGTAGGGGCCTGCCTGCGTCGTGGCGGCACGGTTTTCCCCACCCACCGCCAGGCGCATCCAGCGATGGCCCTTGGCGCGCTCGGGCAGGTTGGCCGGGCGAGTCAGGTTGTCGAACTGGTCCAGGAAGGGAATGATCTGCGCCCGCTTGTAGACGTGGTCGCCCAGGGTCACGCCATCCACGCCGGCATCGGTCAGTTGCTTGAAGAGTTCGCGCGTCAGGCCCGAGCCGTCGGCGGCGTTCTCGGCGTTGACGATCACCAGGTCCGGATGATGGCGATTGCGCAAGGCGGCCATGTGCTGCGCCACCATCTGCACGCCGTTGCGCCCCACGATGTCGCCCAGAATCAGGATGCGGATCGGCATAAGCGCAGGGTAGCACGGGCAGGGTTGAATGACGAATCAGCGCGGCCGCGGCGGGCGCGGGAGGCGGCGCGAGGGCGAGCTTGGAGATCTGCGCCGGGACGGGCGCCTGTGCAGCGCTCATGAGCCATCCCGCCAGCGACAGGAGCATCGCGATGATCAGGGGCGCCCAGGCACGTACGCTGGTCGCGGGTTTAGTCGGAGGCCCCAGGGGCGCGGGGAGTGAGGGTGGTGAGGGAGGAGAAGTGGATGGAGTAAGGGGCATTGATGGAGTTGGGGGAGTTGACGAAGCTAAAGCCACGGGACCCGCCTCCGCGGGCGTGGGTTGCGGCACAGGCTCGGGGCGGGACACAGGCTTCCCCGAGGCCGGTGCCGTGGCTTGACCCTCGTGACTCTCGTTGTCGCGCTCGTCGCCCCAGAGCG
>JBBDMX010000042.1:0-27088 GCA_040878035.1 Phycisphaeraceae bacterium | reverse complement strand
CATCGGCACCGTGCCGATCTACTCGATGATCATCGGCCGCAAGATCGAAGACCTGGACGAGGCGGCGGTGCTCGACACGCTGCGCCACCAAGCGGCGCAAGGCGTGGACTATTTCACCATCCACGCCGGCGTCCTGCGCGAACACCTGCGCTTCGTGAAGAACCGCCTCATCGGCCTGGTGTCGCGCGGCGGATCGATGCTGGCCAAGTGGATGCTCACCCACAACCGCGAAAACCTCATGTACACCATGTGGGGAGACATCTGCGACATCATGCGCGAGCATGACGTGACCTTCTCCATCGGCGACGGATGCCGGCCCGGCGGACTCGCCGACGCCACCGACGCCGTGCAGCTTCGCGAGCTGGAGACGATCGGCGAGCTGACCGAACGCGCCTGGCGCAAGGGCGTGCAGGTGATGGTCGAAGGCCCGGGCCACATCCCCTTCGATCAGATCGAATACAACATGAAGCTGGAGCGGACGATCTGCCACGGCGCGCCGTTCTACGTGCTGGGGCCGCTGGTGACCGACATCTTCCCCGGCTACGACCACATCACCAGTTGCATTGGCGCCACGGCCGCGGCGTATCACGGGGCCGCCATGCTCTGTTACGTGACGCCCAAGGAGCACCTGGGCCTGCCCAAGAAGGACGATGTGAAGCAGGGCTGCATCGCTTACAAGATCGCCGCCCACGCCGCGGACGTAGCGCTGGGCATCCCCGGCTCACGCGACCGTGACGATGAGTTGACCAAGGCCCGCGCCGCCTTGAACTGGGAAAAGCACTTCGAGCTGTCCTTCGACCCGGACACGGCCCGGGCCTATCACGATGAAGACCTGGATGTGGATACGGATTTCTGCGCCATGTGCGGCCACGACTGGTGCAGCGTGCGCATCAGTAAGGAGATCACCGACTGGGCCAGCGGGAAGGAAGAGTCGATGACGTGGGACAAGCCGCAGAAGACCGCAGCGCTGACGCCCGATCAGCAGGAGATTCTCGTCAAGCGCGGTGTGCTCTCGCCGCAGGAGATTCACAAGCTGGCGGGCAAGACGCGCCAGGCCGTCGGCGCCGCCAAGGGCGCCAAGGCGACGTGCCATAGCGATTACGTCGATCCCGACACGGCTAAGAAGCTGCAAGAAGAGAAGCTGGTGCAAGTGGACGTGCGCCCGGCGCTGGGGCTGAGCAAGCAGGATTCGGTGATCTGACCTGCGCGGGCGGGCCGATAGAATCATGAGATGCCCATGACACCGCAAGACAAGAAAGCGGCCGCTCGCCTTCGCCGCGCGTGTGAGTTGCACCGCTTCGGCATGGCGATGATGCGTCAGAACATCCGGCGCAAGGAGCCGCATCTTGATGACGCCGCGGTGCATCGCCGCTTGCTCGCCTGGCTGCTGCGCAGTCCTGATGTGCGCGACGAGCACCATCTGAGCATTCGTCGGCCGCGCGATATCATGTCGCGTCATGGATGACCTGATTCGCTGGCTTTGCCACACGCTGACCTGTCTGAACGAGGTCGGCGCCCGGTGCGCCTTGATCGGCGGCATGGCGGTCAGCGCCCGAACCGAGCCTCGCTTCACGCGCGACGTGGACCTGGCGGTGGCGGTGGCGTCGGACACCGAGGCCGAGCGGGTCCTTGCCTATCTGATCCGATCCGGCTACCGGCCCATGATGGAGCTGGACCAGGACGTCGCGCAACGGCTGGCGACGATGCGATTGCTTCCGCCAGGCGTCCGAGTCAACTACGACGAGAGCGACGAGCCGCTGCTGGTGGACTTGCTGTTTGCCAGTTGCGGCATCGAGCCGGAGGTTGTCGCCGCGGCGAGGGAGCTGGAGATTGCGCCCGGACTGGTCGTGCCGGTGGCCTGTGTGCCGCATCTGCTGGCCATGAAGGCGCTGAGCGTCAGCGACAAGCGCCCCTTGGACATGGCGGACATGCAGGCGCTGGCCAAGGTTGCCAGCAGCGAGGATATCAAGCTGGCCAAGCGGCTGGTGAAGCTCATTCATGAACGCGGCTATGGTCGCGATCGTGACCTGCAAGCAAAGCTCCAGGAGGCGCTGCGGTTCCGATGATCTGCTCGCGGTGCAACCACCTTGGCCGGCGGCGGGTAGGGTTGGACAAGGGAGGCAACTCATGATCCACCGATACGCACTGCGCGGGCGGCTCGTGGCTTGGATGGCGGGCATTGTGGCGATGACGGCGTGGGCGGCGGCTGCGCCCAGGGCCTTGGCGCATGAAGCCGGCCAGAATCATCATCACGATGAGCCACCGGCCAAGTCGCACGTCACCATCACCACCGACAAAGAATTCCGCTACATCAAGTCCGACGGCTTGCCCGATCACGACACCGGCGAATTTCCCAATCGCGGCAATCCCAACAAGATCAGCAAACAGGAGCATAGCTTTCGCGTGCCGCTTAAGCCCAAGACCGGGAACAAGCCCACGCCGATCCGGCACGCGCTGTTCGGCGTGGCGGTCAACGGCGTCGTCTTTGACCCCGGCACCGCCGAGTTCTGGCGCAACGACCGCCAATGGAACTACGAAGCGCTGTCGGGCAAGATCAATCTCGGCCTCGACGACCATCACGCGCACGTCCAGCCGACCGGGGCGTATCACTACCACGGCCTTCCCACGGGCCTGATCAAGAAGCTCGGCGGCGACGCGAAAATGGTGCTGGTGGGCTATGCGGCCGACGGGTTTCCCATCTACGGCCCCATGACCTACGCCGATGCCGACGATGCCAAGAGCGAACTGAGGAAAGTGAAGTCGAGCTATCGCGCTAAGGAAGGCGACCGTCCATCGGGGCCGGGTGGCGAGTACGACGGCACGTTTGTGGCGGACTATGAATACGTCCAGGGATTGGGCGATCTGGACGAGTGCAATGGCCGCACAGGCGTCACGCCGGAGTACCCCGATGGGACGTATTACTACGTGTTGACCGAGGGGTTCCCGTTTGTGCCGCGGATGTGGCGTGGCGAGGCGGATGCGAGCTTTCAGAAGCGCGGCGGACCGGGTGGTCCGGCCAGACGTGGTCGGCCTGACGGTCGGCCCGACCAAGGCCAGCCACCGGATCGCGACGGCCCACCGCTACCCCCGGGGCGCGGGCGCCCGCCGGGGCCGCCGCCACGCTGAGTTGCGAGCCGGTTATTCACCGATGATCTTGATCAGCACGCGCTTGTGGCGTCGCCCGTCGAACTCGCCGTAGAATATCTGCTCCCACGGTCCGAAATCCAGTTTCCCGCGGGTGATCGCCACGACCACCTCCCGGCCCATGATCTGCCTCTTCAGATGCGCATCGGCATTGTCCTCCCCCGTGCGGTTGTGGGCATAACGCTGCGGCGAGGCATCGAAAGGCGCGAGCGTATCGAGCCACTTGGCGTAATCCTCGTGCAGGCCGCTCTCATCGTCGTTGATGAAGACCGAGGCCGTGATGTGCATCGCGTTACACAGCAGCAACCCTTCCTGTACGCCGGACTTACCAACAGCGTCCTGGCATTGTCCCGTGATATTCACAAAGCCGAGGCGTGCCGGTACGTTTAAGGTCAGGTATTGGGTATGGCTTTTCATGGTGCGACCAATGTACTGCGCCCAGTGCCCGGGCGAAGTCGCGACGGGCGTTTTGGGCCTTGTCCATCAGGTTGCGGCGAAAGTGTCCTATCTTCAACAGGGCGGCGCTGCGTGGCGCCGGGGTATGTATTTGTCTTGTTCTTGCCCAATCGGGCATTGCGAAATGCATTCTTGTCCTATAATAGCGTTGGTGTGAGGGCGGAATCTCAGCAGTGTCATATTCGGGCTAAGAGCGCGCCCTCGCGACGGCTATCGGGCCAAGTCAGGCTTTCCCTGGCGCCCGCGGCCTCCTGAGCTTGGCTTTGCTCGGTTTTATGTTTTCTGTGGCAGTGGGGCATGGTGTGGCAGTGCGGCAGTAGGGCGGGGTTGCGCTGGGAAGTGGGAGTGGTGATTTCTCATTTGGGGGGCTGACATGGACAGCGAAAGAGGACCGCCGTTCGCGGCCGAGTGAGTACGGCCCGCCGCACCATCAGGTGTGTTTTGCGGAAGCTATCGCGTGGTGCCAATCGAGTGCTTGGGGGGTCCGGGGTCCGGGGTCCGGGGGCTGGCCTCGGGGGGCTGGGCTCCGGGGGGTCCGTTTGGGTTATCCGCGTACGGATAACGATCGTGGTTGGCGCATTATGGGTCTTAGAAAGACTCTTATCGGAACCATGTCGGGCTATTTCGCGGCGGATCGACTGGTTTCGCATTGACTACCTGCGAAGCTGGATAAGATTTACGTTTGGTCAAACTGGTTGGGGTTTTAGTGAGTCTAGGCCAGTTTGGAAAGGTAGTGACTATGAGTAAGGGCAAGAACAGGCAGTTATCATTTGGACCAGGGGCAAGAGGCGCGGCCGAGGCGTGCAATCAGCCTGGGCTCGGCAGGTGGGGCGGTGCTGCCGAGAGGCGGGGAAGGCCGTGGCGGGCCTTCTCGCTGGTGGAGGTCCTCGTGGTGGTGGCGATCCTGGCGCTGCTGCTGGCGCTGATCTTGCCGGCCCTGGGCTCGGCGCGGGAAAGCGCCCGTCAGGCCCTGTGTGCCAGCAATCTGCGCCAGGTCGGGGAAGCCAGCAGTTCCTATGTGACCGATAACCGAGGCTGGATGCCCGTCGTGAACGACTCGGCGCAAGCACCCAATTCCTCCAATGCCGTCTGGCTCAAGAGCGGCAATACGTTCAGGCTCTATGGCTGGTTGTACAAACAGTACCTCAACAGCGACGGGCGCGTGTTCTACTGCCCCAGCGCCACCGATTGGGTGGCGAACGGTACTGGGGGGCTGGCTAACATCGGCACTGCGTTGGGGGACAGCAAGGGTTCCTATTTTCAGCGCGGTATCTTCCAGGGTGCGCTGCAATCCAACCGTGGTCTGGTACACGATACGGACCCGCTGTATGCCAACGATCCGGGGAAGCGCGTCCGCGACCGCAAGGTGCGCCGCGCGATGATCGCGGACTTGATCGGGTTTCGTAAGTCCAGTGGCCCAGGCCGTGGACCCGGGAATCATGGCACCCTCGTGGCCGTGTTGTACTCAGACCTGGCGGTGAATCCCGCCATCATGGCCGAGGGATTTTCGGTGATGGACTCCGATGGCATCTATGGCGGCGACTATGGGGGTATCGCAGGTGCGTGGACACTATTCGATGAGCGCGGTAGCCAATAGGCAGTCTGGGAAGGATAGGCAACCCGAAAGCGCCCGCGCGTTGATATTTTGCTTCGGGTAACCCTTGTTTTCGCTTACTGTTGCCTGTAGGTTGATGCGAGCAGGATTGTCGGTAAGGTGGCGGGCGGCGGGGCCGTCAGTGCCTCAGGCGCCGACACCTTGCAGGCCGATAGGGAGAAACCACATGAATCGTTTCAACGTGGCTACGTGCGCCATGGTCGCCGTGATGGCTTGCACCAGTTCGGTCCTGGCCGGAACCTATGCGGTGCAGTCGGGCGGCAGCATCCTGGATGGCGACAACTTTTTTTTCCTCGATGTCAACGGTGAAGGGACTAGCCTGCTGAGCGTTGAGCTCCAGCTTTCGCTGACTCATGACGCGCTGACCGATGTGAACGTAGTGCTGATCTCGCCTGTGGGGACGGCGGTGACGCTGTTTACCACCCTCCCGCCGCCGGACCCGGTCTATTTCGAGGACGTGATTTTTTCCGACGTTCCCGCAGCGCCGCGCATCGCTGGTAGTACGACCTTGGAGGGAGGCATCTTGCGCTATCGGGGAGAGTTTCGGCCCGAGGATATTGGCCAATCGATGAGCGCATTTGTGGGCGAGAACCCTAATACCGATGGCGCCAATCGTTGGACTTTGCGGATCTTTGACAGTCAGAGCGGCCTTTTTGGCAACCTGCTGTCCCCCGGATCAGGCGCGCCCTGGAACCCGCAGGGTCTCACCGCCGGCACGCAACTGATCATCACCTCCAACGGCGTGCAGACGGTCGTGCCCGAGCCGGTCACGCTGGGTCTGGCGGTCATGAGCCTGACGGGCGTGGGCTTGGCGACGCTGCGTCGGCGACATGGCTGAGCGTCAACACGACACTCCATCTCCCTGGGCGCCGGCGGCACTACAGCCGTTATCGGATGTCGGTACGGGCGATGTCGGCGGCCTGGCGGCGGCGACGGCCCGGAAATGCTGAGCTATACATAAACGGGCCGTCAGTTCGCGGCGCAGCTTTCGCGTCAGAGCCGCGCGGCGTCAGCCCGCGGAGGGCGGCTCACAGGCGTGCGTTCGCGGGCTTACGCCGCGCGGCTCTGAGCGCACCCCGCGCAGGACGGAGCGCAGCTATCATGATGGCCTATGAGTCTTTCGTTATCGCATGGCAAAGCACTGGATGTGGGGGTTGTGGGCATTGACCAGGCCCAGCTTCCGCCGTGGGAGCAGGGACCGATTGATCTACATGGGTGGTTTGCGGCGCCCTCAGCCCCGCTAAAGCGGGGCAGCCCGCCATTGGAACTGGAGATCGGCTCAGGCAAGGGGACGTTTCTGGTGCAGCAGGCGGCGCTATTCCCCCAGGTGGACTTCATCGGCTTGGAATGGGCGCGGGGGTTCTGGCGGTTCGCCGCCGATCGTTGCCGCCGCCGCGGGTTGACCAATGTACGCCTGGTGCACATCGAGGCCGGCTTGTTCGTGCGCAACTATGTGCCCGACGCTTGCCTGCGACAGGTGCACATCTATTTCCCCGATCCCTGGCCCAAGAAGCGGCACCACAAGCGGCGGCTGGTGCAGGCGGAGTTTCTACGCGAGCTTTGGCGCGTGTTGGAGGATCGACCCGTAGACCCACCCCCCGGCCCCCCGGAAGAGGGTGGGCTTTCAGGTTGCGTGCGAATCGCCACGGATCACTCGGACTATTACCAGTGGATGCTCGATCACGCGGCCCAGGTGGCGGACCTGTTTGAGCCACTGCCGTTTGAAAGCCCCGAATCGGCGGGCGAGGGGGAAATCGTCGGCACTAACTTCGAGCGCAAGTACCGCCGCGAGGGCCGGCCGTTCCACGGAATGATCCTGCGGAAGAAATAGCACAGATGGCCACAGATGGACACAGATGAATTGAACACGAAGGCACGAAGAAGAATGACCTATTAATTTCCAGTTTTCTTTCGTCCTCTTCGTGCCTTCGTGTCCATCCCCTCTTCTCCCAGCTGTGTTTATCGTGTTCATCCGTGGCTAATGCCCTCATCGCCCCAGGCGGCGGCTGAGCTTGCTGAGCCAGTTGCCGGGCAGGTGGCGCTTCCAGCGCAGGCGCAGAATGGCGGCGACCTCGGCGAAGAGCGGGTCGTTCTGGTTGAGCCGCAAGTGTGCGGCTGGATCACCCCCGGGATCACCTCCCGGAAGACTCCCCGGATTACCCCCCGTCGCCACGCCGTCGTCGTTTTCATCAATCTTGAGCAGGCGTGCCTCGCGAACGCGATGCAGCAGTTGGTCGTGGCTGACCAGGGACATGGTGAGCTGGTTGAGTTGTGCCGAGGCGATGCCCGCGTCGATGGGCTTGCTGTCGGTGATGGACCGCCAGACCAGTTCGACGTAGGTGCGCATGAGGTTGAAGTCGCGGAGCCGGCGTGCCAGTTCGCTGGCGGAGAGGTGATCGGCCACGGGCATGCCGATGAAGTGGGCGTAGGCTTTCTGGTTGGGGGTCGCCGGTTCGGGGCGGGTTCGGGGCGCCGACTGAGGCAACGCCAGGGCTTGAATGAGTCGCGCTTCGATTTGTTCCAGGGCAGGGCCATCCTCGAGCCGTACTGCCCGCGCCATCATTTTTCGCCCGTCGTCGGTCGCGATCAGGGCGATGAACCGCCGGCGTGCCTCGGCGACGACGACTTCGTCGGGGCCGGTCAATTGCCAGCGTTTGCCGTCGATCGCCAGACGGTAATCGTTGAGGGAAAGGACGACGTGAATCGGGGGCGCGACAACCTGAAGCATGATCCACCATCCTGGAAGAGGGGAAGGGGCGGTGACAGGACACTCTTCGGATGACGGATGAATGATGCGGGGAGAGGAGTCGATCAGACGTCGCGTCACCGCCACGGGCTTCAGGATGTCGGCACCGGCCGCCAGCGACCAGCCACCACATTCATGGTATCGGCTAAGCCCGGAGATTTCAAGACAATTTATTCTTTTGTCTGTCGAAAGATGGACTGGCAAAGCCTGCCCAAGCGTTATCAATGATGAATCGACAGGGCGCCAGGGGCGGGAACGCCGAACTCGCCCGTGGCGGAAGTCGTGGTGACGTCCTGCTCCTGGATGTGGGTGGCCATGTTTCGGGCCACATCACGGACAAAGGCGTAAACGTCGGCGGGCTCGCCTTCAGCGACCAGTCGCACCCGGCCATCGGGCAGATTCTGCACATAGCCGGCGACCTTGTGGGCACGGGCGATACTGCGCGTGCTGAAGCGAAAGCCCACGCCTTGCACGCTCCCGGTGAAGTGAATGGTCTGGCGGATCATGCGCTCACCTCGACGCAAGAGTAAACAGGGATGAACACGGATGAACGCGGATAGAAGAGGAAACAGTGATGGACATGATCAACATGATTGAAAAAACGGATGCTAAGCCGCAAGCGGCTTGACCCATTTGAGATTCATCATGTGCATCATGTCCATCCTTGTTCCTTCCATTTCTTAATCCGTGTTCGTTCGTGTTCATCCCTGTTACCGTCACGATGTTTCCAACGACGCCAGTTCACCGTCGGGGATTTCGAAGTTGGCGTGCACCTTCTGCACATCGTCGTGCTCTTCCAGGGCGTCGACCAGTTGGAGCGTTTTCTGTGCTGCCTCGCCGGTGAGTTGCACCGTGGTGGACGGCATCATGGTCAGTTCGGCGGATTCGATGGCGATGCCCGCGGCCTCGATGGCCTTGCGCACGGCGATGAAGGCCGGCACCTCGCACAGCACCGCCCAGGCGTCGCCGGCGTCCTGCACATCCTCGGCGCCGGCATCCAACGCCGCCAATATCACCTGCTCCTCCTCCGCGGCCGACTTGTTCACCAGCACCTGTCCCCTGGGGGCAAAGAGGTAAGCGACGCAACCGGTGGCGCCGAGGTTGCCCCCGTGTTTGTCGAAAATCCGCCGCACTTCGCCGGCGGTGCGGTTGCGGTTGTCGGTCAGGATTTCCAGCAGCATGGCCACGCCGTTGGGTCCGTAACCCTCATACATCGCGCTTTCGTAGCTTTCACCCTGGAGCTCGCCGGTGCCCTTCTTGATTGCCTTTTCGATGGTGTCCTTGGGCATGTTGACGGACTTGGCGTCGTCGATGGCATAGCGCAGGCCCAGGTTCGCCTCCGGGTCGCCGCCGCTCTTGGCCGCCACAATGATCGCGCGGGCGCATTTGCTCCACGCCTTGCCGCGCTTGGCGTCGGCGGCGGCCTTCTTGTGCCTGATGTTCTTCCACGCGCTGTGTCCAGCCATGTCGCGGTCGTCTCCGGGGGGGATCAGGTCTGCATGGTAATCTTAGTGGGATTGCATTTCTGATTTCAGATTTCAGATCTGAGACTTGAAGTTTGGGATTGCAGGTGCGGACCCTTTGGGTTGATCGGCGCGACCAATGGTAGCGGCTTTAAAGGGTCTAACTGGCTCAAGGATCGCATCGCGGCTATAACGTGCGGCTCACGGTGCCCCGGCGCCGTGCCTGGAGTCGTCTGATGCGAACCATCGCCAAGCTGTTCGGCCGATCGCCCTTCGGACCCCTTCAGACCCACATGGAGCGGGTGGCGCAGTGCGTCGCCAAAGTGCCTGAACTCTTTGCCGCGCTCCAGCGTCAGGACCAGGCGGCCCTGGCGACCCTGGCGGTGGAGATCTCCCAGCTCGAACACGCTGCCGACCAGGTCAAGAACGACATCCGCAACAACCTGCCCAAACGCATGTTCCTGCCCGTCGATCGCTCGGCCCTGCTGGACATGCTCAGCACCCAGGACAGTATCGCCGACCGCTGCGAGGACATCGGCATCCTGCTGAGCTTGCGCCAGATGGACATGATCGAGGCCCTGCGCGGGCCTTTCGCCCTGTTCCTGGAGCGCAACGTCGAGGCCTTCCAGATGGCGCACCGGCTCATCCGCGAACTGGACGAGCTGGTCGAATCGTCCTTCGGCGGCGCCGAGGCCGACAAGGTCAAGAACATGGTCGAGGATGTCGCACGCAAGGAGCATGAGGTGGACCTGGTGCAGCGCGAGTTGATTAAGACGTTGTTCAGTCATGAGGATCAGATGACCTACGGCCAGTTTCACTTGTGGAATCAGGTTTTCCAGACGACCGCGGCGTTGTCGAACCTGTCGGAACGGCTGGCGTTCCAACTGCGCATGACGGTGGAGCTCAAGTGACTTAATGGCATTCGGCTTGGCCATGACGATTTTCGGGGTGACCCTCTCCACACAGCAGGTGGTGCTGCTGGGGCTGGCTGTCGTGTTTGGCTTCTACATGGCGTGGAACATCGGCGCTAACGACGTCGCTAACGCCATGGGCACTTCCGTCGGCTCCGGGGCGCTGACCTTGAAGCAGGCGGTCATTCTCGCCGGCATCCTCGAGGTCGCCGGCGCGGTCTTTGCCGGCGGGCACGTCGCCGACACCATGCGCGGCAAGATCGTCGACCTGTCCC
The DNA here is from genome assembly GCA_040878035.1 of Phycisphaeraceae bacterium. Taxonomy (GTDB): domain Bacteria; phylum Planctomycetota; class Phycisphaerae; order Phycisphaerales; family Phycisphaeraceae; genus JBBDMX01. The sequence goes on along the minus strand of JBBDMX010000042.1, from coordinate 16,478 downwards.
TCTTCAACAGCCAGACCAACAACGGCCCCGTCGTTCTTGCCTGCGGCATGCTGGCGGCGCTCCTGGCGGCGGGGATCTGGCTCCAGATCGCGTCCTACTTCGGCTGGCCCGTCTCCACCACCCACTCCATCGTCGGCGCCCTGGTGGGCTTCGGCATCGCCTTTGGCGGATTGAGCGCGGTCAACTGGTCGTTCCATGGCGGCGTCGGCTCCATCGTCCTGTCCTGGGTCATTTCCCCCTTGCTCTCGGCGGTCATCGCCTACACCATCTTCCGTTTCTTGCGTCGGCAGATACTCTTCTCGCCCCATCCCATTCGGGCCGCACGCCGATGGGCGCCCCTGCTGACCTTTGCCGTGCTCTTCACCATGATGCTCGTGCTCCTGTTCAAGGGGCTCCAGAATGTGGGCATGGATCGGCAGCCGGTCTATGTGAATCTGGTGATCGCCGCGGCGATCGGCCTGGTGGGCGCGGCGATCTGCCGCCTGCTGGTCGTCCGCCTGCGTGAGGAGACGACGACCGGCCAGACGCGCCAAGCCAACGACTATTACCTGGCCATGACGCTCAACAAGGCGGTCAAGCAACTGGCCCGTCTGCGTCAGGGCACGACCGGGGCGACGCAGCAGGAGGTGGCGCGCATCCTCCAGGAAATCGAGCGTCTGCCCATCAACCGCAAGGCCGACGAGGAACTGTCGGCGACCAATCGTGAATACCAGCAGGTCGAACGCATGTTCGGCTACCTCCAGATTCTTACGGCGGGGTTCGTGGCCTTCGCCCACGGCGCCAACGACGTGGCTAACGCCATCGGCCCGATGTCGGCGGTCGTCCAGACCGTGCTCAAGGGCGTTATCGCCGCCAAGAGCGAAGTCCCCTTGTGGGCCCTGCTCACCGGGGGCGTGGGCATCGTCATCGGCCTGGCGACCTGGGGCTGGCGGGTCATCGAAACCATCGGCCGACGCATCACCGAACTGTCCCCCTCCCGCGGTTTCTCCGCGGAGTTCGCCACCGCCATCACTGTCCTGGCGGCGTCCAAACTCGGACTGCCCATATCCACCACCCACACGCTGGTCGGCGCGGTCATGGGCGTGGGACTGGCACGCGGCATCTCGGCGCTCAATTTGAACGCTCTGCGCGACATCGCCATTTCCTGGCTCATCACCATCCCGGCCGGCGCCGGCCTGGCGGTGGTCTTCTTCTTCACGCTGCGCGCGATATTTGTATAGCGGTTAGAAAACCCTTGTCCAAGCCCCGGCATGCCCCGTCTGCGGGGGCTTGCCGGGGATTCGTACGGGGTCTTATCACGTCGATCCCGGCCAAGACGCCGCGGACGGCGTCATGGCCGGGCTTGGACTCGTATGACAGGGCGCAAACCCCAAATACTCGAAATCACTTGGCAGCTTTGAGTCGCGCTTCGAGTTGGTTAAGCTCCTCGACCAGCGCCGCGGGCAGCTTGTCGCCAAACTGCTGATAGTGCTCGCGGATCGAAGGCATTTCGCTCAGCCAGCCCTGGACATCGACCTTGAGCAATTGATCGAGGTTGCCCGCCGGGATGTTCAGGCCGTCCAAGTCCAGTGCGCCCTCTTCGGGCAGCATGCCGATGGGCGTCTTGCGGGCTTTGGCCTGGCCGGTGGTGCGCTGGAAGATCCACTTGAGCACGCGGCTGTTTTCGCCGTAGCCGGGCCAGAGGAACTTGCCCTGGTCGCTCTTGCGGAACCAGTTGACGTAATAGATCTTGGGCAGCAGGGCGTTGGCGGTTTGGCCGACCTTGAGCCAGTGGGCGAAGTACTGGCCCATGTGGTAGCCGCAGAAAGGCAGCATGGCCATGGGGTCGCGGCGCAGCTCGCCGACCTTGCCGGCGGCGGCGGCGGTCTTCTCGCTGCTCATGATCGAACCCAGGAACACGCCGTGCGCCCAGGAGAAGGCCTCGTTGACCAGCGGCACGGTCGTCGCTCGCCGCCCGCCGAAGAGCATGGCATCGATGGGCACGCCCTTGGGGTCCTGCCACTCGGGGGCGATCACCGGGCACTGCCGCGCCGGGGTGGTGAAGCGGGCGTTGGGATGTGCCGCCTTGCGGGGGCTTTGGGGCGTCCAGGGTCGGCGCAGCCAGTCCGTCAGCTCCGCAGGCGCCTCGTTGCTCATCTCCTCCCACCACACGTCGCCGTCGGGCGTCATCGCGCAGTTGGTGAAAATCGAGTTCTTGTTGATCGTGCGCATGGCGTTGGGGTTCGAGTCCATGCTCGTGCCTGGCGCCACACCGAAGAATCCCGCCTCGGGGTTGATGGCAAAGAGGCGCAGCTTGCCGCCTTGCTTGGGGTCGGGGGCGAATTTCATCCAGGCGATGTCGTCGCCGATGGTCTGCACCTTCCAGCCTTCGATGGTGGGGTTCATCATGGCCAGGTTGGTCTTGCCGCAGGCGCTGGGGAAGGCCGCGGCGATGAAGCGCACTTCGCCCTGGGGGCTGGTGAGCTTGAGGATGAGCATATGCTCGGCCAGCCAGCCCTCATCGCGTGCCTGTACGGAAGCGATGCGCAGGGCGTGGCACTTCTTGCCCAGGAGCGCGTTGCCGCCGTAGCCCGAGCCGTAAGACCAGATCTCGCGTGTGTCGGGGTAATGGGTGATGTATTTGTTCTGGGCATTGCAGGGCCAGGGCGAATCGGCCTGATTGGGCTCCAGCGGCGCGCCCACCGAGTGGATGCCACGGACGAATTCGCCGTCCTCGCCCAATACTTCGAGCACCTTGCTGCCCACGCGGGTCATCAGGTGCATATTGGCCACCACGTAGGGCGAATCGGTCAGTTCGACGCCGATCTTCGCGATCGGCGAGCCGACCGGGCCCATCGAGTAGGGGATGACGTACATGGTTCTGCCTTTCATGCAGCCCTTGTACAGCTCGCGCAGCTTGGCTTTCATCTCCGCCGGGTCGGCCCAGTTGTTGGTCGGGCCGGCGTCTTCCTTCTTCGCCGAGCAGATGTAAGTGCGGTCCTCGACGCGCGCCACGTCGCCCGGGTCGGAGCGCACCAGGACGCTGTTTGGCCGCAGCGATTCGTCCAGAGGGACGGCGGTACCGGCCTGAATCATCAGCCGCAGCATGGCCTGATACTCTTCCGCGCTGCCGTCGCAGACGACGACGCGGTCGGGCTGACACATGGCGGCAACCTCATCGACCCATGTCTGAAGCTTGGCGTGCTGAGTCATGAGAGCTCCCTGATCGAGTGCGGTGGTCATGCGGATCGGTTCCTTATGGTAACGGGGTGCGAGGGTTTTTTTTAGCGGTCGGCTTATAATACTAATGTATCCGTTATTCGGCAAGTTGATGCCTGCGAATTAGGGGCCCCATCACCGCAGCCACGGTTCGGCGATCGCCGCGGCGGCGATGAGGGCCAGTATGCCCAGGGCCACTTGGCGCAGGCGCTGGCGGTTCATGCGCTCGCCGAGTTTGACGCCCAGGCGCGCGGCCAGGATGGTGCCCGGCGCCAAGGCCAGGCCCAGGATCAAGCCGGCCCAGATCCCGTAGCCGAACCGGATCGTCATCACGGCTATTTGGAGCGGCGCCAGCAGGGCGAAGACGGCCCAGAAGAAGGAGCGCGTGACTCGGCTGGGCCAGTCGTGCGCCATGGCCCAGAGGACGATAGGCGGGCCGCCCATGCCCAGGGCCCCGGCCATCAGGCCGCTGAGCGTGCCGGCCAGGACGGTCCATCCGCCATGCAGCCGGGCGCGCGGCTTGATGCGCAGCGCCACCTGCACCAGGAGGATGGCCAGCATGGTCAGGCCCACGATCTGCTTGATGGTGTCCCTGGGCAAGGCATCGAGGTACCACAGGAGCCACACGCCGGCGATCATGAACGCGAAGCGCCACGGCGTGACCGCCCACACCGCCCGCCAGGGAATGTGCTGGCGATAGACCGCCACGCCATAGAACGACTGGGCGGCGGTGGACACGACGAGCATGGCCACGGCCGTGGGCAAATCCGCGCCCAGCCACAGCAACACGGGAATGGCGAACAACGCCATGCCAAAGCCCACGGCACTCTGAAGCACCACCGCCAGGAAAACAGTGACGCCCGCCAGCAGCAGTACGGCAATCGTCATCCAGCGACCTTCGATGTAGCTCTTGGGCTTCCAAACCGGACCTGAGGGTTGCATAGGTCCGGATTGCCGGAAATCCCGTGATTCGCCGCCCGGAGCGACTCAGCCCCGGCGTGGCAGCCATCGCAATCACGGCGCGGCGGGGGCGTCGTTGGGCGGCGCGGCTTTGGCGGGAGGGGGCTTGCCAGTGTCGCCGATCTGCTCCAGGATCGCCGGGCTGCCGCCGATGGCCATCACCCGGCCCAGGCGGTCCAGCAGCACGTAGCGCGGCAGCGAACGCACGGCGAACATGCGTGACAGGCTCACCTGCTGCGGCCCTTCGTCATAGATCGGCCAGTCGATACCCGCCATGGCCTTGGGCGCCGCCGGCTGATCCTGCGCCTTGCCGGCCGGCGTCGCGACGCAGACCGACAGGATCGTCAGCGCCGGTTTGTTGCCCGGCCGTTGCCGCGCGGCCCGCAGCGCTTCGAGATCCTCGGCGCCGGGGGCGAACCAGTCGGCATAGAAGTGAATGAGAACGAATCGGCCCAGGTGCTGGCTGCTCTTCCACGTTCCGCCGTCGCGCGTCGCCAGGTTGGCATCGAAGCGCTGGCCCAGGGCGGCGCAGCAGGCAAAGCCCTCCTCCAGCGCCGCCTTGACTTGCGGTTCGCACTCGGGGTCGCGCGCCAGTTGCTCCGCCAGGCGGCAGGCCTTGTCGCTCATGCCCCGCTGGTCGTAGAGCCGCAGCAGGGTCAGCGCCGCCTGCCCGGTGATGCCGTGCCCCAGGGTGTTTTGCCCCACGGCCTCGGGCCGCGCCAGGAAACGTTCGAGCCGGCCGATGGCCGCCTTTTGCCGCCCATCCTGGGACTGGCCGCTCTGGTTGATCTGGACCAGGTCCGCCTGGAGATTCCAGAACTCGCCCAGCGCTTGCGCCTGCGGGTCGGTCGACTGCTTTACATCATCCACGGTCTGGCGCATCTGCGCCACGCGGCGATTGACCTCGGCGGGCTGGGCGTCCTGTTGCGCCTGCTGCGCCAGCGTGTTGTAGGCCTGCAATTCGAGGTTGCGCGCCGCCAGCTTGTCATCGGGCAAAGGCGACAGCGTCGCCAGCGAGGCGGAGGTCTGCGCCAGGCGGTCGAGCTGCTGGGCCGCGGCCTTGCGCGTTGCTTCATCGGGCAGGCCCAGGGCGACCAGGGCGGATTCGAGTTCGGCCTGCACGCGCGCCAAGTCGGGGGAGGAGGGCGATTGTGCCGCAGCAGGTCCTTGTTGCTGCCCGGCCGTCTGCGGGCTCTGAGCTTGTTGTTCCGACGGCGGGGCGTCGGCTCCACTGATGCGGGCAGTCATGAGGGTGCAACAAAGAATGGGGAGAATGATGCGAGCGTGCATGATGGGACTCATCGGTTGTCTGTCTTCAATGAATGTGCGTGGCAAGGGGCTTGTAGTTTAGCTGGTCCAGGGGCTCGACTACATGCTCACTAAAGCGAGCATGCCTCCAATCGCTCCAGTCCCGCGGCGGCGTCGGCCAGCAGCAGGGCGGTGAGCGTGTTGACCACCGGGGCATCGCCGGTCGCATGGGTGGTGGCGTCGTGGATCTGCTGATCGGCGAAGCTGTGCGTTTGGGGCGACGCCAGGAACGCCAGCAGGGCCCAGGGCTGTGTGGTGGTGTTATCCGGCTGCGTGTTCTCCAGGTGCCAGGCGGCTATTTCTTGGACGCGGGCCAGCCAGGTGGGGTTCCGCCGTCCAAGTGCCAGATTGGCAAGTGCATGCAGGCCGACCAGTTCATCGTACGTCCAGGCGTCGAGGGACAGTTCCGGGTCGTGACGCTGCAACGTGCCGCCGGGTCCCGGTTGAGCCAGGGCGCTGTGCACGACTGCATCAGTCAATTCCAGATCGATGTCGCGTCCCAGCGCGATCGCCTGGTCCTGGAGACACAGGGCATACCAGAGCACCAGCGTCAGGCGGTCTCCTTCAGGCGTGGTGTCGGCATAGGTTTCGATGCACCGCGTCACCGACACGGCGTCGGGTATTGCGTTTTCGATCGCCCCCCAGTCTTCCATGGACAGCGACTCGTAGCAGCGGCCAAAAGCCGCCAGATTCAGATGCAAGGCCAGCGGGTGATAGAACGGCCGAATCTCGCCCGAATCATCGCGCAGTGGGACAACCAAATGCCATGGAATATGAGCCCAGTCCTGCTTCGCTGCCTCCGCGCCCAATTCTGCCAGGTGCCGCATGGCCGCAATCAGCGGTTTGTGCTCCGCCGGATCGTCCCGCAAGAGAAGCGTCGCGGCCGGCACCGCAAGCGCCACACTTTCCGCCATCTTGACGTTGTCAGACCGTCGCGCGGCGGCCGCCTCCAATCCGCGCAGCGCCAGCGGCGACAAAAGCTGGCGGTATCGGCTAAACTCCCGCTGGACAGGCATGTAACCATCGTAGAGGGATGCGCTGATATGGCCAAGTGGATCGACGTTGGCTCGCTGGACCAGTTCCCGCCCGGCGCCCGGCAATGCGTGCAGGCGGAGTGGCAAGTCGAGAACGGCGCCAGGCAGTTGCCCGTCTGCCTGATGAACGTCGCCGGCACGATCGTCGCCATCGAGAACATCTGCCCGCACGCCGGCATGCCCATCGGCGAGGGCGAACTGTCGGGCAAGGTCCTCACCTGCCCGTTCCATGGCTATGCCTACAACGTGGAAACGGGCCAGAACGTGGACTATCCGGAGGATGTGCAACTGCGACGGCTGCCCGTCAAGGCCCAAGGGCAGCGGATCGTGATCGACGTGGCGGAAGATTAGTGGCCACAGGTGAGTACTGATGAAGACGATTTCTGATTCCTGATCCGACTAAGCCCCGGCATGCCCCGCTTTGGGGGCTTGCCGGGGATCGCGTGGCGCAGGGATCCCGGCGATCCCGGCCAAGCTCGAAGACTCGCATGGCCGGGCTTGACTCCACTCAAATCACTGTATTGATCTCGGATGACCCCTATGACGCAGGCAGTATTGAAGCATCTTGAGTCCGATCGCGACGCGGCGCTGGCGCGGCTCAAGTCGCTGCTGGCGATTCCCAGCGTCAGCACCAATCCCGACAACAAGGGCGACATCGAGCGTGCGGCCAGGTGGGTCGCCGATGCGCTGGGTCAGGCGGGGTTGATCGCCCGAGTCATGCCCACCAAGGGGCATCCGGTGGTGCTGGCGACGACGCCCCCGGAAAGCGTCGAGAACGCCCAGCACGCGCCGCGGGTGATGTTTTATGGTCATTACGATGTGCAGCCGCCCGAGCCGTTGGAGGAGTGGACCACGCCGCCGTTTGAGCCGACGGTGCGCGACGGGGCGATTTACGCGCGCGGCGCCAGCGATGACAAGGGGCAGGTGTCGTGCTTTCTCGAAGCGTTGCGTGCCTGGCATGCGGTGCATGGCAAGTTTCCCGTGCACGTCACCGTGCTCATCGAAGGCGAAGAGGAGATGGGCAGCGTGAGCCTGCCGGCGTTTTTGCGCGAGCATCGCGACGAGCTGGCGGCGGACATCGTGCTCATCAGCGACACCGCCATGTGGGACCGCGACACGCCGGCGATCACCTACGGGCTGCGCGGCCTGCTCTACTTCGACCTCCAACTCCACAACGCCAACCGCGACCTGCACAGCGGCGTCTATGGCGGCACACTGGCAAACCCCGCCACCATTCTGCCCCAGGTGCTCGCGCGATTGTGGGATGAAAAGCACCGCATCACGATTCCCGGCTTCTACGACGATGTGCTGCCGGTGAGTGAGGAGGAGCGCCGCCGCTGGGATGCATTGGGGTTCAAGGAGCGCAAGCAGTTTTTCGATCCCATCGGCGTGAACACGCCCTTTGGCGAGGCGGGGTTCACGACGCTCCAGCGCAAGTGGGCTCGGCCGGCGTGCGATATCAACGGGCTCTACGGCGGCTACGGCGGACCGGGCGCCAAGACCGTCATACCCAGTTTCGCCGGCGCCAAGGTCAGCTTCCGCCTGGCGGCCAATCAGAAGGCCGATGCCATCGGCGCGGCGTTTGAACAGTGGCTGCGGGCGCAGGACGTGCACGGCTGCCGGTGGAAGATCACCCATCTGGGCGGCTGCGACGCGGTGGTGCTGCCCTACGATTCGCCGCACATCGCCGCCGCCGTCCGCGCGATGGAGACCAGCGCCGGCCGCAAACCCGTGCTCATGCGCGAGGGCGCGACTATCCCCGTCGTCGCCGACTTCAAGAACACCTTGGGCGCCGACAGCCTGCTGGTGGGCTTTGGCCTCAACGACGACCGCCTGCATGCGCCCAATGAGAAGTTCGATCTGTCCTGCTTCGAGCTTGGCTGCCGCACGCATGCGGTGCTGCTGGCGGAACTGGCGAAGGTATAAGCCACGAAGACAGGACATGAAGAAGGGGCAAGGCAGGAAGAAGCAGCAGGGATGAACACGGATGAGAAGAGGAGAAGAAGAAACAGGATGGACAGGATGCGTTGCGGTAGATTCAAGCTACTACGCCTTAGCCTCCCTTCCGATCCATGATGTTTATCCAGTCCATCCCTGTTCCTTCTTCTTCGTGTCCTTCGTGTCTTCGTGGCCAACCCAGTCTCATGCCGACTTGCGTCGCCGCTTGGGCACTGACTTGGCCGCCGGCTTCTTCGCCGCTTTGAGGCTCTTTTCCAACGCTTCCATCAGGTTGTACACCGGCGGGATCTCTTCCTCGGTGGGCTCGGTGATGGCGATCTTGCCGCCCTTGGCCTTCTTCTCGATGAGCTTCTCGACCTTCTGGCGGTAGTCGTCCTTGTACTTCTTCGGATCAAACTTCGTCACTAGGGCGTCGATCAATCGCTCGGCGACGTCCAGTTCCTTCTTCTCGATCTTCACACCCTTGGGCGGGTCGTGCACTTCCTTGGCCGCCATCACCTCATCGGCGAAACGCATGGTTTCCAGGCCGATGATGTCGCCCATGGGCCGCAGCGCCGCCAGGTATTCCTTGCCGCGCATGACGAACTTGGCGATGCCCACTTTCTTCTGGTCGGTCATGGCGCGGAGCAGAAGCTCGTAGCCCTTGACGCCGCGCTCGTCGGGCGCCAGGTAATAGGAGCGGTCGTAGTAGATCGGGTCGATCTGTTCGAGTTCGACGAAGTCGAGGATGTCGATGGCCTTTCCCGGCTCGGGCTTGAGCGACGCCAGTTCCTCGTCACGGATGATGATGTACTGCCCCGGCGCCACCTCGTAACCGCGGGCGGTGTCCTCAAAGTCATATTCCTCATCGGTTTCGGGGCAAACCAGCTTACGGCGAAGCCGGCACTGGCCGTCCTTGCTCATCATGTGGAAATGGATCGAATGGTCGCGCACCGCCGAGTGCAGCTTGACGGGGATGTTGACCATCCCGAACGAGATACTGCCGCTCCACATGGCCCTGGCCATGGCGTTCTCCTTCGACACGAGGACTCCAATGCATGCTAGCGTCTGTGCGTGGTCCCCGGATATCGGGGAAATGCTGATGTGGCTCGGAGCCGCTCCAATGGAATCACCAAGACACCAAGGACACCAAGATGAGGGGGAATGAAGAACGGGGAATGAACACGTCGCAGACTCTTCCCGCTCTTCTCATTTCGTTCGTCGTTCTTCGTTCTTTGTTTTCCTCTTTCTTCCTGGTGTCCTTGGTGTCTTGGTGTTTAACCCATATTACGGCAGCGGCGTCGCGACATCGGTGAACACGTTGCCGGCCACCCGGCGGGGCAGGGCGATGTGCTCGAAGGTCAGCGATCCATCGTCGAGTTTGCGAATGGTCGCGAAGGTCAGGCCGCCGACCTTCTTCTCGCCGGACCACTCGGCGATGACGTGGCGATAGCTGTTGCGCGGATGGAGCTGGGTGCGGGTGATGCGCCAGGAATCGCGGGCGAGCTGGAGCAGCCAGGCATCCTGGCCCTGCTGGCCCGGCCGGACCGGGTACTGGAGCTTGAGGACCTTGTCGCCCCTGGCGCGGTCAATCTGGCCCTCCAGGTTGGCGCCCTGCGTCTGGAAGGGCAGGAGCAGCCAGAACGAGTCATGGTCGATGCGCTGGAGCACGCGCGGCACGAGCGTGGCGGGCTGCTCCTGGCCGTCGATGTAGATGCGGCCCTCGCCGGTGGCGCGATTGACCAGCGCCACCAGAGCGCCGGGAGGCAGTTCGAGATCGATTGGCCGCCAGATATGCATTTCTTCATCGGCGAAAGGCAGGGCGGCGAAGGCGCCGGCGTCGGCTTCGTAGCGGTAGTCGCCGGTGCGCTTGTCCCAGAGGTGCCTGGCGCGATGCAGTTCCTTGCCATCGCCATCGCGGACCACCAAGTCGAAGCGGAAGAAGCGTACGGCATTCCAGCGTTTCAGGCCGCCGTAGGCATCGGGCACGGGGTTGTGCCAGATGGTCGGGCCTTGCATCGGCGCGGGGGTGGTGGGCGACTTGGAGGTGCAGGCGCACAGGCAGGTGACTACCGCGGCGAGCGTGAGGATGGAGATCGGCCGCGTCATACTCGCGTTGATGTCCAGCGGTTTTTAGCCGCTTGCGGCTTCGCGCACCAGCCCAATCAGACGGCGCGCCCCGCCTATTCGTGCGCTGTCGCGAAGCCGCAAGCGGCAGACACCGATGCACCCGCGATTCAATGGCCGAACAGGTTGGCTTGGTAGAGCATGCCTTTGGCCTCGAAATACTGCATGGCTTCCTGCGTGGACTTGAACACCTGCGTGGCGGTTTCGGTGATGAACGGGCTGGGGTGGCGCTTGGGTTTCCACACGACGTAGACTTCCTTGCCGTGCTCGAACGCGTGGTGCAGTTCGCGTTCGACGCCGCTGGACAGGCCCGGCACCCCGCCGGCCAGTTCGGGCACCAATGACACGATCATGTCTGACTGGTCGATGAGCTTGAAATCGCGGGCGTAGATCTGCCCGTCGATGTCGCCGGCGATGTCCAGTACCTGTTTGACCGACACGCGGAAGCTGAGCTTGCTGCCGCTGAACGACCCGGCGGCGGCCTCGAGGTAGTCCTCGCCGTCGCGCGCCGCGGCAAGCGCCTTTTCCAGGAGCAGCTTCTCGTCGACGTCGCCCGGGTCATAGGCGATGAAATGCCGCGCCAACTCGGCGCGGAAAGCGTCGATCTCCGCCAGCACGTCGGGCATGTCCACCACATGGCTCATGGGAAACGACGGGTACACCCGCTTCATGTCGGGCCGGCAGATCATGCGGAAGCACGTCTCGGTCGTGTCCAGGTGACGCCCGCGCGAGAGCATGGCGAAGTTGTAAGGCTGCTCCAGCGCCTTGGCCAATAGCTCCGTCGCCATCAGTTCCTCCTCGCGCCAGACCATCAGGTCCTTGAGCGTCGCATCGAGGGTGTGGTCCTTGTGCAGGCGATGATGCACGACTTCGATGTTGTCCACCAGGCAGATGAGAATGTCCGGTTCGAACTTACGGATCTGGTCGAAGTCGAAGGCGGAGAAGAGGCCATGCCGCCAGCGGAACGTGGCGTGCGTGTTGACGATGACGTTCTTCTTGCCGGCGCTGTCGGCGATGATGTCCTTGAAGGCGGCGCGGCGGAGGGCGTTGAGGCGCGACAGGGGCAGATCGAGAATGCGCCCGGGGCGCACATCCGCGGCCTCGTCGTACATGATGTCGCCGACGTGATACACATCGATGGTCTCGCCGCGCTCGCCCGCCAGCTTGGCCACGGCCTGGAGATACTGCTTTTTATCCATGCCGACCTGACCGGTCACGATCGCGCGCATCGGATGCTCCTGGGGGAAAGGGCCTGCTGCGGCCCGGATTATAGCGGGCCGCCAAGCCGGGGCTGAGTTTGCCAAGCCCCGGATTCTGCGCCTAAACCGCGGCAACCACGGTATCACAGTAACCGCAGTAACCAAAGGCAAACACTCGTGTGCAGTGCTCGGTGACCGTGTTTACCGTTTTTGCTGCGGCTATTGTGGTTAAGCAGTACAATGACCACCGATCACTTTTTCCAACAGGAGTTCCTCCATGATGATGTCTACTCTCGCTCAAGCCGGCGGCCCCGCGGGTCTACAGGTGCTCTGGTGGGTCGTCATCGTTGTCGCCATTCTGTTCGTCTTTTTCTTCCTGGTGCTCTTTGGCCGGTATGTGAATCTCTGGCTCCAGGCCCAGCTCTCAGGCGCGCCGGTGAGCTTCATCGACCTGATCGGCATGCAGTTTCGCAAGGTCGATCCGCGCGTGATCGTGCTGTCGCGCATTCGCGCGGTCAAGGCGGGCCTGGACATCAGCACCAACCAGCTTGAGACGCAACTGCTTTCGGGCGGGCGCGTGCCCACGGTGGTCACCGCCATGATCGCCGCGCATCGCGCCGACATCGAGCTGCCCTGGGACAAGGCCTGCGCCATCGACCTGGCGGGCCGCGACATCCTCGATGCCGTGCAGACCTCGGTAAATCCCAAGGTCATCGACGTTCCCAACCCCGTCACCAGCGGGCGCAGCACCATCGACGCGGTGGCGCAGGACGGCATCCAGCTCAAGGCCAAGGCCCGCGTCACCGTGCGCGCCAACATCGCCAAGCTCGTCGGTGGCGCCACCGAGGAAACCATCATCGCCCGCGTCGGCGAAGGCATCGTCACCACTATCGGCTCCTCGCCCAGCCATAAGTCCGTGCTGGAGAACCCCGACCGCATCAGCAAGACGGTGCTGGACAAGGGTCTGGACTCGGGCACGGCGTTTACGATCATGTCCATCGACATCGCGGACATCGACGTGGGCGAGAACATCGGCGCCAAGCTCCAGGCCGACCAGGCCGAGGCCGATAAGCGTCGCTTCCAGGCGGAGGCGGAAAAGCGCCGCGCCCTGGCGGTGGCGCTGGAACAGGAGTTCCAGGCCGAGGTGTCCAAGAACCGCGCCCTGGTGGTGCTGGCGGAGGCCGAGGTGCCCAAGGCCATGGCCGAAGCCTTCCGCAACGGCAACATGGGCATCATGGACTACTACCGCATGAAAAACATCCAGGCGGACACCTCCATGCGCTCGAGCATCAGCGGCGGCCAACAAGGCGGCGGCGAGCGGGGACAGAAGTAAAAGCAGAAAGTAAAAAGTGAAAAGTAAAAAGTAAGAGCGCCGCTACGGGGCGCTCTTCACTTTTTACTTTCTGCTTCTAACTTTTCACGTCGACCTAGATCGACGCGGCGTGATGCACGTCGTGGCGATCGGCCACGACGCTGCCGGCGGGGCGGAGCCAGCGCTCGGAGATTTCTTCGCGCCGTGCCTCGGGGTGTGCCAGGCGGATGGCCGCGGCGACCAGGCCCAGGAACATCGGCTGGGGGCGCAGCGGCCGGCCCAGGAGCTCGGGATGAAACTGCCCGCCGATGAAATACGGATGCGCCAGCGGCCCCGACTGCGGCAACTCCAGCATCTGCATGATCGGCTGATGCGGGTGCCGGCCGGAGAAGATCATTCCGTGCTGCTCGAGTTGCTCGACGTAGCGCGGGTCCACTTCGTAGCGATGGCGGAAGCGCTGCCGTACGCTCGCCTTGTCCTCAAATAAGTATGCCGCCAGCGTGTCAGGCTGGATTTTCACGTCCTGCGCCCCCAGGCGCATGTTGCCGCCCAGCCCTTCGATCTTTTTCTGCTCGGGCAGGATGTCGATCACCGGATGGGGCGTGCGCGGATCAAACTCGGTGCTGCTGGCGCCAGCCAGTCCGCAGATGTGGCGGGCGAACTCGACCACTGCCATCTGGAAGCCCAGGCAGATGCCCAGGAAGGGCACTTTGTTTTCCCGGCAATAGCGCACGCAGGCGATCTTGCCCTCCGTGCCGCGAACGCCAAAGCCGCCCGGCACGATCACCGCGTGCAGGTCGCTACAGTCGTGTTCGAGCTGCGCCTCGCTGCGCGCGGTGGTATCGACCCACTTGATCTCGATATTGGTGGAAAGATGAGCCCCGGCGTGCTCCAGCGCCTTGTCGATCGAGGCATACGCGTCGCGCAGGGCGGCGTACTTGCCGGTGATGCCGATGCGCACGCTCCAACGCCGCTTGCTGGTGAGCTTGGTGACGAATTGCCGCCAGAGCTCGCGAGCCGTGTCTTCCCGGTCCTGATCCACGCGATGGTGCAGATCGAGCATGGTCAGGATTTCCCGGTCCAGCCCCGCCTGCCGCATCGCGTCGGGAATCGTGTAAATCGACGTGCGATCGTGCATGGAGAACACCCGGCGGATGGGCACGTTGGAGAACATGGCGATCTTCTGCGACACCGTCGCGGTCACCGGGTTCTTAGCGCGGCAGGCGATGATGCTGGGCTGGATCCCCGCCTCCATCAGCTTCTTGAGGCCCAACTGCGCCGCCTTGGATTTCTGCTCGCCCAGGACCTGCGGCTCGATGATGTAGGTCAGCGCCACAAAACAGACGCTCTTCTCGCCCTCCTCAAACGCCAGCTCGCGCAAGGCTTCGATATAGAAGCCGTTCTCGTAATCGCCGACCGTCCCGCCGACCTCGACGAACACCACGTCGGCGTCCTGCTTGACCGCCAGCTCGCGCAGCATGTACTTCACTTCGCCCGTGACGTGCGGGATCATCTGCACGTCGCGGCCCAGGTATCCCCCATGGCGCTCTTTGTCGAGCACGCGCTTAAAAACCTGCCCGCTGGTGAGGTAGTTGTCGCGCGTGAGATTCTGGTCGAGCATGCGCTCGTAGGTGCCCAGATCCATGTCGGTTTCCAAGCCGTCGTCGAGCACGAACACTTCGCCGTGGCGATAGGGATTGAGCGTGCCCGAGTCGATGTTGAGGTAGCCCTCCATCTTGATGGGGGCGATGGACAGGCCCTTGTCCTTGAGCAGCTTGGCCAGCGAACTGGAGAAGATGCCTTTGCCCAGGCCCGACATGACGGTGCCCAGCACGGCGACGTACTTGTGCCGGCCCCTCTTGTAGCCGGGCGGAATGGGATTGAAGAACTCGGATTCCTGCGACTGGTGCCCGACCGACGCCAGCAACTCGCTGGGATCGGCGGCGGCATCGTCCGGGGGCAAGAGATGCGAAGAGGATTGCGGCGGCGTCGGGGAGGGGCTGTGACCGGCGTTGAAGGGCATGTCTTACCGTACCGCGCGGTCGGGGCGGTTTCAAGCGCGAGAGGTTGCCGACCCCCCCCTCCCCCGAGGAGAGGGCTGGGGTGAGAGGACAAAGGGATGAATGAGGCGCAGATTTGCCGAATGCCGTTGAATTGGCATTTCACCAAGCCTCAGTCATCCTCAAGTCCCCGCACCCGGCGGCGAGGACGCTACCGCCCTCTCCCCAAGGGAGAGGGATTGCACCAGTTCCACCGCCGCCGCCACATCCGCAGGGCTCGTGCTCCAGTTGCACATCAGGCGCAGACCGTTGCCGATGAACGTGTATCCGCCCAGGCCCGCCTCGCGCAAGCGCGGCAGCCATGTTTCCGGCACCTGCACAAACACGGCATTGGCTTCCACCGGATGAAGCACCTGCACGCCGGCCACCTTGGCCAATCCCTCGGCGAGTTGCCGGGCACGCTGGTTGGCGATCGCCGCATGCGCCAGCCACGCGCCTGCGGTCAGCGTCCCGACCCACGGCGCCGTGATATAGCGCATCTTCGACGCCAGTTGCCCCGCCTGCTTGCAGCGATAGTCAAACTCACTGGCCAGCTTGCGGTCGAAGAAGATCACGGCCTCGCCCAGCGGCAGGCCGTTTTTGCTGCCGCCGAAGCACAGCACATCGACGCCGACTTTCCAGGTTAGCTCCTTGGGCGCCACGCCCAGGCTCGCCACCGCGTTGGCGAACCGCGAGCCGTCCATGTGCACGCGCAGGTGGTGCCGGCGGGCCGACTCGTGCAGACGGTCGAGCTCCGCGGGGCTGTATACCGTGCCGACTTCCGTCGATTGCGTCAGGCTCAACACATTGGGCTTGGGATAGTGAATGTCGGTGCGTTTGTGCACCAGGCGCCCGATGGCCTCGGGCTGGATCTTGCCGCCCTCACCCGCGGTCAAGAGAAGCTTGGAGCCGTGCGAGAAAAACTCGGGGCCACCGCATTCATCGGTTTCAATGTGCGACGTCTCATGCGCGATCACGCTGTGATAGGACTGGCACAGATGCGCGATGGCCATGCTGTTGGCGGCTGTGCCCGTGTAGCAGAAGTAGACTTCGCAGTCGATCTCAAACAGCTCGCGCAGCTTGTCGCTGGCGCGCAGGGTCCACTGATCGGCGCCGTAGCTCGACACATAACCGGCGTTGGCCTGCTCCATCGCGGCCCAGGCCTCCGGCGTGGCGGGGGCGTAGTTGTCGCTGGCGAACTGAAGCAGGCGGTTGCGCTGGTCGGCGGAGGTGGTCATGGGAGCGTGAGCCTACCGTTTCGGCAACGTCTTTGCCATCGGAGCCGCGCGGCGTAAGCCCGCGGTAGGACATCGGAGCCGCGCGGCGTAAGCCCGCGGTAGGACATCGGAGCCGCGCGGCGTAA
>JBBDMX010000041.1:0-27688 GCA_040878035.1 Phycisphaeraceae bacterium | reverse complement strand
TCTGATCGAATACACCCGGCCACCGCGGGCTTACGCCGCGCGGCTCTGATCGAATCCACCCCGGCTCATGACCACACCTGCCGCCGGACGAATACAATGTAAGCACTTGCCCGATCAGGATTCCAATGTGCCAATCGCTGTCCGGGACGCCCAGGCGCCGCCCGCGGCTGATTCCGCGCCCCCGCCGCGGCGCCGGCGACGCTGGAAACGTCGCGTGGCGCTGGCGTCCATTCTGCTCCTGCTCATCGCCGGCTGGGGCTACTACCGGCTGACCCGCCCGGAGAACATCCGCGCCATGGCGACGCAGGCCCTGCACGACGCCACCGGCGCGGAGGTACACATCGAGCAGGCCTCCTTCAGCCTGGCGGGCCTGCTGCAACTCCACGGCGTCGAGTTGCACGTCCCCGGCCAGCCCAAAGGCGCCACCCGGCTCTTAGATGCGCCCAGCGTGCTCATCACCTTCAACCCCTGGCCGCTATTGTGGGGACAGTTCCGCATTGAGTCGGTCATGGTGGGTGGAAAGGTGACGGTATACATCAGCGAGGATGTGGACCGCGGGCGGTTTAATTTCCAGGAGTTGACCCCGCCCGGCGCCGACCGGCGCCGCCCCGGCAAGGCGCGGCTGCCCAACGTCACGCTGGAGGCGGCCCAGGTGGTGTTCGGGCAGGTGACGCGGGGCGCTTACACGCGCAAGGGCGCCATTGAACTGGCGGGCAACCTCAGCGCCGCCGCCGACCAGCGGCGCAGTTACAAGTTCACGCTCAGCCAGCTCAATGCGACGCAGACGCCGGCGCCGCAACTGGCGGGCACGTTCAACCTGGATCGGCTGTCGCTCGAGGCCCGGCTGGAGCATTTCAACTTCGCCGGCTGGCAACGCAACCTGCTGCCGCAGTACGTGCTGGCGTGGTGGGACCGCTTCGAGCCCACGGGCTCGCTGCCGGTGGTGCAACTGGGCTACGACTCGGACCCGCGTGTGGGATTCTTTGGCCGGTTCGACGTGCGCGACATGGAAGTCAACCTGCCGCACGAAACCGTCAAGAGCCGGGCCGCCATCGCCCAGGGCACCATCGCCATCGGCGAGGACCGCATTGCCATCACGGACATGCAGGGGATGGTCCAGGACATCGCCTTCGCGATCGAGGACGCCAAGCTCTGGGGCTTTGACGCCAAGCCGGCGATGACGCTGAACAACATCAAGCTGCGCGGGCGGATTCCCCGGCAGCCGCCGCTGAACGACTGGCTCCCGCCGCAGGTCCAGCGCGAGCTGGAGCGTTACGACCCGGTGGGCGATTTCGAGGCCAGCGTGACGGTGAGCCGGCCCAAGTCGGATGTGCCCGCGACCTACAAGGGGACCCTCAGTTTCCAGGACATCACGGTCTGCGATGCCCAGATGCCCTACCCGCTGGAGCACTTCACGGGGCGCATCGACTTTGATGAAAAAGAGGCCTCCCTGGATATGCATGGCCAGGGCATGTCGGGGGCGCCGATGACGGTCAGGGGCAAGATCGTTTCGCCGGGGCATGATTCGGATATTGACGTGACGGTTCACGTGGACGACTTGCCCGTGGACAAGTACGCGCTGGAGGCGGTGCATCCGCAGCAACTGGAAGTCATCCATCACATCATGGATCAGGCGCAGTACCAGCAACGGCTGGCGGACGGCCTGTTTCAGACGCAGCAGGATCAGACTGACGCCAGGCAGAAGCTGACCGACTTGCAGGGGCAACGGGCGGCACTGGCGGATACGCCCGAATCGGCCGCACAGGCCAAGGCGCTGGACGCGCAGATCGACGAGGCGCGGGGGGCGGTCGATCGCCCCGTCTTCCCCCTGGGCGGCAAGGTCGATGTGAACATCCACGTGCGGCGCAAGCAAGGCGACTACCACCCACCGGACCCGACCGGTCGCCGGCGACAGCGCTTTGTCATCACCAACACGCTGGACCTGGCGGGCCTCAACGTGCTGCTTTCGCCCTGGCCCTATCCGCTGACGGTGACCAAAGGCCAGATCGAGATCATCGGCTCAGTCACGACCATCCGCGACCTTCAGGTCAAGGGTCTGCGCGGCGGGACGGGCTCGTTGGAAGGCGTGGCGGCGCCGGACCCGCGCTTTGGCCGCAAGATCCTCCCCACCCTGCGCTTCACCGGCGCCGATCTGCCCGTGGATGACCTGCTGCTGGCCTCGATCCCCGCACAGATGGCCCAGTGGATTCGCCAGCTCAACGTCGCCGGCCGGATCGATCTGGACGGCCAGGTCTTTGCCGGCGACGACGGACACCACACCTTCGACATCACGACCACGCTGCACGATGGCCAGGCCACGCCCTTTGGCGGCAAGTACACCGTCACCGATCTGACCGGACAACTGATCCTCAAGCCCGGCGACTTTGCCGTGCGGACCATGACCGGCAAGCACGACCAGACGACACTGGCGATCACCGCCGATGTGCGCATGGTCGAAGGCAAGCCCGAAGTGGCCATGGCGCTGCATGCGACGGGGATGAAGTTCGAGGACCCCATCGGCGACCTGCTGCCCCCGGACGCCCCGGAGACCCCGGAGCCCCCCGAGACCCTGGAGACCCCGGATGACGTTGGTGAGTCCGGCACCGATAGGGCGCGGCAACTGCTGGCCGACTACCAGCCACGCGGATCATTCGACCTGGACCTGAGCTACTTGACCAGCACCGGCACGCCGGCGGAGTACCGGCTGGACATCGCACCGGCGAACGTGAGCTGGCTTAAGGACGGCACGCGGCTGGAGCTCAAGGACACGCAAGGCCACATCGTCGTCGAGCCCGACGTCGTCACGCTCAAGGATTTCCAGGGCACGCTCGACGGCACGCGCCTGAGCTTCGCCGGCACGGTCAACCTCGGCGAAAAGACCAAGGCCGACTTGAAGCTGGGCGCCAAGGGCGATCGTCTTAACGAAGCGCTGCTGAGCATCGTGCCGGCCGAGGTCGCCGCCGCCCTTCGCGGGCTGGACTTGCGTTGTGGGTTCCAGATGGAGGGTGCGCTCCTGACGCTGGAAGAGACGCAGGATGGTTCGCGCATCAGCTTCAAGTCGGCCGTCTCGCTCCATGACGGCAGCACCAATCTGGGCGTGCCCATCACGCACCTGGCGGGCGACGTGACGCTGACGGCCACGAAGGAGCCGCAGGACAAGGCGGTGCGGCTGGACCTGCGCCTGGAGGCACGCCAGTTGCGCGCCGCCGACCGCCTAATCGCCCCACTGACCGTACACATTCGCTCGACCGACAAGGGCGACGCCTATGACGTCACCGACCTCAAGGGCAAGGTGTA
Organism: Phycisphaeraceae bacterium; assembly: GCA_040878035.1. Classification (GTDB taxonomy): domain Bacteria; phylum Planctomycetota; class Phycisphaerae; order Phycisphaerales; family Phycisphaeraceae; genus JBBDMX01. The sequence goes on along the minus strand of JBBDMX010000041.1, from coordinate 24,391 downwards.
CGGCGGCACGGTCGTGGGCGTCGGCCAGTTTGCCGCCGGTGACAAGGGCTGGTATCGCCTCAAGCTCAACCTTCAGGATGCGGCCCTGGATCCGATCACCCATCCGGAAAAGGACCAGCGCTGGCGGCCGGACGCCAACGGCCAAGCTGACGCGGCCCACGACAAGGACCGTGACAAGGACGCCCCCACCGGCGTGCTCTCGGCCAGCCTCAACATCGAGGGCAAGTCCGGCGATCCCAAGTCCAAGCATGGACGCGGCGAGCTACTCATCCGCAAGGCACGCCTCTACGAAGTGCCCGTCGTCATGGCGATGCTCCAACTGATCAACCTCAGTTGGCCCGAGTCCCAGGCGTTCGACCGCGTGGTGGCACGCTACCTCATTGACGGCGACACCGTGCGCTTCGACCTGTTGAGCTTCGAATCCAGCGGCGTGCAGATCGTCGGCGACGGCACCATGGAATACACCAGCCACGCCTTGGACTTGAATCTCTACTCACGCAATCCCACGGGCATACAACTGGGGCCGCTCACCGATGCGATCAATCTGCTCAAGAACGAACTCCTGTCCATCCACGTCACCGGCACGCTGGAGGAGCCCAAGGCCGGCTTGAGGTCCTTTGGCGGCATCGCGCAATCCTGGCGCGATATCTTCGGACGCCAGGATCCGCCCAGACCCCCGCTGGCGCCCAAACGGTGAATGAGGCACGCTCACGATGAGGCATGCTCGCTTCAGTGGGCATGGAGCCCATACCGATGCGTCATGCGCCGCCGATCCACACTCACCGGCAGCGACGCCTTGCGCCGGCACGACTTGCGGATCGCCAGCACCACCAGGTAGGCAATGAATGCCATGAAGCCCACGGCCATGACCGCCAGGATCGGTTCGGTCACATCCGCGCGGCGCCCCACGCTCATGCGCAGCACCTCCTGCGTGCAGGCGAGCATGGCCAGGAGCAGCACGACCACGCGCAGCCCGCGCTTCTGACGCCAGGACACGAAGTTGAGCGTCCAAAGCATGCCGATGAGCAAGTAGACGATGAGCGACCGGCTGATCTGCTCCAGCGCATCGCCGTAGGGCCGGTCGAACTGTTGGTAGAACGGCAGCCAATTGATGGGTCGCCGGCCCGCCATTTTCCCCGCACCGACGCTGATGTAAAACCAGCCGGCAATCAGTGCGAGGTTGATCATCGCGACCATCACGAGCATCGTCGGCCGGCCACGATAGCGGCGTACCTTGCGGCGCCAAGCGTGGACCGGCGTGACCGTGCGACAGTAGAGCCAGAAAATCGCCCGCCGCGCCAGCGTCAACAGCCCCGGCCCCGCCAGCGCTCCGGCGGCCGCGCCCGCGGTGTTGGTCAGGACGTCATTGATCGCGGCGACCCGCTCAGGTTCCATCAGTCCCTGCATGCACTCGAGGGCCCAACTGGCGACGGCCACGGTAAGAACGCTTGACGCCGCGGCCCGCCAGAATCCGCGCCCCCGCGCCCGCGCCTCAACCGCCAGCAGCACCCCCAGCGGCGCGTAGAGCAGCAGATTGAGCCACAGGTCGCTGTACGGGTCGCTGTTGCCCAGCACGTTAAGGCGATTGAGCGTGGCATCGTCCCACCATCGCGGCGCCGTAACAAAACGAATCACCGCGTCGGCAGCCTCCAGTCCGTTATTCACCTGGTAACGGGCCGTCAGCTTGAACGGCACCAGCGACCCATAGGCGATCAGCAGAAACCACCCCAGCGCCAAGACTCGCGGCAACAACACCGCCACCGCCCGCAGCGTCGGCGAAGGCGACGCGGCGCCGGCGTGCCGGCTCCCTGAATGCAGACCTATGGCCTCCATGACTCAATCAAACCATTTCCACCGGCCTCACGCCAGTGTTGCAGTGGTTATCGGGCTTCATTGTTCCAAGCCCCGGCATGGCCGTCTTCGGCCAAGCCCCGGCATGGCCGTCTTCCGCCAAGCCCCGGCATGGCCGTCTTCCGCCAAGCCCCGGCATGGCCGTCTTCCGTCAAGCCCCGGCATGGCCGTCTTCGGCCTTGCCGGGGATCGCGGCTGTTCGAACCTCATTTCCCCACCAACCCGCGCTCCACCAGATCATCCACGCAGCGCCGGGCCTCCCGTGCCGCGCGCGAGCCGGCGAACTGCTCGATTACCTTGCGGTACTGCTCCGCGGCCTGCTGCCAATCCATGCGATACTCCGCCAGGCGGGCAAACTGCATCACCTTGCTCGCCTCCACTTCGCGCGCGATCGCCCCGCTCTTCTGCCAGGCCGCCAGCTTGTCCTGCATCGCGTGGGCCACCTTAGTCCCGCGGAACTGGCGAACCAGCGTCAGCGCGATCGGCGCGGCATCGTAATGTGCCCGCTGCTTCTCCAGGCGCGCCACGCGATCCTGCTGCACCTGGGCGTAAGCCGCGATCGCCCCTAGCAGCGACGCCGCCTGATCCAGTTCCGGCCCGCCATCGCCTCCCATCCCTCCCATCATCTCATCCAGTTGCACCCCCACCCCGCCGTAGTCCCGCGCGCGCACCAGCCGATCCACCAGCGCCAGTCGCGGCGACAGCGGCTGACTGTGAATCGGCCACTCCTTATCCAACAGCGGCACCAGCACCGCGTACCACCGCGCAGCCATCCGTTTCTCACCGTGCTCGTTGGGATGAAGGCCATCGTGCAGCAGTTTGTCGGCATCAAACCCCGAGTGCTGATCCACCAGCTTCACCAGCGAACCCGTCGTGTCCTTCCTATGGCCCAGCGCAGCCACGGCCTGGTTGAATGCCACGACCTGCGGGGCACGGTCACGGGCTGGAATCACCTGTGCCAGCAGCACGGTCACGTGCGGGTTCTCCCGCCGCAGGGCATCAATGATCTTGCTCAGGTCCGCCACGGCCTTCTCGGGCGGTGAAAGATTGTTGGTCCCCAGATGAATCAGCACGATGTCCGGCCGAACCTTAGCCCACGGGCCGATCTTTTCCAGCACCTGATCCGTACGCCAGCCCCAGTGCCCCTCGTGGTCCAGGTCGAAGTCGCCGGGCTTGAGCCTGGCGAACGCCGCCGGTCTACCGCCATGGTTCTCCGTTTCGGATCCAACAAAATCCACGTCGTACCCGCCGCGCTGGAGCGCCTGCCAGAGCCAGTAGCGATAGCTCACATGCCCAGCATCGCCCTGCGTGATCGAATCCCCCAGTGGCATGATCTTCACCGGTGCGGCAAGCACCGGCCCGGCCAGCAGCAGGACCAAGGTCAGCAACGCCATGCGACGAATGTTCATACTCGACATCGTACGACCTTCAGTCCTTGACAGGAATTCTCGGGTCGGGGGGGCCTGTCCAAGGTTTCGGGCGGGGCAGGCTCGCCGTAGGGTGGGCCGAGTCCGCGAGGCCCACCACCTCGCGCAAGCCAAAAAACGGTGGGCTCGAAAACTCCGGGGTCGGCCCACCCTACCTGATCGCATCCACCGACTACTTGGGCAGGCCGTAAGCCTGGAGAATGATGTAACACGTATTGCGTTCGAGGCCCAATCTCTTGAACTCGCGGAACATTGCTTTAGCACCGGACAGGTCAACGGTCAATCGGATACTTCATGAACGCTATCTGGGCACTGTAGCCCAAGGTACAATAGCTGAAAATAGTGCACTGATCCATTTCCGGACCACTGGGATCATCGCTGGCCTGGAAGCTAACGCTGGAGAGGGTTACCCATGGGATTATTCAGGCTTTCTGATCTTTTCCACACACCGCGAGTCCATCGCGTGCCAAAAGCGTCCAAGGACGGCAATGAGGTCGGATTGGACCCGGAGCTGTTATTGGAGGAAGCGGTGGCGCTGCTGCGGCCGCACCAGTTGCCGACATGCTTCGGGTTCAGGGGCCAGGAGGCCACCACACAGACCGAGCCCACAGCGTCACGGGTTTGGGGTGAACCCTATGGAGAAGCCGGTGATGACTGGCCGTGCGAGCCGTCGGACGGACAGCCTATGGTGTTCCTGTTGCAGGTCAACCGCGCGCAATTGCCCCTGGAAATAGCAATTCCCGACGGACTCACCGTGGTGTTTGCTGATGCTCAACATATGGAGAGTTGCGAGCCATGTTCCGGTGACGGTCCCCTGATGGTGAGGCACTATGCCGCGCCGGCCGCACCCACATATGTTCGCTTGAACGAGCCGCCACGTGAGTCGCGGCCCGAGCGACCAGTTGGGCATGAACTGACCTTTGAGGCAGGCTTGGCCTTGCCGGACTTCGACAGCATGTGGATCGATGCCGATGATGAACTGTATGGACCCCTGGCGCGTTGGCTTCAAGCCAAGGAGTGGCTGGGATCGCGCGAAGCGTTGAAGGAAGCCAGAAGGCAATTGGCAAGCGCGCCATCACGTGAGCCGCTGCTACAGGTTGGAGGGCACCCGGTCTGGGTACAGGGCGCCGAACCACCGGACAAGGGACAGCTTCCGCACGAACGGTTCCTGATGCAGATCAATGCCGCCAGTGAGTTGGGGATTTGCTGGTACGACTACGGTTCGATCTACCTCTACACCGACGACGCTTCCCTCAGGGCAAGACATGCAGTGTTCCAGTGCAGCTAAAGTGGGAAGACAAGAACCGGAGCGAAGCAAAGGTCTGCCCCCGTCTTCTGTCCGGATAGGTCCACGTCGTACCCGCCGCGCTGGAGCGTCTGCCACAACCAATAGCGATAGCTCACATGCCCAGCATCGCCGTGCGTGATCGAATCGCCCAGCGGCATGATCTTCACCGGCGCGGCGTGGAGCGGCGCGGCGAGCATCAAGGGCATCGCCAGCGACACGACATGGCGGAGGCGTATCATGCACGACATCATACCGCCACAGGTATGATTGGCGGTTCTGGAGTGCGGCGGCCTTGACGCCGCTTTGGCTTCCTGCGCCCGCAAAAGCGGCTCCGCCGCAAGTCAAAGCGGCGTCAAGGCCGCCGCACTCCAAAATGGCGGCCGGCCGGAGCGACCCATGGAGCTGACCGAACGCGAACACCTCGTGGGCAATTTGCTGGCGCCGGACATCGGCGAGATGCTCGCCGCCAAGCAGAACCAGCCGCCCGCGATGCAACGCCCATGCCACCTTCCCCGCGATTCCGTACCGCGCGCCCCACCCGGCCGAGGCACAAGCGCCTGTGTCATCACGAGTAGGAACAACCATTGCCCCTTGACACGGTCAGCCACGACCAGATCCGCCCAGGCCATCGTGAGTTGCATCGTCTAACAACCGGCAACGAAGACACTCGCGCCTCGGCTACCAATGCCCCACCAACATCGAGCTTGTATCCGCAAGGGGTTAATTCAACCGCGCCCACCAAACGTGAGGAAACTCAGACAGACGCTCCCGACCTCCTTTCTTCACCTCCTGGCTTCCCTGGCCGACCCGAGGCAATCTCCGTTCCGAACAGGATTGCTCCCGACCCTTTTCCGGTCCCCCGCCCCGAGCGCCGGATGGGGGATCGCGGCGTGCGCGGCGAACTCAAGGGTACTCACCTGCACCGGGCTTGGCTGGTCGGGGCCTATGCGGCACGGTTTCGACTGTGAAGGCATTGAGTTCCAAGCCACAGCTCTGCGCCAGAATTTGAATAGCCTTGTCGTCCGTTCTGCGGCAGTTCGACCCGGCGACATCTAGAGGGATTCTGCCGTATTGGTCCACAGCTTTGGCGTCGGCACCGGCCTTCAAGAACACCTTCAGCACTTCGGCGTTGGCGGGCTCGCCGCCACGAAGACCAGCATACGCCGCAGCATAGTGTAACGGCGTACGGTTGCGAGCATCCCGCGCGTTGACGTCGTAGCCCCGGGCCAGGAGAAACTCGACCGTCGGCTCATCACAGGAAGCAGCCGCCATATGCAACAGCGTGCGGTCGCCACCATCCTTGGCGGCGGTGAGCCCGTCGCCAGGTTCAAGCATTTCCCGCACCAACGGCAGGCAACCTACGTAGGCCGCGGCGAACAGCAGTCCGTCCTGCGACGATGCATGGGCTCGGTACTGCACCAACAACTCGACCATTTCCCTATCGCCCAGGAGCAAGGCGATCTGTAGAGGCGTCAAGCCAAAACGCCCCGGCGCAGTCGCGTCGGCGCCGTGCTTAAGCAGCAGGGCGGCCAAGTCGTGATGGCGGTTGCTGACCGTCACGTGCAGGGCGGTGTGCAGGCCTGGGCTGGCAGGGGATTTGGCATAGAGGGCCGCGGGCTGGAAGCGGTCCCGACCCAACCATTCTTCGGCCAACCGGCCCAGTTGTATGCCGGGCGGCACGGCCGTGAAAGGCGTCTGGCCTTCGGGAATCCAAATCAACGGGCGATAATGATCTTCGGGCCTCAAGACCCACCGCTCGTTGGCGTTGGCGCCGGCCTGCAGCAGTGCCCGCGCCATCTCCACGTCCTGCCGTTGCACCGCATGCTGAAGGAGACAACGGCCGTCGAGGTCCTTGGCTTTGGCATTGGCACCGGCGCCTAGAAGCACCGCCAGCGTTACCGCGTCAGCGTGTTCCGCCGCTCGGACCACCGCCAGAATTCCCTGCTCATTGGCGGCATCGACATTCACGCCTGCCGCCACGACCAACCGTAGCGACTCGGCCTTGGAGGCCTCAACGGCAAAGTGCATCAGGTGATTTCGTTCCGCCGCACTCGATCGACTCAGTAGTTGCCCGGCACGCTGCACATCGGATTGCATCACGGCGTCTTCGAGGGGCGATGGCACGTGGCCGGACATGGGCGACCGGTTGCTGATGACGCCACCGGGAACGCCCGAGATTTTGACGTTGGGGGCGTCGTTGGTAAAGCAGTTCAGTTGCCGCTGCTGGGGCAGGTATTTCCCCTCGACGCGCAGCCAGTACTTTCCCAGTGTCTCACCAGGCTTGGCCCGGCCCCCGCCCCCCAGTTGGCTCACCAGAATATTGGGATCCGTCGAGGCCCGCAGCACCAGCATGGTTCGCCCCGTCACGGCTACGCTTTGGGGCATCGACCAGGCAAACAACGGGACTTTGACGTTGAAATCGTCCATTCCCGGAAAGTAGCGGGGGACCACCTGCTCGACCCGCCCCAGTTCATTCCAGACGGGACGCATCCACAGCCAGTAGCCCAGCAACGGCACGATGAGGCAGGCGATCCAGACCACCACGCGCCCACCTGACCTGGCCGAATCAGAGGCGTTGATGCGAATGCGGGGCAGACGCCACCGACGCCGCTCGGCCGTGTCTTGCGGCTCGTCGGGCTCCTCGTGGTCAGGCTCCGCGCAAGGCTCGGGCGCGACCTGGGTCGCCAGCGCCCTGCCTCGCCGCACATCGAATCCACAGGCGACACAGACGATCGCCTCCGGTCCCATGGCGGCACCGCATGAAGGGCAGGTGCCTCGAATGGCCACCGGTAGCTCACGATCGTCAGTTGCGTGCGGTTTTACAGCGCCCGTTGCCTGGCAAAGCGTCACTCGCCCGCATCGGGGACACTTGATCCGCTTGCCGACAAGGTGTTCCGGCGCGCCAAAGCGCCCTTTGCAGACCCTGCATGTGATTTCGATAGGCACGAAAGCACCGAGTTCTAAAGGGCGGCGACCAACAAAAGACAACACACACCCTAGATGTTAACGAAAACCCGCTACGGCAACCAGTGCAAGAAACGCGGTGATACGGCTACTTGCCGATCCTACCTAGATTTTCGGGGACCCTACTGCGGCGGGTATGATTGGCGGCTGGGCCCCTCTCCCGTGGGAGAGGGTGGCCGACCCCCGGAAGTCTTCCAGGCCGGGTGAGGGTGCCCGCGGATAGATGGCGAGCGTCTCGAAGTTCAGAGTTCGAATTTAGCGAAACGCTGTTGAAGCCGTCGGATTGGATTCTGACTTCGAACTTCGGACTTCGAACTTCGGACTTCGCGCATGCAACTGACCGAACGCGAACATCTCGTGGGCAACCTGCTGGCGCCGGACATCGGCGAGATGCTCGCCGCCAAGCAGAACCAGGATGCCCGCAAGGCCATGCTCGAGCTTCAGGCCGTCGAAGTCGCCGACGTGCTTCTGGCCATTGACCCGCGCTACCGGGCGGTGGCCTTCCGCCTGCTGCCGCGCGACTTTGCCGCCGATGTCTTCACCTATCTGCCCGACGATCAGCAGGAGCAACTGCTGACCGAACTGGGCAGCGCCGAGTTGGCGCAGCTTCTCAATGAGATGGCGCCGGATGACCGCGCCGAGTTGATCGAGGAGATGCCCGGCCAACTGGCCGCCAAGGTATTGTCGCTGATGCGCCCCGAGGAGCGCCACGAGACCCAGGCCATCCTGGGCTATCCGTCCGAATCCGTCGGCCGAATCATGACGCCCGATTATGTGGCGATTCGGCCGCAGTGGACCGCACAACAGACGCTGGACCACGTGCGCCAGCACGGCCGCGACGCCGAGACCATCAACTACCTCTACGTGGTGGATGACAAGGGTCGCCTGGTCGACGACCTGCGTCTTCGCCGCGTGCTGCTGGCGCGGCCGGACGCCACCGTCGAATCGCTGCTGACGCACCAAGTCACTTTTCTGCACGCCACGGACGATCGCGAGGAAGCCGTGCGCATGATGGACCGCTACGACCGTGCCGCCCTGCCCGTGGTGACGCGCGACAACGTGCTGGTGGGCATCGTCACCTTCGACGACGTGGCGGACGTGGCCGAGGAGGAAGCCACCGAGGACATCCAGAAAATGGGCGGTGTCACGGCCCTGGCCGAGCCGTATATGTCGATCAGTCTGCTGCGCCTGGCGCGCAAGCGGGGCACGTGGCTGGGCGTGCTGTTCCTGGGCGAACTGCTCACCGCCACCGCCATGAGCTACTACGAGCACGCCATCGAACGCGCTGCCATCCTGGCGATGTTCATCCCCCTGATCATCTCCAGCGGCGGCAACAGCGGCTCGCAGGCCTCGACGCTCATCATCCGCGCAATGGCCCTGGGCGAAATCACCCTGGCGCAATGGTGGCGCGTCTTTCGCCGCGAACTGGCCTGCGGCCTGCTCCTGGGCCTGTCCCTGGGCGCCATCGGCATGCTGCGCATTCACCTGTGGCAATGGCTGGGCTGGTACGACTACTCGATCCAATACGCCGGCACGATCACCAGCTATCACATGGTCGCCTTCACCGTCGCCGCCGCGCTGGTGGGCGTGGTCCTATGGGGCTCGCTCATGGGCGCCATGCTCCCCTTCCTCATTCGCCTGCTGCGCCTGGACCCAGCCACCATCTCGGCGCCTTTCGTCGCCACGCTGGTGGACGTCACCGGGCTGATCATCTACTTCACGACCGCCAGCTTGCTGCTGCATAACGTGCTGCACGCGGCGCCGGGGTAGGGAGTCGCGTCTGACGCCCCCGGACGCCCCCCGCACGCCCCCGGACGCTGCCGGAATCCTGGGCAGCCCCGCGCTCAATCCTCCTCGCGCCACTCACGCCAGTACGCCTCCACGCGCTTGACCATCTCCTTGGGTTGCTCGGCAAAGGCGCGTCGGCCCAGGGTGCGTGCCCGGGTCTCCAGATCGCCGCGACTGCTCTGAATCAACGCCAACAAGGCCTCGACCTTGCGCTGGTCGCCCAGGCTCTCGCGTTCGGCCGTCACGTATTGGCGCAGCACCGCCAAGTCCTGGTCCGCACCCAGCAAGTCCGATAGATCATGCAGCAAGTCGCACCAGGTCTTCATCACCGGCTTCCAGACGCCGCGCAGCAACTGCACGTGATAGCGGTGGTCCTTGACGCGCTTGCGCCACTCGTGGAACCGTGTCGGCGACGGGTCGTCGTACGCCGCCTGCATCGCGGCCAGGCCTTTCCGGTAAGTCGCGTGCAATCCGCCCTCGACGATGGCAAACCCACACACGCCGCCCTCCGGATTGTTAAGCGACCACGATTCCACGCGTCCGCGACCCTCGCGCAGTGCCGCGGCGAAGCGCTCCACAAATACCGCCCCGTCCGCGTCGGCATCGATCGCCTTCTTCCGCCGCGTCAGTTGCCGGCGAATGGAGGCGAACTCCCCTCGCTTCACCTGCTCATTGACTCGCTCCATCAGCAGGTCATAGGCGGCGATGCGCGACACCGCGTCGCGTTGCGGCGCCAACCCGCGTGCCGCATCGCGATACCACTGGTTTTCCAGCGCATAGGTCTGCCCCAGCGCGGGGCGGATCAGCTTCAGCACCGCGCGAATTTTCTTGCAGCGCTGCCGAGCCTGGTGAATCGCCTCATCCACGCTGACCGCCGGGTCCTGTATCGCCGCCAGAACCGCGTCGATCTCTTGCGTCACGATGCGTCCCACGCCAACCTCAACCGCCTCATTCTTCTTGAATCGATAGGCCATGCATCATCACCCCCAGAGTTGTAGGCACTCTGGCGCCACGCGGCATGTTAAAAGTGGCGACCCTATGGCGTGCGGCGGCTTTGACGCCGCTCTGGCTTGTGAACCTGTCACTCCGCCGGCCGCGTCACCGTGACCTTGACCTGATATTGCCCGGGAAAATTGTAGTTGCGCTGCGCGTAGTTAGCCTGGCAGGCCCAGCCCAGGTAGAGCACACCCGAGCTCCTGGCGACGATGCTGCTGCGCGAGCCGAGCATGATGGCCTCCCCGCCGTTGCCGATGCGGCCCACCAGGGCGCCCACCGGAATCTTGTTGCCGATGTACCAGCCGTAGTTGGCGGCGCCGTCGGGCGTGACCACCGCCTGCGAGCCACGCGGCGAGTAGGTGATCGTCCCGTCCGCCTTCACCGTCACCTGGTCGCCGCGCTCGACACGCAGCCCCGTGTTCTTCCAACTGCGCCCGGCAATGTCCTGCCCAGTCACCGTCAACGCCTTGCGCCATTCCTCGTCCGCGCTCTGGTTCGAACGCACAAGCTCGATGTCCTCCACGTCGACTTGCAGTAATCCGTAGTTGGTCTGGATCGATATCCGTGCCGGCGAGATCACGCCGGTGGCGCGGAAAGCGGTCGTCTGAATCCAGTCGCGGCGCGTCCAAGGCGGCAGCCGTTCATTGACACCGTCTTCGTCCTGCCGCTGGGTCAGTTGATCGATCAGGAGCGTCAGCGCCGCGCGGAGCCGAACGGAGTGGTCGATGTGTTCCTGCAACACGGGGATGATGCGCGGCCCCATGGCCAGCAATGCCGCTTGGGCGGCCTGGGCCTGCTCCTGGTCAGCGTCACCCAACTGCTCGATCAGCCGATCCAGCTCCGCCTCCAGTTCCGGTTGACGATCCAAGCCCGGCGCCAGGCGGACGACGTCGGTCAGAGGCACCTCCAGAACACCGAAACTCGTACTGAGGGTCAGTTGTTCCACTAGCAACCGCCCCACCACCACCGAGCCGTCCTTGAGGTAGGTGCGGAACACCGGCGGGCCATCGGCCGGACTGACCGACGCCGACTCCCCGGCCGGCGGCGGCGCCCCCAATGCCAGGAATGGCCCCGACAGCAACATTCCGCAGGTCAACCAACAAACGAAGAACTTGGCCATGGGCTGCTCCCGGTGTGGCAGTGATGCAAGGCGACTCGACCCGATACTTGTCGCGCGTCACCCGATCATACGGAATGACCCGTGCGGGGCAAGCACAATGGCAGAGACCTGCCCACTTCAGTCGGCTTGGCGTGGGATCGGCTGAATCACAATCAGCCGCTCGGCGCGCCCCGCGGGCAACCACACTTCCGCCTGGGCCTTGGACCCGTCGGGCAAAGTCGCCGACACCTGGTACAGCCCGGCGAAGACCCGCGCCTGTGCGTTGCCCAGTTCGTCGCTGCGCTGGGTCACATCCGTCCACCATGCCCCGTGCACGAGGCTATCGAGCAGTTTACCGGCTTGGGTCGGCTCGCTCTGATCATCCAGCAGCGCCGCCGAGGGGTCCGCCAGTTCATCGGCACGCACGCCTTGAAGGGTCACGCCCTGCACCGCCGGCGAGGCGAAGAACACCCGCAGCGCCGTCTCGAGATTGATCATCGCCGCTGCCTCGCTCGAACCGCCGGCCTCCAAGCCGTCGATCACGATGGGCAGGCCCGCCTCGGCGATCCAGTTGAGCGGCCGGGATAGCTGGGCCTCGACCACCGTGCCCGGCAAGCGCACGCGCAGACTCACGCGCTCCACCGGCACGAACGCCTCGCGCATGGCCGTGATCTGCCGGATCGCCGCCTGCGCCTGCTCGGCCGACAAGGCGTCGTCGATGCTCAACGCCAGCTTCGCCGTCGCGCCCTGCGCGCCGCCGACCTGATACAGGTGACGCACCGTCGCCATGCCCATGCGATCCATGACAAACGCGCGGTTGCCGATGTTGGCCAGCACGTCGAACTGCTCGATCTCCCGGCCGAAGGTGCGCACGGCCCGGCTGATGAATTCGTCGCTCGCGGTGCGCAGCGCCGCGTCATCCAGCGCCGCGACCCATCCGGGCACCCGACCGGGATCGGACCAGATCATCGCGCCCCAGTTGGCGTCCAGCCGCCGTTGTCGCGCCCAATGCAGCGCCCGCCGCACCGGCTGATCGTTCCAGGCCTGGGCGTCGGGCTCAAGCACCGGCCAGTCCGTCAATGCCTCAAGCGACACCGTACTGAAACAGCGCCAGACTTTGGCGTCCGCGTCAAACGGCTGGCGATCGTCGCGGTCAAAGTCGTGAGCGTTGAGGCGAATGCCCCACGCAAACGCATGCCGCTGCATCGCCAGGTGCACCGGCACCAGTGGCGCAGGCCTGCCCCTGGCATCCAGCACCAGCACGCGCACCTCCGCCATGCGCTGCTGCGCGATCCGCTTATCCGCCGCCGTCACCCAATCGCCCTTGAGCACCTGTGCATCGGCGGGCGCCGCAGCCGCGACCAGAAGCATCCCAAGGCATGCCCACTTCAGCGGGCATGGAGCGTACTTCGCCAGAACACGGGTATCTCGCATGGCTTGTCTGATCCAAATTAGACGGCTTCGACAGCGGAACGCTAAATCAGAAATCAACTGAGCATCTCCAACCCCTGCGCCAAGGTCCGCACGGGCAGCAGCGTGGCCCCCCCAGGCGCCGCCATCTTCCCAGCCGGGCAGATGATCCGCGAAAACCCCAGCCGGGCTGCTTCGCTGACGCGCTGGCCAATGCCTTGCACGTGGCGCACCTCGCCACCCAGGCCGATCTCGCCCACCGCGCATACGCCCTTGTCCAAGCGGCGATCCAGATGCGCCCCGGCGATCGCCAGCGCAATCGCCAGGTCCGCCGCGGGCTCGGCGATCTTCATCCCTCCCACGCTGCTGGCAAACACGTCCTGGTCCGCCAGACGCATACCGCCACGCTTCTCCAGCACGGCAATCAACATCGCCAGGCGGTTGCCATCGAGCCCGCTGACCTTGCGCTTGGCGTTGCCCAGAAAACCCGTCACGGTCAACGCCTGAACCTCCACCAGCAGACAGCGCGTACCCTGCATCACCGGGCACACGGCACTGCCCGCCATGGCGTGATACTCGGCCGCCAGCAGCCCCGCGCCGTCGGCAACCTCGCGCAGGCCCGCATCGCCCATCTCGAAAATGCCCACCTCCAGCGTCGTGCCAAAGCGATTCTTGATCGCGCGCACGATGCGGTGATTGTGATAGCGGTCGCCCTCGAAGTAGAGCACGGTGTCCACCATGTGCTCAAGCAACCGCGGGCCGGCGAGCTGGCCTTCCTTGGTTACGTGGCCCACCAGAAAGATCGCCACGCCCGACGCCTTGGCCAGATACACCAACTCCTGACAGCAGGAGCGAAGCTGCGTGACGCTTCCAGGAGCGGCGGGCAGATCGCCCTTGTAGATCATCTGAATTGAGTCGATGACGACCACCTGCGGCGCGGCCTTGCCGATCTGCTCGATGATGCGCGCCAGGTTGGTGTCCGCCAGCACGAAGAGCTCGTCGGCGCCGGCGCCTAAGCGTGCGGCCCGCAGGCGCGTCTGACTGGCGGACTCTTCACTGGTGACATAGAGCACGCGCCGTCCGGCACGGGCCAGGTTGTCCGCCGCCTGGAGCAGCAAGGTCGATTTGCCGATACCCGGATCGCCGCCGAGCAAGATGACCGAGCCGGGCACGATGCCCCGCGTATTTGAAGAAGCCCGTGCGATAGAAGAAGCCGGGCCATGCGAGTCTGAAGCCCGGCCATGCGAGTCTGTTCCGGGGGCGAGCTTGGCCGGGATCGATGAGTCAGGCTGCCCATCACCCCCGCCCAGCACGCGGTCAAACTCAGCGATGCCCGTCGCCAGGCGGTCAAACGTTGTCTCTTCGACCTGGCTGATGGGCAACGCCTGGGGCGGCGCCGCGGCCATCGCCACCGTCGTCGCCTGGCCCCGCTGCGCGTCCTTGTCCGCACCGCCCGTGGGAACCCGGTACTCCTCCAGCGCATCCCACGTCCCGCAGTCCGGGCATTTGCCCATCCAGCGCATCTGCACCGATCCGCAGCTTCGGCAGAGAAATTGCACGACCGATTTTGCCATGGCAGCGACTATAGGGGAATGTGAAAAGTGAAAAGCACAAAGTTAGGAGTATGCCGACCTGCGCGGCGCATCACGCGCCCAACTCGCGGGCACGCTTTTCCGCCGCCTTGATCGCGTCGATGATCACCTGTCTAGTCGAGTTGCCGTCCATGTGGCGAATGGCGGCCTCGGTGGTGCCGCCGGGGCTGGTCACCTTGCGGCGCAGTTCCGCCGGCGGGTCGCCGGACTGCACCATCAACTGCGCGGCCCCCAGAATGGTCTGACGCACCAGCGTCCTGGCGTGTTCTCCCAGGCCCAGTTCCGCGGCGGCCTCTTCCATCGCCTGCGCCAGGTAGAACACATACGCCGGCCCCGAGCCGGACACGGCGGTGATGGCGTCGATCTGCGCCTCGGCCACCCGCAGCGCCTTGCCGCCGGCCTCGAACAACTGCACCGCCAGCGCATCGTCGCCCTCGCGGGCATCGGCCCCCAACGCGATCGCCGCCATGCCCTGCCCCACCATCAGCGGCGTGTTGGGCATAATCCGCACGATGCGCAGCGGCCGGCCCGCCAGTGACCCGATCTTGGCCGCCGAAACCCCCGCCATGATCGACAGCACCACTTGCTCGTCGGCGTTCACCTCGCCCAGCGCCGGCGCCAACTGCGGCAAGGTCTGCGGCTTGACCGCCAGCAGCACTTGCCCAGCCTGGCGCACCACTTGGGCCGGCTCGGCGCACACGGCGATCCCCAGCGCTGCAAACACCTCACGGCGCTCCTGGCTTACGTCCGCGGCGATCATGCGCGACGCCGCCAGCACGCGCTTATCCAGCGCCGCCTTGGCGATCGCTTCGGCCATGTTCCCGGCGCCGATGAATCCCAGGTCGTATTTCCATTGAGTCATTGCGGCTCGGCTCCTTGCGCTGTGTCGCTGTTGTCACAGGCTGGATCCCGGGGCGTCGGCGCGTCGGCGCTGCACTTGCGCTGCCCCGTCCACGCATCGCGCTGGGCCTTGGCGTCACGCAACGCGCGGCTAAGCGACGGCTCGTCGTCATCCGCCAGGGCCGTGCGAAACTCCGTCAACTCGGCCACGAATTGGTCCAAAGCTTCCACCACCGCCGTGCGATTGGTGGTGAAGATGTCGCGCCAGATCTGCGGATCGCCGCTGGCGATGCGGGTGGTGTCGCGGAAGCCGGTTGACGCGATGTTCAGTCCTCCCTCGCGCGCCACCAGGCGCATCAACGTCACCGCCAGTGCGTGGGGCAAGTGACTGATGCGGGCCACCGTGCGGTCGTGGTCTTCGGCACTCATCCGCACCAGGCGCATGCCCAGCGTGGTCCAGAGCGTTTCCACCAAGGCCAGGGCCTGCGGGTCGGCCGAGCGTGGCGGCGTCAGAATGCAGGGCATGTGCTCAAACAGGCCGGCCCGCGCGGATTCGGGGCCATGCATTTCACCCCCGGCCATGGGGTGAGCGCCAATGAAACGCGGCCCCAAAGTCGATCCGAGAATGCGCCGTGCCAGATCACACACGCCGGCCTTGGTTGAACCGACGTCGGTGATCGCCGCCAGCGGTCGGCCGGCCTCCGCCAGACGCTGGAGGAAATCACCGAACGCGCCCAACGGCGTGGCGAGAATCACCAGCCCGCCACCCGCCAGCGGCGGTTCGAGTTCCAGCGAGCCTTCGTCGATGCAGCCGCGGCGTATGGCGGCATCGAGCGTCTGGGCGCGCCGGCCCACGCCGATCAACCGGCCGCGATAGCCGGCCGCACGCAGCCCCAGGCCGATGCTGCCCCCCAGCAGCCCGGTGCCCACAATGGTGATCTGCTCAACGTCCAGCATGTTCATCTCTAGTGCGTTCCAAGCCGGACCTGAGTCCCTCCGGATAGACCCAGCCCCGGCTTGGCGGCCGATTCGAGTAAAATACCAGTTTACTCCAGACCCCGCGCCACCTTGGGCCGGCCCACCGCAGGATCACGCAATATGACCACCACCAGCGCATACACCGGCGTTTACGAATTGGAGTTTGAGCGGCCGCTGATGGCCCTGGATCGGCAGATCGCCGATCTGGAATCCCACGCCGAGGGCGCCGGCGTGGACATCAGCGGCGAACTCAAGAAGCTGCGGCAGAGCCACACGGCCATGCTCAAGAAGATCTACGCCAACCTGAGCCCGTGGAACACCGTGAAGGTGGCGCGGCACCCGGGCCGGCCGCAGACCATCGACTACATCCGCGCCATCGTCAAGGACTTCTGCGAACTGCACGGCGACCGGCGCTTCGGCGACGACCCGGCGATCATCACCGGCTTTGGCCGCATCGGCCCCACCAAGGCCCTGATCGTCGGCCATCACAAGGGCAAGGACACCAAGGACCGCATCGCTTGCCACTTCGGCTGCGCCCATCCCGAAGGCTACCGCAAGGCGCTGGCGAAGATGCAACTGGCGGAGAAGTTCGGCCTGCCCATCGTCACGTTCGTCGATACGCCCGGCGCTTATCCGGGCATCGGCGCCGAGGAGCGTGGCCAGGCCGAGGCCATCGCCGTCAACCTCCGTGAGATGAGCCGACTCAAGGTGCCCATCGTGTCGGTGGTGATCGGCGAGGGCGGTTCGGGCGGAGCGCTGGGTATCAGCGTCGCCGACCGCGTGGCCATGATGCAGTACGCCTGGTACAGCGTGATCAGTCCCGAAGGCTGCGCCGCCATTCTGTGGAAGACCGGCGACCAGGCCGCCGCTGCCGCCGACGCTCTCAAGCTCACCGCCGCCGACAACGTCAAGCACGGCACGATCGACGAGCTGATCGAAGAACCGCTGGGAGGCGCTCATCGTAACCCCGCGCTCGCCGCCGATCGCATCGAGAAATGGATCGTGCAGGCGCTAAAGGAACTCAAGCGATTCAAGATCGAAAACCTGGTGAAAAACCGCTACGAGAAGCTGCGCAAAGTCGGCGAGTATGCGGAGAAGTGATCACTCCGCAAACGCGATAGGCCGGCCGGTGATCTTGGAATACAGAACGTCGGGATCAAGATCGGCGCCACCGGGCCAGACGATGGTGCCAATTTCCGTATCGACGCGCACCTGTCGGAACTTCGCCTCATCGCGCAGCTCGGTAAACACGCCGTCGAAAGGCACCAACTGGCTCACATCGATCTCGCCTTCAACGCCATCCTCGAATCGCAGCCACAGCCGGTAGCCCCCAGCCGATTTCACTTGGACGATATCCTTGAGCATCGCATCACTCCAACGGTGTAATCCTGCGCAGCGGCGACCGCTGCCGAGCCAGTTCCCAATCTCGCCGCAAGTCCTGGCGCCGGAGGGCCGCCCACTCGATCACCATTCCCATGACACGCGGCGATAGCGTTCCTTCGAGAATGCGCAACCCCTCAATGCTAACCGTCGCCCGCTGATTTCCGTACCGCACATGGAAGTGCGGCGGCGCATGATCATTGTAGTACATGGTGATGACGATCCCGAAAAAGCGGCAGATTTCAGGCATGCTGTTTCGATCCAGAAGAGTGCCACTCATCATTTCGCCGATTGCATTTGGGCCTCAATGTTAAGCAATATCCTCAACTCATCTTCAGGCAACTCTCGGGTCCGCAGAACTACCCCAGCGTAAAGTATTTCGCCATTTCGGCTGCTTCGATCTTCCATGCTCCAATACCGACGGGCGAGTTCACACCAATCCGCAAGAGATCGACTTTCATGCAGATTGAAGTCGTCGTCGTTCCCGAAATGGAACAGACCTTCCGGATCCACCTCCACCTCGAATACCTTGCCGTGACAATGCGATGCTAGATACCCATGCCAATAATTGAGCGCGTGTTTGCCCGTGAAATAGTGGCATCGCAGACGAGACGGCTTGGTTGGGAACTCGCATTGGCGGATCAGCTCAAAAACGACTTCGCGAAGGCACCTAAGGGTGGCGGTTAGACCATTACCAAGTTTCTGTGCATCAAGTCGGAGAGGCCTGTGAGGCGCATTCTTGAGCGAATCCCACAATTTACCGTCAGAAATCGAAATAGACTGCCGCATGCGCGGGTGTGTCTCGATCGACGGGGGTAACACCCATGTGGGTGAGTCGCCGATGGCGACGTGGAATAGTGAAGACATATAGGAACCTCCCGTTCACTCGCGAGTCGGTCCCTCGCTGGTACGTCTCCTGTTCGATTGTACGTTCAACTCATAACCTCACTTGCTGATCGTCAGCGGCGTTGTGCCCTTGGCGCCGGTATGAAACGCCGTCTCCACGTTCCCCGCGGCGATCTTGTCAAAGCCGCTGCCCAACTCGCCGATCGGATCGGGCGGCACGACCTCGACCACCTTCTCGCCCAGCTTCGCCTCGCCGCGACGCACCTTGGCCTGGAACTTCTTGCACTCATCCAGCAGCGCCACCAGGATGTTTTCCTCCGGCACGTTGGCGACCTTTTCGCCTTGCACATAAATAATCCCCCGGCGGTCGCCGGCGAAGATCGCCACGTCCGCGCCTTCGCATTCACCCGGCCCGTTGACCACGCAGCCCATCACAGCCACCTTGATCGGCAACTCGATCTCCTCCTTGAGCTTCTTCCGCACATCCTGCACCAGCGTGAACAGGTCCACCTGAATCCGTCCGCAAGTCGGACAGGCGATCAACTCGGCGCCCTTGCGCTCGCGCAGGTTCAGGATGTAAAGCATCTCCAGCGCATCTTCGACCTCAAACACCGGGTCGCTGGCGTAACTGATGCGCACCGTGTCGCCCACCCCGGAAGCTAACAAGTGACCCAACGGGACCACGGATCGAATCGTACCGGTTTCCTTGGGCCCGGCATGCGTTACGCCCAGATGCAGCGGGTAGTCGAAGCGCTTGCTGATCTCAGTGTAAGCGTCGATCACCAGCACCGGGTCGATCGACTTGGCGCTGATGACAATGTCGTGGAAGTCCTGGGCGTGGAAGATCTCCAGGTATTCCTCAAGCTTGGTGATCATGATGGCCAGGAAGTGGCCATGCTTCTGGTTGGAGAACACGCCGCCGAGTTCCTTGGCGCGTTTCTGCTTGTCCTTGCGTTCGACGATGGACCCTTCGTTGACGCCGATGCGGATGGGCAGCTTCCTGGCCTTGCATGCCTGGATCACGTCGCGCACCTGCTTCTGGTCGCTGATGTTGCCGGGGTTGAGGCGGATCTTGTGCACGCCGGCGTCGATGGCCTCCAGGGCGCGCTGAAAATGGAAGTGCACATCCGCCACGATGGGCACCTGCACCTGGGGCAGAATCTGGCGCAGGGCGTCGGTATCCTTCTTCTCCGGTACCGCCACGCGCACCAGGTCGGCGCCGGCGGCGGCCAGCTTGTGGATCTCCGCTACGCACTTGTCGATGTCGTAGGTATAACCGGCGGTCATGGTCTGCACCGCCACCGGGGCATCTCCGCCGATCTTCACAAACCCCACGCGGTCATCGCCCAGGGTCACTTGTCGTGTCTTGCGTCGCTGAATCATGGGGCAATCTGGCTCCGTTGAATAGGTGGGAAGTATAGCGGCTCAGAACCGGGCGGTCGCATGAGCTATGCTTCCTCTCTGCCTGTCGGCGCGGCTGGATGCCTCGCCAAGAACTTGCCGGACTAGATTCATGCCGCCATTGTTGACCAGACCCTTTCATACTTTTGTCGAGATCCAGTTGCCGCAGTTCCGTCGCCGCCTCCTGCCGATCATCGCGGTGGGCGTCGCCGGCGGACTTGCCGGCCTGGCCTACCTGTCGGCCTTGCAGCTGGCGGAACACTGGCTGGGCCCGCAGCGATGGGCAATGTGGCCGCACCTGGCGGTCATGGCGGTCGTGGGCCTGCTCGTGGGCCTGCTGACGCGCTACGTCGGCAATCCCGGCGATGTCGAACTGTTGGTGAACAATATCCACGTCCTGGGCGGGCAACGAAACCTTCGCGAGTTGCGCTCCCTGGTCCCCGTATCGCTCCTGTGCATCGGCGCGGGCGGCGCCATGGGCCCCGAGGCGCCGTTGGTGCAGACCACCGGGGCCCTGGGCTCCTGGCTGGCCAATCGGCTGGGAATGGTTGTACACGACAAGCGCGTGCTGACCATCACCGGCATGGCGGCAGGCTTCACCGTTCTCTTTGGTGCTCCTTTGGGCGCTGCCGTTTTCGCCTTGGAGATACTGCATCGCCGCGGTCTCCAGTACTATGAGGCCCTGTTGCCGGCGGTCATCGGTTCGCTGTGCGGCTATGTCGTGTTCGTCGTCGCCTGGGGCCTGGGGCTGGCGCCGGTGTGGCAGTTCCCCGATGCCCCGGCCTTGCGCTCGATCGACTTGGCTTGGGCGCTGGCCGCGGGGGCGGCGGGCGCGGCCGTGGCGGTGCTGTTCACCTATTTCAACCTCCTCCTGCGCCGCATGCAGACCCGCGTCCCCGGCATGGTGCGCCCTATCGTGGGCGGTGTGATCCTGGGCCTGCTGGCCTTCTGGTCGCCCTATGCCCTGACCTTTGGCGAAGCTCAGATCAACGACCTGCTGAGCCATCCCATGTTGGCGCCGGCGCTGCTCACTGCCGCGGCCGCCAAGTTCATCGGCACCTCGGTCACGCTGTCCACCGGATGGCGCGGCGGATTCATCATTCCCCTGTTCTTTGTAGGCGCCGCGCTGGGCGGCTGGGCCGATAAGCTTTGGCCCGCCATGAACTCGGTCGTGGTCATCGCCGCACTCATGGTCGCCATCAACACTGGCGTTACCAAGACACCCTTGGGCTCGACACTGGTAGTCACCGAAATGGCGGGATTGCACCTCCTGCCCACCACCCTGCTGGCAGCCGTCGTCGCCCTGCTGCTGACCAGTGAAGTGGGCCTGATTCATAGCCAGCGAGAACGTGATCCGCTGCCGTCGCTGCCGACGGTTGAAGCCAACGCCGTGGATGATCGCACCGGCGGACATCCCGATTAGCCTCCCGGTCCGCGAAGGCGGCAGTCACGTTCGTTTGAATTGCTTCTCCAGTTCACGCAGGGACAGGCGGATGGTCGTCGGCCGGCCGTGCGGGCAGTTGCTGCTGCGCTCAATCTCGTCGCGTTGCTTTAACAGCGACGCCAGCTCCTCGGCGCTCATGTGGTCGCCGGCCTTGACCGCCGCCTTGCACGCCATCATGTCCAGCACCTCGTGCAGGGCCGACTCCTGCGCCGCCTGCGCCTGCTGCGGCCCATCGCTCTTATTGCCGGCCGCCGCCGTCACGTGGTCGAAGTCACCCTCCTGCGTGCGGTCCAGCAGGTCCTCCATGAACTGCACCGGCTCGACGCGGCGATCAAACAGAAACGTCGGAAAGGCATGAATCCCCGCACTGCGCGGCCCCATCGGCTCAACCTCGATGCCCAGCTTCTCCAACAGCGGCCCAAGCTGCTCCAGCATCGCCAATCGCGCCGGCGAGAGGTTGAGCACCGCGGGCATCAGCATCCGCTGGCTCTCCAGCCGACCCGCGCCCAGGATGCGGCTGCGAAGCTCCTCGAACATCACCCGCTCGTGCAGTGCGTGCTGGTCGATGATGAGAATGCCCGCCTCGTCCTGCGTGACCAAGTAACTCTGATGCACCTGGAGCACGCCCTGGGCCTGCAGGGCCGGCGGCACGTTGCCCGAGGGCTGGGTCAGGGGTAGCGACGCGGCGACGCCTGATGCTGTGTCATTTGTCGCTGCCGTCGGATCGTCCTGCGCCAAGGCCTCCTTGACCTGTTGGTACACGAAGCCCTTCTGCGTCGGGTCCATGCGGCGGAAGTAATCGACGAAGGAGGCGGCGGAAAGATTGGCCGCCGGCGCGGAGGCGGTGTCCCCCGTGCCGCCGTGGTTCGCCGCCGCGGCCATGCCGCTGGATCCAAGGGTCAGGCCCCCTTGCGGGAATCCGGCCTTGGGCGTCAGATCGGCCCCGAGCAGCCGTTGCCGCAGCGACGCCAGCACCATGCCATGCACCCGGCCCGTATCACGGAAGCGCACCTCGGCCTTGGCGGGATGCAC
Organism: Phycisphaeraceae bacterium; assembly: GCA_040878035.1. Lineage (GTDB taxonomy): Bacteria > Planctomycetota > Phycisphaerae > Phycisphaerales > Phycisphaeraceae > JBBDMX01. Next base: position 2,055 of record JBBDMX010000041.1, on the reverse strand, counting down.
GTTCACGTCGACCGCCTCGAAGGGCATATCGATGAACACCACCGCCACGGGCTGCTGGTCCGGCGGCACCAGGCCGCGATAGGCCTCGCGGATGGCGTGGCTGATCTGCCGGTCGCGGATGGGCCTGCCGTTGATGCACACGTACTGAAACTTGGCGGTGGCGCGGGCGATTTCCGGCCGACCCGCCAGGCCCCATAGGCGATAGCCCGTCTGCACGTCGCTGCCCAGCATGTCGCCGTGATGGTCCTCGAATTCCAACAGCGCCTCGTCCAACTCCTGGCCCAGCACCTCGACGCAGCGTTGCCGGCGCGACTCGGTCGGCGCGACCTCCAGCGTGAGGCGGTCGTTGTGCGACAGGCTGAACCCCACATCCGGGCGCACCATGGCGATGCGGCTGACCAGCTCGGCGATGTGGCCAAACTCGGTGGGCGCGGCGCGCATGAACTTGCGGCGTGCCGGCGTGTTGAAAAAAAGGTCGCGCACCTCGACCAAGCTGCCGGGCGCCGCCGCCACCGGCTGCACCGCGCCGACCTGGTCGCCCCCCGCCTCCATCACCGCCCCGGCCTCGGCGACTATGCCCCGCACCGTCGCCCGGCTGGTGATCCGCAACCGGCTGATCGAGGCGATCGACGCCAGCGCCTCGCCGCGGAACCCCAGCGTGGCGATCTGCTCGAGCTGCTCGGGGCTCTCCAGCTTACTCGTGGCATGCGGCGCCAGCGCCAGGGGCAATTCCTCCGCCGGGATGCCCGCCCCGTCGTCACTGATGCGGATGAGTTGCCGACCGCCGTCCTCGACGGCGATGTCGATTCGCCTGGCGCCCGCATCGAGGCTGTTCTCCACCAGCTCCTTCACGACCGAGGCCGGCCGCTCGATCACCTCCCCCGCGGCGATTTGGTTCACCAGCAATGTCGGCAGTCTGCGAATGGGCATGGCTGTATCGTAACGGGTGGAGGAAAAGGCAGAACAAGAGAAAACACACAAAGCGCAGAGAATGCGGAGAATGAAAGCCCAGCCGCTCCCGCGGCTGGGACGGCTGAATGTCTTTCGTTGTCTCGTACACTTTTCACCTATTGCTTTCCTTTCGTGCTGCAATTCCGGATATCCGGACACATGTCAGCCCCCCTCCCTCCCCCCCGAGTGACATCTTTTGATTTCTCCTTGACGGCACAATACTTAACGAATGTCAGCCCCCATGTCAGTCGCGTGTCAGGATGACATTCCAGACACTTGAGTCCGACACATGTAATTTCCTTATTACACAACGCTTGAATACCAGTTAGCAAGTTTATGAAAATGTCAGGGCCGGCTATTGCGGTTCGGGGGGCCCGCCCGGACAAGAATCTCCCCATCGCACACCAAGTCCCCTTCTTCCGGAAAAGCAGGGTGTGGCGGGTCATGGCTATTCATTATATGTTGAACTACCAGTAATATCAAGAGCACGATTTCTGCAACACATGTCCGGCTAGAATAGGCCGCATGGCACAACAACCACCGGCGGGATGCCTGTGGGCGATCTTGCGGATCTTCCGCGGGGGCGCCGCCCGCGGCGCTTCGGAGCAACTACCGTACCGCCGCAGGGATTATTTGCTTAGCCGGGCCGAGCGATCTTTTTTCGGCGTGCTGGGCCAAGCCCTGGGCGCGCAATATCTCATCTTCGCCAAGGTGCGGCTGGCCGACCTGCTGTGGATGCCCAGAGGCACGCAGCAGCGACAGGCACATTTCAACCGCATCCAGTCCAAGCACGTCGATTTTCTGCTCTGCGATCGCGCTTCAGTGCGTCCCCTGCTAGTGATCGAACTGGACGACGCCAGCCACGATGAACCTGACCGCCGCGAACGCGACAACTTCCTGGACGCGGCCCTGCAAGCCGCCGGCCTGCCTGTCATCCATGTTCCCGCCCAGGCGACGTACAACACCAACCACGTGCGGCAGAACATCACGGAAAAGCTGGCCGAGTTGGTCGAGAAAAGGGTGTCAGTCGAGACCAAGGTGTCAGGATGGAATGGCACTTCCTGAAGTCATATCAGCTTGCTAATAAGAGGGTTCGCGCTTGTG
>JBBDMX010000040.1:0-28858 GCA_040878035.1 Phycisphaeraceae bacterium | reverse complement strand
AAAAACAACAAGCCGCCTGATTCACGAGGTCATCCACAGAATTTGACCATAGCTCCATCCGCCTGGCCTGGCCCGTACTGTTGGGGAATGCAGGCTGATGGCTTGACGGCGAATTCGTTTATGTATATTTTATGTTTATGCATTGCGAGCAGGCGATACACGTGCTAAACGAATGCGAGCAAGGTTTGCGGAAGCTTGTGGCACAAGCCGCCGAATCGGGTGACTATGCCGCGATCCGCCGACTCGCCGGCTGGGCCGAAACTGTCCATGCCATGATCATCGAAGCCACGACTGGGACCACCGCATCCAGCGCCCACCCCGCGCCCGCTATCGCCGCTCGAAGCTCCGGCACCCGTATCGCCAGTCTCCGGGAGAAACCCTATCCCCATTTCTTCCGGCGCGGCGACGAGTTGATCAAAGTGGGCTGGTCGAAAAGCGAGGGCAAGGAATACCATCACCGCGCCCCGCGCCGGGCCGTAGACGCGCTGCTAGCCGCGATCACTCAGGCGGGCGCCCGTGGCCATGTCTTCACCAGCGATGATATCCTCCCGCTCAAGCCGTCCCCCGCTTCCGACGGCACAGACACGATCCCCGATTACCAGGCGTACGTCGCCCTCGCCTGGCTGCGTGATCTGAGTCTCGTCGAACAACACGGCCGTAAAGGGGGGTATACTCTGACGCCGACTAAGCAACCTCAACCCACTATCACCGCCGCATGGGGCGAACTATCCGAGTGGCAAGGGTAAAGGCCCATGCGACGAGCACAATCTGTGAACTCGCTTATGACTACTGAAGCGACAATCCGAAATTGGGAAATTGTAATGCTGGCTCTTCAGGTAGAGGGAGCGCAATCGCGTCGTGTTCATACGGAGGATGTTGCGCTTCGATGCTTCCGACTGGCACCTGATGCTTTCTCATGGCTTAAGCATCCTGAATACCCGGACAAGGAGCCCGTACGAAAAGACCTTACTCGCCTACGTGACGGACAATATGGGGAGCAATTCGTGCGAGGGCGGGCGGGTCTGACAAAGAAGGACGAAGGGGGTACAGCCAGCACCGATGGCTGGCAGCTTACTGATGCTGGCGTGGAGTGGCTGCTAGCCAATCAGGGTCGACTCCATCACGAAATTGGCGCACGTCCTGCGCGGACGAATCGTCAAGACGATCTGAAGTCACTGCAACGCGTGCGGAAGCACCCGCTCTATACGCGATACGAGGAAAACCCCAACTCGTTTGCACCTGCATTGGGCGAACTCGCCGAGATGTTGAGATGTCGCGTCGATTCGGACGAACGTATTTGGTCTTCCCGCTTTGCGTCATTACGTAATCAAGCCCGCTTGGCCGGTCAGACATCGCTGCTCGCATTCCTCGAGCGATGTGAAACCATTCGGCCAAGTCTCAGATAACGCAACCGCCGTTCCGGAGATAGTACGATGCCTGAGTTACCAACCACAAGGCCCCTCGACCTGAGCAACCCACGTTATTGGCAACAGAACGCAAACTTGGCTGTGCGCGACATCTTTGACGCCTTAACAGAACTCATCACAAACGCCGACGATGCCTACTCGAGAGCCAGGACCTCTGGCCGCATCGAGATCGAAGTTGAGCGCCGGCGCAAAGGCACGCCTAGCATCATTCGAGTTCGGGATTTTGCGTCAGGCCTTACTCATGATGAAATGAACCGGAAGATTGGCCGAGTGGGCAACCGAAGGGATTCAGGCTTACCCGCTGGCGCGGTGGTGCGCGGAACTAACTCGCGCGGAGCTAAGGATGTGGCTGCGCTGGGCCCTGTGACTTACGAGTCGATTGGCCCAGATGGTCGGTATGCGCGGTGCGGAATTACTCCGAAAGGCGAGTTTCAGGAATGGCCCGACGGACCAGCATCGGGCCTCGTGCGAGAACCGATGGGGATTCGCAAAGGAACCGGAACCGTCGTCACAATTGAAGTTGATCCGGCATTCCAAATCCCCCTTCACGGCAACCTCAAGTCGAAGTTGGCACAGCTTGTGCCTCTGCGCGAGGTCTTGGTTGATCCGAATCGGCAAGTCTTTCTGCGCGACCTTACCCAGGATCGTGCGGATCAGGTACATGCACCGTCGCTTATAGGAGTGGATCGCGTCAAGGAGACGTTCTCAATCCCGGGGTATCCCCAAGCACAAGCGAAGTTGATCATCAAGAGGGCGGCCAAGCCTCTGGAGAACCGAGGGAAATTCCGCGAAGGTGGGATACTTATCCTATCGCGAAAAGCGGTCCATGAGTCAACCTTGTTTGCACCAGAATTTGAGCACGATCCACACGCGGCGCTCTTTTTCGGAAGGCTACGGTGCGAATACATCGACGATCTCTGGAATGAGTCTGACGAGCGCATGGAGCGCGACTTACCACCTGATCCCAAAAACCCCTTCCCTATTCTGGATTCGCTCCGCCAGGCTGGCCTGCGGCGTGATCACCCTTTCTTCCAGGCGTTGCAGCGCGAGGTGCTTAAGCGATTGCGCCCGCTAATTGAAGAAGAGCGTCGGCAAGAAGCTGCCAAGCGAGCGCAGATTGAAAACCGGGAAACACGCCGACGGCTAAACGATTTGGAAAAGTTGGCAACCGAGTTCATGCGCGAGCAGCAAGAAGACATGCAGGATGACCTTGACAACCGACTGGATACGGACCTTCCCAAGGGGTCTCGTGATGTCTTATTGAGCCCACCTTTCGCGCAGATGATTGTTGGCCAGACAAGGCGATTCTCCCTCACAGTGAACCAGGAAAAGCGGCCTGAACTTGCTGTTGGTTCGATGGTACAAATCGAGTGCGAAACGTCTGACATAAGCACAGACAAGGTGTCCTGTCCACTGGAATCACACCCTACTACCGAAGGCCTGCTTCGTGTAGTCTGGGAGGTCAAGGCGGTACATGTCACGAGCGCTACTGGGCTTGTGGTCCGGTGTGGTTCGGTCGTCGCGACATCTACGATCGAGATTCTTGCATCAGAACGCGATCTCTACAGTGACGTTCTCGAACTACAGTTCCAGCGAAAGCGTTACCGTCTTCGTCCTAACCAACCCAAGCGAGTTCGCTTGTTCGCCCCCTATCCCGGAACGATCGGTCAGCCGACAGCCGTTGTATTCACGTGCGATCGGCCCGAGGTGAAGATCACGGGTGACCACGTATTGCATCCGCGAGAGTATCTCGGCATTGCCGACTGTCGTATCGCCGTTACATGTGCCCAACCTGACCTCAAAGCGGTGCTGACGGCCGAAGTCGGCACTCAAAAGGCCTGCACAGAACTGCTGTGCGGTCCCCCGGAAGGCGACGCAATCAAAATAGAGCTGATGGATGTGGACTACACGAACCAGCGTTATTATTGGCAGAAAGGGACTAACAAACTCATCATCGCGGCGCGGCACCCTTCGCTGCGGCGCTACCTTGGACCAGCCAATGCGCAATTTCCCGGGCAAGACAAGATTCAGTTTCAGGTGCTACTCGCCGAAATAGTAGCCTTCGCCGTCGCAGAAAAGGTACTGGAACGCCGCGTTGCGCAAGATCCCGATGCCTACCGCGATGCAGACGTCGTCACGTATTTCGCCGAACGAGACGAGTTGGTAACGCGATTCCTACCACTCGCGCACGAGAGCCAAGTTCCAAAGCCGCTGTGAAATGGGTGCAGACGATGTGCATCGGCCCAAATTCCTGCTCCGCGCCCTCAGTGTCCTCCGTGGTGAACCATCCGGATGGGGCGGCGAATCTCCCTCACCCCAGCCTTTCCGGGGGTCTCCCTCAGCAGGGCGAAGGGGGCGGAAACACCAACGGCCTCGGATGAATCCGAAGCCGTTGGGCGAATCAAGTAGCGGGGGCAGGATTCGAACCTGCGACCTCAAGGTTATGAGCCTTGCGAGCTACCATGCTGCTCTACCCCGCAATCAGTTGAGCCGGGTATTGTAGGGCTTGGCGGCGGCAGGTCAAATCGGGGATTGGGCGATCTGGCGGTTTGGCGGCTTGGTGATTGAGGAGCTGGCCGCGGATGGACGCGGATTGCCGCGGATAGGGAGTGGATGGAGGCGCGTGGGGGCGGCCGGCCCCGGGGGTTGATGTCTGCCGATCGCCAGATCACCCAGTCGCCGGATATCCTCTCAATCGCCAGATCACAAAATCACCAAATCGCCAGAGCCATTCCGAGACTGCCAGCATGGCAGATGTGGCATGGTGGGAGGGGTCTGACTGTCACGATGACAGCGGGGAGACAGGGTCGTCGGGGCAGGCAAGCGGCGGGATGGTGTTGGCGGATCTTGACGTAAGCCCATATTTTCAGGCTGCTTGTCGCACCGAGCCCGGGCATCTTGTCTGCGGACTTGCCCGCCGGTATCGCGGTTGCAACTTTCCAGCTACACTCACCTGTCTGGGTTTGCCCGTACGGGTGAACCCGTCTGGGTTGATGGGACGGGTACGTCGGTCTTGACAGGCAACTGCCGGCCGACAGCAACTTGTAAACTCTCTAACTGGAGACAGAGCAACCATGGCTGTCAAAGAACTTGCATTTGACGTTGACGCGCGGCGGAGCCTGATGGCGGGCGTGGAAAAACTGGCTCGTGCGGTCAAGGCGACGCTGGGACCGCGCGGCCGCAACGCCGTGCTGGACAAAAGCTGGGGCGGGCCCAACGTCACCAAAGACGGCGTGACGGTGGCTGAGGAAATCGAGCTGACCTGCAAGTTCGAGAACATGGGCGCCCAACTGGTCAAGGAGGCGGCGAGCAAGACCAGCGACAAGGCCGGCGACGGCACGACGACCTCGACCGTGCTGGCCGAGGCGCTGTTCCGCGAGGGCCTGCGGCACGTCACCGCGGGCGTGGATGCCAACGCCCTGGTGCGCGGCATGCGCAAGGGTGTCGAGGCGGTCGTCGCCAACATCAAGAAGCAGAGCAAGCCGATCGACGGCAAGAACGACATCGCCAATGTCGCCGCCATCAGCGCCAACAACGACACGGAGATCGGCAAGATCATGGCCGACGCCTTCGATCGCGTGGGCAAGGACGGCGTGATCACCGTCGAAGAGGGCAAGAGCCTGGAGACCTATGTGGATGTGGTCGAAGGCATGCAGTTTGACCGGGGTTACCTTTCGGCCAACTTCATCACCGACCAGGACGAGATGGTGGTGGAGTTGGACAAGTGCCTGGTCCTGATTTACGAGGACAAGGTCAGCAACATTCAGAAGCTGGTGCCGCTGCTGGAGAAGCTTCAGCAGGCCAAGAGGCCGCTGCTGATCATCGCCGAGGACGTCGAGGGCGATGCCCTGGCGACGCTGGTGGTGAACAAGCTGCGTGGCGTGCTGAATGTGTGTGCGGTCAAGGCGCCGGGCTACGGCGACCGCCGCAAGTCCATGCTGGAAGACATCGCGATACTCACCGGCGCCCAGGCCATTATGAAGGATCTGGGCATCGAGTTGGACAAGGTCGAGCTGTCGCAGCTTGGCATGGCCAAGAAGGTTCGCATCGACGCCGAGAACACGACCATCGTGGAAGGCGCCGGCGAAAGCAAGGACATCAAGGGCCGCATCGAGCAGATTCGCCGGGAGATCGACATCACCACCAGCGACTACGACCGCGAGAAGCTCCAGGAGCGACTGGCGAAACTGGCCGGCGGCGTGGCGCAGATTTTTGTCGGCGCCGCCAGCGAAGCCGAACTGAAAGAAAAGAAGGCGCGCGTCGAGGACGCCTTGCATGCCACGCGGGCGGCGGTGGAGGAGGGCATCGTGCCCGGCGGCGGCGTTTCGTTCATCCGCGCCGTCGAGTCGCTTAAGAATCTCAAGGGCATCAGTGACGACGAGAACGCCGGCATCGAGGTCATCCGCAAGGCGCTCTTGGTCCCACTGGCGACCATCGCCGACAACGCCGGCGAGCGCGGCACGGTGGTCGTTCGCAAGGTGCAGGACGGCAAGGGCTCCTTCGGTTTCGATGCCCTGACGCTGGAATACGGCGACTTGGTGCAGAAGGGCATCATCACGCCCACCAAGGTCGATCGCACCGCCCTGGAAAACGCCATGAGCGTCGCGTCGTTGCTGCTCACCTGCGATTGCCTGATCACCGAGAAGCCCAAGGACGAGGACGACGCCGGCGCCCACGCGGGCCACGGCCACGGCGGCGGTGGAATGGGTGGCATGGGTGGCATGGGCGGGATGGGCGGGATGGGTGGCATGGGCGGCATGATGTGATCGACGTTTGGCGGGTGCCGCGCTGCGGCCCAGGTGGATAGAACATGAAATTCCGCGTAGTCATTGAAAAAGGTGAAGACGGCAAGTTTGTCGCGTCATGCCCCACATTACCCGGCTGCTGGAGCCAAGGTAACACCTATAACGAAGCGCGCGCCAACATCGCTGACGCGATACAGGGAATCCTGACCAGTATGAAGAAACACGGCGATCCGATTCCAGGGAATCTTGAATACCACGGAGATGCGATTGTGACAGTGGTTGAGCCGCTGGAAATCAGCGATTTGCTGGCAAAACGCCCGTACGGGGTGCTTGGACCTCCGGCTTACACTCACAGTCCCTCGATCCCGCTCGATCCAAAGTACTCAGCCTGGGACTGGAACCAAGTACGTAGGGTAGACGTTAAGACCCGCGAGGGCACGACAACAATATGTGTGAAGGTCGACAAAGTTGATGGGAAAAGAATCACGGGCACAATTAGCCGAATACCCGTGGGAGGCCGAAGCATGAAACAAGTTCAAATTCAACACAATACTCTACAAGTCGGACTCTCGGTGTCCTTTGACGAAGAGAATGTGTCGCAGGCCGAATACTAAGAAGCACAGCTAAGTTAACTTACAAACTAAGCAACATAGGGAGTCGATCAACAATGGCCACCGCTACCGCAACCAAGACTAACGTTCGCCCGCTGGATGACAGAGTGCTCGTGCTGCCCGAGGAAGCCGAGAGCAAGACCAAGACGGGCATTTACCTGCCCGAAGGCGCCAAGGAAAAACCCGTGCGCGGCCAGATCATCGCCGCGGGCCCAGGTAAGCTTGATGACAACGGCAAACGCATCGCCCTGTCGGTCAAGGTCGGCGACACGGTGGTGTACGGCAAGTACGCCGGCACCGAAATCGAAATCGACAGCGAGAAGCACCTGATCATTCGCGAAAGCGAACTGCTGGGCGTGCTGGAAGGCTGATACGGTCGCATGCGGCCTTTGCCGGGGAGGGACCGTTGGATGCCCAAGGTACTAGAAGTCGGCCCGTATAAGTTCTACTTCTACTCCAGAGAAAATGAAGAGCCTCCGCACATACATGTGAGGCGCGAGCGTTCTGAAGCGAAATTCTGGCTGGAACCGTTCGAGGTGGAGTGGAATCGGCGATTTCCTCGGCACGAGTTGAACAAAGTCGCCGAACTTGTGCAGGAGCATCGCGTCCAGTTGCTGGAAGAATGGTATGCGTACTTCGACCAAGCCTGAAATCACGCCGGAACCTACTTCTGTCACGGTTACAGAAGACACGCTAAGCGTGGATTTGGCTGACGGTCGTACCATCGCGGTGCCTTTGGGCTGGTACCCGCGCTTGGCCAATGGCTCACCCGAGGAATGGTCCAAGTATGAGTTAAGTCCAGCGGGAATCCATTGGCCGGAGTTGGACGAGGACATCAGCGTAGAGGGTTTGCTTAAAGGCAACAAATCCGGCGAATCACCCAAGTCCTTCCAACGCTGGCTCGAACATCGCGCCAAGGGCGAAAAGCCCTGGCTCAAGCCTGGATATCAGATGGGGGATTGAGACACACGCGGGGCGACCAAATTAGCCCCCAACAGAGCAATCAACACGGAGCAGCTACATATGGCTAAGAAGCAATTGATGTTTGGATCTGAGGCGGCCGTCGAGCTTCGCAAGGGGCTGGAGCAGCTTGCCAACGCGGTCAAGGTCACCATGGGCCCCACCGGGCGCAATGTCGTGCTCCAGAAGAGCTACGGCGGGCCGACGATCACCAAGGACGGCGTCACCGTCGCCAAGGAGATCGAGCTGGCCACGCCCTTCCAGAACATGGGCGCCAAGATGGTGGTCGAGGTCGCCAAGCGCACCAGCGACAAGGCGGGTGACGGCACGACCACCGCGACGGTGCTGGCGGAGGCGATCTTCAAGCAGGGCCTGCGGCACGTGACTGCCGGCGCCAATGCCGTGGCGCTTCAGCGCGGCATCACCGCCGCCGCCGAAGTCGCCGGCAACGCCATTCAGGCCATGGCCGTCAAGTGCAAGGGCAAGGACGACTATCAGAAGGTCGCCACCATCAGCGCCAACGGCGACACCGAGATCGGCGAACTCATTGCCCAGGCCATCGAAAAGGTTGGCAAGGACGGCGTGGTCGAGATCGAAGAAGGCAAGGGCGGCGACATGCAGCTCGAGTACGTCGAGGGCATGGCCTTCGACAAGGGCTATCTCTCGCCCTACTTCATGACCGACCCCGCCACGCAGGAAGCGGTGCTCGAGGATGTGCTGATCCTCATCTACGAGAAGAAGATCAGCAATCTGCCCGACCTGCTCCCACTGCTGAACAAGGTAGCGATGGCCGGCAAACCGTTGCTCATCATCGCTGAAGATGTCGAGAACGAGGCGCTGGCGGCACTGGTGATCAACCGTCTGCGCGGCGTGCTGCGCGTGGCGGCGGTCAAGGCCCCCGGATTTGGCGATCGCCGCAAGGCCATGCTCGGCGACATCGCCGTGATCACCGGCGGCACCTTCCTCTCCGAGGACCTGGGCCAGAAGCTCGAAACCCTCGAACTTGACGCCCTGGGCACCGCCAAGAAAGTCGTCATCAGCAAGGACGACACCACGATCATCGAGGGTGCAGGCAAGAAGAAGGACATCACCTCGCGCATCGAGCAGCTCAAGAAGCAGATTGACGCGACGACCAGCGACTACGACCGCGAGAAGCTCCAGGAGCGTCTTGCCAAGCTCACCGGCGGCGTGGCGATCCTCCATGTCGGTGCCGCGACCGAGACGGCCATGAAGGAGAAGAAGGACCGCGTGGACGACGCCCTGCACGCCACCAAGGCGGCGGCTCAGGAGGGCTACGTGCCCGGCGGCGGGGTGACCTTTCTGCGCGCCATCGAAGCCGTGCAGGCCGGCCGATCCAAAGCCAAAGGCGATGAGAAACTAGGCTACGACATCGTCGCCGAGTCGCTCCGCTCACCCGCCTGGCAGATCGTGGAAAACTCCGGCGAGGACGGCGACATCGTCGTCAACACCATCCTGGAAAAGAAGGGCAACCACGGCTACGACGCCTCCAAGGGCCAGTACGTGGATCTGGTCAAGGCCGGCATCATCGATCCGGCGCTGGTCGCCCGCACCGCTCTCCAGAACGCCGCCTCCGTCGCCGGCCTGATGCTCACCACCAACGTCCTGGTCACCGAAATCAAGGACGACGCCGAACCGGTCGAAGGCGCCGTGGCGTAAGGAAAGCAGATTCACCGCAGAGGCCGCAGAGAGCGCGGAGGAAGGCGGAAGCTTGAATCGCAAAGCCCGGAGACGCGTGTCTCTGGGCTTTTCTGCTAGGACTCCCGTACCGGGGATTGATAATGACCGAGGTAGACCGAATTAATGACTTGACGCACCGGATCATTGGCGCCGCTATGGATGTCCATCGCGCGTTGGGTCCGGGCCTGCTTGAGTCGGCTTACGCAGCGTGCCTAGCGTTTGAGTTGGTGGACCGAGGTCTTGAAGTGGAGCGAGAGAGACCTTTGCCGGTTATATACCGGTCAGTGACGCTCGATTGCGCTTATCGAATTGATCTGCTTGTCAACCGCGAAATCATTGTCGAACTGAAATCCGTAGATAAGGTTGTAGCAATCCACAAAGCACAGCTTCGTTCCTACCTCAAACTCGCCAATGTCAAAGTCGGCCTGCTCATGAACTTCAACGTCGAAGTGCTGCGAGACGGCATAACCCGCGTCGTCAACGGCCTCTAGTTGCCTTCCTCCGCGTCCTCCGCGCCCTCTGCGGTGAGTCTTCTTCCCATGGCTACTCAGCGCGACTATTACGAGATTCTCAGCCTGGAACGTACCGCGTCGGGCGATGAGGTCAAGCGCGCCTATCGCCGCATGGCGATGAAGTTCCACCCCGACCGCAATCCCAACGACAAGGAAGCCGAGGGCAAGTTCAAGGAGGCGTCCCAAGCCTACGAAGTGTTGTCCGACCCCGACACGCGCCAGCGTTACGACCGTCACGGCCACGCCGGCCTGCGCGGCGCGTCCATGCACGACTTTTCCCGCATGCAGGCTGGTGACATCTTCTCCATGTTCGAGGATATCTTCGGCAACATGGGCGGCGGCGGGCGGCGCGCCCCCGGAGGCGGAGGCGGACAACGCGGATACGACCTGGAAACCGAGGTCGAAATCACCTTCGAGGAAGTCTTTAAGGGCGTCGAGAAGGACATCGAGTTCACGCGGCAGGACCACTGCCCTACCTGCTCCGGCTCAGGCGCCAAGCCGGGCACGTCGCCCAAACCCTGCTCGACCTGCGGCGGACAGGGCCGCGTCGCGGTCGGCGGCGGGTTCTTCCGCATGGTGCAGGCCTGCCCGCATTGCCGGGGGCAGGGCACTGTCGTCCAGGAGAAATGCCCCGACTGCAAAGGCGCCGGCCGCAAGCCCAAGAAGCGCGTGCTCCAGGTGCGCATTCCCGCGGGCATTCAGGACGGCCAGGCTATTCGCATTCCCGCCGAGGGCGAGCCGGGCGCCCACGGCGGCATTCGCGGCGACCTGCACGTGGTCGTCCGTGTCGCCGAGCACGAATTCTTCCTCCGCGAGGATGATCACCTGGTGCTGCGCCTACCTATCAGCTTCACGCAGGCGACGCTGGGCGCAGCTCTCACCGTGCCCACGCTGGAGAGCTCGCAGGAGATCGAGCTCAAACCCGGCACGCAGCACGGCGAGATGATCCACCTCAAGGGCAAAGGGTTCCCCAATCTCCGATCCGGTCGGCGCGGCGATATGGTCGTCGTCTGCATGATCGACATCCCGCGCAAACTGACGCGCGAGCAATCGCGCCTGCTGCGCGAATATGCCAAGACCGAGGATGTCGCGGTGAACCCGGAGAGCAAAGGCTTCTGGGACCGAATCAAGGAAACATTGAAGTAGCGACGTGATGATATGTCTAGCCGACCCGCACGGGCGGGGCCACCGAGGTGCAACATGAGTGAAGCGCAACCCGACCCAGACCAATCGCGCTACGAAGTCGCGGCCGACGAGAATGGCGCGGCCGAGCCGACGGCGCAGGCCGACGTCGAAGCCGCCGAGGCGGCTCCTCTGGACGGATCGCCGCCGCCGGAAGGCGACAACGTCGCAACCCTCACGCGTGAGCGCGATGAGCTCAAGGACCGGCTGCTGCGCACCATGGCCGATTACCAGAACTACGCCCGCCGGTCGCAGCAGAACATCACCGAAGCGCGGCAGCAGGCGCTGGGCGACCTGGCGCGGGCGCTGCTGACCGTGATGGACCACTTTGACCGCGCCCTGGAAGTCGATCCGGAAAAGACCCCCACCGCCAGCGTGCTTCAAGGCGTGCAGATCGTCCACGACGAACTGGTGCGCACGCTGGAGCGCTTCGACATCAAGCTGATGGAGGTCAAGGCCGGCGACGAATTTGACCCCGCACGCCACGAGGCCCTGATGCACGAAAAGGTCGAGGGCGCCGAGCCTCACAAAGTCGCCCGCGTGCTCCAGCCCGGTTACCTGATCGACGACAAAACCCTGCGCCCGGCGAAGGTGTCTATTACGAGCTAGCGCCACAGCAGTGACCAAGCCACAGATACCTGACGCTTCGCCCAGAGCGGCTCAGCGTCGGCGTGACAACTCCGAAATTTGAAATCCGAAATCTCAAAACCGAAATCCCCCCCATGCCCACCTACGACTACAAATGCGATGCCTGTGGACACGCCTTCGAGGACTTTCACTCCATCACCGCCAAGCCGCTGCGCAAGTGCCCGGCGTGCGGCAAGCTGAAGCTGCGCCGACTCATCGGCACCGGCGCCGGCATCATCTTCAAGGGCGGCGGCTTCTACGAAACCGACTACCGCTCTGACAGCTACAAGAAGGCCGCCAAGGCCGAGAGCGACTCGGCCAAACCCGCGGAGAGCAAGAGCGAAAGCAAGAGCGAGGGCAAGAGCGACGCGAAAACGGAAGCCAAGCCCGCCAAGACCGAGCCGGCCAAACCGGCGCCGGCTAGCAAGAAGCCCGAAAAGCACACGAAGTGAACAACGCTGCCCTGGGGCGAATCGCTTTTTTGGAGTGCGGCGGCAACGACGCCGCTTTGGCTTGACGCGGAGCGTCTGGACGAGGCGCAACGATCCCGAAACCGGTCTACCAAGCGGCTCCGCCGCAAGCTAAAGCGGCGTCGTTGCCGCCGCAGTCCAAAGTGCCAATCGAGGAAGTGCTCTCACCGCGGCGCCGGCGGCGCTCCGCCCTGCACCTGGCCCTTGGCCTCCGCCTTCTCGTCCTTCTTCACCGTCTTGAGCAGCTCGTCGATCGTCGCCTTGTACACCTGGTCCATGCCGGTGGGCAGCGTGCCCGTGTGCACCCGCGCCACCTTGCCGTTGACGATGAACACCGTGCGCGGGATCGAGTGCGTCGCACGATAGCTGACGGCGACCGACGTGTCGGCGTCCACCAGCGTCGGCAAGGTGACGTTGATTTCCTTGAGCGTCTGCTTGGCGATCTCCGCCGATTCACCCACGTTGATGGTATACACCGCCACCGACTTGCCTTCCTTCTTCGCGTCGTCAAAGGCCTTCTGCAATTGCGGCATGCCCACCTTGCAGGGACCGCACCAACTGGCCCAGAAGTCCAGCACGATCACGTCCGCCTTCTCATCCGACAGGTCGAAGTCCTTGCCGTCAACCGTCGGCAGGTGGAGCGCCGGCGCAGCTTTGCCTTCCATCGGGTCGCTGTCGGCCAACTGTTTCTGCACCGCCGCCCCCAGGGCCTGGAGCGAACCGACCGGCTGCGAATTGCTCGTATCGAAAGCAAAGAGCTCGTCGCCCAGCTTCGTCCCTTGCGCCAGGGTCTGATACTCGTAGCTGATCCTGGACTCGTCGGACGGCCCGCCCGTCATCGCCCCGCTGATGATCAGCGTGGCGGTCTTGAGGAGACGGGTCTGCGGATCGACCGTCAGCCGCCACTGGCCGGCGCCTCGCTGCGCCAAGGCAAAGGCGCTAGCGTCGCCGGGCACCTCGACGGCCTTGGCGTCCGCCACGCCCGACATGCGCGCCCACGGGTCATCCGACAGCGCCATCAACAGCGCCGGAAGCGTCACCTGGTCGATCACCGGCACGGCCTTGACCAGCTCGTCGTATTGCAGTTTCGGCGCGTCGACTTCCATGTGGTAGCGATCGCTGCGCCGGTCGCGCACGCGCAGCTTCGTGCCGTCGCAGACGATCACGAAGTCCGGATGGTCGAACAGGAGCCTGCCGGCGGCGCGGTCGATCGCCAGGCTGTACCACGTCCGCGCCTCCTGCTCCCAGCGCCCCTGGACGCTGCGCTGGCTGAAGGTCACCTTGGCGTGGTAGGTGGGCGCCGTCTGGTAGGTCTTGAGCACGTCCTTGGCGAGCTGCTCGGCCGCGGTGGGCTTGGCGTCCCGCGGCGCCGCCAGGAGTGACGCCGCCAACACCGCCGACAACATCGCCGACACCTGGCCCTGCATCAGTCGCTTGATCATGGTTTGACTCCGAGGTCTGAATCGTGGGGTGCACCGCTACTGTAGCGCGAGGCGGGTGGGCACACAAATCGACGCTTGCCGTCATTCGCTCTCGCCACTACCATCCCATCCTTCTACGAACCGGCCCACCGGCGCAATCATTCCCCGGCCCCAGCCCAATTGGAGAGTTTTTCATGTCCTCACTCATCACCCCGCACGGCGGCACGCTTGTCAATCGCCTGGTGGATGGACGCAAAGCCACCGAGCTCAAGCAACAGGTCGCCTCGCTGCCCACCATCACGCTCAGCGCCAAGCAGGCCTGCGACCTGGAGATGATCGCCATCGGCGCCTTTTCGCCGCTGACCGGCTTCGTCGGCCAGGCCGACTTCGACGCGATCTGCCGCAACACCCGCCTGGCCGACGGCACGGTGTGGTCAGTCCCCATCACACTGGCGATCGATGACAAGACGCGCGCCACCATTGGCGATCATCGTCACGCCGCGCTCAAGCACAGCGACGGCACGCTCATGGGCGTGATCAACATCAGCGAGATCTACGCGCACAACAAGGCGCTGGAAATCCCCGCGGTGTTCGGCACCGAGGATGCCGCCCACCCCGGCGTCAAGGCGGTCATGGACGAAGGCAACTGGCTCGTCGCCGGCCCCATCGACGTCATCACCGTCACGCCGGAGAAGGAGCCCGGCGAGCAGTTCACCGAATACCGCCTGCCCCCCGCTGCCGTCCGCGCCGAGTTTGAGAAACGCGCCTGGAAAACCGTCGCCGCTTTCCAGACGCGCAACCCCATTCACCGCGCCCATGAGTATCTGACCAAGTGCGCACTGGAGATGACCGACGGCCTGTTGATTCATCCGCTGGTGGGCGAGACCAAGCCCGGCGACATACCCGCCGACACGCGCATGGAGTGCTATCAGGTCCTCATCAGCAAGTACTACAACCTGGAGCGCACGATGCTGTCGGTGATGCCCGCGGCGATGCGCTACGCCGGTCCCAAGGAAGCGATCCTGCACGCCATGGTGCGCAAAAATTATGGTGTGACGCACTTCATCGTCGGCCGCGACCATGCCGGCGTGGGCAACTACTACGGCACCTACGACGCCCAGAAAATCTTCGAGCAGTTCACCGCCGCCGAGATCGGCATGACCATCCTCAAGTTCGAGCACACCTCCTGGTGCAACGCCTGTGAAGGCATGGTCAGCAGCAAGACCTGCCCGCACGGCCCGGAGCAGAAGATCATGCTCTCGGGCACCAAGGTGCGTGACCTGCTCAAGGCCGGCCAGCGTCCGCCGCAGGAATTCAGCCGCCCCGAAGTCGCCGATGTGCTGATGAACTCGAGCTGGGTCAAGGGCGGGTGAGGGGAAGTGCGAAGTACGAAGTGCGAAGGGCGAAGTGCCCGATTGCTTGTACTTCGCACTTCGCACTTCGTACTTCGTACTTCGTACTTTCCACTTCACTCCGCCACCACCAACCGCTCTCCCAACTGCTGCCGCCATTCCTCGCCGACCCCGCCGTCGGTGATGATGCGATGCACTTCCGCCAGGCCGCAGACGCGCACCAGGCTCTTGCGGCCGAATTTGCTCGAGTCCATGAGCATCACGCTCTGCGCCGCCTGGCGCATCATCACCTGTTCGACCTCGGCCATGACAAGGTTGATGTTGTAGGCCTCTTCGCTGTAGATGCCCGCGAGGGAGTAGAAGAGCAGGTCGGCGTGGAGGTCGGCGAGCGAGCCGGTGGCGATGGGGCCGAAGGTCACGCCCGTGCGCGGATAGAAGCTTCCGCCGACCAGCAGCAGTTCCACGTCCTCCTGGTCGGCAAAGTGATTGGCGATGCTGAGGCTGTTGGTGACAACTTGAAGAGGTCGCGCGATGATCTGGCGTGCCGCGTAGATGACAGTCGAGCCGCCATCGAGCAGCAGCGTCATGTGCGGCTGAACCATGGCGGCGGCGGCGCGGCCGATGGCCTGCTTCTGCGCCACGTGCTCGTTCATGCGCGCCGATAGCGGCGTGCTGGCCGGTTCGCCGCCTCCCGGGGGTTCCGAGGGTTCGCCGCGGTAGATCGCTCCGCCGTGGGTACGCTCGACGATGCCGCGCCGCTCCATGGTCTCAAGGTCACGACGCACCGTGGATACGCTCACATCCAGTTCGCGCGCCAGTTCCTCAAGCTGCGCCACGCCCTGGCGACGCAGCGTTTCCAGCAGGTGGTCCTGTCGTTCGACAATAAGCATCCATCACATCCACATCTTGCAGCGATCAACCCAACAAGCGATTCCAGCGTGCCCGATTCCATGCGATCTTTTCGCCAGCCGTCATCTTGGAAAATTCCGGTGTCTCGTCCGCTTGCGGCTTGGCCACGGCCTTCAAGCCCGGCCATGCGAGTCTTCGAGCTTGGCCGGGATGGCCCGCCCCCGCCCCGCTTCCATACGCCGACCCGCGCAACGTCGCCGTCAAATCCTCCTTCAGCGCCCGATACGGCCGCAGGCCCACCTTCTCCAGCGCCGCGTGGTACGACCGCACCGCCTCGGCCGGATCATTCAACTCTCCATCCGCCAGCCAGCGCAGGTGTTGGATAAACGTCGCCTGATCCTCGCTGTTGTTGATCATGCGGCCGTAGAGCGCCGCCCGCGCCCCGTACCTGCGGGCCTCCCACAACTGGAAGAACGCGTCGAAGGTCGTGCCCGAGGCGCCACCGAGAATGCCGGGGATCAGCGTGCGGTCGTAACTTGCCAGTTGCTCCATCGCCGCGGGCCCGGCGTAGGGGATCTTCAAGAAGATCGGCCGGCCCTTGCCTACCACGCCCGCCAACGTGCGCGCGATCATGTCGTTGATGAACCGTCCCAGTTGATCCGCCGGCGGGCAGCGCTCGCCGCAGGCGTTGGGGTTGAACAGCTCGAGGAAGTGGCGAAAGCCCTTGGCCTCGGCCTCGGCGCGAAACGCGCCGTAGGCCGTCAGCGTTTCGCGATCGCGCTCAACATCGTTGTTGAACGTCAGCGAGTAAAGACCCAGGTCGGCGCCGCGCGTGCGTTCGCCCGGCGGACAGAAAACTTTGCCGCACATCATGTGGTCGATCGTCGCGGTTCGGAACGGCCGGCTGGCCTCCTGGGCGTAACCGCTGCCCGTCGCCAGCCAGATGTCCGACGTGTCGTTGGCGCGGCAGGCGGGCGTAACGTGGCTGCCGTCGAACAGCCGCTCGTGCAGTGTCAGCACCTCGCTGGTCGAGGCGCTCATGAGCATGATGTCCACCAGGCCCTGCCGCACATTCTGGCGAATCAACTCGCGATACTCGGCGATACTGCGGAAGCGGCCTTCCTGGGCATGGTGCTCGGGCGACTTGCCCGGCGCGGCCATGCCGGCCGCCATATCCGCATCCTTGGCATCCGCGAGAATGAAGTCCTTGCACGATGGGTCGGCGAGGATGCGTGCGAGTTTGATGTCCAGTGATTTCTGCATGGTCTAGTTGGAAGTAACAGGGATGAACACAGATGGACACGGATAGGAAAAAGGAACAAGGATGGACAGGATGGGCATGACGCAGGGGTCAGGAGTCAGGAGTCGTAGTGAAACGTTTAGCAGGTGACGCGCAGCGACCCTCTTGTTTGGCTTTCCGTGTTCATCCGTGTTCATCCCTGTTCCCTCTTCTGCGTGGCTACGCGACTGCGGCCATGATCTGATCGGTGATGGCCTGCACCGCCTGCTCAAACGTGGCTTCGTCCATACCCGAAATCCGCTCCTTCGCCCCCGGAGAGGACTCCGGCCCGGCGTGGTGTTGCACCGCGCCGCCGTCGCAGGCGCATGACGCCGAGGCGGGCCGCACGTCGAAACTCGTGAGGAACGGCTGGTTCTCCGCGCCGATGCAGCCCTGCGCCGCACACGCCAGCCGATCGTCGCTCAGGCCGAACTGCTGCTTGACCTTGAGCAACTCGACCATCTGATTCTGCGACAGCGTATTGGCGTGGCCGAGTTGCTTGGTGAGGAGCAGGATGCGGCAATAGGCATCGAGGATTTCCAGCTTGTAGTAGGTGTCCTCCAGGTTCTTGCCGAAGCATACCGAGCCGTGGTTGCCCATGAGCACCGTGTTCGTCTCCGGTCCCATCACGTCAAGAATGCTCTTGGGTAAATCGTGGGTCGAAGGCGTGGCGTACACAGCCATAGGCACCTTGCCCAGGAACACCTCGGCCTCGGGATGAATGCCCTCGGGCAGCGGAATACCGGCGACGGCAAAGGCGGTGGCGTGCGGTGGATGGCTGTGGATCACCGCGTTGACCTTGGGCCGCTGGTGGTAAATCGCCAAGTGCACCTTGATCTCGCTCGTCGGCCGCCGGCCTCGCGCGTTGGGCTCGACCTGCTTGCCTTCGCCATCGACGACGATCACATCCTCGGGCGTGAGGAAGCCCTTGCTGATGCCGGTGGGCGTGCAGAGGAAGCGGTCGGCGCCGATGCGCACGGAGTGGTTGCCTTCGTTGCCGGCGCAAAAGCCTTTGATCCAGATGCGCCGGCCGATTTCGCAGATTTCCTGCTTGAGCTGGCGGGTTTCATTGAAGTTCATGGTTCGGCCCTATGTTCATGCGTGCATGCTCACTCAAAGTGAGCCTGCCTCGGGTTCATACCTCGATCGTGTCCAGGATCGCGGCGTTATAGGCGTCCACCGGCACCTGGTCCGGGTGAAACGGCATGCACGCCTCGCGGCCTTCGCTCACCGCGATCAGTTGCCCCACGCCCGCGCCCAACTCGTCATACACCACCAGCGACTCAGGCATCGGCGACTTGCGTCCAACGCCACGCGACAGATGGCCCAACGCGTGGCCATCCAAGGCCTCGGCAATGAGGAACTTGCCTGGCTTCAAGTCCGGCAACCTGCTACTGAGCGTCAAACTGCCAATCACACGAGCGATACGCATGGTCTCAATCCTTGTGAGCCACAGATGAACACAGATGGACACAAATAAGAAACAATGCTTCCAAAGCTTCGCCCGCACCGTTGGTGCATGGGCTAACAACTTCATTCCTCGTTCTTCGTTCTTCGTTCTTCGTTCTTCATCTGTGTTCGTCTGTGTTCATCTGTGGCTAGCACTTCTGCAATTCGTTCAAGTCGCGCTGGGCATTGGCCGGCACCTTAGGCAGTTGGGCGGTGATGCGGTCGATCATGGCCAGGATCGACTTGAGGCCGTGGTGCGGGTATTCGATGACCAGCACGTTGGCGCCGACTTCCGCGATGCCCTGTTCGACGGCTTCGCCGCAGGTGCCAACCACGGCGCGCAGAGCGGAGCAGCGATTGGCGTAACACACGGCGCGGGCGGCGTTGTGCACGAAGAGGATGCCGCCAGCGGCGCGCTTGTGGCGCACGGCGTCGGCCAGGTCGCGTACCACTTGCGCCAGTGCGCTGGGCTGATGACCGCCCGAGCTTCCGCGAAGCTGCTGACGGCGCTGACCCGTGGCCTGCTGCACGACCGGGCAATAGCCGTCGATCCACCACAGCCAGGCGTCATCGGTTGCTTGCTGGCCAGGGCGAATGATCGACGCGGCGCCCAGGCGGCGGACCTTTTCGGGATGCTGGCGTGCAAGGTCGTTAGCCAGCGGCGTAAGCCGGGCGTCGGCGGTGAGCGTCGCGGCGCCATCGGGCGAGGCGTTGATCGCGTCCTGCAATTGCGCGGCGGTGATGATGCCGGTGAGTGCGGGGGGTTCGGCCCCCTCTCCCTTCTTAGGGAGAGGGCTGGGGTGAGCGTATTCGGCGCCCGTTGCGCTGCCAGCACCCTCACCCCTACCCTCTCCCTCAGAAGGGAGAGGGAGTCGCCGAGCGACCTCTTCGTGACCCGCTTCATGCGCCACGCTCTTGGTGTACAGCTTGCCCGCCAGTTCGGGGAACTTCGAGTAGTCGCCGGTGCAGACGCCCGCTGGTGGATGGATCGGCACCGGGGTCGGGGGGGCCGCGGCAAGCCGCGGCGCTTCATAGTTGGGCAACGCCGCCAGGACCTTGTCGGCGATTTGCTTGATCAGGTTGGGATCAATGCTGCTCATCGTTCGTCTACGAGTCCCAAGGTCCACCATCGTGCGGGGCTGTTGGGTTTGCCCAGCATCTCGCGCAGGCCCAGGCCGTCGCTGGTCAGGATCACCTTGTCGCCCCGGCCCGCGCCGAGTTTGTCCAGCGCCAGCACCGGGTCGCCCGCCGGCTGACCGGCGGCATCAAGCAACTGGCACACCAGCAGCCGCGCGCCCGCCAATGACGGGTGCTTCACGGTGCTGGTGGCGCGGCCTTGTACGTGGGCGAGTTGCATTCGCTTGTCTCAAGTCCCTGGTCTCTAGCCGCTTGCGGCTCTGCGCGGCCAGACAGTTTGCCGAACCGCCTCGCATTCACCGCTGCGCGAAGCCGCAAGCGGCAATACTCCTAGACGATCCGAAGCGACCCGCGCACGCTCAGTCGGCGGAAACGCGTGAAAGTCATCGGGTTGGTCACGCCTTCGCCGGTGGGCGTGGCAATCGAGTAACTCGGATAGCCATTGCCGCCCGAGCCCAGAGCCGCGACACACGGCCCATTGACCACGAAAAGCGTCGTGTTCATCGCACGCCCCATCGTGGTGATGTTGCTCAGATTGTTCGAGTGAATCAGCGCCGTGTGGCCAAAGCCGTGCTCGTGCTTGATCGCCAGTTCGAGCGCCTGATCGAAATCGCGCACGCGCACAAAGGGGACAAAGGGCATCATCTGCTCTTCGGGCACGAATGGGTTGTCCTCGCCAGTCTCGCCAAAGAGCAGTTCGACGCCCGGCCGCACGTCGAAGCCGGCGAGCTTGCCCATCACCTGCGGATCCTTACCGATCAAGTCCTTGCTCACCGCGTGATGATCCTTCTGCCAGGTGAAGGCGGCTTTGGTGAGTTTGACAATCTGCTCGCCAGTGAGTTCCATCGCCCCGGCACGGCGCATCGCGGCCATCATCTTGTCGAACACCGACTCGACGACGAAGACTTCCTTTTCGCCGATGCACAGCAGGTTGTTATCGAAGGCGGCGCCGGCGATGATCGACCTGGCGGCGTTGTCGAAGTCGGCCGTCTCATCGACGACCACCGGTGGATTGCCCGGGCCGGCGACGATCGAGCGCTTGCTCTGCTTCATCGCCGCCCGCGCCACCGCGGGACCGCCCGTCGCCACCAGCAGCGGCACACCCGGATGAGCGAATATTTCTTCAGCGCTGCGCAGCGTGGGCGGATCGATCGGGCAGATCAGCGGATCGATGTCGAACTGGGCCTTGATCGCGCGGTTGTACGTCGAGACCGCCAGCGCCAGGCACTTGGCACCCGAGGGATGGGCGTTGACCACCAGGCTGTTGCCCGCGGCGATCATGTTGATGGCGTTGGCGCTGAGGGTGGGGATCGAGTGGGTGACGGGGGTGATGACGCCGATGACGCCCCAGGGCGCGGCTTCGTCCAGACCGATGCCGTTGTCGCCGCTGGTGCCGTGCGTACGCAGGAACTCGACGCCGGGCACGTTCTGTAGCAGTTCGAGCTTGGCAATCTTGTGATCGAGCCGGCCGACTTTGGTTTCCTCAAGCTCGATGCGGCCCCATTCCCGGGCATTCTCCTGGGCGATTCTCTTGATGAGTTTGCAGATGCCGTCACGCACATCGACACCGGCTTGGGCAAGCTGCTGTTGGGCATGCGTGGCGGCATCGACGGCGGCATCGACGCTCTCGAAGAGGCCCGCGTCATTTCCCGGAGCAACAGCGCGATGGCGGCCGCCCGTGGACGCACCGGCGCTTGAGCTTCCGGGGGCGTTGGACGACGCCAGGCGGCGCAGCACTTCTTCCACCACATTGCTGATCACTTGCTGGTCCATCACGCTCCCTGCATCTACTCGACTCGTTTGCCCATGACCATGGCCTCATCGACGATGCCGATGACCACCGCATCGGTCGGCACCTTGCTCATGCCCGATGCCATGCGTGCCGACGAGCCCTGCACCACCAGCACGAGTTGGCCCTCGCCGGCGCCGATGATGTCCAAGGCGACGATGGCGCGATTGGTCACGCCGAGGCTGCCGCCGCCACCCCCGGCCTCGTCACCCTTGGCGGCCGCGGCGTTGTCGGTGTAGTCCACCTTCAGCGGCTCGACGATCAACAGCTTCAGGCCGTTGATGGACGAGTCCTTCATGGTGGCGACGACATGGCCTTTTACTCGCGCGATGAACATGGAAGACTCCGATGAATTTCGGATTTCGAATTTCGGATTTCGAATTGGAAGCGGATCGGTGACATCCGAAATCCGCAATCCGAAATCCGAAATTCACGTCACAGCTTGGCCAGATCGTCATGCGGGCGCGCAATGACGTTGACCGAGAGCAGTTGGCCGACGCGACGGGCGGCCTCGGCGCCGGCGTCCACGGCCGCCTTCACCGCCGCCACGTCGCCCTCGAGCACCACCGACACGTACCCGCTGCCGGGCTTGTTGAGGCGCACGAACTTGACGTTGGCGGCCTTGAGCGCCACATCAGTGGCCTCGATCGCCGCGATCAGGCCCTTGGTTTCGATCATGCCGATTGCTTGTTGAGCCATGACTTAATCCTTGTTCAGAGTTCAGAGTTCCGGGGTACGGGGTCCGAGTTTCCGAAAGCCGCTTGCGGCTTAGCATCCGGGTTCTACACCGGCTGTTCTTGAAGTACCGCGACCGTCTGCCGCGCGACGATCAATTCCTCATTGGTGGGCAGCACCCAGATCTGCGCCTTGCTGACCTCCGCATCAATGCGCGTCTCGGCGTTACCCTTGGCGGCCTGGTTTTTCGCGTCGTCGATGACGATGCCCGCCCAGGCCAGGTCGTCAAGCACCGCCGCGCGGATGAGCTTGCTGTTCTGGCCGATGCCGCCGGTGAAGCAGATGGCGTCGGCGCCGCCCAGGACGACCAGGTACGCGCCGAGGTAGTGGCGGATCGATTCGACCAACACGTCGATGGCGAGCTTGGCGCGTTGATTGCCCTGGGCCGCGGCGGCCTCGATATCGCGCATGTCCGCCGACACCCCGCTGATGCCCAATAGGCCGCTTTCCTTGCCCAGCGTTCGCAGTGCCTCGTCTGTCGTGATGCCCGCCGCCTGAAGCTTGAGCAGAGCGAAAATCTCAAAGTCGCCCACACGATTCGCCTGCGGCAAACCTGACTGAGCCGACAGCCCCATGCTCGTCGCCATGCTCTTCCCATCGCGAATCGCGCATAGACTCGACGACCCGCCCAGATGGCAGTTGATGATCCGCTCGCAGTCGGGCGCGATCTGGGCCATACGCGTGGCGATGTAGCGATGGCTGGCGCCGTGAAAGCCGTAGCGGCGAATGCCCAGCTTCTCGGTCCATTCATGGGGGATCGCGTACGCCTGCCGCGACAGCGGAATGGTCTGGTGGAAGGCGGTCTCGAAAGCGGCGACCTGCGGCACCCCCGGAAGTTTCTCGGCCAGCGCACGCATGGCGGCGATGTAGGGTGGATTGTGCGCCGGCGCCACATCCGCGAAACGCTGCATGGTGGCGATCACTTCCTCATCCACGACCACCGCCCCGCTGATCGGCCCGCCGTGCACGGCCTTGAAGCCCACGGCGTCAATGTCGTCGAGCGACTTGATCACGCCGCGCTGAACGATTTGCATCAGCAACAGGTCGATCGCCGCCGCGTGGCCCGCCAGCTCAGCGCTGCCACTCGCCTTGTCAGCACCCACCTCGATCGCCCAGGCGCTCTTGCCCTGACCGATGCGGTCGGCGCTGGCCGACGCGAGCACCACCTGGCCTTTCGACATGTCGAAAAGCTTGCACTTGAAGCTGGTGGAGCCGAGGTTGGCGATGAGGATGAGCATGGGCGAAGAATCGCAGGCGCGATGGTGCTGCCGGCGGCTGCGCGAAGCCGCAAGCGGCTAGAAGTTTTCGAGCAACTGGTCGTGGGGGCGGGCGATGACGTGGGCGGCGACGAGTTCGCCGACCTTGCCGGCGGCGTCGGCGCCGGCGTCAACCGCCGCCTTGACCGAGCCGACGTCGCCGCGCACCAGCACGGTGAGGTAGGCGCCGCCGATGGCGATCTGTTTGATCAGTTCCACGTCCGCGGCCTTGAGCATGGCGTCGGTCGCGTGGACCAGGCCGGTGTTGCCGCGGGTTTCGATCATGCCGAGGGCGCTAGCTGCCATGTTGCGAACTCCTGTGCGTCAGTTAAAGATTCGAACGAACCACCAAGACACCAAGGACACCAAGAAGAAAAGGAACACGAAGGCACGAAGGCACGAAGTAGAGAAAGACGAGTCATCTTTTTCCCTCACCCCTTCGTGTCTTTGTGTTCATCATCTCCTCTTGGTGTCCTTGGTGTCTCGGTGGTTCAAATGGATTGCCTCACTTGGCGGCCTTCTTCTTAGGCAGCACCTGAGCGATGTCTTCGTGCGGGCGGGGGATGATGTGCACGCCGACGAGTTCGCCGACCTTGGCGGCCGCCGCGGCGCCGGCGTCGACCGCCGCCTTCACTGCCGCCACGTCACCGGCGACAAAACCCGTCACCATGCCCGAACCCACCTTGTCCCAGCCGATCAACTGCACGTTGGCAGCCTTGAGCATCGCATCGCTGGCTTCGATCAGCGTCACCAGTCCCTTGGTTTCGACCATTCCTAACGCTTGTTGAGTCATGTTTCGATCCTTGTTCTGGGTTCCGAGTTCCGAGTTCCGGCAGCCGCTTGCGGCTTAGCATCCGGATTCCCACTTCGGGAATTACTTAATCAGTTCCATTCGTGTCGCGGTGCCCAGGTCACACGCATTGCCTTCATCGGTGTCGATGTGGACTTCGAGCTTGACCTTGGGATGCTGGCGGACCTTGACGCGGTCGAAGGTAACGCCGCAGGGGCCGTCGATCTTGAGCTTCATGTAGTCGCCATCGCGCACGCCGAAGTGCGCCAGGTCTTCCGCGTGCATGTGCACGTGCCGCTCGGCCCGGATGACGCCCTGCTTCAAGTTCAGAGCGCCGTAGGGGCCGACGAGGATGCAGCCGGGGGTGTCGTGGTGGTCGCCGCTGGTACGAAGGGGGAGGTTCATGCCCAGGAAGATGCCGTCGGTGTAGGACAGTTCGACCTGGGTGTAGTTGCGGGTCGGGCCAAGGATTCGCACGCCGGGGATCATGCGGTTCTTGGGGCCGGGGATGATGACGTTGACTTGCTGGTTGCTGGCGAATTCGCCCTGCTGGTAGAGGTCTTTGAGTTTGGTGAGTTGGGTGCCCGGGCCGAAGAGGGCCTGAAGGTCCTGCGGGGTAACGTGGACATGGCGGGCTGAGACGTTGACGACCAGCGGATTCGGTCCGCCGTTGTGCGAGGCCGGGCGAAACTGCTGGCCTCCGGGGGCGGGGGCGGGGGCGGGGGTGCCGACCACGTGATCACGGAGCACCTGCCGCACCATCTGCTCGACCTGCCGGCGATCCAGTTTGGAAGAAATCGCAACCATTTGATGGAAATCATACACTGCCGATCATATAATTGCAAGAAATGTCAATGTGTTCCATAATATGACGAAATATCTTGCATCCTTAGCCGCTTGCGGCTTCGCGCAGGACCCTGACACGCAGGCGACCCAAGTTTCATTGTGCGCCGGCGCGAAGCCGCAAGCGGCGGGATAACAGTTGTTTCTAAAAGGGCTTACGTCCCAGAAGGTACCCGCTACCGCGGCATCGGTCGCCACTTCGCCCAGAGCTTGCCCTGGCCCAAGTCGAAGGTGAGCACAAAATCACGGAGGACCCCGTTGCCCAGCCGGCCGATCACCGCCCCGCCGCGCGTAGCGGGGCCGGTCTTCTGGAGCTCGATGGAAATGTCCTGATCCGCCAGCCGCCGGCCAAAAACTTCCAGATCGCTGATGCGCGAGCCGACCGTCGTGGCGGCACCACCGGCGCCGGTGACCTGGCCCATGCGGTTGTGCTGTTGCGCCACCAGGCGCGGATTCTGCCGCAGCCAGTCATAAGGCAGCGACAGCCCCGCGTTGGAGCCGGTGTCAATCTGAAGCCAGGCGTCGTAGCGCTTGCCCCGGGGGTCGCCCGGCGAGCCGATGGAGCCGGGCACCGCCGGCAGCCCGCCCACCATCATCAGGCGATGCTCGCTGGCGACGTCGGCCGGCGGCGGCACAAAGTGCACGCGATCCTCGATCGTGATTGTCCCGGCGGTGAAGTCCAGCGTGAACACCTGGTCCCGCAGATTACCGAAGCCCAGAATGCCCGCGATGGGCAGATGGATCGAGCGCGATACCTGGCCCAGGTCCACCACCACCGCGTCCTGCGCGCCAAAGTCCACGCCACGGATGACAACCTGGTCCAGATGGACCACCGGCGAATCCATCGCCCCGCCGATGGCGCGCAGCCGGGCACTGTCGTGCGGCGTCAGGCCCAACTCCACCGCCTTCCCCGCGTCCAGCACCGTAACCGAACTGCCCGTATCCAGCAGAAAGAACCCGATGTACTTACCGTTGACCGAGGCATGCGCCACGGGCAGATTGCGCGGCAGGCCGAACTTCACCACGGCCAACGGCGGCGCGTCCACCGTCGTGTACGTCGTCTCCTGCCGCACGCCGGAACAACCGGCCAACAGCACCAGCAGAAGAAGAGGTAACAGGGATGAACACGGATGAACACGGATTGAAAAGGAAGGAACAGGGATGGACAGGATATACATGATGAAGATTGCTGAGCGTGGTTGCGGGTCACGTGTCATTCTTATTCCTCATCATCATGTCCATCATGTCTATCCCTGTTCCCTCTTTCTTCATCCGTGTTCATCCGCGTCCATCCGTGTTACCTCTTGTATTGGCTCTCCTGCATCGCCGTCTCGATGAACTGATTCGTCGGCATCGCGCCTAAGTCGCCCTTGACCCGGTCGCGCACCGACACCGTCTGGCCCTGCTCGTCCCGGCTGCCCACGACAAGCATGTAGGGCACCTTGAGGTCCTGCGCCACCTTGATCTTGGCCTGCACGCGCTCGCCGGATTCATCCAGCGTGGCGCGGAAACCCGCATCCTTGAGCTGCGCCAGCACGCGCTGGCCGTAGGCGTTGAACTTGTCGCTGATGGGCAGCACGCGCATCTGCTCGGGCGCCAGCCAAAGCGGGAAGGCGCCGTTGTAGTGCTCGATCAGGATGCCCATGAAGCGTTCCATGGAGCCGAAAGGGGCGCGATGGATCATCACCGGCCGATGGGCGGTGTTGTCCGGCCCGATGTACTCGAGCTTGAAGCGCTCGGGCAGGTTGTAATCGAGTTGCACGGTGCCAAGCTGCCACTTGCGGCCGATCACATCGCGGACGATGAAGTCCACCTTGGGACCATAGAACGCCGCTTCGCCCACGGCTTCGGTGAAATTCACCGCCATGTCGCGCAGCACCTGGCGCAACTCGGCCTCGGCGCGGTCCCACACCGCCGGCTCGCCCGAGTACTTGTCGCTCGACGGATCGCGCAGCGACAGGCGGATCGATACATCGTCAAAACCAAACGTCTTAAAGACAAACTGCACCAGCTCGATGGTCTGGCGGAACTCGCCGGCCACCTGGTCGTGCGTGCAGAAAATGTGGGCATCGTCTTGGGTAAAGCCGCGCACACGAGTCATACCCGTCAGCTCGCCGGATTGTTCGAAGCGATAGACCGTGCCGAACTCCGCCAGACGGATGGGCAGGTCACGATAGCTGTGCTTGTCACTGGCGTAGATCTTGATATGGTGCGGGCAGTTCATGGGCTTGAGGAGGTATTCCTCCTCGCCGCCCTGGCCGCCCGCTTGTTCTTTCATCTTGATGGTGGGGAACTGCGAGTCAGCGTAAAACGGGTAGTGCCCGCTGGTTTTGTACAGGTCGATCTTGCCGATGTGCGGCGTGAAGACCATGTCGTAGCCGCGTGCCAGCAGCTCTTTCTGGAGGAAATCCTGAAGCAGCGTGCGCACCATGGCCCCGCGCGGCTTCCAGAGGATCAGGCCCTGGCCAACTTGCTCGTCCATGGCGAAGAGGCCCAGCTTCTGACCGATGACGCGGTGATCGCGCTGCTTGGCTTCGTCGAGCAGTGCCAAGTGGGCGTCGAGGTCTTCCTGGGTGAAGAAGGCGGTGCCGTAGACGCGCTGGAAACGGTCGGAGTTGACGTCGCCGTGCCAGTGGGACGAGGCGACGGACATGACCTTGAAGGCGCCGATGATGCCGGTGGAGGGCACATGCGGGCCCATGCAGAGGTCTTCCCAACAAGGTTGCTTCTTCAACAGCCCTACACTCGGGTCATATTTGCCAGTCACATACCAGGAGAGGGATTTCGCACCGCCGTCAATTGCGCGGCGGGCATTGTCGAGCTTGTACTTGTTATCTTCCGATTCAACCTTTACAAAGCCCTCATCCGGAGACAAGTCGTACCGCGAGAATGGCCGATCCTCCGCGATGATCTTCTTGATCTCCTCTTCGATGCGGGGGAAGTCGTCGGTGCTGATGGGCTTGTCGAGTTTGATGTCGTAGTAGAAGCCGTTGTCCAGCGGTGGACCGTAGGCGAGTTGGGCCTCGGGCCAGAGGCGTTGGATGGCCTCGGCCATGACGTGGGCTGTCGAGTGGCGGAGCAGGTAGAGCGCATCGGGGTTGTGCTCGCCCTTGGTGCGGTTGTTTTTGTCCAGGCGCGGGCGGGTGATGATCTGGAGATGAATCTGGGCGTTTACTGAGCCGCCGGCCCCCACACCCCCACCCTCTCCCTCAGAAGGGAGAGGGGGCCGGAGGGGGCGGTTCAGGTCCCAGAGCTGGTCGTTGACCTTGGCGCCGATGGCGGCTTTGGCCAGGCCGGAGCCGATGTCGGCGGCGACCTGAGCAGGCGTCACCGGTTGATCGTCGCTGTATTCCTTGATGCTGCCGTCGGGGAGGATGATGCGCATGATGGTCTCAAGTGTAGCATCCGAATTCAGAGCCGCGCGGCGTCAGCCCGCGGATCAGAGCCGCGCGGCGTCAGCCCGCGGATTCGGACCTCGTTGCACCACCGTTCCGCGGGCTTACGCCGCGCGGCTCTGGCGCTTACGCGCGCGGCTCTGAAATATGGACATACAACAGCCGTTGAGGCTCAATATGAACGATGCGCCGCCTACCCATCCCTTGGCGCTGGGCTGAAGAATCGTCGGCCCCTGGGGCCTGCCATGCCAGGGCAATTGCATATGGCCGCTCTGCCCCCCTCTCCCTTCTGAGCAATGCTGTCCGTAACAAATCGCCCATGAATTGTTAA
>JBBDMX010000039.1:0-29016 GCA_040878035.1 Phycisphaeraceae bacterium | reverse complement strand
CTAACCTCTCCCTCAGAAGGGAGAGGGACCGGAAAAGCCATATGCAATTGCCCTGTCCATCATGTCCATCCTGTTCCTTCCCCTTCGTGTTCATCCGTGTTACCTCTTCATGCCTTCACCTGCTGCGGTAACTAATCCATGCCCGACCTCGTCCAAGCCATCCCCGCCGCGCCGCCGCGCCCCGCCGACGCCCACAAGGGCACGTTCGGCACGGTGATCGTCGTGGGCGGCAGCGCCACCATGATCGGCGCCCCGGCCCTGTGCGCCACCGCCGCCTTCCGCAGCGGCGCGGGGCTGGTCAAGCTCGCCACGCTGCCGCAGGTGTTGCCCTTTGCCATCGCCATCGAGCCCGGCGCCACGGGCATCGTGCTCGATGGCGATGCGATGCGGGCCGTCGATGCGCTGGATGATGCCGACCCGGATGGCACGGCCGTGCTGGCGGTCGGGCCGGGCATGGGACGCAGCGACTGGTGGTCGCGCATCGTGATGGGTCTGCTGCGGGGCAAGCGGACGCTGGTGCTTGATGCCGATGGTTTGAACCTGCTGGCGGCGACAGGCAAGCCGCGCCCCGCGGGCAACGACCATCAGCCGGCGCTGATCATGACGCCGCACCCCGGCGAGTTTCGCCGACTGGCCAAACCGCTGGGCATCGACGACGATCCGACCGATCCGCAGTCGCGTTCCACCGCCGCCGCACGACTGGCCGAGGCGCACCACGCCATCGTCGTGCTCAAGGGCCAGCACACGGTCGTCAGCGACGGCCGGCGCGCTTTCGTCAATCACACCGGCAACCCCGCGCTGGCCACGGCGGGCACCGGCGATGTGCTCACCGGCTGCATCGCGGCCCTGGCGGCGCAAGGCATGCCGCCCTGGGACGCCGCCGTGCTGGGCGTCTACCTGCACGGCCTGGCGGGCGACCTGTGGACCGCCCAGCAGGGCCCCTCAGGCCTCACCAGCCGCGACCTGGCCAACATGCTCCCCACCGCGTTTCAGCAACATCGGTGAGATTAGCCACAGATAAACACAGATGGACACAGATGAGGGGAAGCAGAAAGCAGAGAATGGGAAGGCTATGGGTCAGGTCGAATTTCCTGCTTTTACCGCTTTGCACTTCTCCTGCCTGTTCCCATCCGTGTTCATCTGTGTTTATCTGTGGCTATTCTCTGACTTGACACAGCAGCCTTCGACGAACGTTGTGCCGTGTTCCCAGATTTCGCGTTTCCAGATGGGCAGCTCGTGCTTGATGCGCTCGATCAGGTCGCGGCAGGCGCCAAAGGCCTCGGCGCGGTGGGGCGTGGCAACTTGAATGACAATGCTCGGCTCGCCGACAGGCACGATGCCACTGGCGTGCACCAGTCGCACGGCATGGGCGCCCCATTGTAGCGCCGCGGTGCGCGCCATCTCGTCGAGCAACCGCGCCGCCATCGGCCCGTAGGCCTCGTACTCCAGCCGCTGTAGCGCGCCGAATTGCGGATGAATCTCCGCCCGCGTGCGGCCGAGAAAGCACGCCTCGGCACCGCACTCGCCCAGCGCCGCCCAGTCCAGCGCCGCCAGCGACACCGGCCCGTCGTGCAGGCCGGCGTGGATCCGCGGCGAAAACGGTCGCGTCGAGCCTTTCATACCCCGACATTGTACGATGGCGCCGCGGGCTCGGAGCCGCGCGGCGTAAGCCGCGGACTGCCGGCAAACCGCGGGCTTACGCCGCGCGGCTCTGAGGGCTGAACTGAGGCTGAGTTGAGAGAGAGACGCCTATGGCCCCTGCGACTGATCCGCCACGGCTGTTGCCCGATTCTGTTCATAAAAAAGGCCCGCCGGTGCTGGGGGGGACACCGTACGGGCCGTGAGGGGGGTCTATCACAAAGCTTGCCATCCAAGATCGGAAATGCAAGCATTGCTATTTTTTTTTGCCTCCTTAGAGGAGACTCGTGGAATGTCCGCTTTTAGCACATGGTCCAATAGGACCCTAGGCGGGCATGTCGGCTGGTGGGTGCCGGGGTGGCCGGGGGTCGCCGGTGGGGGGCACCTCTCCAACCGATCCATTCGCCATGATGCTAGGCATGATCATCGTTCAGGTCACGCTGGAGCGTCCGAATAATGTCAAAAGCCTCCATCGGTGAGAGCTTTTCCAATTCCAAACCGCGAAGTTTCTCCATGCTCGGATGCTCTAAATATTGTGTAAACAACGACATCTGTGCTACGGGCTCGTTTTTGTCCCGTTTTTGCATTTTCTTGGCATTCTGCATCGGGGCCTCGTGACTGACCGCCAACCGGCTCAAAAGCTCATTGGCCCGGCCCACCACCGACCCCGGTAGCCCCGCGATCTTGGCCACGTGAATCCCATAACTGCGATCCGTGCCCCCAGGCGACACCCGGTGCAGAAACACGATCTGGTCGGCCCACTCACGCACCGTCACGTGCAGATTCGCCACGTTGGGAAACTCATCCGCCAGTTGCGTGATCTCGTGATAGTGCGTGGCAAAGAGCGTCCGGCAGCCCCGGCCCGCCAGATGCTCGGCAATCGCCCACGCCAGCGACAGGCCGTCGAGGGTGCTGGTCCCGCGGCCGATCTCGTCCAAAATGACCAAACTCGCGGCAGTGGCGTGATGGCAGATGTTGGCCGTCTCGGTCATCTCCACCATGAAAGTCGAAGCCCCCGCGTGCAACTCATCACTGGCGCCGATGCGCGTGAAAATCCGGTCGCACAAGCCCACCGTCGCCGACTCGGCGGGCACATACGAACCGGTATGCGCCAAGAGCGTGATCAACGCCGCCTGGCGGATGTAAGTCGACTTGCCTGCCATGTTGGGCCCGGTGATCAGCGCGAGGGTGGCGGCGGGGGAATTTCGGATTTCGGATTGCGGATTGCGGATTTGAGAATGGGCGGCAGCACGGGTCCCAGTCGGAGCAGCGCCCAAGCCGGGGCAGAGGCTTTGCGCCGCCCCGGGTTCCCCGGGTTCCCCCGGTTCTCCCGGTTCCCTCGGTTCCTCCGGTTCCTCGCGCCCCTCGTTCCTCACTCCTCGTTCTTCGTTCTTCGCGCCCAGCCCCCCCAGCGTCACATCATTGGGCACGAACTGATCCCGCAGAATCTCATCCAGCACCGGGTGCCGGCCGCCCTGAATCACCAGCACTGGCTCGGCCACCATCTCGGGCTTCACATACCGGCAGCGCACGGCCCGGCGGGCAAAGCAGCCCAGCACGTCCAGCTCCGCCACCACCTGCGCCAACGTGCGCAGCGCCGGCAACTCGCCCTGAGCCTTGCCGCACAACTCGGCGAACAGCGCCTGCTCCCGCGCGATCGCCCGCAACTCGGCGCCGAGCACCTTGGTCTCATATTCCTTCAACTGCGGCGTGATGAAGCGCTCGGCATTCTTGAGCGTCTGCTTGCGCGTCCATTCCGGGGGCGCCTTGTCACGCTGCGTTGCCGACAGCTCGATGTAGTAGCCAAACACCTTGTTGTAGCCGACCTTGAGCGAGGCGATGTGCGATGACTCGATCAGCGATTTCTGGTAGCGCGCCAGCCAGTCGTTGCTGTCGCTCTGTAGGCCGCGGTGCTCATCGAGCTGGGCGTCGATGCCGTCGCGGAACAGTCCGCCGTCGCGCAGGTGGCCGGGGGGTGAATCGACGCAGGCCTCGGTGATGGCCTTGCCCAGGGCCGACAGCGCCGGGGCGACCTGGGCGAGGCGCGTGTGGTATTCCGCCACCGCCGGCCGATCCGCCAAGAGCGTCGCCAGCTCGGCCGCCTGCGCACAGCTTTGCCCCAGCGCCACCAGATCGCGCGGCGAGGCCCGGCCCACGCTCACCCGGCTCACGATCCGCTCCACGTCCTGAATCCCGTCGAGCCGGTCACGCAAGGCCTCGAGCAGCCGGTGGTCCTCGATCATGGCGCCGACGACGCGTTGCCGGCCGGCAATGGCGCCCAGGTCATGCAGCGGATAGCGCAGCCAGCGCGACAGCGTGCGCTTGCCCATGGCGGTGCGGCAATCGCTGCCCTGTCGCCCGCCCGACAAGAGCACGCCCAGCAAGCTACCCTCGGTTGACCCACTACGAATCGTCCGCTCGACCTCCAGCGAACGTAGCGAAGTCTGATCGATGATCAGATGGTCCGCCCGCTCAAACCGCCGCGGCGGCTGAAGGTGGGACAGACTAGATCTCGGATTTCGGATTTCGGATTTCGGATTTTCAGCATCCCCCGCTTGCGGTGTAGCGTCTTGCCCTCCCCCCGCGCACTGCGTCTCGAGCAGATACTTCACCACCGCCGCCGCCGGCCCCAGCGCCGCATCATCATCCGCCAGGCCATACCCTGCCAGGGTGGTCACGCCGAACTGCCTGCACAGCGTCTCGTGGGCTTCACGGGGCCGAAAGTGCCACGCCGGCCGGGGCGTGGCGGCACAACCGGCCGCCACCGTCAACTGCCGTACCCGCGCCGGCGGCTCGCGATTGGCGGTCTCCACATACAGCAACTCCCGCGGCCCGATCCGCGCCAACTCATCCGCCAGATCGTCAATGCTCAACGTCGCCAACTCAAATGACCCGGTGCTCAGGTCGGCCCAGGCCAGGGAGGCGGTTTCGGAAGATTTCGGATTTCGGATTTCGGATTTCGGATTTTCCGATTCCCCCGCTTGCGGTTTAGCGCCCTGCTTCCCCTCCCCATGAAACATCACCGCCGCCAGCGGGTTCTCCCGCCCCTCCTCCAACAGCGAATCATCCGTCAGCGTCCCCGGCGTCACCACCCGCGCCACATCGCGCTTGACCACCCCTTTGGCAAGCGCCGGGTCCTCCACCTGTTCGCACACCGCCACGCGGTGGCCCGCCTGAATCATCCGCCGCAGGTATCCCTCCACCGCGTGGTAGGGCACGCCCGCCATGGGAATCCCCGCCGTCCGCTGCGTCAGCGTCACCCCCAGCACGCGATGCGCCAGCTTGGCGTCGTCGTAGAACATCTCGTAGAAATCCCCCATACGGAAAAAGAGGATGCAGTCGGGGTACTGCTCCTTGAAGCGGCGGTACTGCCGCATCGCGGGGGTGTCGTGGATCTCCGAACCAGCCATGAGCGACAATGTAACAGCGAAAGCCCAGCCGCTCCCGCGAGAAAGCCCCGCCGCTCCTGCGGCTGGGGACGGATCCGGCTGCTCAATGCCCGTGATCGACCTGGCCGAGCATCGGCGTGATGTCCGCCAGCAGCTTGCCGAGCGTGGGCTTGTCTTTAGCTTCGGCGTTGAGGCGCAAAAGCGGCTCGGTGTTGCTGGCGCGGACGTTGAACCAGAAGCCGCCTCCAGAAGCCGTGTCCCAGCAGTCGATCGTCACGCCATCGAGGTCGTCGATCTTGCCCTGGCTTTCGTACTTCTTCTTGAGCGACGCCAGCACACCAGCTTTGTCCTCGGCGCGGAAGTTGATCTCGCCTGACTGCGGGTATTTGATGAACGGGGCGATGAGCTGGTTGAAGGTCTTGCCGGGGTTGGCGTTGAGTACGTCCAGCACGCAGGCCATGGCGATGGCGCCCGAGTCGCAGTAGAAGTTGTCGCGGAAGTAGAAGTGGCCCGACAGTTCGCCGCCGAAGGTGCCCTTGGTGTCCCGCAACAGCGCTTTCATGAACACGTGGCCCACGCGGCTGCGGCGGGGCACGGCGTCGAGCGACTTGATCGTTTCCTCCACCACCTTGCTCGAACGCAGGTCGTACACGATGGTGCTCTGATGCACCACCGGGTTGGTGCGATCGCGGGCGACAAAGTGATGCGTCAAGAGCGCGGTGAGATGATCGCAGCCGATGATGGCGCCCTTTTCGTCGGTGAGGATGCAGCGGTCGGCGTCGCCGTCGAAGCAGGCGCCTAAGTCGGCCTGGTGCTCTTTGACGCCGTCCTGGGTGGGCTTCATATTGGCGGCGACGAGGGGGTTGGGCTCATGGGCGAAGGCGCCGCCGATGGCGAAGTTAAGCTTGACGATTTCGAGGTTGGGCACGCCGTCGAACACGGCGGGGACCATTTTGCCCGCCATGCCGTTGGAGGCGTCGATGAAGACGCGCAGTTTGCGTTTGAGCGGCGTGAGGAATCCCAGCACGTGCGTGCGATACGGCGCCCACAGGTCGCGCCGCGTGAGCTTGCCTTTGGCTGGACCTTTCTCGTCGCCGGACAAGCCCTCGACGGTCTTCTGGATCACCTTGAGGCCGGAGTCGGCGCCGACAGGCTTGCCCTGTATGGCGGAGATTTTGAAGCCGTTGTAGTTGATCGGATTGTGGCTGGCGGTGGTCTGAATGCCGCCCAAGGCGCCCACGTGGTTGATGGCGAAGTACTTGAAGCTGGTGTCGCACAGGCCCAGGTCGATCACGTCCACGCCCGACGCCAGCAGACCTTCGCATAGCGCCTTGCATAGCGACTCGGAATGCGGGCGCATGTCCCGGCTCACCAGCACGGCCCGCTCCCTGACCTGGCCGGTGTCCTTCTGCTGCTGCAAGAACTGCCCAGCAGCGAAGCCCACCTTGCGGGCCGCGTCCTCGTCCAGGGGAACCGGGTAGGTCGCTCGCACGTCATAGGCTTTGAAGATCTTGCCGATCATGGTGTGTTCCTCGTGGTGATGAACGAGCATCATAGCGTAGCCGCTTGCGGCTTCGCGCAACCGTCGAAAGTGCGCAACGTCCTGGTTATCTGGCTATTCAGGTGTCTGCGCGAAGCCGCAAGCGGCTGTTTCATCGGCTACACTAACGTTCTTATGTCCAAGCGAGCGATGATGACTCTGGCGGCGGTGGCCGTGGCGCTGATCGCGTTGCTGGTGACGCTGTGGCTCAAGCCGGAGGACGGCGGGGCGCAGCGGGACCCGATGACGATCGAGGCGGGGCAGATACCCCCGCCCCTGACTGACGACGCGATCCGCCGCGCCGAAGGCGACCCCAGCCCGCGCTCGATTCACGACTATGTCGTGGAGACCAAGACCAAGAAGGGCGCGCTGATTCAGATTTTCGGCAAGACCTACCGCCCGCTGCCCAACGCGCAGTCGGAGGTGACGCTGCCGATCGCGCGCATTTTCCTTTCCGCCACGCGGGTGATCGAGATTCGCGCCGATGAGGGTTCGTTTTACGCCCCCGGCAACACGCCGCGCACCGGTACGCTGGTGGGTCACGTGGTCATCAGCTTTTTCGATGCGCCGCCGGGCAAAGCCGTGAACCTGCACCCCCAGCAGGGCGATCTCCAGATGCGTCTCTTCATGAAGGAGGCGCGGTTCGATCTGGAACTGGGCCAGATCGACTGCGACGAGGACCAGCCGGTCTATGTCACCGCCCCGCGCTTTGATTTTCGCGGCAAGGGGCTGACGATGACGTACAACGAGTTGCGCAAGCGGATCGATCACCTGGAGGTGTTTACAGGCGAGGCGCTGCGGATACAGGGGAGTGTGGCGGCGGGTAGTGGAGGCACGGGGGCGGCGGGTGCCCCGGGCGTTGATCGCGCTGGGCCGCCAGGAGCGGAGGCTACCCCGCAAGCGGTGAAACCTTCGACGCAGCCGGCGGAGGAAGAGAAACAGCCGCTGTGGTATCGCGCGCGGTTTCTGGATGATGTGAAAGTCGCCAATCCTGACATGACGATCACTGGCGACCTGCTGTGGGTGCAGTTTTCGCTCGAAGGCCGGCAGGATCAGGGCCAGCAGAACCGTGGGCAGACCCCAGGATCCGGCAGTGGCGCCGGCGCCGCGGGGGCTCCGGGGGCTCCGGGGGCGGGGGATCCGGGGGCGGATGCATCGGCGGCAACCTCGGTGGTGCAGCAGTCCGCCGCCACCGCGCCGCTGCATGAGACGCCGCCCGAGCGGTCGCTGATGACCCAGACGCCCGATGATACGCTGATCACCTGGACGGGTCGGATGATTGTGCAGCCCGAGCCAGAACCCTCGCCGGAGTTGGCGGACGCCAGCGACGCGCTCTTAGCGGTGGAGGGCCGGCGGGTGGAGGTGGTGACCAGTCGCCAGGAGCACATCGAGGCGGTGCAGGTGCAGTATCTGCTCTCGCGTGACGAGGCACGGGTGCTGGGCGATGACAAGCGTTCGGTGACGTTCGATTCGCCGCAACTGGGCATCATGAAGTCGCCGCGCATGGTGATCGATCAATCGACGGGCAGGGGCGTGGTGTACGGTCCGGGTATTCTGCGCGGCGCGGCGGAAGGCGTCAGGAGTCAGGAGAAAGGCGACGGGAGCAACCGTTTAGCGGGTGACGCGCAGCGTCCCGCCCAGACCTCGGATGCCGGTCTGCCGCCCGATATGGTCATCTTCTGGAACGATCGCCTCGACCTGGCGTTCGCCAGTCGCTCGGCCCAGCACGGTCAGGACGGCGCCAGCCGCATCGGTCCGCTGGAGAAGGCGACGTTCCGCGAGCATGTTCGCGTGACGCAACGGCAGATGGACCTGGAGGCGGACACGCTGACGCTGGCGATGTCCAAGCCGGCGGCCAAAGCGCCGGCCGCCGCCGCGGCGCCCGATGCCGATGCCGCCGCCGAGCCGTCGCGACCCGCCATCGAATCGATCCTGGCCCAAGGCAACGCCCGCATCGTCACCAAGGATGCCCAGGCCCAGCCCAGCACGACGGTCCAGGGCGATTGGCTCACGATCCTGATGAAGCGCAACGAGGCGGGTCGCAGCGAGCCGGATCGTTTTGTCGCGCGTGGCCACGTCAAGACGCAGGGCCAGGGCCGCCAGCTTAGCGCCGACGCGCTGGACGCGGCGCTGGAGACGGCGGGGAGCGACCCGGCCGCGCCGGCCCAGGCCGCCGGCGCGGGCCAACTGCGCATCAAGGGCATGACCGCCACCGGCGATGTGCATATCAGCGTCGATCAGCCGCAGACCACCATGACCGGCGACACGGCGATGATCGATGCGGTCGAGGATGTGCTGGTGCTCACCAGTCAGCGTGCCCAGCAGCCGGCGCGCCTGGTGCAACCGCAGGGCGAGCTGGTGGGCGGGCACATCGTGCTTCGCCAGCGCGACAAGACGGTGGATGTGAAAGGCCCCGGCACGTTTACCTATGTGGAGAAGTCAGACGACCCCAACACCCCGCCGACCACGACGGTGGTGACCTGGAAAGAGTCGATGCACCTGGACAACAAGCAGGGCTTTGCCCACTTCAAGGGCGAGGCGGTGGCGGACAGCAAGGGCAAGCTGGACACCGGGCGGCTCTCGGGCCAGACGATCGACATGGGCTTTGAGACCGCCGGGGAATCGCCGCCGGCTTCCGCCGCGCAGCAGGCGCCGGGCGGCCGGGTCAAGACCGTCATGGCGTCCCAGAACGCCCAGTTCCAGTCGGAAACCTGGCAGGATCAGCCCGGCGGCAAACTGGCGACACGCCTGACCATCAAAGGCCCGCGCATCACCTTCACCCGCGACGATCAGAAAGTGGTCGTTCCCGGGCCCAAGGGTTCGATGCTGTTTGAGGACTATCGGGTTGCAGAACAGGAGAGCAGGAGAACAGGAGAGCAGGAGGCAGAACGTGGAACTCGCAACGCGGCCCCCGCCGCCAGCTTCGTCGGCGGACGCGGGCAGACGCTCTTTACCTGGGATGGTCAACTGACTTTCGACATCCGCCCAAACGACATGGTCATCCAGAAGAACGTGGGCATGATTCATCGCCCCGCCGGTTCCAAGGAAGTCAATCAACTGGCCTCCGACCGGCTGGTGGCCGACCTGGAATCGACCGGCGGCCTGGCCGTGTGGCTCTCAGGCTCCGCCCCCACGCCCAAGCTCACCAAGGTCAACGCCGACGGCCACGTCGTGGTCACCACGTCCGACCGCGTCATTCACACCGATCATCTTTCCTTCTTCAACAAGGAGCAGACGGTGCTGCTCAAGGCTGACGACGGCAAGCTGACGGAAGTGGAAGAAAAAGGCCAGGCCCAGCCCTACACCGCCAAGGCGATCAAGTGGGACCTGGTGCGTAACCGCCTGGAAGTGATCGAGCCGGGTCCCACGCGCGTGCCGGTGCGGCAGCGACCGTGAGGGGTGGTGTTCCTTGGGGTTTGAGTCAGGGGCAGGCTCATCGCGCTAAGCCGCAAGCGGCTGAATCACCTTACGCCGACAGCGCCAGTTGCTGGCGCTGTTCGAAGTAGATGGCGACGTTTTGCCGGCCGCCCAGGCCCAGGCTGCGCAGGACCGTCGCGTCAATCAGCTCGTCGCGGTGCAGCAGCGTCTGCTGATCGGTCCAGGCGACGCCCAGGGCGATGCGCTGACCGGGGACAAGCAGCGAGGGGGTATCCACTTCCAGGAGAGCCCCGCCGGGGGAGAGATTGGTGGTACGCCCCGTGAGGTACCGCCCGGTGTCGCACAGGCGGACCTTCACCGGTCGACTCAACGCGGTGCGGGGTTCCTTGCGGCGATCATCCACATCATCCGGCCGGTGCAGGGTGAGGCTCATAACCACTGTATCGGCTGGGTAATCTGGCGAACTTGATGGCGATGACGAAGTCATCGCGTTAGCCCAAGCACCAGCGGTGCGGGCGAGTCAATCGGAAGCGGCGAGCGCGCCCGCCCGCACCGTTGGTGCTTGGGCTAACGCATCAATTCTTCGAATTTACCAAGACCCGCGCGGGGGTGATGCCTACAATTCTCGCGAGCGTGAGATTGTCATGTAAGCTGGGTTATCAGTAGGACTTGTCGCATGTATCAGTTGGGGGCTAAGCGTCGCTACTGAAACCACATGTATCGGACCTTGTTATCCGGTGATTCGGGCGTAGGATCAAGGGTATGGCTTGCCAGCACATCGATGCCGACGAATTCCTTCGCATAGTGATGCCCACCATTGGCAGGGGCGACGTCACCGCCACGGCGGCGGCGGTGCAGGCACGCTGGGAGCCCCGGCAGCTATGTCAGCTTCTGGGCGATTCCCGGCCGGACGTGCGCCGCGTCGCGGCCGTTACGTTGGGCCTGGTGGGCAACATGAGCGTGTGTGCCTGTCTGGCCAGGACGCTGGGGGATCCCGACGAACAAGTGACGCAGATGGCCGAGCACAGCCTGCTGGCGATCTGGTTCCGTGCCGGCAAGCCCGAGGCCACCCAGGCCTTCAAGGAAGGCATGGCCCTGCTGGCCAGCGAGGCCTATCAGAAGGCCATCCTCCATTTTGACCAGGCCATCGGCATCGACCCGCGCTTCGCCGAGGCGTACAACCAGGCGGGCATCGCCTGCTTCTTCATGCACGACTGGGACCGCTCGATCGATTATTGCCGCCGGGCCGTGGAATTGACGCCGCAGCACTTTGGCGCCATGGCGGGCATGGGCCACTGCTACACGCACAAAGGAGTGCTGGACAAGGCGCTAGGTTGCTACCGCAAGGCCATCGCCATCCACCCGCATCTCAACGCGGTGCGGCGGCTGATCGAGCAGTTGGAGAATCGCCAGCGC
This sequence comes from Phycisphaeraceae bacterium, assembly GCA_040878035.1. Taxonomy (GTDB): domain Bacteria; phylum Planctomycetota; class Phycisphaerae; order Phycisphaerales; family Phycisphaeraceae; genus JBBDMX01. Next base: position 17,655 of record JBBDMX010000039.1, on the reverse strand, counting down.
GCCGCCAATGAGTGGTCAGGCGTGTACGCGGCGTGGCGGTGAGAAGAATTTTGGATTTTGGATTTCGGATTTCGGATTTTCTGATTTGCAGAATGCATGCCCCACGCCAGTTCTTCAAATCCGCAATCCGAAATCCGCAATCCGAAATTTCCTCACACGCCCGCACCGTTGGTGCTTGGGCCAACCGCTGCTTCCGCGGCCGCCGGAACCGGCCGCGGCCGGCCGTGCCAGAGGTAGTAGCCCCCGCGCTTCATATCGTCGAGTATCACCAGCACGCAGGGCAGCACCGTCAGCACCAGGACCGTCGAACTCATCAGGCCGAAGCTGATCGTGATGGCCATGGGAATGAGAAAACGTGCCTGGAACGAGGTTTCCAGCATCAGCGGCGTCAGACCCAGGATGGTGGTCAAGGTGGTGAGCAGGATCGGGCGAACGCGCTGTTGCCCTGCCTCCAGCAGGGCTTCGACCAGCGGCACCCCCTTGGCGCGGCGCTGATTGAAGAACTCGACGAACACCAGCGAGTCATTCACCACAATGCCCGACAGCGCCACAAAGCCGATCATCGACAGGAACGTCATCTCGTAACCCATGATCAGGTGGCCCAGCACCGTGCCGGTGATCGTGAAGGGAATGGTGAGCATGACGGTCAGCGGCTGGGTCAGGCTGTTAAAGAGGATGGCCAGGAGAATGTAGATGCCCATCACGGCGGCGAGGAAGCCGATGGGCAGCGAGGCGAAGGCCTTCATCTCCTGCTCCTGTCTGCCGCCATAGGTGATGTCGAGCTGCGGAAACTGACTGCGGACCTTGTCGAGCGGACTGACATCTTCCTCACTGGCCGTGTGTCCCCGCATCATCGCCATCAGCTTCTGAAACCCGCTGGGCTGGTTGGGCTTCTCGTTAATGCCCTTGACGATGTCCTCGGGGCTGTAGCCGGGCGCCACGTCGGCCATGACGCTCACGGCACGCTGCCGGTCGATGCGCTTGATCGTCGAGTAAGTCTCGGCCTGTTCCAGGTTCGCCACCTGGCGCAGCGGCACGGCCTGGCCCTGCGGACTGATGACCCACAGGTTCTCGACGGCGTAGAGGCTGCGCCGCGTCGGCTCGTCGAGGCGCACGCGCACGTCGATGTCCTCACGATGCGCTGAGAACGTGTGCGCGTCGATGCCGAACAGCGCCCCGCGCACCTGCCGCGCCACCAGCTCGTTGGTGAACCCCGCCGCCGCCCCGCGGGGCGTGACCTCGAAGCGCAGCTCGGGCTGCCCCAGATCGTTGTCGTCGGCGATGTCCTGCACCCCCGCAAAGCCCGCCAACATGGCCTTGACGGCGCCGGCGGCGGCCTCGAGCTGACCCTCGTCCTTGCCACGCAGCACCACCGTGATGTCCTGCTCGCCCGGCCCGCCGGTGATCTCCGAATAACGCATCCGCTCGACCTCCGGAAGCTTGTCACCCAGCCACTGCCGCATCGACTGAATCACCTGTTGCGACTGGCGATTGCGCTCCTCCACCGGCGTCAGCTCGATCCAGATCTGCGCCACGTGCGCCGCCGCCGCCTCGACCTGCCCGGTATCCACGCTGGCGCGGCTGCCAATCACCGACTCGATGCCGCGAACCTCCACTTGCGCTTGTGCCGCCTGCTCCACCAGGCTCACCGCCGCCTCGGTCTTGTCAATCGGCGTGCCGATGGGCAGACGCAGGTCCACGATGATGGTCTCCGAGTCGCTCTTGGGCATGAACGTGTAAGGCGCCCGCCCGCCGGCGACCAGCCCGATGCAGATAATCAGCACCGCCAGTGCGATCGCGGTGCTGATGTAGCGATACTCCAGCGAGACGCGCATGAAGCGCGTGTACCACGGGATCATGCTGCCGAAGACCACCTTGTCGCGCCGCGCCTCGATGCGGCGGATCCACCCGGCGCGGTGACTGGTGTCATAGGCGTCACGCTTCTTCAAGCTATGCCCCAGGTGACTGGGCAGCACGATCAGTGCTTCGACCAGGCTCATGATCATGGCGAAGGTGACCACCAGGGGCAGGGCGCCCATCAGGTCGCCGATCTGCCCGCGGACGAAGGTCAAGGGGAGAAAGGCGACGATGTTGGTGGTGACGGTGACGACCACGGGCCAGAGGACTTGCTGCGTGCCGCTGACCGCCGCCTCCAGCGCCGGCACGCCGCGGTCGTGCCAGGCCTGGATGTTCTCCGACACCACGATGCCGTCGTCCACCAGGATGCCCACCACGATGATCAGGCCGAACATGGTCAGGAAGTTGAGCGACATATCCATCCACCACATGAGCAGCAGCGTGCCTAAGAGGGCGGTGACCATGCCGGCGCCGACCCACAGGGCGACGCGCCAGTTGAGGAAGAGCAGCAGGGTGCCAAAGACCAACAGGGCGCCCCACTTGGCGTTGTTGAGCAGGAGGTCGAGCCGGCCCTGCACGTAGCGGGAGAAGTCGGCGTGGGCGTCGAGGCTGACGCCCGCCGGCAGTGGGTCGGGCGAACGCAGGCCCGCCATGTAAGCCTTGTGCTCCCGCGATTCGGCCAGGCGGTCCATCAGCGTCATGTGATAGGGCTGGCCCGTCTTGCCGGCGATGTAAGCACGCACCATCGCCGCCATGTGCACGATGTCCTGCTTGCCGCTCTTAAAGACGGTGAGGTTGGCCGAGGGCCGGCCGTTGTAGCGCTGCACCACGTCCTCATCCACGAACGACTCGTGCACCGTCGCGACGTCGCCGACCCGCAGGGCGTCGCCCTGGAAACTCGAGCGCAGCACGATCTGGCGGATCGCCTCGGAACGCTCCTCCGTGCCCATGGTGCGCACCTTGAAGTTTCCCCCCTCGCTGCGCACCGTCCCGCCGGGAACCTCCGTCATCCAGGCGCGGATGAGGTCGGCGACCTGCGGCAGCGAGATGCCGTGCGCCATCAGTTGCTGGTTATCCAGCTCGACGCGGATTTCGTACTCGCGCACCCCGCCGAAGATGATGTCGCCCATGCCCGGCAAGGCGCGCAGCTCGTCGTGCATGCTGCGCACCGCGCGCTTGAGCACCATCTCGTCCACGTCGCCGTAGGCGGTGAGAATGATCACCGGAATCTGCGGCTCCAGCTCGCGCACGGTGGTGCGCTCGGCCTCGTCGGGCAGATCGGTCAGGGCGTCGATGGCGCGCTCCACGTCGCGCACCGCCTTGTCCACGTCGCCGATGCCCTCCTTGAAGCGCACCTCGATGCCCCCGCCGCCCTCGGCCAGCGTCGTGGTCAGCTTCTCCACGTCCTTGAGTTCGGCCAACTTGTCCTCGACCTTGGTCGCCAGGCTCGTCTCGATCTCCTCGGGCGTGGCGCCGGGATAGGTCAGCGAGACGATGGCGATTTCGGGCTCGACCTCGGGGAAAAACTCGCGGCGAAGCTGGAGCCCCGCCCAGATGCCGCCGGCAATCAGCGCCACCATCAGCAGGTTCACCGGCACCGGCTTGTCAACGGCAAAGCGCACCAGGCTCACGGCGCGGCCTCCGTGCGGCCCGAAGCCCGGCCATGCGAGGCTTTGAGCTTGGCGGGGATCGCTTCCGTCCCACCCAGCACCCCCTCCACCTTCTGCCCTTCCACCATCGACCGCGACGGATTGACCACCACCACCGCCCCGGCGGGCAACGGCTCAACCAGCACCGCCCACTCCCGATCGCTCAATCCCCACTGCTCAAAGGTCTGCTGCACCAGGAAGTCGATCTTCACCTGCCGGCTGGCGAGTTGGCCCGCCACCGGTTGCCCGGCCCCCGCCGCCGCGCCTGCCCCCGAGCCTGGCTCAATGAGAAACACGCGGTCCTGCTGAATCGAACGCCGCGGCACGACCCAGCGCGACTCTTGCTGGCTCGCGGTCACCACCGCCTCGACGAACTGGCCCGGCACCAACAGCCCCGACGCGCTGGCCGCCGCAAGCGCCGGGTCCTGCGTCACCACCGCGTAGATCGTCATCGTCCGCGTCGCCGCATCGTTGGTCGGCGAAATCCGCGCCACCACGGCGTCCCACAGGTGCGCACTCGATGCGTCTACCCGCAACCCCACGGTATCGCCAAGAGTCACCTCAAAGCGCGCATCCGAAGGCAGCCGCACCGGCGCCTCGATCCGCCGCAGGTCCACCACCCGCGCCACCCGGCTCATCGCCGTCACCCACTCGCCCACCTCCACGTCCAGCGTTTCGAGCCGGCCGTCCAGCGGGCTGGTGATCGTCGTCCGCGCCAGGTTTTCCTTGGCCTGCTGTGCCGTGGCTTCCTGCGCCGACCACTGCGCCTTGTAGCTCTGCGCCGTGGTCGCCACGGTGTCCAGCGACTGCTGGCTGGCGATCACGTTCCGCCGCGCCGCGGCGACGGTGCGCTTGGACTGGTCCACGTCGGCAGTGGAAGTGACTTGGTCGGCAAAGAGCTTCTGCACGCGATCCAGCTCGCGCTCCGCCACCTCCAAGTCGCCTTGCTCGACCTCGAGCCGCGCCTCGATTGCCTTGCGGTCCACTTCCGCCTGCGCCAGCCGGCCTTCGATGTCCGCCAGGTTCTGCTGTGCCGCCCGCAGTTGCCGCTCAAAATCCTGCCGGTCCAGTTGCACCAGCACCTGCCCCTTGCGCACCGCCACGCCGGCACGCAGACCCTCGGGTATGTCGATCACCGTGGCGCCCACCTGGGCCGGCACGTCGGCGGCATCGATGCTCTGCGTGGTGCCAAAGCCGCGCCACTGGCGGCGAATCGGCACCGGCTCGGCGGCAAACGCCACCACCCGCTGCGCCGCCGCCCTCAGGTCCGTCACCTCGGGCACCGGCTTGGTCACCACCAGCACCTGGTACACCACCCCCGCCGCCACGAGGATCAACAGCACCACGATCACGCGCGTCGTCACCGCCAGAGTCCGATTGCGCTTTTCTGCCATGCTTGAGTCTCGGATCGTCAATTATTGGCACGCCGGGGAAAGTTGCAATTCGGGGTTGAACATGAAGACACCAAGACACGAAGTGGAATGAAGGACGAAGATCGAGGAAAGAAGAACGAGAGACGGGCAACGGTACGGTCGCCACCATTGTTCGTTTCTCGTTCTTCGTTCTTCGTTCCTCGGTTATTTCTTCTTCGTGCCTTCGTGTCTTCGTGTTCACTCATCTTCCTACAATCCCCCCTGTGCCCACGCCTGATCTTCCCATCCTGGCGCATCGCGACGAGATTGCCCGGCTGATCGCCGCCCATCCGGTGGCGATCGTCTGTGGCGAAACGGGCTCGGGCAAGAGCACGCAGTTGCCGCAGATTTGCCGGGCGATGGGGCGTGGTGCTCCGGTCATGATCGGTCAGACTCAGCCGCGGCGCATCGCCGCGCGCAGCATCGCCGCCCGCATCGCCCAGGAGATGTCCGTCACCCTCGGCCGCGAGGTTGGCTACAAGATTCGCTTCACCGACCGCGTCAGCCGCGATACGCGGATCAAGATCATGACCGATGGCATCCTGCTTTCGGAAACCCAGCAGGACCCGATGCTCAGGCGTTACGACACGCTGATCATCGATGAGGCCCACGAGCGCAGCCTCAACATCGATTTTCTGCTGGGCTTCCTCAAGCAACTGCTGCCGCGGCGACGCGACCTGAAAGTCATCATCACCTCGGCCACGATCGATCCGCAGCGGTTCAGTGATTTCTTCGACGGCGCTCCGATTGTCGAAGTGTCAGGCCGAATGTATCCCGTTGAAGTGCGGTATCGGCCAGGCGGCCTGCCCCCTCTCCCTTCTGAGGGAGAGGGCGGGGGCCAGGGCGCCCCGAATGATCTTGTGCCAACGGATCGGCAGCAGCTTCCGAGCCACCCTCACCCCAACCCTCTCCCTGTGAAGGGAGAGGGGGCCGACACCGACTCCCAGGACGCCGACCTGCCCGACGCGATCGTGCTGGCGCTACGCGAGATCATCGCCGGTGAATCGCTGCCTGTTGACCAGCCGCGCGACGTGCTGGTGTTCCTCCCCGGTGAGCGTGAAATCCGCGAAACCGCCGAGGCGATCACCGCCGCGAAGTTCCCCAATGTCGAGCTGATGCCGCTCTACGCACGCTTGCCGCCCGACCAGCAGATGCGCATCTTTCAGCCTCACCGCGGCCGGCGCATCGTGCTGGCCACCAACGTCGCCGAGACGTCGCTGACCGTGCCGGGCATCCGCTACGTGATCGACAGTGGGTTGGCGCGGCTGAGCCGCTACAGTCCGCGTCACAAAGTGCAGCGTCTGCCCATCGAGGAAATCTCCCGCGCCAGCGCCGACCAGCGCATGGGCCGCTGCGGCCGCGTCGCCGATGGCGTGTGCATCCGCCTCTACAGCCGGGACGATTACCAAGCCCGCCCCGCCTTCACCGATCCGGAGATTCTGCGCACCAACCTGGCGGGCGCGATCCTTCAGATGAAGGCCCTGCGCCTGGGCGATGTCGAGGCGTTCCCCTTCATCGAGCCGCCCAGCCGGCGGATGATCCGCGACGGCTACGACACGCTGGTGGAGCTAGGCGCGCTCGATGACGAGCTGGCGCTGACGGCGGTAGGTCGGCAACTGGCCAGGCTGCCCATCGACCCGCGGCTGGGTCGCATGATCCTGGCGGCGCGACAGGAGCACTGCCTGCCGCAAGTGCTGATCATCACCGCGGCGCTGGCGGCGGGCGACCCGCGCCTGCGGCCCGTGGGCCAGGAGGCCGCCGCCGACAGCGCCCACGTCGCCTTCCATCACAGCGAGTCGGACTTCCTGGGCTACCTCACGCTCTGGCGATTCTTCCAGAATCGCGCCCGCGAGCTGTCGCAGAGCAAGCTGCGCAAGCTCTGCGCGGCGCGGTTCCTGTCGTACGTGCGGTTGAGAGAGTGGCAGGATATTCATCGGCAACTGGGGGAGATGTCCGGCCCCCTCTCCCTTCTGAGGGAGAGAGCGGGGGTGAGGGTGCCCGCCGATGAGCAGGGCGAAGAATCAGGCGAAGACGAACGGCCTGCTTCTGACTCTTCCTCACGACCAGAATGCAGCGCAGTCCCTGAGTCCGTTCGCCCCAGCCCTCTCCCAAAGGAAGAGGGGGCCGGCGTCAGTTATGCCGCCATTCATCGCGCCCTGCTCACCGGTCTGCTCTCGAGCATCGGCCACCGCAGTGACACCGGCGAATACGATGGCCCGCGCGGCGTGAAATTCTGGCTCTTCCCCGGCTCGGGACTCTTCGATCAGAAGCCGCGCTGGGTCGTGGCCGCCGAACTCGTCGAAACCACCAAGCTCTACGCCCGCACCGTGGCGCGCATCAGCCCGCACTGGGTCGAGCGCCTGGCGCCGCACCTGGTGCAGCGGCAATATGCCGATCCGCATTGGCGGGCCAAGACCGGCGACGTCGAGGCCTTTGAGACGGTGACACTGATGAGCCTGCCGATCATCACCCGTCGGCGTGTGCCCTATGGTCGTATCGATGCCCGGATCGCCCGTGAGATTTTCATCTACGAAGCCCTGGTCGAAGGCCGATATCGCACCGAGGCGCCATTCGCGCTGCACAATCACGCCGTGATCGAGGAGGCCAAACAGATCCAGGCCAAGCAGCGGCGCGGCGATCTGCTCGCCGGCGCCGACCGGCATTACGCCTTTTTCGACCAGCGCGTGCCGCCGCAGATCTACAACACGCGACGCTTTGAGCACTGGCGGCATCGCATCGAGAAGGACCAGCCGCGCCTGCTGTTCATGAAGCTGTCGGATGTGATGCGTCTGGAGCCGCCGGCGGACACGCACGCGCAGTTCCCCGATCACCTGCACACGACCCAGATCACGCTGCCGGTGGAGTATCGCCTGGACCCGGGCGATCCGGCCGACGGCATGAGCGTGCTCGTGCCCATCGCAGCGCTCAATCAGCTTCGGCCGCAACGCTTCGACTGGCTGGTGCCGGGCATGCTGGCGGAAAAGGTCGAGGCCCTGTTGCGCTCGTTGCCCAAGGTTCTGCGCGTGCAGTTGATCCCCATCGGCCAGGTGGCCAGGGCTTGTGCGCGGAATCTGGAGCCGGGCGATCGCGCGCTGACCGAGGCGCTGGCGGACGAGCTGCGGCGGCGCAGCGGCGTGGACGTGCCGGCCCAGGCGTGGAACCAGCGGCACCTGGCGGATCACTTGCGGGCGCACTTCCGCGTGATCGACGAACGCGGGCAGGAGATCGCCGCCGGCCGCGACCTGCGGGCCTTGCAGGAGCGACTGGGCAGCCGCTCGGCCGCCAGCAACGCCGCGATCTTTGCCCGGCAGTTCGCCCGCGATGGCATCACGCAGTGGGACTTCGGCGATCTGCCCGATCACGCCCAGGCCGTGACCGCCGGCGTGGCGGTGCAGGGTTACCCGGCGATCGTCGATCACGGCCATACCGTGGCCCTGCGCATGATCGATGCCCGCGACAAGGCGCTGCGGCTCAACCGCGCGGGCCTGCGCCGCTTGTTCATGCTCCAACTGGCCGAGGAAGTGGGCGAAATCGCCGGCGATATTCCCGAGGGGGAGGACTTGGCGGCGCTCTATGCGCCGCTGGGCGGCGCGGCGGAGTTGCGCGAGCAACTGGTGGTGGCGATGATCGACCGCGTGTTCCTGGAGGATCAGCCCGGCGGGCCGGAGGTGCGGACGCACATGGAGTTTGAGCTGCGCCTGCGTGCCGGCCGAGGCAGGTTGCGTGCGGCCATGCGCGCGCTGATCACGCTGGTGCAGCCGATTCTGGCGGCCTTCGCCCAACTGACGGGGCAACTGGAACAGGCCATTCCCCCGGCGTGGGAAACTTCGGTGCGCGACATGCGCGCGCAACTGGCGCACCTGATGCCGCGGCAATTCCTCACGCAGACGCCGGCGCTTCGGCTGACGCACTATCCGCGCTATCTGGCGGCCATGCAACGGCGCTGGAGCAAACTCCCCGGCCGGCTGGCACGCGATCGGGAAATGGCCGCCGAGCTGGCGCCCTATTGGCAGGCCTACGTCGATCGCGTGACGCCGATCGACACGGATGTGCGCGACGACCCCGCGCTGGAAACGTATCGCTGGATGCTCGAGGAAATGCGTGTCTCGCTCTTCGCCCAGGAGCTGCGCACGGTCACGCCGGTGTCGTTCAGACGCCTGGACGAGCAGTGGACGCTGGTGCGGAAAGATTGAACCCCAAGACACAAAGGCACGAAGAAGAGTGAGGAATGAGAACGAGAGAGGACGGTGGAAAGAAAGCCCAGCCGCTCCCGCGAGTAGGGTTCCAGCGCATCAATACTCCGGCGGCGCATAAATACTGAACGTCACCAGCGGCTGGTCCCCCGTGTTACGGATCTCGTGCGTCTCACCCGCCTCAATCAGCACCAGGTCACCCGTGCCGAGTTTCACGGCTTTGCCAGCAACCGTCGCCTCACCGCTGCCGGCAATGATGTAAATCCACTGATCGCTCTGGGCGTGCTTGTTATCCGGCCCGCCGGTGGACTTGCCCGCCGACAGCGTCATCACCGCCGCCTGCGACCGGCTGCTGGCGCCGAGCACTTTCCAGTGGTCTTGTCGATCCGTCAAGGTGTAGCGTTGCATGATGCGATTGTAGGCCGCAGTGCGTCAATGCTGCGCGGCGCATGCCTGCACCAGCACCGCGACCAGGCCGGCGACATTGGCTTCCTGCGACTCGATCGTCGGCGGCAGGTTCAACTCGCGCAAAGTCTGGCTGGTAATCGGCCCGATCGATGCGCGCTGGAGCGGCTCCAGCAGCGTGCGCTCCTGGCCCAGCATCTCGACCAGGTTGCGCGCGGTCGAGGAACTGGTGAACGTGACCCAATCAATCTGCTTGTCGCGCAACGCATCGAGCACCGCATCGGGCAGCGACGCGGGGCGCTGCGTGCGGTAGACGGTCACTTCCTCGACCGTGGCGCCGGCGTCGGTCAGCAACTTGGGCAGGTTCGGCCGGGCAATGTCGGCACGCAATAGCAGCACGCGCTTGCCCGCCAGGTCCTGTTGCGCGATCAACTCGCCGGCCAGCGACTCAGCCACGGCACGGGTGGGCACCAGGTCCGGACGCACGTTCAGGCGATCACGCAGCGCCTCGGCGGTCGCTTCGCCCACCGCCGCGATCTTCACCCCCGCCAGATGCCGGGCATCGCGATCCTGCTTCGCCAGCGCCTCGGCCAACGCCGCCACCGCATTCCCCGAGGTTAGCACCAGCCAGTCATATTGACTGATGCTCGCCACGGCATCGGCGACCTGCCGTGTGTCCTCTTGGGTCGGCGACGCGATCTCGATGGTCGGCGCCTCGAGCACCGCCGCGCCCAGCGCTTCGAGCTGAGCACGCAGCTCCGAGGCTTGCTGCCTTGTGCGCGTCACCAGGATGCGCTGGCCAAAGAGCGGTCGGTCAGTGAACCAGGTCAGCCCCGGATCGTCGATGCCCGCCACGGCCCCGACGACGATGATCGCCGGCGAGCCGATGCCGGTGCGTTCCACCTCGCGGCTCACTTGGGCAAAGGTCGAGCGCAGCGAGCGCTGCCGGGCCGTCGTGCCCCATTGCACCAGGGCGATGGGCGTGGTCATCGGCAAGCCATGCGACGACAGCGACTGCACGATTGCCGTCAGCCGGCCCACACCCATATAGAAGCACAGCGTGCCCCCGGCTGCGACCATGGCCGCAAGCGCGGCAAAGTCGATCGCCGTGTCGCTCTTGCCCGGATCCTCGTGGCCGGTCACGAAGGTGACGGTGCTGGCATGCCCGCGATGCGTGACGGGGATGCCCGCCATGGCCGGGGCGGCGATGCCGGAGGTGACGCCCGGAATCACTTCGCAGGTGATGCCGTGTCGCGCCAGGTAGGTGGCCTCCTCGGCGCCGCGTCCGAATAAGTAGGGGTCGCCGCCCTTGAGCCGCACCACCAGCCCGCCCTCCCGGGCCTTTTGCACCAGCAGGTCGTTGGTCTGGTCCTGGGTGAGCTTATGGGCCTTGGCACGCTTGCCCACGTCGATCAGCTCGGCATCGGGGGCGGCCTGTTCCAGCAGGGCCGGTGCACTCAAGGCGTCAAACACCACCACCCGGGCGGCCCGCAGCCGCTCCAGGCCGCGCACGGTAATCAGACCCGGGTCGCCCGGCCCGGCGCCGATGAGGCAGACGTGTCCCTGGGGGGCGTGTCCCGCGTGATTTTTGGGCTGGTTGGTCAAGCTGAGTAAACCTTGCCGTCTGTAACGTCGATGAGGGAAATGATACGAGCCGTCAAAGGAGCCTGCACATGTCCGCCCACCCTTCGCTGAAATTGCTCGAACCGAGTCCGGAAGCCGAAAGCTACAAATTCGACCGCCGGCGTGCCGAACGCCACGGGGTGGCGGCACGGGTCACCGCCCTGTGCGAGCCCGAGAGCGATGGGCAATTGGCACGCATTGGCTCGCTCCAGTTGCTGGACATGTCGCAGACGGGCATGGGCGCCTTGAGCGATGAAGCCCTGAAGCCGGGCCAGTCGGTCACCATCCTGTTCCCCCCGCACGGCCCGGAGCGCGGCTTTGACCGCACGGGCCACGTGGTCCGCTGCGAACGCAAAGCCGACGGCCACCGCATCGGCATCAGGTTTGCCGCGGCGGTCGCGGCGGCGTGACGGACAAGTCAAACAACGCCAGGTCAGAACGCCCTTGGTCAGTTCATTGCGGCGGCGTATATCGGGGTGTCATCATGCCCGATGTGCCCGATTCCATCACGTTAAGTTTTCCGCGCACTGCGCTGCCGGATATTGTGGCGCTATCACAAACGCTGCGCGATCGCATGCATGAGCTACTTGAGCGCAATGCGGAGGGGCAACTGACGGCCATCGAGCGTGAAGAGGCCGAGATCCTCGTAGCCATGGCGCAATTCGGGCAGATCGTGGCCCTCTCGCTGCGGTCGGCTGATCCACCGCAGGCAAACCGCCTAATCAGTGATGACCGATGACCCTTCTTCCGATCCCCTCTATTATCGTTTGGTTATGCCGCCCTCGCCTGGTGCGGGGTTCTCGAACACTAACTTGCCACGCTCCCGAACGAATTTCACCGGTATCTTTGGGTTGTTGATGTCTCGTTTGCTCTCGCGCCATTTCCGTTCCCACTTGGAGAAGTAAACGTCAAGCTCTCGAATTTCCATGTGGTAGATTTCCATCAATTCAATGCCCCGATAGATTGAGAAGTACCACGCCTTTACCTTGCGGTACTTATCGATAATGATCGGATTTAGGTGATGGTGCGTCGAGAACGAACTGGTCAGTACAATATTGACTGTCTTCAACTCGTACTCGTTGCCCTCGTCGGCCACGGCATCATTGCCTTCACGGCTGCCAGTGGCACGTAAGTTCAGAATGAGAAGGGTCTGCAACAGCTTCCCGCCGTTATCCTGAAAGACATCGCCGATGCCATGCGTCGACGCGAGCTTCTGGTATTCGCGGATGGCGGGAAACAATCGGTCGAGAATCTCCTTGTCTTTATGATGAGCCATCGCGCCGAGCGCCCTTTCGTAGAAGGGGAGGAACCAGTTCGGCAGGTTCAACACCCAGCGCCAGCGCCAGACGTTCAAGCGTTTCCAGTCGCACCGACCGGCGGTCGCATTCGATCAAGCTGATGTGCGTGCGATGGAGACCGGCGGCATCCGCAAGCCGCTCTTGTGAGATTCCCCTTTCCTGCCGCAACCGGCGAAGATTCTCGGCGAATCGTTTTGTAAAATCGCTACGGCTCATGCTTGCGTCTAGCATCCAGTCTGCGTAAGATCGCACAACAGACAAAGCGCAACAGCCATCATCGAGGGACTGCAACGGATGAAGCACAGAACCGCATTCAAAACACCGCTTGGTGAGGCTGTGATCGGGGACTCGATGGATGTGCTCCGGCACTTGCGCGCCGACTCCATCGATCTGGTCATCACCTCTCCTCCTTTCGCTCTGCTGCGCGAGAAAGAGTACGGCAACCTCGATCAAGCGGCCTACGTCGAGTGGCTTTGCGCTTTCGGCCCGCCGGTAAGGCGGGTCCTTAAGGAAACCGGCAGTTTCGTCATCGACCTCGGTGGAGCTTACCAGCGCGGGTTGCCCGTCCGCTCACTTTACAACTTCCGTGTACTGCTCCGCATGGTGGATGAACACGGCTTTCACCTTGCAGAAGAATTCTTCTGGCACAATCCCAGCAAGCTGCCATCTCCCATCGAGTGGGTAAACAAGCGAAAGCTACGAGCCAAGGATTCGGTCAACACCGTCTGGTGGCTAAGCAAATCCGCGTGGCCAAAGGCCAACGTAAGCAACGTTTTGGTTCCGTACTCGGGCCGCATGAAGAAACTGATCGAGGACCCCGAGAGTTTCTACCGTCCCAAAGAGCGACCGTCCGGCCATGACATCGGCCGCAGTTTCGGGAAAGACAACGGCGGCGCGATCCCGCCGAATCTGCTTCAGTACTCCAATGCCGAAAGCAACAGCTTGTACCTGCGGCTCTGTAAGGAATACGGCCTGAAACCACACCCCGCACGCTTCCCCAAAGCACTGCCAGAGTTCTTCATCAGGTTCCTTACTGACCCGGGCGACGCGATCCTGGACATCTTCGCCGGCTCCGGGACGACCGGTGAAGCGGCCGAAAACCTTGGTCGTCAATGGAGAACCATCGACCGGGACGCTAACTACGTAAAAACCTCCATCTTTCGATTTGTCAGCGACCAAAGTGATGAAGATGTTAGGCGAATCTTAGCGGAATTCGACATGGAGACGGCTTTTACGATCGAGCGACTTCAACTATCGCTGCTCTAAACTTTCGTCTGGCATGAGACCGCAAAGGGAACATCACGGCGCTGTGTCTACCCTCAGTTTTCGAGCATTCACCGCCAAGGGAAGGTGCAGCTTTTGCCGAAGCGTCACTGATAGGAAATGTGATTCCGGGTGGTCGCGGGGAGATGGCGTGGGGGGTGAGGTGTTTACTCTCCACTTGCTAGGGGTTAGCTGCGGCAGCTTGTTCGGTCTCTATTAGTTTGTCCAAGGACTGCCCCTGTTGTCCTTGCTTCTTTTTCTGCTTGGCATTCTTGTCCGGCTTCTCTTCTGAAGCGGCGGCAGTCGTTTCCCCCAAGCCCGGGCGGACCGAATCCCACCATTGGTCGTAGGCGGCGCGCATCTCTGTCGCGACGCCCTTGTGCTCAGAAATGATGTTCTTCGTCTGGCCGCGGTCTGCTTTTACATCGAACAACGCCCCATTACCGACCATTCTGAAGCGGTCATTACGCACGGCAAAGCCATCACCCTTCTCCTTGGCCCCAGATCCACTTTTATGAACGCAGATGAATCGGTCAGGCCACGCCGCGTCAGGATCTTTCAGTAACGGAAGAAGGCTGCGCCCGTCGAGTTCAAGTCCCTGCGGCGCCTTTGCTCCCGCAATCTCGGCGAACGTTGGAAACACGTCAATGTGCGCCGCGAGCTTGCCAACATTCTTGCCGCCACTGAACACGCCGGGCCAGTACCAGAAGGACGGTACCCGCGTGCCACCTTCGTCAACCGTTCCCTTGTGGCCCTTCATCCCGGCGTTGAAGCTTTTTACGGGAGATATGTCATTTTTGCCTTTATCTGGCGCCCCATTGTCGCTCATGAACACAAGCATAGTGTTGTCTTGGATCTTCCAGGCCTTGAGCTGCTCCATCAATTTACCGACATTCTCATCAATGTTCGCAATTTCGCCATAGTAGTCTGGCATCTCCCTGTTGTTGCTGCCCGGTACTTTGTCCATGTAGGGCTTTGAGTATTCGGGGGGGGATTTTACCGGAGCATGCGGGGAGCTCGTTGGTATGTAGGCAAAAAACGGTCCATCCCCTTTCACCTTGCCCATCCACTTGATGGCTTCTCCAAAGAAGACATCTGTACACCACCCATCGGTCTTTTCCTTTTCGCCGTTACGAAGCAGTATACAGTCGGTCTTATCTTTGTTGTTCCCGGGCATGCCCTCGGCAATCATCCCAGAAAGGAAGGAAAGCGATTCGTCAAAACCCCTCTGCCACGGCTGATACTCCTTTTCCTCTCCGAGATGCCACTTCCCGAACAATCCCGTCGAGTATCCGGCAGACTTGAGCACCTGTGCAACGGTGGTTGCCTTCAGGCTCATGTTCTGCCCCGGACCCCGAGTGTCGTGCACTCCGGAGCGAAACTCGAAGCGCCCCGTCATCAGGGCACACCGTGTCGGCGAACACACCGGGCTGACCTGGAAATCAGTGAAGCGCGTGCTCTCAGCGTAAAGCGTGTCGATTTTAGGAGTCTTGAGGATAGGATTCCCATGACAGGAGAGGTCACCATATCCCTGGTCGTCGGTCAGGATGAAAATAATGTTCGGCCTGCGCGTTGCTGACGATGCCGCCGCCGCAGCATAGGCCGCAAATGGCATATGACGTGCCAGTCCCACGCCTCCAAGAATGCCCAGCGTGGCTTTGAAAAAGGTTCGCCTTGCAATCACCTGGGAACCTCCGGCAACTATCTCTTGGAACTTTGTTGAGGGTTGTGGTTCGGCTCTTGGCGTTCTGGCAGTCATACCATGCTCTTTGGAGGTTGAGTTTCTGTTGTTGGTTGCTTGGTTGGGGTTCATGGGAGCGTCCTGCTCAGGCGGCTCGCAGCCGTAACAATTGCAGCCGCACGATCTGTTCATAGCGGGCCAGGTTATCAAGCAAGTTGATGGATCCGATCGCTGCCGCGATGATCACTGATAGGAAATGTGATTCCGGGTGGTCGCGGGGAGATAGCGTGGGGGTGAGCGGTTTCATTACGGTGCAATGCGTACGGGTAACCACCGGCGTTTGAGAGACTCCGGCAGTGAGTCAAATACCATATCTGGCATTCGACGGACCTCAAGTCCGCCGGTTACCGTATGACGTTGGTACCCTAGATTGGGGTCTTTCTGCCAGATAAAGGTTCCAATATCAGAACTATGCACCCAAAGCTCATGCTCTACTGACCAGTACAAAAACCAACGCGCAGAAGCCGCACCGGCATCGCC
The DNA here is from genome assembly GCA_040878035.1 of Phycisphaeraceae bacterium. GTDB lineage: Bacteria > Planctomycetota > Phycisphaerae > Phycisphaerales > Phycisphaeraceae > JBBDMX01. Next base: position 1,734 of record JBBDMX010000039.1, on the reverse strand, counting down.
TGATACGATTAGAGCATCAGAAACTGGGGCGTGTAGCTCATACGTAACCAAGTGGCCATTATCATCGGGTTGAAGTTTTACAGTAAGCCTGTAATCGCCTGGCGAGAGCTGGTAAACACCGGCTTTGTCAACTAGTGATTGCGATGTGTTAATTGTCGTGTTGGGCAAGCTTGTTGCACCTGGCGTGCGCCCACATCCCATTAGAAGGCATCCGATGGTGCCCACTAATATTGTTGCACGCGCCCTTATTGGCCGGCTGTTTACGGTCATACGGGAGGAGATATTGGCAATATCAATGGTTGTCATCGTCTAACTGCTCTGAAAATACCGCTGCCAGCGGAACGCTCAAACGGCTGTAAGTCGGGGAGATGGCGTGGGGGGTGAGGGGCTTGTGGGGAGAGGGGGGGTTGCGACGCTCATGTTGAGCCCTCCTGGATGTTGAGGCTTGCTCCCAAGGTTAACCCGGGGCCCGTTGGCCGCCGCGCAGAAGCCCGCAGACCGTCCCCAAACCGATTCGGGCTGCGCTGAAGTCACTATGACACTCGATCCCGGGCGCGTCAAGGCCGAAATGAGCAGGGCAAACGGCATCTACCAGGGCGAGGCGCGGCCGCGGTGGTTCCCCAGCCTTGACTTTGTGCGTGGTGATGGTATCATAGATACTGAACGGCACGCGAGGCCGCTGTGCAGCCAAAGCCGTCCCCGTTGTCCGACGTGTCCTGTGTCGTTCGTGTTCTAGGGTCAGTTCAGGTTGGCCCAGATTAACTGTCAGGTCCTGACACTTACATAATCTTGCGATGTATGATGTAAGCGATATTCAGAACGTGGATTACAACTGCCGGAGCGGTTTGTCCGAAATGTCAGTCTGACACGCCACTGACATGGGGACTGACATTCGCTAAGTCCCGGAGGAATAAAGAGAAATCAAAAGATGACACCTGGGGGTAGGGGAGGGGGGGCTGACACGTGTCCGGATATCCGGAATTGCCCGAAGAAAGGACACAACGCAGAGGTCGCAGAGGACGCAGAGATGAAGAAAAGGATTGGGTCAGTTCGCTATCGATTCTGCCGGAGGCATCCCTCCGCGGACTTTGCGTCCACTGCGGTGAATCCGGTTTCAGGTTTTCAACTTGGCCAGCGTTTGGGTCAGCAGCTCGTATGTGGCCTCCAGGGCTTCGGGGATGACGCGGACCTGGCCGACGGTTTGCAGGAAGTTGGTGTCGCCGTTCCAGCGGGGGACGACGTGGACGTGCAGGTGGCCGGGCAGGCCGGCGCCGGCGCAGCGGCCCAGGTTCAGGCCGATGTTGATGCCTTGCGGATTGGTCGCCAGGCGCAGGAGCCCGTCGGCCTGGGTGGTCAGCTCCATCAGGTCGGCGCGTTGGGTTGGCGTGAGGTCCGCCAGCTCGGCCACGTGTTGCGCGGGGGCGATGAGCAGGTGGCCGGAGGTGTAGGGGTAGCGGTTGAGGAGGATGACGCCGCGGGCGTCGCTTTGCAGGACGAGCATGCGTTGGGCGTCGGGGCTGCGCCCACCCTCACCCCTGCCCTCTCCCTCAGAAGGGAGAGGGAGTTGCGCCTTGGCGGCTTGGCAGAGGAAGCAGGGCGGCGCGGCACGGGCGGCGCCGGCCTCGTGCGGGCCGGCGGGTTGATCGAGCTGCTTGATGTACGCCATGCGCCACGGCGCCCAGAGGTTTTCCATGACAGCAAGTGTAAAGGGGAGACGGGGGGGTGGAAAGTGGA
>JBBDMX010000038.1:0-29141 GCA_040878035.1 Phycisphaeraceae bacterium | reverse complement strand
GCTGCCGCTCTCCCCAACGCCGAACACCCGACCACTTCCCGGACAGTATTGCCTCGGAAGGGAGAGGGGGTCAGCAACAGCCATATGCAATGGCCCTGCTGCAACAGGGCCGGCCCACGTAGGCCGCGGGTTTACCGCTTATAATCCGCAGCATGGCTGACAACACCATCATCTGGGCGACGCTCTGCCTGGCGATAGCGCTGGTGCTGTTCTTCATCGAGATCTTCGTGCCCTCGGGCGGACTCATCGGCGTGCTGGCGGCGGCGGCGACCATCGCCGGCATCGTCCTCCTGTTCATGTACGACACCACGGTGGGCATGATCGGCGGCGTGGTCGTGCTGCTGCTCTTGCCCTTTGTTTTCGCGGCGGGAATCTGGATGTGGCCCAATACGCCCATCGCACGCATGCTGGTGCTCAAGTCGCCCAAGTCCCAGCAGGGGACCACCAGTCACGGCGACAGCGCGGCCAAGGCCGGTTCCCTCCAGGGCGCCACCGGCAAGGCGCTGACCGATCTTCGCCCTGTGGGCACCTGCCTGATCAACGGCCGGCGCATCGACTGCCTGGCGGATGGGCCGATGATTGAGGCGGGCACAGAGGTACGCGTGGTGTCGGCGGACGGGATGGAAGTGAAGGTGCGCGAGGCGTAGGAAGGGGGAAGTGGGAAGTGGGAAGTGGGAAGTACGAAGTGCGAGGTGCGAAGTGCGAAGTTGTTCTCTTACTTCGTACTTCGTATTTCGTACTTCGCACTTCCGTTACTCGCCCAGCGCCTGCACACGTTGCCGTTGCGTGCCTATCGAAGTGACTTTCAGGCCGAAGTTTTCCCCGACTTTGACGGCCTGGCCGGTGGCGATGGCTTTGTTGTTGACCAGCAACTCCAACTCGCTCTCGGAAGAGCGGCCCAGCTCCAGAATGGCGCCGGGACCCAGCGCCAGCACGTCGTCAACCGGCAGGCTGCGCTTGCCGATCTGCACGATCACCGGCACCTGGAGCTTGAGAATGGTTCGGATTTCCGTGGCCATGTCATGGTCTTATCGGCCGGATGGCGAATTCTCATTTCCAATTTCTACAGCGCCCTGGAAACCCGGGGCGGCGCAAAGCCTCTGCCCCGGCTTGGCTTCCACCAAATCAGAAATTAGAAATCACCTTCGAAACGCCTGTTCCGCCAGGGCGACGGCCTTGGCCAGGGCCGCGGCCTTGTTGACCGTTTCCTGGTGCTCGGCGTCGGGGTCGCTGTCGGCGACGATGCCGCCCCCGGCCTGAAGGTGCACGATCCATGGTGGATCACGGTGGACCGACACGCCCTGGGTAGTGCGCTGCGCGTTGACATGGCCACGGCCGGGCATCACCACCATGGTGCGCAGCGCCAGGGCGATGTCCATATTGCCGGCAAAGTCGGTGTAGCCCACGCCGCCGGCGTAGGGGCCGCGACGGGTCGCCTCCAGCTCGTCGATGATCTGCATGGCACGCACCTTGGGCGCCCCGCTGACCGTGCCCACGGGCAGCGCCATGCGCAGGGCGTCCCAGCAGGTCCGCCCCGGCGCCAGCTTGCCCGTCACCGTCGAACTGATGTGCATCACGTGGCTGTACCGCTCGATGGTCATCACCTGGGGCAGCGCGATCGACCCGGGCACCGCGACGCGACCGACGTCATTGCGGCCCAGGTCCACCAGCATGATGTGCTCAGCACGTTCTTTCGGGTCGGCCAGCAACTCGGCCTCCAGCGCCTGGTCCTCGGCCTCGTCCCGGCCGCGGCGGCGCGTCCCCGCCAGCGGGCGATTGGTCACCACGCCCTCGTGCACCCGGCAGAGAATCTCGGGGCTTGAGCCGATGAGCATCGCGCCTTGGATCTGGAGATAGAACATGTAGGGCGAAGGATTGACCACACGCAGGGCGCGGTAGATGTCGAACGGGTCGGCGTGGGTCGTCAGCTCGAAGCGCTGGCTGGGCACGACTTGGAAGATGTCACCCGCCTTGATGTATTCCTTGGCCTTGAGCACCGCCTGCTGGTAGCCGCCCTGGCCCATGTTGCTGATAGGCAGCTTGGGCGGCGGAGAATCCAGGTCCACATCGCCCACCGTCAGTTCCGGTTCGCCGGCTTTCACATCCCCAGGCGGCGCTTCAATGCGTCGCACCAGTTCTTCAAGCCGGGCCTGACCCGCCTCATACGCCTGCTGAATCGAGCCATATTCATCCAGGTGGACGTGCGTGATCGCCAGCACCGTCTTCTGCACGTGATCGAAGGCCACGACCTGGTCGTAAAGGCCCATGTGCAGGTCGGGCAGATGGCGATCGTCGGCGGGCGGCGCGGGGAGCTTTTCGCCTTCGAGATAGCGGACGGTGTCGTAGCCCGCCACGCCCATCCATCCGCCGGTGAACGTGGGCAGGCCGGGCACGCGCACGAGCTTCCAGCCGGCGATGAAGCGGTCCGGCTCCGCCAGGGGATCGTCGCTGTGAAATTCGCGGGTCTTTCCGGGGGTGTCCGGCGACCGGCTGTCGATGATGCGCACCAGTCGGTCGTAGGCGATGATCTGGGCGCGGGGCTGGGCGGCCAGGAAGCTGTAGCGGCCGATGCGTTCGCCGCCGACGACCGACTCGCAGAGGAACGACGGCGCCAGGCGATCGTCGGGCCGGACCAGCCGGCGATACGCCAGGACGGGCGTGATCTGGTCAGCCAGAAGCCGGCGAAACATGGGCACAAGGTTGCCGCCCGCCGAGGCGCGGATCAGTCGCTCGAACGTCGCCAGGTCGGGCAGATCGTGCGGCATGCGGGGCATGATAGCGAAGTACGATGTGCGAAGTGCGAAGTACGAAGTGCCAGGATTTCTCTTACTTCGTACCTCGAACTTCGCACTTCGCACTTCACTCGACGTGTTCCGACTCGATGCTCGCCGCCTCACCGCGGGCCTTTTTCTCGTGGTACTTCTTGACCCAGGTTTCCCAGCTCTTGCCGGCCGCCGGGTCCTTGCCGGTGAACTCGAGGCCTTGGATCTGGTCATAGGGCACGTTCATGCGCGGGCTGCCGTCCTGGGGCATGATGCGTACGCAGGAGTTGGCCCCGGCGCTGCGGCGATCGTACACGTAGCCCACAATCGTGCGGCCATCGGTGGTGGTGATGGTCACATCGCCGCGATAGTCAAAGGCCTCGTCCAGTGCCGCCTGGCGCTGGGCGGGCGTGGCGATGCTGGGGGCCGAGCCTTCGAGGCTGGGTGATTCGTGGGTGTTGGGATGGTGGACTTCGCTCATGGGACTTAGTTTACGGTAAGGCACGACACGGCGCTCATCGGAGTGAAATGTGTGGTGATCCGATGCGGCGCTACCGTGCCGGGAACCCGCAGCGGATTTCTGATGATCAAGTCATGAGAGAAGGGGGACGCTGGCACATGTCCGGGATTGGGCCGAATCCCTGGATCATGCTCGGCACGAATGGACATTTCGGGTAATGTCGTCCCATAATCCACAATCCGGCGCGCTCCCCGGCGGGGTCAGGCGGCCGGTGCCGCGCCCGCAAGCCTTTTATGGGACCGTATTTGCACAATTCTGGACCCACCTATGCCCGTTAGTCGATATCCCCAATAGCATCCACAGGTTGTTCTTGTGGTTGCTCAATGGTGCGTTGGTTGCTCTAATGAGCGACATTGACCGCTCGCGTTGGGCGGTCAGGGGTAAACAGTGTAGGTTCCTTTTTTTTGGAGAGACTCGGTATGAAAAATCGTATTGCCCAACTGGCCTGCGTTGGGGCGGTGGCTGGCATGTTCGCCGTCCCCTCCCTCAGTCTGGCCCAAGATGTGGCGCCGGCTGAGGTCGGCCCCAACACCGGTCGAATCTCGCTCAATGCGGGCGTCGATGTGGTCACGGAATACATCTTCCGTGGCATCGTTCAGGAAAACCAGGGCGCCATGCTCCAGCCCTACGCCAACATCAACTTCAGCCTCTTCCAGGGCCAGGGCGCCATCCAGGATATCAGCCTGGTCACCGGCATCTGGAACAGCTTCCACACTGACCCGACGACGACGGCCTATGGCGCCGGCGCGTGGTATCAGGCTGACCTCATGGCAGGCGTAGCGGTGAAGTTCCTCGAGAAGTTCACCGGCTCGGTCACGTACATCTACAAGACCTTCCCTGACTCCGCCGCCGCCACCAACTACGACGAAGTCGACCTGAAGCTGGCCTACGATGACACGGGCATGCTGCCCGAGATCGCCGGTCAACAGATCAGCCTCCAGCCTTACGTGCTGTTGGCCTTCGAACTCAACGATCCCGATGGCGTGCCTTCGGCCCGTGAGGAAGCCCAGTACCTCGAGATCGGCGTGGCGCCGTCCTTCACCTTCGGCGGCGTGGCGCAGGATTACCCCATCACCCTCAGCCTGCCCGTGGCGATCGGCCTGAGCTGGGATGGCTACTATCCCGACCCCGCCGGCGGCTCGAGCGACTTCTTCGGCTTTATCTCCGGTGGCGCCGTGGTCACCGTCCCCCTGGCCTTTATCCCCAGCGATTTTGGCCAGTGGAGCGCCCATGCCGGCGTGATCTTCTACTACCTGGGTGAAAACGCCGCTGCCCTTGCTACCCCGGGCATCATCGGAGCCGGTGGCAACCAGTTCCGAATTGTCGGCACCTTCGGTGTCGCCATGAACTACTGATTCGATTCGGCGCGGCCCCGCGGCCACGCCTCGTGCATTGCGGGCACTGACCCACCCCTTAGAGCGGTTCGCAGGAACCCGGACCGCGGGAAAGTGCCAGCCTCCGGGCTCAACCCAAGTGGACCAGGTTGAGCCTCATTCAGGCCAAAATGAAGCCCAGGAACGAAAGTTCCTGGGCTTTTTTGTCGCTTATGGCAGAAGCTGTGGGCGCTGTGAACACCAAACCGATGTCCTGCACTCCTCACGGATCGCCGCCCCTGGCAGGGCGATCTGCTGCGCGCATCGATCGCTAGAAACCTGAGTTCGGGATAGGCGGCCGCTTCCTACGGCGGCGCCGGCCGCTTTGGACTGCGGTGGCCGCGACACCGCTTTAGCTTGCGGCGGAGCCGTTTGGGCGGCGCCCAGGCATTGACGGCCACCAAAGACGCTCCGCGTCGAGCCAAAGCGGCATCACAGCCGACGCACTCCAAAAAAATCAGCCGTCTCGATGGGCTTATCCCCAACTCAGGTTAGAACGGCGGCGTAACGTGCTCGCATCGTCAGCATCCTGAAGAGCTCTGCGCAGCGTCTAGGCGCAACTCGGCACGCTCAGATGTGGAAATCTCTTGCGCAAGACGGGCTCAAGCAAAGGGCAAGGAACCCGTCGGTGGCGCGCAACTCTTGTAGACACTGGAATTTGTGCAACCTTTGGCGACCACTGGGCAACTTGAAGCCGGCTTGGGCTAGCGACAAGCTCATGAAGGCTTGCCCGTTGGTACGTTGGTTGCTCTAATGTCGAGCAATTGGCCGCTCGCGTTGGGCGGTCAGGGGTACTATGGTAGGGTCCTTTTTTGGAGAGACTCGGTATGAAAAATCGTATTGCCCAATTGGCCTGCGTTGGTGCGGTGGCTGGCATGTTCGCCGTCCCCTCCCTCAGTCTGGCCCAGGACGCGGCGCCGGCCCAGGGGCTCGATCCCGCAGGCAAGCGGACGCAACATGCGCCCCCCGAAATGGCGCCGGCTGAGGCTGGGCCCAACACCGGACGAATCTCGCTCAGTGCGGGCGTCGACGCCGTCACGGAATACATCTTCCGTGGTGTCGTGCAGGAAAACCAGGGCGCTATGCTCCAGCCCTACGCCAGCGTCAGCTTCAGCCTCTTCCAGGGCCAAGGCGCCGTCCAGGACATCAGCCTGGTCACCGGCATCTGGAACAGCTTCCACACGGACCCCACGGGCTTTTCCGGCGCGTGGTACGAAGCGGACCTGTCCGCAGGCGTGGCGGTCAAGTTCCTCGAGAAGTTCACCGCCTCGATCGCCTACATCTGGTACACCTATCCGGACGCCAACCTCACCAGCTACGACGAGATCGACCTGAAGCTGGCCTACGATGACACGGGCATGCTGCCCGAGATCGCCGGTCAACAGATCAGCCTCCAGCCTTACGTGCTGTTGGCCTTCGAACTCAACGATCCCGATGGCGTGCCTTCGGCCCGTGAGGAAGCCCAGTACCTCGAGATCGGCGTGGCGCCGTCCTTCACCTTCGGCGGCGTGGCGCAGGATTACCCCATCACCCTCAGCCTGCCCGTGGCGATCGGCCTGAGCTGGGATGGCTACTATCCCGACCCCGCCGGCGGCTCGAGCGACTTCTTCGGCTTTATCTCCGGTGGCGCCGTGGTCAGCGTTCCCCTGGCCTTCATCCCCAGCGATTTTGGTCAGTGGAATGCCCATGCCGGCGTGATCTTCTACTACCTGGGTGAAAACGCCGCCGCTCTGGCTACCCCGGGCATCATCGGCGCCGGCGGCAACCAGTTCCGAATTGTCGGCACTTTCGGTGTCGCCATGAGCTACTGATTCCGAGTTGGCGGGGTCGCGTTCACGGCGACCTCGCCCCATCCAACGCAGGCACTTGTCCCACCCCTTAGGGCGGTCCGCCAGGAACCCGGACCGCGGGAAAGTGCCAGCCTCCGGGGTCCGGGGGCCGGGGGCCGGGATCCGGGCTCGACCTAAGTGGACCAGGTCGAGCCTTTTTTCAGGCTGCAACACCCAAGCCCAGAGATGCAAGTCTCTGGGCTTTTTTCTTGGTATGGGTAACCAGGCCGCTTGCGGCTTCGCGTTGGCGCGATCCAGGTGACGCTTCTCCGGCCAACCCGCAGTTGCGCGAAGCCGCAAGCGGGTGATGCCTCTCATCACCCCGCGATCTGGTCCATCGCGTCGATCAGGGTCGCCAGTTCCTGCTTGGTGTTGAAGGCCCCGGGGCTGATGCGCACCGCGCCACCGGGGAACGTGCCCAGGTGCCGGTGAATGTAGGGCGCACAGTGCAGGCCGGGACGCACAGCGATGTCGAACTCGCCGTCGAGGATCGAGCCGACGTCGGACGGGTCATAGCCTTCGATGTTGAGCGAGACGGTGCCGACGCGGCGGGTGGCGTCGGGCGTGCCGTAGATCGCAAACCGCTTGTCGCTGCCGAATCGGTTGATGATGGCGGCGACCATGGCCTGCTCGTGCGCCAGGGTCTGGTCCATGGCCCGCTGCGCCAGGTAATCCAGGGCCGCGCCCAAGCCGGCGACGCCGACGGTATTGGGCGTGCCGCCTTCGAGGTAATAGGGGTAGAGCGTGGGCTGGGTGGGCGTCGCCGAGTCGCCGCCGGTGCCGCCCTCGCGCCACGGCCGCAGCCGCGCCCGCCGGGTCAACTGCTTATCCAGGTGGCCCGCCTCGTGGACCGCCGCCACCGCCTCGGCCGGCTCGGGGCAGCGCTTGCCCACGTACAGCCCGCCTACGCCCGTCGGCCCCAGCAGCGACTTGTGCCCGGGAAACGCCAGCAGGTCCACCTGCATCGTCTGAATCGAGATGGGCACCACGCCCGCCGTCTGGGCCGCATCCAGGCAGAAGAGCACCTCATGCTCGCGGGCGATCCGCCCCACCGCCGCCGCATCCTGGATTGTCCCCAGTACGTTGGACGCATGGGTCATCACGATCAGGCACGTGTCCGGCGTGATGGCCTTGCGGATGTCGTCGGGATCGACAAAGCCCTGGGAATCGCAGAGCACGCGGGTCAACTCGATCTCGCCCGCCGACGCCATCGCCTGGAGCGGCCGGCTCACCGAATTGTGCTCGAGCACCGTGGTGATGACGTGCGGTCGCGACTCGCCGTCGAGCGACAGCACGCCCTTGATCCCCATGTTCAGAGCGTCGGTGCCGTTCATGGTGAAGATCATGCGGTGATGATCGTCGCCGTCGAACAGGCGCGTGAGCTTGAGGCGGACATCGTCGAGCATGCGCTCCGCCTCGATGGCCATGCGATGGCCGGCGCGCCCGGGATTGGCGGCGGCCTCGGCGAGGAATCGCGACATCGCCTCGGCGACGACTGGCGGCTTGGGAAACGACGTTGCGGCGTTGTCGAAGTAGATCATGGGATGCCACAGCATCGCTTAGAAGAATCGCTCGATGTCCAATGCTTCATGAAACACGCCGACAATTTCCAGCCGGTCATCACTGACCACGAGATACACGATGCGATAATGCCCATACCAAAGCACGCGGTAATGGCGGTCCGTGCGGCCTTCATAGCGATGGCCCAACAAGGGGAATTCGCGCAGCGATTCGGCACGCTCAACAATGCCGTCCACGGTGCGAATCGCCGCAGACGGGTTACCGTGGGCGATATAATCGTGGATCTCCTTCAGCCAGCTTTCCGCTTCTTGCGTCCACCGGATTTCCGCCATGTATCCACCCGCCTTTTCATTTCTTGATGCGAGATGGTTCGCCCCGCATCGGAATCGGCCGTTCCCCTTTCGATCATCCTAAGAAACAGAATTTCGCGCAATAGCTCATCCACCGAACTGTCGGCCGGCTGGTCCCGGATGACCTGCAAAGCCATTTCCTTAGCGGTGGGTTTCGCCTGGGGCATGAGTGGCTCATTATGCGGCATTCGTTTGCGTTTGGGCATCATCGCTTTCCCGTGAGCAAGACGCAGCCATTGTACTGGCAGGTACGTCACACCGGCGGCATCCCCTGCACGCGCCGCCAGGCCGAGAGCTGGCCCAGGTGCACCTGCTCGTGGCCGATCATCGTGTGCAGCAGGGCGATGCCGATCGTGGGGAAGCGCTGGCCGAAGCCTTCGTGCGGCGTGGCCTTTTCCAAATCAGCCGGGGCGAGCTGCTGCACCGCCACGACCACCCGTGCATGAGCGTCATCGTAGGCTTGCCATAGCACATCCTTGCTCGGATAGGCTTGGCGATCGTCCGTTGGCGTGGACTTGCCGCCCAGCAACGGGCCCCACTCAGCCGGCAGCTTTGACGCCAGCCCCAGCGTGAATCCGCACGTCACGCGATCGGCGGTTAGCGCCAAGTGCCCGATCACCCACGCGGCGTGGTTCATGTTCGGCCCCGGCTGAAACGCCAGCTTCTCATCCGGCAGATCAGCGATCAGCCGGCGGGCGTAGTCGTGGTTCTTTTCGTAGAGTGCGATGATCTGTTGAATCATGCCGATCAGGCTCCCACATACTTGGCGTAAATGCTGCGGGCGACGGTCGCCTCCTTGGTGCCCTTAATGATGGCCCGGCCGTCGGAAAAGAGCGTCAGCTCATAGGGCGAGCCGTTGTCCGTGATTTCGGCGCGAAGCATGAACTTATTGGCGCTGACCGTGCCGTGCGAGCGCAGGCGGTCGGCGATCTGCCCGAAATTGAGCTTGTCGCCGTTGGCCTTGTGGCTCAGTTGCACGGCATTGCGGCCGCAGAGCGTGGTGGTGCTGGAGCCGAACTTGCCCGCCAGAAACTCGAACTGGCGATGCTTGCAGCACACGCAGTCGCCCACGTCGTAGGCCCGCGCCACCTTGAACTGCCGGAACGTGTTGGCCCACAGATCGAGATTGAGCATCGTCGGGCTGATCACGTCCCAGTTGCCGGTGAGCACCTTGAGCGCTTCGCTGACCTGGTAGTTGGCGACGATGGAGACGACAGGCCCGATGACGCCGGCGGTATCGCACGTCGGATTGAGCCCCGGGGGCGGCGCCTGCTCAAAAATGCAGCGCAAGCAGGGCGTGGCGCGATTAACTTTCTCCCACACCGCATCGCCGGTTGGGGTGTGCGGCAGAATCGCATACGACGCACCTACCGTGCCTACAGCCCCGCCGTAGATGTACGGAATGCCATGTTTCACCGCCAAGTCGTTGGTTAGGTAACGCGTCTCAAAGTTGTCCACACCATCGACCAGCACATCGACCTTGCCGTATGCGGGATTGTTGATTCCCGCCAGCCGCTCGATGTTGGCGTGATTAACGTCATCGACGACGGCGGTCACTTTCACCTGCGAGTTGATCTTGGCGATCTTTCGCCGCGCCGCCTCCGCCTTGGGGATCGCATTGCGCACATCGTCCTCATCGAAGAGCACCTGCCGCTGAAGATTGGTGATCTCGATGAAGTCGCGGTCCACGATGACCAGGTGGCCCACGCCGGCCCGCGCCAGCATATTGGCGATGACGGTGCCCAGCGCGCCGCAACCGATGACCAGCGCGGTCGAGCCAAGCAGCTTGCGCTGCCCTTCTTCGCCGAAGCCGGGCAGGAGCATCTGACGGTGATATCGGGAGAGATCGTGGTCCATTGGGTTCTCTATGCTCATACATGCCCGATGATCGGGCATGCCTCAACCGGCAACCAAACTCCCGCCTTCCACCGGATCCACCTTCACACCCAGCTCGACCAGGTACTTCAGCGCCGCATCCACCTCGGCTTCCTCGCCGGTGAACAGCACCGCCATGATGCCAATGTCCTTCTGCACGCTGGCCTGACGGATGTCGAACGAGACGTTGGGGAACTTGCGCGTCATCTTCCACAGGCACGGCTCATTCTGCTGCCCGCCTTCAAACGTCAACCAGTTCTTGCGTGTGACTTTAGTCATGGTCGTCTCCGATGTACGTTGTCTCGTGTCCAGGCCGCTTGCGGCTTGGCGCAACCCCCCGGATGCGGTAGATCCTCGCCAATTGAACGTCCGCGCGAAGCCGCAAGCGGCAGGGCCACCGCCTCACCCCCCCGCGATCGCCGGCACGATCGACACCTCGTCACCGGTCTTGAGTTTCGTGTCCTGGTTTTCCAGGAAGCGGATGTCCTCATCGTTGACGTAGACGTTAATGAAGCGATTGATTTCGCTGCCGTCGGGGTTCTTGAACAGCCGCTTGCCCAGGTCCGGGTACTGACTCGTCAGCGCGCCCAGCGCTTCACGGATCGAGCCGCCCTGCACGCTGACGCTTTCCTGGTTGCCCGTCTGCGGCCGCAGGGCCGTGGGAATATGGATCGTGATCGTGTCTGCCATCTTGATCTCCTTCATCAAGCCCCGGCATGCCCGCTCTGGGGCTTGCCGGGGATTCCGGTTCACTGTCATGCCCTGACCGGTTGAGTGGCCGGCGTCTGCTCGTCGATCTGGTCCACCAGCGCATCAAACTCCCCAAGCTTGGCGTTGATCACCGGCGACTCGGCGAACTGGCCGCGCAGCACTTCGACGGTCTTGAGCCCGTTGCCGGTGATGCACACGCAGATCGGCTCGTCGCGCGGAATGCGGCCGGACTGGATCAGCTTGATCGCGCACGCCAGCGTCGTGCCGCCCGCCGGCTCGGTGAAGATGCCTTCGCAGCGCGCCAGCAGCTTGATCGCATCGAGGATCTCACCGTCGCTGGCCGAGGCGCCCCAGCCGCCCGAGTCCCTGACCACCTTGATCACGTAGTAGCCGTCCGCCGGGTTGCCGATGGCGATCGACTTGGCGATGGTGTCGGGCTTCTGCGGGTGGAAGAGGTCGGCGCCGGCCTCGATGGCCTTGACCACCGGGTTGCACCCCGCCGCCTGCGCCGCGTACAGCACCGGCTTGTTGTCCTCGACCAGCCCCAGCTCGATGAACTCCTGGTACGCCTTCCACACCTTGGGCAGGATCGTCCCGCCCGCCACCGGCACCACCGTGTGCCGCGGCAGCTTCCAGCCCAGTTGCTCGGCGATCTCAAAGCCGTGCGTCTTGGCGCCTTCCGTGTAATACGGCCGCAGGTTGACGTTCACCAGCGCCCATTTGTACTTGTCGGCGATCTGCGAGCACAAGCGATTCACATCGTCGTAGTTGCCGCGGATTTTCACGATGCGCGGCCCGAACACGCCCGTGCCGATCACCTTGCCCTCTTCCAGGTCGTAAGGAATCATCACAAACGCGCGGAGCCCGGCCTTGGCGGCGTGAGCCGCGACGCTGTGCGCCAGGTTGCCCGTCGAGGCGCAGCCCACCGTGTCGAACCCGAACTCGATGGCCTTGGTCAACGCCACCGCCACCACGCGGTCTTTGTAGGAGAATGTCGGGTAGTTGACGCTGTCGTCCTTGATGTACAGCTCCGACACGCCCAGCTCGCGCGCCAGGTTGTCGGCTTTGATCAGCGGCGTGTAGCCGGAGTTGAGCCCGGCACGCGGCTCGCCCGCGATCGGCAGCAGATCACGGTAACGCCACAGCGAACGCGGCCCGGCCTCGATCGACGCCCGCGTCACCTTGCCCTTCATCTTCGCATAGTCAAACGCCACCTCGACCGGGCCAAAGTCATTGTCGCAAACCGTGCGCGGCTCGATGCCATACTCAGCGCCGCATTCCTTACATCGCAATGCCTTCACATAGCTCATGTCAAGCTCCGTTCACTGCCGCCGCTTGCGGCTTAGCATCCAGCTTCCCAAGCGTCCAAACGACAACAGCCTCTTCAATAAGAAGAGGCGTCACAGAGTCCTGAAAATCTGTTGCCGCTTCTTATCTTCCCTCGCCGCACGGCATCGACGATTCGATGCTGCGTGGGCAAGGCGGGAATTCGCACCTGGTCCAGAAAACCGCATGAGCTGCGTTCTTCCGGGGGTTGCGGTGGCGTCTGCGGGCCCGTCCCTCAGCCACTCTCGATAAGTTGCGTATTTAGTTGTCGAGTCACTTAAGATATACTTCCAAGTCGGCAAGGTCAACCTTTCCGAGTCGGAAGGCCCCCAACCCCCACCCCCTCGCGGACACCCATTCACCCGGACCACTCGCATGTTCACGGTCGAAGTCGAACAGGAAACCGATGGCCGCTGGATCGCGGAAGTCCCGGATCTGCCCGGAGTGCTGGTCTACGGCCAGACTCGCGACCAAGCCATCACGCGGGCCCAGGCATTGGCGCTGCGGGTGCTCGCCGACCGTTTGGAGCATGGCGAGCCGCTGCCAGACGTCCGGGCAGTCTTTTCCATCGTCGCATGACCCACTGGCCAGCCACACGCGCTTCCAGAGTCCTTGCCGCATTGCTGCGGATCGGCTGGGCCGTCAAACGCCAAGCCGGCTCGCATCGCACACCGGCACGAAGCGGATGGCCCGACTACGTTTTTGTGTTCCATGATCGCGAGGAGATCGGCCCCCGCATGTTGGCACGCATTGCCAAACGTACAGGCCTCTCTTCCCGCGATCTCTGACGGCTGATGCAACGACCACATCGGCCAAAGTCCAATAAGCTCTACCACGCAAAGTGCGCAAACGCCTTGTTGGCGTCGGCCATGCGATGGGTGTTTTCCTTGGTCGTCACGGCCTTGCCTTCGTTTTGCGCCGCGTCCGCCAATTCCTTGGCCAGGCGCAGGTACATCGGCTTGCCCTTTTCGTCGCGGGCGGCGCTGATGATCCAGCGGAACGCCAGGCTCTGTTGCCGCTTGCGCGATACGGGCATGGGCACCTGGTAATTGGCGCCGCCGACACGCTTGGAACGCACCTCGACCTCCGGCCGAACGTTTTCCAGGGCCTTGTGAAACACCTGGATCGCAGTGGGATCGCCCTTGGTGCGCCTTTCGATCTCGTCGAACGCCGAATAAATGATGCGCCGCGCCACAGCCTTCTCTCCGCCCATCATCACGCAGTTGATGAAACGCGACAGCACCTTGTCGCCGTACTTGGGGTCAGGCTGAAGAAAACGATCACCATTAGAAACACGACTTCCCATCTCATTCACCTTTCAAGCGGCTCATCTGCCCCGCACCTTGCGAGGCCCTCTGTTCACCGGCGGCGCCACGAGCAACCGCCGATTACTTGCCGCAAATTAAAGAAAACAAATCAAAGTCTGCACAAGCCGGGGCAAAGGCTTTGCGCCGCCCCGGGGTATCCCATCGCTTACTTGCCCTTCTTGACGCCGTACTTCGACCGGCCCTTGCGCCGGCCCTCGACACCCAGGCAGTCCAGGGCCCCGCGCACGACGTGGTAGCGCACACCCGGCAAGTCGCGGACGCGCCCGCCGCGCACCAGCACGATCGAGTGCTCCTGAAGGTTGTGGCCTTCGCCGCCGATGTAGGCCGTCACTTCCTTGCCGTTGGACAGGCGCACACGGGCGACCTTACGCAAGGCGGAGTTAGGCTTCTTGGGCGTCACGGTCTTGACTTGGAGGCACACGCCGCGCCGCGAGGGCGAGCCGACCAGGTCTTTGACCTTGCTCTTGACCGGCGGGGCGAGGCGGGGATTGCGGACCAGTTGGTTGATCGTGGGCATAAGCGTTCCCGTCGTGCGAATTCGGTGGGCCCGGCCGGATCAGCCCGGCCAAGGCGAGCCGAGCATTATAAGGGCATCCACCCACCGGCTGCAACCAGCAGGTTCAAGCGATTGGGTGCGGGCGCGAAACAGGCGAACGAACAACGAAAAACGAATCGCAAAAAGCCAAGCAACGAAAGCTCAGCCGCTCCCGCGGCTGGGACAGGCACACGACGATCATGAGCCGTTGGATATCATCAGGTACTCAACACCGGACGCGGAACGCTGGACTGGCTGGGCGGCAATTCCGGATATCCGGACACATGTCAGCCCCCCTCCCCTCCTCCCGAGTGTCATCTTTTGATTTGTCTTTGTTTTATCGATACTTACGGAATGTCAGCCCCCCTGTCAGTGCCGTGTCAGTCTGACATTCTGGATAATTGGCTCCGACAATTGTAATCCGTTGAATTAACATGGCTTGAATCGTGTTTAGCAAGGTAATGAAAATGTCAGGCCCTGTCATTGCCCTTACCGCCCGTTAGTCCTGCCGTGGTTTGCTGAGACTGGCGAGATGGTGGCCAGAAAATCGGGTCATCGTTCCCCTTGGGGCTGGCGCCGCTGCGGGTGGCTTGCAGCCACTTAACCTGTGACCAATGTAGTTCACGGTATATTGTACACGCCCGGCCGCCGCAAAGCAAGCGGTCCCTGTGAAATCTTCGGGATGCCGGGGGGCCGGGGGATGGGTCGATTCGCACACTTTCTTGC
Source organism: Phycisphaeraceae bacterium (assembly GCA_040878035.1). Lineage (GTDB taxonomy): Bacteria > Planctomycetota > Phycisphaerae > Phycisphaerales > Phycisphaeraceae > JBBDMX01. The sequence continues at coordinate 14,285 of JBBDMX010000038.1, read as the reverse complement.
CCGGTCCGACCGCCCGGCCATACCCGTCGATATCCCCCCTTGACAGCCGCCGTCGTTGGGGAAGATAAGATCGCCGTGGCGGTGGAGCACCAGCCCAAGTTACCAGGTACAAGATCTTCGTCCTGGGGCGTCAGGGCCGTAGATGCGGCGAACGCCGGACCGATACGGCTGGCCGCTCAGGTCGCGGTAAAAAGTCTCGATTTCAAGTCCGGCGCGATGGACAAGCTACCTGTACTGGGCATAGCCCACGTGTCCCCTGCAGACTGAACATCGCAAACGAACCGACACCGCCGCTTGCTTAATTGATGAGTGTGGCAGACTTGATAGTCCCGTCACAATTCACGACACTGTGACCATGCTAACAAGACTTCGTATCCGCAATTTCAAGCGGTTCGACGACGTCGAAATCGAACTGGGGAAAGCCGTTGTTCTTATCGGCCCCAATAACTCCGGCAAAACCACGGCGTTACAGGCCTTGGCCTTGTGGGACATCGGTGTGCGCCGGTGGAATGAGAAACGCAAGGGCACGGCGTCTCCCAAGAAGCGCCCCGGCGTTACCATCAACCGCCGCGATCTCATCTCAATTCCCGTTCCCGATGCGAGTTCGCTCTGGCGTGACTTGCACGTGCGCAACGTTCAACATGAGGAAGTAAACGGTAAAAGGCAGCCGAAAACGGAGAACATCCGGATTGACATAGTTGTCGACGGAATTACGAACGATAGGCCTTGGTCATGCGGACTCGAATTCGACTACGCCAATGAAGAGTCTTTGTACTGCCGCCCGTTGCGAAGCGTCGACAGCGCGGCAAGCCGCATGGAAGTACCCGATGAAGTGGGTGACGTACGGGTCGCTTTTCTGCCACCCATGTCCGGCCTCGCGGCTGTTGAGCCCAAGTGGGAGCCGGGGAGGATCAACGTCCTGCTCGGCGAAGGACAGACCGCCCAAGTTCTGCGGAACCTCTGCTTCCAAATCTACTCATCGCGCCCCGAACCGCCGCTGGACTGGGGAGCGCTGGTTGACCACATGCACCGTTTGTTCGGCGTTGAGTTGTTGCCACCGGCATACGTCGCCGAGCGCGGCGAGATCACAATGGCGTACAAGCAGCGCGGTACGCGCTTGGACCTTTCTTCGTCAGGGCGCGGATTGCAGCAGACCCTGCTTCTGCTCGCCCATCTGTACGCCAATCCTCGTACGGTTCTACTGCTAGACGAGCCGGACGCTCACCTGGAGATATTGCGGCAACGTCAGATCTACAAGCTTCTCACTGAAACAGCTGAGAATCAGGGTTCTCAGGTGATCGCCGCCAGCCATTCGGAGATCGTCCTGAACGAAGCCGCAGACCGAGACGTTGTCGTGGCATTCGTCGGCCAACCGCACCGTGTTGATGATCGTGGCTCACAGGTTCTCAAAGCCTTGCGCGACATCGGATTTGATCACTATTATCAGGCAGAGCAAACGGGTTGGGTGCTATATTTGGAGGGTTCTACCGATTTGGCGATTCTTCAGGCCTTTGCCCGAACGCTTGATCACGAGGCGCAGAGATATCTGGAGCGACCCTTTGTCCATTATGTCGCGACGAATCTCCCTAGCCGCGCCCGGGAGCATTTTCGAGGCTTGTTCGAAGCCAAAGGCGATCTGGTCGGAATCGCCATTTTTGATCGACTCGACAGCCAACTTCAAGCTAACACGCCTTTGACCGAACTGATGTGGGAACGGCGCGAAATCGAAAACTACTTCTGCCATGAGCGCGTGCTTCTGGCGTATGCCCGATATGACCTGCCGGACGATCTGTTCGGCGATGCGGAGCAAGCAAAACGCACCGAAGCAATGAGCAATGCAATTCAAGAGATATCAAACGCACTCCGCACTCTTGGAAAACCTGACCCATGGTCCGCCGATATCAAGGCCACGGATGACTTCCTCGACCCTCTTTTCAAATCCTACTTCAAGAAGCTCGACTTGCCGCTAAAGTTGCGTAAATCCGACTATCACGTGCTCGCCGGACTTGTACCGCAGGGCGAAATCGCCTCCGAAGTAAGTGCCAAGCTGGACGCAATCCTCTCGGTAGCGAAGCGTGCCGTCCCCAGATAAAGCGGGGCAAACCGTAGGCAGCTCGGTAGGGCTGGAAAGTGACGTAACCGAAAACAGGAACGGGAGATGCGACTTATTCTTGGCGGCACAAACCTTGGTGTCGAAGAAGACCTTCATCGCCTGTAGCCCTGTCGATCCACGGCGAGATCGGTGTCAGCCGTGATCCTCACCCTTGCCAATCTGCGTTGATCCGCGTTGATCCGCGTTGATCCGCGGCTAATTCCACCCCCTCGCCGCACGTTCAATCCATCGCTACGAATTTCACGCATAGCGGCGTGTCCACTTTGATTGACTGTCCGGTGGGCATCAGGGCGCCGGTAGTTTGGTCGATGCGGAAGACAAACACATCGTTGGACGCCTGGTTGGCGGCGAGGAGGAACTGGCCGGTGGGGTCGATGCCGAAGTGTCGTGGGGTCTTGCCGCCGGTCTGGGCGTGGCCCGCGGCGGCGAGCTTGCCGGTGGCGGGATCGACGGTGAAGATCGCGATGCTGTCGTGGCCGCGGTTGGAGACGTAGACGAACTTGCCCGAGGGGTGCACCTGGATTTCTGCCGTCGAATTGCCCGCCACAGGCTCGGGCAGCGTCGCGATCGTCTGCATGGTCGTGAGCGTGCCTTGGGCTGCGTCGTATTGGAAGGCGGTAACGTCGTTGGACAGTTCGTTGCACACATAGGCGAACGGGCCGGTGGGATGAAACGCCAGGTGGCGCGGGCCCGAGCCGGGCGCGACGGCGGCGAAGGGCGGATCGTTAGGCGTGAGCGTGGCGGTGGCCGTATCGAGCTTGTAGATGAAGATCCTGTCCAGCCCGAGGTCGGCGGCGAAGGCGTAGCGATTGGCGGGATCGACGTTGATTGAGTGCGTGTGCGGCCTTTCCTGCCGCCGCTTATTAACGCTGGATCCCTCGAACTTCAAGACGCTGGCGGCTTGGCCCAGCCGGCCGTCGGCGCCGATGGGCAGCGACGCGGCGCTGCCGCCGCCATAGTTGGCCACCAGCACCGCCGAGCCCGTGGCATCGACCGACACGTGGCACGGTCCCAGGCCGTGCGACGGGCGCGTGTTGAGCGGCGTGAGCCGGCCCGTGGCCGCGTCAATGGCAAAGGCCGCCACGCCGCCGGTGGTCTTGGGGTCGAAATCGCCTGACGTGGCGAACGTATAGAGAAACTTGCGGTTCGGGTGCACCGCCAGGAACGAGGGGTTGAGCTTGTCGCCGGCGATGGTGGGCTCGCTCAGTACGCCGGTATGCAGGTCCAGTTCACACAGCACGATTCGGCCGCCCTCCTTGGCCGAGGCCGAGCCGATGTAGACGCGCAATCGCGTGGGAGCATCGGCGGCGTGGCAGCACATCGCCGACGCGAGCACCGCCGCGGCTACCACGAACACAGACAAGAAAGAGCTCAACATGGCGCCTCCAGTTTTGCGGGGAAGGGGTTTGCGCTTTCGCGTTACGGATTATCACAAATGTTACACTGATATCGGTGCCTCATGAGTGAGCCTATCGACCCGCCTGAAATTGTCGTGCGTGTGCCCGGGCCGTGGCTCGGGCCCGACGATTTTGATTCGCGGTTGCCCATGGGCTACAAGCTCGGCGGCGACGATGAAGTCGAGTTGTGGCTGAGCACGCCTGACGGCCAGCGGCTAGGGGTGACCATTTTCCCCGCCGATGACGAGTTTCTGGAAATCTTCGCGACAAGCTGCAAGCGCGAGCCCTGCGACGCGGACAAACGCGGCGTCGAAACCTATCGCTTCAACATCTGCCTGACCATGCCCGGCGGCTCATTTACGTGTGCGGCGGCGGCCCTGCGCCACACCGCCGCCCTGCTTGACGCCGGAGGCCACGGCGTATTCGTCGATAACAGCGGCATCGCCCACGGCAGCAACGACTGGCGCGACCTGGCGGGCGACAGCGAACCCGACGGCGGCGGGCCGTTCTGGGCCTTTCTCGTCACCGCCGGCTCGACAAAAGAAGTATGGACCACCGGCATGCACTGCCTGGGCTACCGCGACGCCATCATGCCCCGCACCGGCGACGACCGGCTTGACGATTTTCAGATCCGCAACTTCCTGGCGTATAGCTATCGCTCAGGCGCGGTGATCGAGGAGGGCCACGTCGCCGGCGCCATGCTGGGTGGCGACTCGGCCCACGCCCAGAACGTCACCCCCATGTTCCGCATCCACCTGGAGGACGACACCATCGTCCCCGCTGGCCACCCGATGCACAATCCCTACGGCCGGTACCGGCTGGCGCCGTATGAGCAAGGGCCGACGGTGGGGATGAATTGACACAGGTATAATGGTGTGATGAAACTCGAGGCGACCATTCGCATCTGGCGTGAAGGCGAGCAGTACATCGCGCACGCCCTGCCGCTTGACGTATCCAGCGCCGCCGACACGCCCGACGCGGCTCGACGGGCGTTGGGCGAAGCGATCGAATTGTTTATCGCCACCGCGCGCCAGCACGGCACGCTCGACGAGGTACTCGATGAGTGTGGCTACACGTTTGATGGCACGAACTGGCTCGCACCCGAGGTCGTGGCGGAACGGCGCGACCTCCTGGCGGTCTGACCCATGCCGCGCATCACACCGGTCTGCTGGCGGCGCTTGGAAAGGGTGTTCATCGCCGCTGGGTTCACTTTCGTCCGACAGGAAGGCTCGCACCGGTCCTACGTGAAACTCAGGCATGGCCCGGCCTTTGGTGATCCCCACCTACGACCAGGTGCCGGTGTTCGTCATTCGTAACAACCTGCGCACAGCAGGCATGTCGCGCGACGAGTACCTGCGCCTGCTGGCGACCACGTGAGCGAGAGACGCCGGGATCATTCGGCGTGGCTTGTGAACAGCCGACGAGATCGGCATGATGTCGTGTGACAGCCCCGCAATGGTATGCGGGGGTTGGCATGCGGGCGGGTTCACGGCGGTGACTCCAAAGCCCCGTCATGCCAATGAGGGGCTTTGTGGGCTTGCCTGACAGGCCGTTGCGGTCGATAATAGGTGCTAGTGACGCATCATCGGTTCCATCCCGGTACGGGTTCATCGTCGGCGGCGTTCATGGCGGTCGCCGTGGCGGTGGCGTTGTGCGCCGCGGCGGATGCCTCGGCGGGGGTCGTGGTGCTGCCTTGCGGGGCTCAGCCGCGCTTGAGCCAATCCGGGGGCGGGGGCGGGGGCGGTGAACGCGAGGCCCTGGCGCAGTTGCTCGAGCAGATCAGCGATGCGGCCCACCAGTTGGGGCTGCTGCGCGATACGCAGGGGACGGGGCACGGGGCGGTCGTGGCGGCACGTCACCTGGCGCGGTTGACCAGCGACGTTGCGAACCTGGGTGTTGGGCCGATGGCGCGCCTGTGGGCGCCGGTTGCAGCGCCCATACGGGCCTGCCTGACGGACCTGCCGCCGCCCGTTTTATCATCTCATCGCTGATGGCAGGCGATTCGCCAAGTGGCGTTGTCGGCGCTGATCGTTGAGCGTCGTGACGTCCGGCTGACCGTCTTCAATCCCTCCTTTGTCCTTCGTCTGTGCCAGCTTGGCGCGTTATTCATCGCGAGCCGTTTTCTGATGCGGCGTCGCCGCCTCCGGGGGCCGGGGGCCGGGGGCCGGGGCCGAGACGGCCTGGCTCGCTTCGACCCAGTTTAGTCCTCCACCGAATTATCGAGACACCCATGGTTCTTGCCACCGTATCCAATGTGTTTACCAAAGTCTTCGGCTCGCGCAACGACCGTATTCTCAAGACCTACACCCGCCGGGTCGCGGCGGTGAACGAGCTGGATCCGTCCATCCGCAAGCTCACCGATGTGCAGCTGCGCGCCAAGACCGATGAACTGCGCCAGCGGATCGCCAAGGGCGAGAAGCCCGCGGCGGTCATGGCCGAGGCCCTGGCGGTGGCGCGCGAGGCGATGGATCGCGCGGTGGGCATCCGTAACATCCTCAACCCCGAGCACAAGTTTGATCCCTCCAAGCTCGACGGCAGCGGCCGCGCATACTACGACCAGGTCAAGGCCCAGGCCGACGCCATCGAGCCGGTCATGGTGCTGGGCAACGAGAATCGCCCGGTGCCGGGCTGGATGCAGGTAGAGATTCCCGTCGAGCTGTATGAAGCGGTGCGCCGGGCGTATCCCGAGAGCCGGCCGCCCTTCCGCGCCCGGCCGTTCGACGTGCAGCTTATCGGCGGCATCGTCCTCTACGAGGGCAAGATCGCCGAGATGAAGACCGGCGAGGGCAAGACCATCGTCGCCCCCCTGGCGTGCTACCTGGCGGCCCTGGAAAACCTCCAGGTCTACGTCGTCACCGTCAACGATTACCTGGTGCAACGCGACCGCGACTGGGTCTTCCCCTTCTACTACCACCTGGGCCTGACCGTGGGGACGATCCACCCGTACCACATGCAGGCCAACGAGCTCAAGCAGCAGGCCTATCAGTGCAACGTGGTATACGGCACCAACAGCGAGTTCGGCTTTGACTACCTGCGCGACAACATGAAGCTCTCCACCGCTGAGCAGGTGCAGAAGCATCGCGACATGTGCATCATCGACGAAGTCGACTCGATCCTCATCGACGAGGCGCGCACACCGCTAATCATCTCCGGCCCGGCACACGACGACGCCCCGCGCTACGACCTGGCGGACCAGCTCGCCAAGCACCTGATGCACAAGCAGCGCGACTGGGACCAGGCTGACCTCAACGTGCAGCAGACGATGATGCGCATCAAGGGCCTGGAGGGCGACATCCGCAACTCGCGCGATAAGGACCTGATCCCCAAGATGCGCGAGGAGATGAAGCAGCTTCAGGACCAGTTGCCGCAACTGGAGGAGACCCGCGATCGCAACGTGCAGTACTACGAGGTCGAGCGGGAGAAGAAGGCGTCGCACCTGACGCACGACGGCGTGGCCGAGGCGCAGAAGATCGCCAACGTCGGCTCGTTCTATGTGGGCAACAACATGGACCTGCCGCACCTGCTGGAAAACGCCCTGCGCGCCCACGTGATCTACCAGCGCGACAAGGAATACGTGGTGCAGAACGGCGAGGTCATCATCGTTGATGAGTTCACCGGGCGTCTGATGATCGGCCGGCAGTGGTCCAACGGTCTGCACCAGGCGGTCGAGGCCAAGGAAAAGGTCAAGATTAAGCAGGAAACCCAGACTCTGGCGACGGTGACGATCCAGAACTTCTTCAAGCTTTTCAAGCGGCTCGCCGGGATGACCGGCACCGCCATGACCGAGGCCAGCGAATTTGCCGAAATCTACAACCTCGATGTCGTGCAGATACCCACCAACGTGGGCGTCGTGCGGCGTGACTCCAACGACCTGATTTTCGTCAGCGAGAAGGACAAGTGGTCGGCGATCCTCGACGAGATCAAGAGCATGCACGATCTTGGCCGGCCTGTGCTGGTGGGCACCACTAGCGTCGAGCACAGCGAAATGCTTTCGCAACTGCTGACCCGCAAGTTTTCGATCAAGCACGAGGTGCTCAACGCCAAGCAGCACGAGCGCGAGGCGCACATCGTGGAGAACGCCGGCGAACTGGGCGCGGTGATGATCGCCACCAACATGGCGGGGCGCGGCACGGACATCAAACTGCGCGCCATCGATCGCGCGGCGCTGGTGCGGCACTGGCAGATGCGCAACCTGCTCCCTCGCGAGGCCAAGCCCGAGATGAGCGACCAGGAGATCCTCGACCTGTCGTACAAGCACCAGGCGCGGGTCGTGCTGGGCAGGAAGCCCGCCGAGATCGAGAACATGAGCGGCCGGGAATGCCGGCTGGAACTGATGCGGCATTGGGTGGCGCAGAACACCTTCACGGATGCGGACAAGGCGGCGAAGATGAGCAAGCAGCAATGTGAAGCGGCACTGGACAAGGCGCCCAACTTCATGCACCACCGCCTGCGCCTCTTTAAGAATGCCGAGGAACTGGGCGGGCTGCACATCGTGGGCACGGAGCGGCACGAATCGCGGCGCATCGACAATCAGCTGCGCGGGCGCTCGGGCCGGCAGGGCGACCAAGGCTCGTCGCGCTTCTTCATCAGCCTCGAGGACGACCTGATGAAGCTCTTCGCCGGCAAGAAGACGCTGGGGCTTCTGTCGCGCTTCGGCATGAAGGAGGGCGACGCCATCGAGCATCCGATGATCAGCCGCGCCGTCGAACGCGCCCAGCGCAAGGTCGAGGAGCGCAACTTCGAAATCCGCAAAAACCTGCTGGAATATGACGAAGTGATGGAGTACCAGCGCAACGCCTTCTACGGCATTCGCCAGGAAGTGCTCGAGGGCCGGCAGGTCGAACAGGTGATCTTCGACTACCTCCGCGACGCGGTGGAGGATGCGGTGGCGACGTACCTGAACCGCGACTACGTGCCGGGGCAGATCGGCGAATGGGTGCGGCAGACACTGGAGGTGCCCATCGAGCCGTTTAAGCTGCGCGACGACGACCTGGCGTCGCTCCAGCACGACATCCTGGCCGAGGCGCGGGACGAGGCGCGGCGAACGGTCGAACTGACCATCGGCGAGTACATGAGCAACGAGCTGCCGCCCGAGGAGTGGGACCTGCGCGGGCTTCAGCACTGGGCCATGAGCCGCTTCAGCGTGGACATCAAGCAGAACCAGCTCCGCGAGATGAACATCGACCAGGTCAAGGAGCGTCTGACCGAAGCGGCGCTGGTGCAGATCGACCGCAAAGACCTGTCGGGCGTCGCCAAGTTCCTCACGCCCAACTACGGGATGCATCAGCTTGCCGACTGGGCCAAGGCCAAGTTCGACATCACGCTGCCGGTCGAGGAGCTGGCCAAGCTGGACAAGGAGCAGGTCGCGCCGTTCGTGCTGGACAAGGCGCGGCAGGCGTACCAACGACGCGAGGTGAATTACCCGATCGAGTTTGTGCTGGACATGGCGTTCAAGGCGGCGCAGCAGGACGGCAAGTGGGCCGCCGAGCAACTGGCCAACTGGGCCAACCGCCGCTACGACCTGGGCTGGACGCCCGAGGACATCGCCAAGCTCACGGGCAACGAGCTGCGCGAGCAACTGGTGAAAGCACAAGAAGAATGGCTGCGTGGCGGCAAGCTCGAGGCCGAGGTGGACAAGGCGCTGGCGCAGCACCAGGGCGACGTGGCGCAACTTGCCAAGTGGACTGAAGCGCGCTTTGGCCTGGCGGTCAAGGAAGAGGAGCTACGCAACGAGGCGGCGCGGCGGGACGTGCTCCTGGCCAAGGGCCGCGGCATGCTGCGCGCCGAGTTGTCGCAGCTTGAGCGCTTCGTGCTGCTCCAAATTCTGGATCAGACGTGGAAGGACCACCTCTACGAGATGGACCAACTCAAGGACTCGGTGGGCATGCGTGCCTATGCGGAGAAGGATCCGCGGATCGAGTACAAGCGTGAAGGCGCCGCGTTGTTCGAGGCCATGCGCAAGGCGGTGCGCGACCGGGTGACGGACCTGACATTCCGCGCCAAGCTGACCGCCAATGTCGAGGCGCGCAACGTGTACGGTTCCCAGCAGGCCGAGCACGCCGAGGCGGGCAGCGTGTTGCGTGGCAAGGGCGGCGCCGCGGGGGCGCCGGCTCCGGGGGGCGGCAGCGCCGAGCAACAGGCCGATCTGGAAGCGGCGCAACGCGCCGGGGGCGACGGCGACGCGAATATGTCCCGCCGCCAGCGCCGCGCCGCGGCCGCACGCGGCCAGGAGAAGGAGCAAGCCATCCAGCGCCGCCCGCAGTTCAAGCAACGCAAGCGGCGCCGATAGCGGGCGTGGACAAAGGCCTGGCGAGAATTCCAGGGTGTCATTCCTGTGATTCAGGCTATGCCCATGGCACCGCAAAAGAGTAACGGCCTGAGCCAATCTCGGCGATGAAGTCGCCGCCTTGGTGTTTTGCGTTGCTCACGCCGTCGGCCCGCACCGCCGGCTGGTCGCCTTCGCTCACGGCATCGAGCGAGGGCGCGGCGAAGCGGACGGTAGCGCGGGTATTGGGCGGCAAAGTCACCGTCAGCGTGAAGCGCCCCTCGACGATACTCCAGCTTATTTCGATCCGGCCATGGATCGAGTCGTAAGCGGCGTTGGCGTGATGGATGGCGGCATCCGCGCCCGGTTGCGGCCGCGGGTGGATCAGCAGTCGGCGGTAGCCGGCCGCGTCGTCCTGCGGCGCCAGGTCCAGGCCGGCGACGACCTGGTAGAGCCACTGGCCGATGGCGCCGTAGGCGTAGTGGTTGAACGAGTTCATGCCCACCGGGCCAAAGCCTCGGTCGGGCGTCCAACTGTTCCAACGCTCCCAGATGGTGGTCGCGCCGTTCTTGACGGGCATGAGCCAGGAGGGGAAATCGTCGCGGAGCAGGAGTTGGTAGGCCAGGTCGAGCCGACCGGCGTCGGTGAGCACCGAGTTGATGTCGCGTGTGCCCAGGAAGCCGGTGGAAATGTGCGTGTTGCGGTGCTGGTACGTGTCGCCGTAGCGGCCATGGACGATGTCGTGCGCCAGGTGATGTTGCGCAGCCCGTCGCATTCTTTCGGGCACCAGGTCGAACTGAAGGGCCAGAATGTAGGCCGTCTGCGTATCGCCCAGCACCCGTCCCTCGGCGGTGATGTAGCGTTTGGCGAACGCCTTCTTTATGCGGGTAAGCGCGCCCGCATATTTCCTGGCGTCGCGCGGCTTGCCCAGCACTCCGGCGATGCGTGACATCAAGTCCGTGCTGTGCGCCGCGTAGGCGTAATGGACCAGATCAACCGGCGTGTGGGCCATGATGTTGAGCCAGTCGCCGTAGTTGTGCCGCTTGTCCACGTCTACGGCGCCCAGGTATTGGATGTAGCGCGCCATGGACTGGTAGTGGCGGCGGAGGATGCGCTGGTCGCCATAGCAGCGGTAGATTGTCCAGGGCACGATGACGCCGGCGTCGGCCCAGCCGGGTCCACCGTCGCTGTGGTCGCCGCGCAGGATGTCAGGCACCACCGCCGGATACCCGCCGGCCGCATCCTGGGCATCACGCAGATCGGTCGTCCATTTGCTGAAGAACGCGGCGACATCCATGTTAAAGCAGGCCGTACGCACGAAAATCTGCGCATCGCCGGTCCATCCCAGCCGTTCGTTGCGCTGCGGGCAGTCCGTGGGCACTTCCAGGAAATTGCCCTTCTGGCCCCACTGGATGTTGCGCTGAAGCTGGTTGACCAGCGGGTGCGAACAGGCGAACTGCCCGGTGGGAGCCAAATGGGAATGGACGACGATGCCGGTGACCGTTTCAGCGTTCGGCTTGCCACTCGAAGCGGGCAGCCCACTCAACTCGACGTAACGGAAGCCGTGGAAGGTGAAACGCGGCTCGTAGTCGAAGGCGTCGCTGCCGGCGGTGATGACATGGTCGGTCGCCTTGGCGGAGCGCAGGTTTTCCGTGTACAGGGTGCCGTCGGCCTGGAGCATCTCGGCGTGGCGGAGGGTCAGGCGCGTCCCGGCGGGCAAACCGGCGGGCACACGCAAACGCACCCAACCCACCATGTTCTGACCCAGGTCGAAAATGAAGGCGCTCCCTGGCGCCGCCGGCTCACTGATGGCGATGGGCTTGATCTCCTGGATGCGGCGCACCGGGGGTCCGGGATGCCAGGCCAGGCGCTTAGCGTCGTCGGTGGAAAGCGCGCTGCTGCGAGCCGCCTGCCAGGCGCCGTCGTCGTAGCCTGGTTCATTCCACCTGGGCAGTTCTTGCCGGCAGTCGTACGTTTCGCCCATCAGAAAGTCGGCTTCAAGGATCGGCCCCGTCGTGCAACGCCACGTGCTGTCGCTGATGATGACCTGTCTTTTGCCTTGCGCATCGGTCACGTGCATTTGCAGGAGCAGGCTGGGCTCTGCGCCATAGAGCTTTTCCCGCCATGCGACGTGGCCGCAGTACCAGCCGTCGGCCAGGATGGCGGCCAGGACGTTCTGGCCCTGACAAAGCAGACCGGTCACGTCGTAGACGCGATAGGGCAGTCGCCGGTGATAGTCGTGCCAGCCGGCGGCAAACACATCATCGCCGACGCGCTGACCGTTGAGGTACAGTTCGTACAGGCCGCGGGCGGTGACGTAGACGCGTGCCCGCTGCACGCGATCGGGGGGACTGTCGAGCGTGAAGGTCTTGCGAAAATGCGGGCAAGGCACGCCCCCGGCGGGTGCGTCCGCCGGCCGCGCCGGGCCCATGATCCAAGCCCCCTTCCACGCCCGCGGCGAACACAGGCCCATCTCCCACCACGCCGGCGCACTCCAGGACGATGATTCGTCCCGGCCGTTCCACGTGCGCACTTTCCACCAGCAGCGCTGCTGCGCCTTGAGTGGTGCTCCCGCGTACTCCACGTGCGTGCTCTGGTCCGAAGCGATCTTGCCGCTGTCCCACAAGTCGCCCTCGTCGGCGGCCAGTTTCTCCCGGCTCGACGCCGCCAGCACCTGATACGCCCCCTGCCGCGCACCGCGCAGCGTGCCCGGATCCTGAAACAGCCACGACAGTCGAGGTGATTTCTCCTCCACCCCCAATGGGTTTGGGTGATATTCGCAGTGAAGGTTGCTGGGTGCCGAGGCTACGTCAACGATCGAGTGAGACATGGCGATATGCTAATCGCTCGGTTGCGAGCCAGGCAATCCATCCAGACAGGCAGGCGGAGATCGCGTCGCCGGGCGCAAGTGGCTCGGCCAGGCGGCACGCCCATGGCACGAGGACGCTATGGGCTATGATGTGGCAGCATCGGAGATGTAATGCCCGCGAGCCTCGAGACGATCAAATTCACCTCGGCTGTCTGTGATGCCCCCGATGCGCGGGTCGCAATGGACCGGGTGTGTGCCCAGTTGGCGTCAGGCATCAACGGCACGGTCGACTTGGCGGTGGTGTTTGTCACCTTTCACCATCGCCACGTGTTGACCCACATCCACCAGCGGCTGGCCGAAACGATCAAGCCACGCATCACGCTGGGCATCACCACGCAGGGGGTGATCGGTGTCCGCCGGGAAATCGAGAATTCACCGGGCATCTCGGTGCTGGCGGCGCGGTTGCCCGGCGCGGTCCTCCATCCCTTTGCCGTCCGCCGCGACGAGTGGGCCGGCTTGCTCGGCTCGCCCGATCAGCTTCGCCAAGGGCTATCGCCTCAGTCCCGCATTGGCATGCGCGGCTTTGAGCCCAAGGCCATGTTGCTCTTGCCCGACCCGTTTACCACGCCGGTGCTCAAGCTCATCGAGGTGGCCGAGCAGGCCTGGCCGGGGCTGCCGGTGGTGGGCGGCATGGCCAGCGGTGCGACCCAGCCCGGCGCCAATCGCATGCTGCTCGATGGGCAGGTGCATCCCGACGGCGCGGTGGGCTTGATGATCGGCGGCGCCATCCGCGTGGAGACCACGGTCAGCCAGGGCTGCCGGCCCATCGGCAGGCCGTATGTCATCACCCGCGCCGAGAAGCGCGAGGCCATGGTGCTGCTGGAACTGGGCGGCAAGCATGCCTTAGAGGCGCTGCGCGAGACCATCGAGGGCCTGGGTGAACAGGAACGCGCGGTGGTGCAGGCCAACGGGCTGCTGCTGGGCCGGGTGATCAACGAGTACAAGGAACGCTTTGGCCGGGGCGACTTTGTCATCCGCCAGCTCGTGGGCGTGGACCAGGAGCATGGCGCGCTCCAGGTGGCCGATCCGCAGATGCGCGTGGGCCAGACGGTGCAGTTTCACACGCGCGACAAGAAGACGGCCATGGAGGACTTCGGCATGCTGCTGGAGGTGCACAAGCTCGATTCGCCACCGGCGGGGGCGATGCTGTTCACCTGCAACGGGCGTGGCATGCAGTTGTTCGATCAGCCCAATGCGGACGCCAATCTGGTGGCGGACGCCCTGGCCGACGCGCCGCTGGCGGGCTTCTTCGCCGCCGGCGAGCTGGGCCCCGTCGGCCAGCAGAACTTCGTCCACGGCCACACCGCCAGTTTGGTGGTGTTCCGGCAGGAGGACTGAATGTAGCCCGGCCATCCTGGTCGGCTTGTGATCTTCAATCACACAGGTTGCATCTGACCGATATCAGAAACCATCGAGCCGCAGTGCGGCCAATCACGGGAGTGCTTCGTTCATGCTCAGGTCGTGTTTTAAGCGGATCGGTTGGCCTGCGCTGGCGGTGTTTATCGTACTGGCGGCGATGTTGCTCGTTTACATGGATGTGCAGTGGGCACAGCATCAGGCGCAGCGCGAGTTAGGCGGCGATGCGACGCCGGCCCAGGCGCAGCCGTAGTAGATCAGAGCCGCGGGGGGGGGGGGGGGGGG
>JBBDMX010000037.1:0-5461 GCA_040878035.1 Phycisphaeraceae bacterium | reverse complement strand
CATGCCAAGTCAAGATAGCCCGGTCCGCAACTAGAGTAAAGTGCATAACCAGATGCCCCCGTTATAGGCAAATAGCGTACAGCCGTCGATGTCTGCATCCCCCGTGTAAATGGCATTCTGGTATTCTATTCGAATACAATATGTTTGACCGCCGTTCCAGAGACCATCGGGCTCTGGTCCCTTGACAAGATGAAAAGACTCGTTTAGTTTGGGCAGCGCTTGAGGCTTACCCTTGGTCGTTCCCTGTGCGAAAGACATTACTCTGTCGTCCACGAACACGTCCACGCCATCGTCTAAGAATATCGCCAGCTTACTAGTCGAATACAATGGCTTAAACGCACCAATGAACGTCTTAGTTTCCAGTTTGGTGCTCTTGTATTCAGGCTGGGTGGCGGCTTGACGCTCAGCTTCCTGGCGCACCGATGGCTCTGTCATCAAACCCATATTCATAATGGGTAGCTGGTCCGCAGCCACTGCAACCGTAGACAGAGCTAACAAGACGCTCCAACCCAAGTTACTCATCTTCGCCGGAACCATTGGTGTTTCCTTTCTCGGTCGTTGAATGCGCCGGGGTGTCGCCTTGGGGCACCGGCGGATCGGGTTCATGTAGCGATAGTAGTGCGATTTCGCGACGCAGCTTTTGCAGCAGTCGCTGCGGACCAGACTGTTCGGTAGTTTCAGTGACCTGTTCCAGGACGGCAACTGCTTCGGTCCTGCGGTGCAAACGCGCCAGCAAGATTGCCAGCCGAAAGCGCTCGGCATCGGCGGTATTGACGTTCGAGGCATCGGCGATCATGGTCCGCAACGTCTCCACCAGAAGGTCCGTATCTCCAGACTTGGCGAAGACCCATGTGGCGAAGTTCCGCAAGGCATTCTGTGAAAGATACTCCTGCTCCGATTTGTCGCCGGCGGCGATGTTCGTCAGGATAAAAGCGACCGTGATGTCTGAGGCTAGACGGGAATCCAACACACGGTCCACCGCTGCGGCGGCGACCTCCCGGGCCAAGCCAAGTCCGGCGCGGCGATACCGGATGTCGTGCATGTGCAGAAGGCGCTCTACGACGGTCAAGTGCTGCGCGATGAGGACATACACTTGCTTCTTATCCTTCTTGACGACGAGATATTCCTGAGCATAGGGACAGAAGTCGATGTTTCCGTCTCCGTCGGGATGCGGCAGGGGTGGCGGTTGGACTGACTTGATTCCAGCCTTTTTCAAGACGTGACCACTGATGCGTGCCTTGAGTTCAGGCACCGTCAACGGTTTAACATCTGCCTTTGGTTGGGTCGGGCGATCAGCCTTGCCGTCGATCTCGATAGGCAACTGGCCTTTCTTGGGCTGGTCTTGCTGTTTGCGTTGCTCGATATCCGCCAGGCGGCGGATAAGGTCGGCTTCGGAGGGCGACTGGGCCAAAGACGTGCCGGCCGATGTCAGCACCAGGATCACAGACGCCATCAGGCAGCGCCTTGCCAACGCTTTCCATCGTCCGGATCTGCTGTTCATAGCCGGAAGTCCCCAAGTGGACTGGTCCCGAAACTTCCCAAACTCCGACGAGCATCATACCCCCTAATCTCAATACGGTTCACTTAAGCCACTCGGAACGCCGTTCATGCCCTGCCATTCGCTGGAAACAAGGGTGAAGGTCCGTCAGAACGCCTTAAGTGAACCGTATTGCCCCTAATCTAGAGATTTCAAGACCTTTTGTATTGTATTTCTTTGCGTGAGACCATCGGTGCCATATAATACTCGCACGTTGTTATCCTATATAGTTTTGTGGTGTCGGCGTGATCCGCGTGCGTCGGCCTTCGATCACGACGCGCCCCTGCTGGATCAGGCGGATCGCGTGGACATAAGCCCGGCATTCCTCGTCGAAGACACGATCCGCCAACGTCTCGGCTGTGTCGTTTTCCCGCACCGGGCAGGCGCGTTGCACGATGATCGGGCCGGTGTCGTACTGCTGATCGCAGAAATGCACGGTACAACCGCTGACTTTGCAGCCGGCGGCGAGCACGGCCTCGTGCACGTGGTGGCCGTACATCCCCTTGCCGCCGAAGGCCGGGAGCAGCGCCGGGTGAATGTTCAGCATTCGCTGAGCATATTCGTCCGGGATCGTGATTAAACTGAGAAATCCGCACAGGCATACCAGATCGGCGCCGGCCTCGCGGAGGATGGTCCAGATCGGTTCGGAAAACATCTGCGGACTGGGGTAATCCTTGCGGACAACGACGTGCACCGGCAGCCCCAGGTTCTTGGCGCGGATCACGCCGTAGGCGTCGGCCTTGGAACTGATCACCGCCACGATACGCGCATCCAACTCGCCCCGGTCGATCGCCTGAGCGATGTTCTCCAGCGTGCGCCCCCCGCCCGAGAGCAGGACCGCCAGTCGCAGTGTCTTTTCGCTCATGCCGGTACGATACTCGACCATGAACCAGGCGGACAACAACCCGCGCACGACTCGCCTGGCGCCGTCGCCGACGGGCGCCCTGCATTTGGGCAACGCACGCACGTTCATGATCAACTGGGCGCTGGCCCGGCAGCAAGGCTGGCGCATTGTCCTTCGCATCGAGGACTTGGACAGCCCACGGGTCAAAGCCGGCGCGGATCGGCAGGCGATCGACGATCTGACCTGGTTGGGCACCGACTGGGACCCCCCCGGACCGCCGGGGTCGCCGCCGCGGTATCAACTGGCCGACCTGTCGCCATATCGCCAGGCCTTGGCGAGCCTGTGCCAGCGCGGCTTGACCTACCCCTGCCGATGCACGCGCAAGGAAATCGAGCAGGCACAATCGGCGCCGCACGAGGATGACCATGAGCTGCGTTATCCGGGCACGTGTCGGCCGCGAACTGGGGATTCCGTGAATGCCCTGGGTGATGCGATGCTCACACCCGAGCAAGCCACCGCGACACGACTGATCGTGCCCGACCAGGACATCACCTTCGATGATCAGTTGCATGGGCTCCAGGTTGTGAACGTGCAACGGCAAGTGGGCGATTTCATCGTGGCCACCAAGGCGGGTCTGCCGGCGTACCAACTGGCGGTGGTGGTGGACGACGCCCGCCAGCACGTCACTGACGTGGTGCGCGGCGACGACCTGCTGCCTTCGACCGCGCGGCAGATCCTGCTCTACCGCCTGCTGGATCTCGGCCCCCCGCCGCGGTACTGGCACCTTCCATTGGTGCTGGGCTCGGACGCAAAGCGTCTGGCCAAGCGCCATGGCGACACGCGCCTGGCGTGGTATCGTGAGCAGGGTGTGCCCGTCGAAAGGGTCATCGGCCTGCTGGCGCACTGGTGCGGCATCGGCGGTACGCTCACCGCCCTGTCGCCTCGTGAGTTTCTCCAACGCTTCGACCTGGGCCGGCTACCGATCACGCCGGTAACGTTCACGCAACAGGAGCACGATTGGCTGCTGGACAAGGAGTCAGCATGAACAACCGATTCCGTCTCACGCTCCTGATCTTTCTGGCCATCGCCTCGACCGGATGCAGCCGTGCCGCTGCGCCCCCTGCGCCCCACGCCTCCCACCAGCGAGTCACCATCAAAGGCCACACCTTCAACCTCGAACTGGCGCTGGACGATGCCAGCCGATACCAGGGCCTGTCGGATCGCCCGGAGATCGCACCCGACACCGGCATGCTCTTTGTCTTTCCACGACCACGAGTGCTCGAGTTTGTCATGCGACGTTGCCTCGTCCCGATCGATCTGATTTACCTCGACCCCGGCGGGCGGGTTATCAACACGCACCAGATGGCGGTCGAGCCCTACGACAGGCCCGACGCCGAACTGGTTCACTACGCCAGCGACTGGCCGGCGCAGTTCGTCATCGAGTTGCGCGGTGGGACGCTGGCGCAACTCCAACTCAAGCCCGCCGACCGCATCGATCTGCCCGTCGAATCGCTCAAGGCTCGTGCCCGCTGACCCGATGAAGAAAGTGTCACTTTCTCTCTGTGCATCGGGTCGGGCATGCTCCAGCGCAAACTGATGATCATCGGCTCGTTGGACGCCGGCCGGCCGCACGAACCGGTCGCCGCCAGCCTGGACCTCTGGCCCATCGAAGAACGCCCCGCGCTCCAGATCTGTTCCGCGTCCGAGGCGCTCAATCAACCCGGCCTGCTCGACGACGCCGCCGTCGCCTGGGTGCTGCTCGACGGCCAGAGCGCCGGCGAACACCTTTACGAGCTGATCGCCCTCTTGCAGGATCGGCAGATCGCCGCCATTCTGACCCGCGCGGGCGAAACCCTGGCCATCGGCGACCAAGTACAGGACGGCGTCATCGCCGTGCCGCCGTCCACCTCCCCGCAAGCTATCTGCCTGACCCTGCGCACGCTCTGGGCCCAAGCCCAGGTCGTCGTCGAGCTTCAGCAGGAGATTCACCTCTTGCGCCTCCAGCACAAGGGCCTGTGCGGCCAGATACATCGCCTCGATGAAGAGCTGCGCATGGCGTCCAAGCTCCAGGCCGAGTTCATGCCGCAGAAGCCCCCCACCATTCCCGGCGTGCGCTTCGGCATCCTCTTTCGGCCCGCCGGCTATGTCAGCGGCGATATCTACGATGTCATCCGACTCGACGAAGAGCACGTCGGTCTCCTGGTCGTCGATGCCGTGGGCCACGGCGTGCCCGCGGCCCTGATGACCGTGTCCATCAAAAAGTCGCTGTGCACCAAGGAAATCGGTCCCTCCCTGCCCGGCGGCTATCGCATCGTGCCCCCTTCCCAAACGCTGGCACGGCTCAACCTGGACATGATCGAGCATCAGGCCGGCAAGGTCCGCACCGCCACCGCGTGGTACGGCGTGATCAACGTGCGCACCGGCGTCCTCCAATACGCCCGCGCCGGGCACCCCCTGCCCCTGCTTCTCCACGCCGACGGCGGCAGCTCGTTCCTCGATTCCGATGGCAGCCTCCTGGCCGTCTTCCCCGAGGAAACCTACGAAGAGCGGACCGTCCAGTTGCACCCGGGCGATCGCCTGCTGCTCTACAGCGACGGCTTCGAATGCGCCTTCCAGGAAGCCGCCGGGCTCACCGCCCAGCGCCACGGCCTGTCCAACACGCTCTACCAGGATCAGTTCCGTGCCATGGCGCACGGCACGCTGGACCAGGCCATGACACGCCTCGTGGACAAACTCGACCAGCAGATCGGTTCACTCAACCAGATCGACGATCTGACGGTGATCTGCATGGACCTGACCGACGAGCTAGTCGGCACGCCGCCCCACCAGGCTCACGAGCCGGCCGCCGCGTTGGCCACGTAGCTGCTGCACAAGATGTCAAAGAGCAGCATGGCAGGCAGGGCAATTGCATATGGCTTTTCCGGTCCCTCTCCCTCCGGGGTCTGAGGGAGAGGTTAGGTGAGGGTGATTGAAATGGCGATGACGTGCCCAGATCGCCGTTTCGTAACCATGAACAGTACCGATCACCCTCACCCCAGCCCTCTCCCTCAGAAGCAATACTGTCCGGGAAGTGGTCGGGT
>JBBDMX010000036.1:3019-5495 GCA_040878035.1 Phycisphaeraceae bacterium | reverse complement strand
TGGTGAAACGGTGCTGGCAGTAGGCAAAGACGAAATACTCCTGGCCAGGAGTGAGCGACCAACCCACCTGGCCAATGAAGGGCAATGGTGTGGTGCTCCAGAGGCCACTGCTGCTGCCCGCATCAGCAGCAGGAAACACCCAACCGTTCTGGTTATCAGCACCAACAAAGGCCTCCTGGTTGCCGATGCCCGGCAGGATCTGAACAGCTGTGCCGGTGATGATGAACTCGAGGATCAGCACCGCCTGAGCAGCAGCAGGCGTGAGCTGCGAGAGGGTGGCCTCGATGCGCCAGCCGCAGGCTTCAGTGGCGGTGGCATCAGGGTTGGGTGCGGTGACGATGGCCAGCTGGTGCTGGTTCACCTGGGTATTGGCTGCAGTGATCCAGTTGTGCAGATAGCCATTCACTTCCACCGCCACTGAGGGCCAGGTGGTGTCAGTGCCGAGGCGGCTGATGTCGATCAGGGTGCGGCTGCTCATGGCGCCAGCACCACCGCTGTCACGGTCACAGCGATGGCGGCTTGGGCCGTGCCGGTGTTGCGCACCACTGCTCGCAGCACAGGTATCGCCGGTGCTTGTTCCGTCGAGAAGTAGGTACCGCCCGGTGGCGCCGTGACGCTCAAGGCAGAGGCCGTGGTGGCTAGATCCAGAAGCACCCCGCTGCCTGGGGCCGGGTCCTGGGTGATGGGCCGGCCGCCATCAGCTTCTCGCGTGGCAGCGGAGCTGTAAAAGCTCAGCCAGGCCGGGGCGTTGGTGCTGATGGCGATGAAGTGCCCCAGCCGGCCCAGTCCCGGCAGTTCGAGCAGGGCACTGGCCCCCGGCAGTAGTGGTGTGGTCGTTTGTGTGACCGCTACCTGCTGAGCGGGGACCTGGGTGCGCGGCAGCCAGTTAGCCATGGCATCTGCCCCTGGTGCTTACGGCACCACCTGGATGCGGCGTATCGCGCGCACCTGGGTGCCTGCTGCCGTTGTTTTGCTTTCGGCGTACTGGTCGCCCATGTAGGTCATGCGCAGGAAGGCGGTGCCGGTAGCGGCCTGGGTCGACGTCCAGTGGAAGAAGGGATCGTCGCCAAAGTTCTCGTCGAACTCCTTGAGCGTCTCCGCCCCGCCAGCGCGGAAGGCCAGCACCGAGGTAAGCGCCGGGTTGCTGTCGCTGTAGTTGCCGGCCTGGGGAACGGCATAGGGGTTGGCGCCATAACCAGCACCGGAATAGGTGCCATTAGCTGTTGCCTCCGGCTTAAAGGAGCGCCAGAGGATGTCCCACTCCTGGGTGGCGGGTAGATACCAGTCGTCGTAGCCACCGATGGTGAGCGTGCGGCAGAAGCGTGCAGCGGGGTGGCTGGTGTTGTTCATTGCCTCGCTGTTGGCCCAGCCGTCGTAAACGCTTGTTGTGCCACTGGTGGCGGTGTTGGCGCTCTTCCAGCTGAGGTTCACCGAGAAGCCCAAAGCACGCGGCGAAATGATCAGTGCATGGCTGGCCACTGCATTGGCGGTGTGGCTGATCAAACCGGCGTAGTAGCCGCCCTGGAAGGAGCTGCCGATCGCCGGCAGGTCAGCAACACGAATCGGCCCCAGCTGATAAACAGTGCCGGTTGCCAGATCCAGGTACAGATCACCATCAACAGCACCGGGAATGGTGAGCGGTGGTGCACCACTGCCGGTGAACCAGCCCGTACCGCGTGGACCGATCAGGCCGTCAGTACCAGCCGAGCCCTGAATGCCTTGCGGGCCCTGGGGGCCAGCGGGGCCTTGCGGTCCAGCACCTCCAGCAGGACCGGCTACGCCGGCAGGTCCTTGGGGGCCCTGGATCGAGCCGCCATTCACCCAGCTATTAGTGCCCGAATCCCATACGCGCAGGGAGTCATCGGCCTGCACCAGGTAGGCATCGCCCTGGGCGGCATTGGCCGGCAGGTTGGCGATCGCCGCCACCGAGCCCTTGAAGTTGATGCCGATACCTGCTGGGCCCTGGATGCCCTGCGAACCATTGGGTCCAGCAGGGCCGGCTGGGCCAGCAGGTCCGGTGGTGCCTTGCAGGCCAGCAGGGCCTTGGGGGCCTTGCGAACCAGCTGGGCCCTGGTTGCCTTGAACGCCGGGTGAACCCTGCGAACCGGTGAGGCCCTGAGGGCCGCGAATTGAACCTGTGGAATTCCAGGAACCCATGGCAGTCAATGGGCCTCGCGCCCGTCTCGTCACTACCTATTGCCATGGGCGCCAGAGGCGTCCAGAAGCAACTGTTGGTGCAGCGGTTTTACTCGGTGAAGCTGTGTTGAGCAGGTGATCTGTACACCTGCAGCAGATCTATGAAGGATGTAGAGACCAAGGCCGGAGCGCCAAGCCCCGCAACTGGTCCAAGGGCGCTCCTCACGGGGCGCCCTTCTTATTGGTAGGTGGTCGTGGCGCTGAATTGTCCCCATCAGGGGGCAGTCAGGCGGATTGGGTTTTAGGTATTTGTTGGGTGTCGCCGAGGCAGGCAGCGCTC
>JBBDMX010000036.1:0-2919 GCA_040878035.1 Phycisphaeraceae bacterium | reverse complement strand
TGATCGCTGCGCTGGTCACAGCAGTGCCAGCAGCTGAGACATCAGAGCCATGGCGGAGATGGAAGCTGACGCTGGGGCTGCTGCCGCCGCTCAGCACCGCGTCCACACGGTTGATGGTCAGGGCTTGGGGTGCCCGCAGCAGGATGCGCTTCTCGTTGGCCTGTGGTGCAGAGATCCAGACCTGTTGGGGTGCTGTCAACCCCGGTGGTCCGATCAGTGATGCCAGTTGTCGCCAGGAGAGGGGCACGGTTCAACTGCTGCCTTCATCTCCTCTTGCCATCAGGCGGAGAGCTCATAGACCTGGCCGCTCAGTCGATCCAGGTAGAAGTCGCCCACTGCTGGTGCGGGCTGCAGCGTTGTCGGCGGGGGACCGTCGCCGGAATACCAGCGGGTGGCACGGCTACCGACGCCTGATTCCTGCACCACCGCTAGGGCCGGCTCACCACTGCTGGGGTCCGGCAGGAAGCCCAACCCGCCATTGGGATGTAGGCGCAGACGCCAGATCACGGCATGGCGACCGTCGTAGGGCTCTCCCGTGATGCCACCGCTGGGTATCAGGGGCTGGATGACACCGCCTGTGCCGCCGCCACCATCGCGGTTGTTCAGCAGCTGCTGCGGCGGTACCGGGCAACCAACCAAGGCAACCTGCAGGGTGGCGATCACCATGCCCAGCTGGACCTGCACTGTCACATCAGCTCGTTGGCTAAAAACGTGCCGCAGCCGTGGGGCCGTACGGGAGATCGCAGGCCAGGGCATCACGTTGCTGCTGCCATCACCCCAGGTCACCGATATCGGAGAAGGGATGCTCTGGCGCGGATTGATCAGCAGCTCGATGGCGGTGGAACCGATCGGTTCGTTCCAGCGGGTTTCAGCTGGCAACCAAAACAGCTCAAGGTCATCGGCTGGGATGGGTCCCTTGCGGTAGCCGAGCTCAGCCCAGCGGCTGAACTCCATCGGCAGCACCCACTGCTCCAGCCCCGGACAGCCGATCGGGGGGAGCAACCGAACCCGGTGGCCGCCCACGGTGCGTGGTTGCTCAGGCAGGGGGTAGGGCATGAGCAGCAGGACGTCAGATCAACTGGTCGTCAAAGAGGCCATCGGGTAAGGCTGTGATCGGCGCCTCCTCTGGCTCGGCTGATGTCGGCGCGGGGAGAGAAACATCGTCAGCAGGGGACTCTTGGTTTGGCTCCTCCTTTGTCCTGCGGCCCCGCTTGCCGCGGGTTGATGCAGATTTTGCATCGCTTTCGAGCGGGGCTTCCAGGTCCACTGATGTGCGGGCAGGAGCAGTCCCAGCGCCCGCCTCAAAAGCACCAATCGCATTGGAAGGTGCAGGCTCCCGGGCTCCAGCCACATGCCAACCGGTCGCCAGCCAGCCGGATAGATGCACCGGCCAGATGTGACGCTCCTGTTGCCCTTTCTGGATACGCAGCAGCCCAGCTGCCTGGGGCCCTGCCGTGTGCAGTGCTGCCATGGTCAGGCGGGCAGTGTGGCGGTCAGGCCCACCACCATTCCTTCTGGCGTGGAAGGAGTGACGACGGCCTTGGCAAAGCAGAGGGCCGGCAGGTCGGCGTTATCAACATCGGCTGTATCCAGCAGGATGTCGTGGCCGCTGATGTAGGCCTCCACACGGCCGCCCTCTGCAGGCACGGCAACTGTGGCAACAGGGATGAAGGTGCCCATGGTTCCATCGCGCAGCAGCGGCGCCAGGTGCAGCACCACCGTCACCGCAGCGCTGTGGCCGGGATGGGAAGCCAGCAGCGAGAAACGGGAGGCGGCATCGAGCTTGGTGTTGAGCCGCACCACCTCACCGCTGACGAACACCTTTTCGGTGTCGCGGGTGGCAGAGCGGTTGGTCCAGCCCACCAGCAGGGTGGCTGCATCAATCAATGGGTTGGCTTTGAGACGGGTCATTGGTCGTTCTCCAGTCAGTGAATTCGGAGGGCGCGATCAAGAGATCGGGGTGATGGAGTGGAGGCGGCCGGCGGCGCGGGGGTGCATGACGCCAAAGCCGACGTACCAGTCGATGCGGGTGCGGAACACCGGTGCATCGGGCACCTCGCCCAGGTCGCGCACGGAGATGCCGTAGCGGCTCTGGAAGGGACCCTGCAGACCGGTGACGGCTTGATCACCAAAGGTGCAGCAGTAAATCGAGCTGGTGCCGCCCGCTTCTCCGTAGCCAAGGACTTCCAGGCCCTGGGCGTCACGGTCAATCGTGAGGATTTCGCACTCCTGGTAGTGGTGCACCATCACCCCCAGGTTGTTGGTCGAGACGTTGTAAACGCCCTGACCGACGGTGGCTCTGGCAAGGGCGTTGAGCTGGCGGCGCATCGCCTTGCTCATCACCAGATACTTCATGCCGCCGTAGGAGTTGACCGAATCGATCAGCTCATCAAGCTTGTCGAAATCCAATGGCCCACCACCGTTATTTAGTGCCATCTCGGCGCCGGGCTGCAGCCGTTTGGCCATGCCGTCAAAGCCACGGCCCTGGCTTGCGGTGGCATCACCGTTGATCAGCGCTGCCTCAAGGGTGAGGCGCATTGAGCGCACCTTCATCTCGGTCTGGGCGGCGCGGGCCTCGGGGCCCTGCAGGTCAACGATCGAGCGATCCACATCAACGTCGCCACCAAAGAGGTGCACGGCTTCTGATTGGGGGTCAACGACGCCGTAGCTCTGCTTGTAGCCCTCGTTCACCGCCCGGAAACCCACAGAGGGGAGCTCCTTTTCAACGGAGTAAAAAAGGCCGCCGCCGGCAATGTTCATGAATGGCAGCCGGCTGAGCAGTTCGCCCTCAGCAAACGTTTTGATCACCGCCAGGTGCTCCAGGCGGGTCTCGTACTTGGCTGCCTCGATAAGGGTGAGGCCCATTGGTGCTGCACTCCCGGGGTTCAGCCCCAGCGACTTCACTTCCTATTGCCATGG
>JBBDMX010000035.1:0-29544 GCA_040878035.1 Phycisphaeraceae bacterium | reverse complement strand
GATGGCCATCACCTGCCCTTCTGGCTCGTGCGGACGTGGGTCAGCGCCTACGGCCGACAGCGCTTCGTGTTCACGACCGACTGCACCGAAGCCGCCGATGCCCCGCCGCAGTTCCAACTGCGCGAGGGACGCGAGCTGGTCCACGCCGGCCATGGCCCGGTCTGCCGACTCACCGGCACGCCCTATCTGGCCGGCTCGGCCATCACCATGCGGCAAGGGCATGACTTTGCCCTCAAGTACATCGGCCTGAGCAATGACGACGCCAGGGCGCTTTGCTGCGACCAGCCGGCGGCGCTGATCGCCAGGTGGATGGTTTGACCAGGCGGTCAATCGCCTGGCGCCAGCCGATCAAACGCGTCGTACAGACGCGCGCCGATGAATCGGGCGCGATCACCGAGCCGGCGGGCGATCCGCAACACCTCGTTCCACTTGGCCATGCGTTCGCTGCGGGCAAAGGAGCCAACCTTGAGCTGGCCCGAATTGGTGGCGACCGCCAGGTGGGCGATGAATGCATCCTCGGTCTCGCCCGAGCGTGCCGACACCACCGGTAACCAGCCGGCCTCCTGCGTCAGACGGATCGCATCGAGCGTTTCCGACACGGTGCCGATCTGGTTGAGCTTGATGAGCACGGCATTGGCGACCCCCCGACGGATGCCTTCGCGGATGCGGGCCACGTTAGTGGTGAACAGGTCGTCGCCGATGATCTGAAGCCGGTTGCTGGTCTTTCCCCGAAACCGCTGCCAGCCCGACCAGTCGGTGTCCGCCAGTGGGTCTTCGATGGAGATGATGGGATAGCGTCGTGTCCAATCAGCCATCAGGTCAGCAAACTCATCGGAGGTAAATTCGCGCTTCTCCAGCGCAAAGGTATACCGCTGGCGGTCGGCGTCATAGAGATCGCTGGCGGCGATGTCCAGCGAGATCGCCGCGTCCTGCCCGGGCGTGTAGCCGGCATGCTGGATCGCCTCGACGCACAGATCCAGCGCTTCGTGGTTGCGATCGAAGGTCGGCCAATAGCCGCCTTCATCGGCCACGCCGCAGCGCTGGCCGCGCCGCGCGAACAGCTCGCCCAGGGCGCAATACACGTTGTGCGTGATCTCCAGGGATTCCGCGTAACTGCGTGCGCCCGTGGCGATGAGCAGGAAATCCTGCACGTCGATGCGCCAGTGGCTGTGCGCTCCGCCACCGATGAGTTGGATCTCGGGCAGGGGCAGCAGCGTGCCGGTGCCGTGCCCCAGGTGTTCGTACAGGGGCACGCCGCGGGCGCGCGCCGCCGCGTCCGCCGCCGCCAGCGAGACGCCCAGAATCGCATTGGCGCCCAACCGGCTCTTGTTGGGCGTGCCGTCCAGATCGATCATCAGCGTATCCAGACCGCGCTGGTCCATGACGTCCCGGCTGCGCACCGCGTCGGCGATCTGGCCCTGCACGTGTTCGATGGCGCGAAAGATCGAGCGGCCGCGGTACCGCTTGGGATCACCATCACGCAGCTCATGGGCTTCATACTGACCGGTTGACGCTCCGGACGGCACCAGGCCGCGCCCGCGCGTGCCGTCGCCGAGCGTGATCTCCACTTCAATCGTCGGGTGGCCGCGCGAGTCGAAGATCTGATAGGCCTGTACGGAAGTGATGTTGGTCACGTGGTCACTTTCTTCAGGTAGTCAGACCACCGGGCCAGCAGCTCATCAAGCGACGGCGCCGGCGACTTGAGATAAGCGAGGACAAACGCTTTGGCGACGGCGCGGTTTTCGACCGACAGATACTCCACTGGCGATTTCCCGTCCACCCGCGCCAGCGTCAGCATCGGCAGCAGCGTGGGCAGCGGCCGCTGGACTTCCGCGGCGCGAGCCTGTCCCAGCGCTTGGGCATAGGCGTGCCACGCGCCTTGCGCCATCGCCAGCAGCGTCGCGCGATCCGCCGGACGATGCAGCGATTTGAGCAGCAGGTGATTGAGCAGGAACGCGACATCGAAACTCGGGTCGCCAAACCAGGCGACTTCGCAGTCGAGCACTACGATGCGATGATCGCCGATCATGATGTTTTTCGGGCTGAAATCGCCGTGCACCAGAGCCCGGCGGTTGCCTTCAACCCGGTGGGCCTCGGCCTCAAACTGATCGCGCAGCGCGGGGTTACGCTGCCCGGTGGTGAGCAGATACGGCGAGGTCCGCAGTTGATGAAAATTGCTTGTGCTGTCGAAGCGATCGCGGAGGCCCAGGTCATCCCAGGTGCGGGCGTGAATCCTGCCCAGCACCGTGCCGGCGGCCGTGCTGTGGGCTGAATCACATCGACCCGCCAGCAGCAACTGCTTCCAGTTGGCCATGCCATCGCCCAGGTACTCCATCGCGAAGTAGCCGCGTCCCGGCGACGCATTGAGCAACGCCGGCACCGCCTCGGGCAACAAAGCGCCCACCACGCGCAGATACTCCTGCTCGTAGCGATTGCGGGAAACATCCGCCTTCCATTCGTCCTTTACGCGCAACTGCGCCAGCGCCCGTTTGACGACGAACACACGGTCGCCATCCTCGACCAGGTATATCTCGCTGGACACACCGCCCGTCAGCGGCTTGAGCGCCGCGTCCGGGTGACGGATCACGCCATCGGCCAGCAGTTGATTTCTGAATGTGATGGTGGTGTCGTCCGCCACGGCTATTTCTCCGTCGGCACCACGATACCGCGCATGATCGTCCGCTGGGCAAAGAGGAAGATGAGCAGCGTGGGAATGCTGGCCAGGATGATCGAGGCGTAGATGCCCGCGCTGCTGGCACGCTGCTGGTACTGGAACAGCCACACGCTGATCAGCCACATGTCCTGGTCGGGCGCCACCAGCAAGGGGTAGAGGAACATCAGGTAGGCGTGGGTGAAGGTCCCCAGCGCCAGCACCGCCAGAATGGGCTTGCTCAGCGCCATGGTGATCTGAAAGAACATGCGCATCTCCGAGGCGCCGTCGATCCGCGCCGCTTCGTACAGTTCGCGAGGCAGCGAATCAAAGAATCCCTTGAGCAGGAAGATCATGTACCCGTTGGCCATCAGCGGCAGCATCAGCGCGAAGAAGGTGTTGAGCAGGTGCAACTTCCGCAGCAGGATGAACTGTGGGATGAGCGTGACCATGGGAGGAAAGGCAATGGTCGCCATCAGGAACAGCAGTACCTTGTAGGTGCCCGGCAACTGGTAGCGCGACAGGGCATAGGCAGCCAGGGGATTGATCAGCAGTGCCGCGGAAATCGCCAGGAAGCAGAAGATGACGGTGTTGATCAGCGGCCGGCCCTGAAAGACCAGTTCGTCGAGTACGGTCAGGTAGTTGCGGATGGAGTACGTCCCACGCAGCGCGGTGGCGTGATCGCGGGCGTACTGATATTCAAGCGCAGCCACGGCATGGGGCAACTCGGCCTGGCCAAAGAGATACTCCGGGCCGACCAGCACATAGTGTTCCACCAGCCTGGTCTCCAGAAAGCGCTCGTATGCCTCACGCTGTGCACCGCTAAGCCATGTATGGCCATCCGGTAACGGCCAGCGCGTCTCGCCCTCGAAGGCCTGTTGGAGAAAGGCGTCGTAGTCCGCCTGGCTGACTTGGGCGAGCGTGATGAAGGACGGATGCAGTTCCTTGGTCACAAACTCGATCCACTCGCCGCGCAAGCGTGGCTGATCAGGTCCGGGGACAGTCGCGGGCAAGCGAAAATCGCCGAAGGTTTTAAGGTGAACGGCATGGGCCGCGTTGTAAGCGGCGGTATCGATCCGGCCGTATTGGGGATAGATGATCGCCTGAAGGAATGCGCCGGTGAGGGAAACCAGTTGCCGCTGTGCCGGGGGCGCTTCATCGAGCAGTTGGAAGTACGTCTGGTACAGGGCGTTAGGCTCAAAGTTGTAGCGGCGGCTGGTCCACGCCGGCACCGGCAGAGAAACCGCCAGCCAACTAAGCGTCGGCGCGCCGACGTCGCGGGAAAAGGCATCCAGGTCGTCCTGGTACCGCGCCTTGAGTCGGCGGCGCAATTCACGCAGGGGCTCGGGCACGGTTCCCACACCGGCAATGCCTCCCAGCACCTGCCAGTGATGCGGCAGGTCCGTCTCCTGCACAAAGGCGTTCAGCCGTTGGGCGGCAGCAGCGGTGTCAGGTGAATTTGTTTCCGACGGCAGCCTCGGATCGGCGACATCGCGAAAGCTGAAATAGCCGCGTAAGTGCGCCCGGTTGAGCGCCTCGATGTCCTGGTTATATTTGGTTTCGAGGAACTTGCGATACAGCGCCGCTTCGTCAGTCCAGAAGCTCGGCACCAGATCCAGGTCCGCCTGGTCCATCTCGCTGCGTAGTGACCCGGAAAGCATGATCGCGAATGGGTAAACCATGGTCACGCCGCCCACGATCAGTACCAAAATGATCGCGCCGTGGATCAGCCGTCCCCGGGAGCTGCGGGCTTCAACTTGACCAAGCAGTGCCATGGTGGATCAGGTGTCCTTCGATGCGGTGTTGGCGACAAACTCGGCGCGCGAGAGCATCTTCATCTGGTAGGCGGTGAAGCCCACCAGCATCAGGCCGAGCAGCCACGCCATGGCGGCGCCCAGGCCGAACTGGAGGTCCATGAACGTGCGGATGAAGATCTGAAGGGACAGGATCATGGTCGCGTCGTTGGGTCCGCCGCCGGTCATGGCCAGAATGTAATCGGTGCCACCCTTGAATGCGCCGATGACGGCGGCGATGAATTGGATGCCGATGAGGAACTTGAGCCGCGGCAGCGTGATGTAGCAGACCTTGTGCCACACGCCGGCGCCGTCGATGTCGGCTGCTTCGTACAGATCTTCTGGCACTGTCTTTAGCGCCGCCAGGTAAAGCAGGCATCCCGGCCCGGCGCCGGCCCAGACCGTGGGCAGCACGACGCAGAGCATCGCCAATTGCGGGGAGTCCACCCAGCGTAGCGGCTCAAGCTCGAAGCGGCCGATCAGGCTCGTGAACGCCAGTTGACCCGAAAGCAGCAGCCAGCCGCTCATCCCTGCCATCGCCGCCGCGCCGACCCACAGCAACGTCCTGAACAGCCCGCGCAGCTCCTCCATGCGGACTGGCAACCAGAACAACAGAGCCAAAAAGCTGAACCACAACCCCAGAGCGATCAGCTTCAAACCCGTCGCGGCCCACGGGCCCAACTGGTTTAGCGTCAACACGATCTGGTTGAGCTGGCCATTTGGGCTGGGGTCGTAGAGCTGCTTCCACAGGAACATGATGATCACGCCGCTGACGATCGCCGGCAGGTAGAAGATCGTGCGGAAGAGATACTTGAGCACGGCCGACGGCACCTCGTCGAGCAGGATCGCCAACAGGATTGGCGGCCAGAAGCCCAAGGCGATCATCAGGGCGACGAAAAAGAACGTCCGCCCCAGCGAATACCAGAACGCCGCGTCGTAAAGAGCGGTGGCGAAGTTATCCAACCCAACGAAGCTGCTCTGCACCGCCAGCCGATAGTCGGTAAACGCCAGCACCAGGCCGCCGCTCAACGGCACGTACATCCATAGCAGCGTTAATCCCATCACCGGCAGGAGCATCGCCCAGCCGACCAAGCGGCGCTTGCGTCCTCCCACGTCCACCGTCTGGCTCGCGGTCTGGCTGAAGTAGCGCCATAGCTTGACTCCGCCGACCATAAACGCCACGGCGACAAGCGCGACGACGAGTGCGGCGACGATGCGGCGCTGACGCATCTCCTGCGGGGCGATGACGCCCATCAACTTGGCGTTGGTCTGTCGCTCAGACTCCTGGAGGGCTGCGTGAATTCGCGCGATCCTTTCCTGGCGCGGCACATCGGCCAGGTCCATCTCCAACGCCTGACTGATGGGCACGGACATATGCCGGTAGATGTGCTGTGTATTGTGGCCATAGGGCTCCGGCACGCCGTGCGCCAGGGCCGTATGGAAAGCCGTCTTCCAGGCCTCGGGCACCCGCTGCAACTGGCGGTGATAGCCGAACTTCGCCAGCAGGTCGGGGCTGACGAACGCCCCGAAGCCGTTTTCGACGTAGACCTCGGTGCGAATGCGCTGCGCCTCGTCGCCGGTGATGAACCAGAGGTAGCGCATGACCGCCAGTTGCTGCTGAGGCGTCGCGCCGCTGAACACGCCGAACATCCGGCAGTTCAGTTCCCCGCCGCGCATGCCGCGCGGCGAGAGGGGCACCGGCGCAATGCCTACCAACTGCGGGTTGATGTCTGCCAGCAATTCGTCATCCAGGGTGTTGAAACGCATGGCGATCTGGCCGCGCCGCCACAGCAGTTCCAGCTCGCGCGTACCGATCTTCACCGCCGTGGGGATCACCTGGCCGTCGCGCTCGAAGGGCTCGCGCGCCAGTCGCCAGAAGTACTCCACCGCTTCGGCGGCCTCCGGACTGCCATACACCGCACGCCACGTCCCGTCCTCAACCTGCTTCACGGCCCGGGCGCCATTCGACACCAGAAAGGTATACACCCCCCAACTCAGCGTATCGGGCCCGCCCAGGATCATCAGGCCATACTGATTCCGCTCCGGCACGGTCAGTCGCCGGGCATACACCAGCAGCTCGTCCCAGGTCGCCGGCGGACGCTCGGGATCCAGGTCCGCCTCGTAAAACAGGTCCTTGCGATACAGCATCGCCGTCACGCGCGTGCTGGCGGGCAAGGCCCAGACGTGTTTGTCGGCCCGCCCCGAGGTCAGCGCCCGCGGACTTTCGTCCTGGCGGTACACCACGTCCCACGCCAGTTCCGGCACGCGCTGCCGAATCAGCGCCAGGGCACGCTCGAGCTCCTGCGAGATCGGATCTGCCAGCCAGCGACCGGCCGCATCGGTTTGCCGTACCGCCACGTTGTCGCTCTGCACGCGCGCCAACAGCACTTCCATCGGCTCAAGAAAGCCTTGCTCGATGTAGGTCGATGACTGGCGAAAGTTGACGTAGATGGCGTGCGGCGGAATACCCGCGGCAATCGCCATCAGCGGTCCCGAATCCATCGCGCTGCCGCTGATCTGCGGCATGGTGAACGGCTTGATCTCGACCCACGGGTGCTGCTCGGCAAAGGCGCGGATCACGGCACGGCGGGCGATCGCCAGCGGCCGGTTGTCGCTGGGCTGCGGAACTTCCTGGAGCACGATAGTCACACGCTGCGAATCCGCCGGCGAGGCGATCGCCAGCGACGCATGCACCAGGATGACGGCGAGCAGCGCGACAGCAACTTGAAGCGCCATCTGTGTAAATCGCACATCAACACCAGAGGTTAAGGGCGGCTTGGGTGTTCATGGATGCCTTGGCTTGTGTCGGCTGAGCGTCTGGCTCTGGGGAAGAGCGGTCTCGACAATCTTGACCGCGTATTCGCTCAGCCCCGTGAGATTCTTCAGGGGGCGCACTCCGCCGGTGGCCGCGATGGACCGGCTATGCACCACTTCGCCGGTGAGCACGTCGATCCACTGGGCCCGATAGTTTCCCGCAGGCAGATCGATACCCACCGGCCCCTTGGTCACTTGGGGCGCCTCTGCATCCTTGAGATACAGCGCGTACTGTTTGCCCGATGCGATCAGCGCCTCGGCAGACGCATTGCTCTGGTAGTTGCTCAAGATCGTCCGCTGCGGGTGCATCTTGACCAGGTCAAACCCATGGATGAACTCCTTGAGAACGCCCAATTGCGCCCGCAGCGCCGCGCCACCCCCACCGGGGGTCTGCGCGTCGTAGACGTAGGTGCCGTCCTCGTGGTCGACGGTGAAGGACCAGTCTACATTGCTGAAAATCGCGCCTCCGCCGAGGATGAAGGCCCAGGCTTCGCGGCGATAAGTCGCATCGAGTGGGCCATGAGCATTGGTCTCATTGTCGCCGATGGCCCTGCTCAAGCCGTAATTGTCCCTCACGGCCCTGGGGTTGGAGTAGTGGAAGTTGTAGATCGAGATGTTGCTGTCGAGACCGTTGCCGGCGGTGACCACGGCATCGCCGTTGGCGACGTTGACCGAGAGCAGGTGTCTGTCATCCAACGCTGCCTGAGCCGGGACCACGATGCTGTTGATCATGCGGTTCTGCCACGCGATCTTGTCGTCGCCGATGTACGGCTCGTTGATGATCTCGTAGTAGATGTTGTCGCAGTCCTTCAGTTCCGTGATGACCTTCCCAGCCAGGGCGTCCTGCACGTCGCGCAGGCCGGCATTGGCCCAGGCCTGGTAGACGTCGTTAAAGGACACGCCCATGCCGACGCCGTTGATGTTGTTGTCCGGGTGCATCGGGCTCATCTGCCAGGTGGCGTCGTTGTACATCGTGGAGAAGAACGTGACCTCGACGATGATGTCATGACGGGCGGCCTTGGCGATGAAGTCCCTGAGACGGACGAAATAGGCCGGATCCCACCGCATCAAGTCGAATTTCGCGCCGCCGCCGGCGTAGCCGACGCGGGTACTGCGCGCCCAAGGCGCGATGAGCCGCCCCGCGGCCGGGCACAGCGAGTTGTTCTGGATTTTGAAGGCGCCCGGAGGCTCGACATAACTGGCGATGAACAGTCGCGTATGGTTGAGCCGG
The DNA here is from genome assembly GCA_040878035.1 of Phycisphaeraceae bacterium. GTDB lineage: Bacteria > Planctomycetota > Phycisphaerae > Phycisphaerales > Phycisphaeraceae > JBBDMX01. Next base: position 21,056 of record JBBDMX010000035.1, on the reverse strand, counting down.
TCGGCCGCCAGCGCCTCGAGATAGGCCAGGTAATCGAAATCCAGGTTCGACACCGCGCCGTAGTGCTCGGCGGAGGTGATCAGCACCGTGACCTGCCCGTTGTGGAGGAAATAGTGCGGGTTGTCCGGATGCAGCGCCAGTGGCTGGGCCATCGCAGGGGGCACCATCATCAGAAGAAGAAAACCGGCCCCGACCCCCCTGATGCCGGGGCCGACCGTTTTCACGCCCAAGGTCATCAGCGAGCGCCCTAGTTGCCTCTCCGCCGCCGGTTGCGGCCCAACATCATCCCGGCCCCCAGCGCCAACAGGGCCAGTGTCGCTGGCTCGGGAATGACTTTCACCAGGGTGATGGCGCTGTTGCTGCCGGTGCCGTAGTCCAGGGTGTAGCCCGTGGGCAGGTTGGTCACGGTCTTGAAGGTGCCGGTGAGCGTGCCGGTGTAGGTGGCGAGGGTGTATTCGGTCACGCCGTCGGCCGTGCCGACAAAGAGGAGGTCGTGGTCCAGCCCAGCAGACAGGGTCAGATCGCCAATAATGACCAACCTGTCGGAGGTAGCGCCGCTAAGATCGATGGTCAGCCGGCTGAAATCTTCAAAGAGGACATTTCTGGCGTTGCCGGCACTGCCGACAGTCAGCGTGCCCACGCCCCCGGTGATCGCGGGGTCGCCGGGCGAGATGGTAGCTCGTTGCGTGGTACTCAGGCCGTCCATGCTGCCAATATGACGCAGGATCGTGCCATTGCCGCCAAGCGTCGCGGAATCGACCGGGGCGGCCGTATCAAGGACATTGATACTGATGGCGTTGCCGGGTTGGCTGCTGAGAGAGCCGTTGACTAACAGTAAGCCCCCTCGGACGAAGGTCTGACCCGTGTAGGTGCTGGCAGCATTGTTGAGCCGCATGGTGCCGGCACCGTCCTTGAAGAGGGCGCCGTTGGTCACTGCGTTGAAGAGCACGAGGCTGTCCCCGTCGGCGATGTCGAATACGCGGCCGGCGCCGCCGAGGTTGAGACTGACCTGCTGGCCGGCGGTCGTGCTGCCAACGGTCGCGGTATTGTTGTCGGCCGTGTCCACGCGGAAGGTATTGGCGATCGTGATCGTGCGGTTGGTCCCATCGGCGAGGAATGTATAGCCGCCGGTGTTGATCACCCAGTTTGGGTTGCCGCCGCCGACGGTGATGTTGGCGCCGACGCTGACGGTTCCGGCTGTGCCTGCGAAGACGACGGCGGAACCCGAGACCCACGCCTGCTGCGTCCCGCCGAGGCTGCCGTCATCCCAAACTTCGTTGGCCACGTTGGTGTCCCAAGTGCCGTTACCGCCCGTGTCATTCTGCTGGCCGTCCCAAAAGAGGGCTCCCGATGCCCCCGACGCCGCCAGTGTCACCACGCTCACAAGTCCAAGCATCCTTGTCACAACCGGTGCCAGCGATGTGCTTTGCAGTCTCCTCATTGGACCATCTCCTTGCTCGATAGGGGTGTGGCGGATCCTGAAGTCAGACTCGATAGAGCCACGAATTGTGCAGCACTCAACACCCAAAGTACCGGAATGTGGTCCAATAGTCAACCATAAATAACCAATTCGCGGTGGAATAATTCCATGGACGGCATCGCTTCACTTAGTATGATTGTAACTCATTTAATACTAATATATTATACAAATTATGTGGCCATGGTGTCATGCCAGTCTGCATGGATTAATAGCAGAATATCTGGCACAACAAGCAAAATTGGTTCCGTATATTGACCTGCGTAATCCGACGTGCTAATCTATGAACTCATTGCCCTGGATCGAAAAGGGATTCCATGCCTGCCCCCACGCGAACCATACAGATCAGCCACAGCGTAATGCAGCGGATCCGCGCCGGCGTATGGAAGTCCGAGGACCTGCTGCCCACCGAGCGTGAATTGGCCGACCAGTGGAAGGTCAGCCGGAATACCGTGCGCGCCGCCCTGCGGAATCTCGAGGAGCGCGGCATCCTGCACGCGGTGCAGGGCAGCGGCCGGCGGGTCCGCTCGGGCCACCTGCTCAACGCCGCACGCATCGGCCTGCTCACCCGGCAGGGCATCGTCAACACCGGCCAGGCGGCCCGCTACGCCCAGGGCATCACCGAGCAGATCGAGGCGCTGGGCCACCACACCATCACCTTTGCCATCAACGTTTCCAAGCGGCAGGTGGTCGATGCGGACAGTTGGCGGCAGGCGGATTTCAACCTGCTCGATGGCGCGATCGTGATCGCGTTTCAATACGAGGACCAGATCGTCGCCAAGCTGGCCAATCACATTCCGACGGTGGTCGTGGCCCGCGACAGTTCCGCCGTCGGCGTGCCAAGCTTCTTCGTCGATCTGGGGTTCCATGCCGCCGACGCCGTGCGGCGCCTGGCGGCGCTGGGCCATCGGCGGATCGCCGTAATCGTGCCGGGCCTCGACCGCAAGCCGACCCTCAACACCATGGTGCGCCGCGGCTTCGACCTCGGCCGGCATTGGGAAGGGCTGCCGATCGACCCGGAGGCGATCATCACCGAGCCTCGCGAAGAAGATCTGGCCCACGACTTGTCCGATCTCTACCAGCAATGGCGGAGCCAGGACTTCCCCTTTACGGCCGTCATCGCGATCTATGAGGCATCGCTCACCCACTTGGTCCAAGCTTCACGCAGTGCCGGCGACGACCTGACGCAACGGATGGCCATGGTCTGCCTGTCAGACCTGTCCAATCGCCAGGACATGGCGGCCTCGTTTGCCCATTACCTGACCCCCATCGAGCAGATTGGACGCGATGCCGTCCAGTGCCTGCACGACAGCCTTCATGGCAAGCAACCCCGCACGCTGGATCATCCCTACTACGGCACACTCCAGCCCTGCCAGACGTTTGTTTCCTGCCCGCGGTAAAGGCCGTTCTGACGAGCATCGCCAGATTCAACAGCCCCACGCATACGAAGCGCATCACTGATACGCATCCCAATAAACAGTCGTGCGCGTTAGTCGCTTGTTAGGTTGCGCGATGGCGCCGCAGGAATCACAATGGCTCCTCAACCTCGATCTCAAGGAGCCTTGGACATGGATGTCTCCCTTCGTGATGCTGCCGACGCGGAGCGATTGCCGCGACGGATTCGTGCCGCGAGCGACGCCAAACAGCGGGATCGGCTGCGGACGGTGCAACTGGCGATAGCCGGGGAACAGACGCGGACCATCATGCAGAGGCTGGGCCGCTCGCGTGGGTTCGTGCAGCGATGGTGTTGCGCCTACCGCGATCACGGTCTGGACGCGGCGATGGCACAATCGCCCCCGGGACGACCGCCTCAACTGCCGCCGCATCAGCACGAAGCGTTCCGTCAGCGCGTCCTGGCTGGTCCCACCGAGGCCGAAGGGGTCTGCGCTTTGCGGGGAGAGGATATGGTGCGGATTCTGCAGGAAGAGTTTGGCGTGAAGTACTCGTTGTCCGGGGTCTATGAACTGCTGCGCCGGCTGAACCTCTGGGTGCTGGTGCCGCGTCGGCAGCATCGTCATGCCGACCCCCAGGCCATGCAACAGTGGGCCCAACGCGCCCCTTTTTTGCCCGTGGAGTCCGGGAAGAACACGCGGACAAGCGCGTCGCCGTCTGGTTCCAGGACGAAACACGCATCGGACAGCAAGGCACGCTGACGCGGGTGTGGGGTGAGTGCGGCAGTCGGCCGCGCGCGGTGCGTCAGAGCGAATACAAGTGGGGCTACCTCTTCGGCGCGGTCGATCCGCTGACCGGCCAGTTCTGGGCGCTGATTGCTCCCATGGTGAACACGCACGTGATGAGTGAGCATCTGCGGATGATCGCCCAAGAAGCGGGCGACGGGGTTCACGTCGTGCTGGTGCTCGATGGCGCGGGCTGGCACAAGGCCAACGACCTCAAGGCGCCGACCCACATGACGCTGTTGTTCCTGCCGCCGTATTCACCGGAGTTGATGCCGATGGAGCGGGTCTGGCTATGGATGAAGGAGCATGATCTGTGCAACCGCGTATTTGAAGATGAAGAGGCTATCGACGCAGCTTGCCGCGACAGTGGGAACAAGCTCACGTCCGAACGCCTCAAAAGCATCACGGCCATGGCAGGGCTCACGCACGAGAACTAAATGGGATGTGTATACAACCACGCCATCATCCTCAAGGGTTTTCTGAAGTGGTGTGTGACCCGTGACCTGGTGGCCGTCGATCCCCTTCGAAAAGTCAAGCTCCGCAAACCGGTGAGGGAGCGCAAGTGGTCCCCTCCGGTGGACGCTATCGAGCAGATCCTGGCCGCAGCGGCGCAACCGCTGGCCGATCGCCTGGCCGTGCTGGCCTTCACCGGTATGCGGTCGGGCGAATGTCAGCGGCTTGAGTGTGGTCAGATGGACTTGGCCGGTAACTGGATCCATATCGTGTCGCGGGCGGACGACCCGACTAAGACCCGACGTAGCCGCAAGGGTGCCTATTCACCCGCGTCTTCGGCCGGTGATCGAGCAGGCGGAAAAAACCGGACGGCGTTACCTGTTTGGCACCCGTGAAACCCGTGACGGGCGGCCCCACGACCTCCGCTGAGTCAAAGGGGGCTCAACGTTGACCTCCAGGTATTGGCCACCGCTCGCGGAATCAAGGTCGGCCGTAAACAGGACGGCCTGGTCATCCACTCGCTACGTCACTCTTTCGAGACTTTCTGCCATAACCACGGGACCCCTCAGCGTGCCGTGGACGCATGGCTCGACCATACACGCGCCGTCACGGGGCAGAATGCATTAGTTACGTTCTGAGAAGGTTGAGGGTTTGTGTGATGGTGTAATGGGATGAGCTTGCGGGGCTGATGAGGCCTGGTTCTACCGCTGGTTGCGCCGCTTGTGCACGACTCGATTCTGCCGGCACCGGGTTATAATGCGTCGGCGCGTCGCGTCCGTTCTGGAGATTCTGGATATTGGCTCCTCCGGTGCGGCCGAGGAACGAGCGACATGTCTCTTTTACCAAGGATGGCTTGGAATATGACGGATCCGGTCCAGATCGCTGTGATGAGGTCGGCGCAGGGTGGCGATCCAACTAACCAAGTTGCGGGATACTTGCACCCGGGCTACGCAGAGTCATTGGCCGCATGGGGCCAGCCACGTCTTCTACCGCGCAGCGGTGCGTGGATTCTTGAGCGGCCGATCCCCGGACGGCCCGAGCGTGATGCCATGGGTTGTTATCCGATTTTCTTTTGCCGCAACTGGTCTGCGCTGGGGGCCGATCTGGAAGAACTGACGAACCTGGTCAGTTTGGTGGTCGTGACGGATCCATTCGCGCCGGCCACGCCATCGACCTTGGCGACGTCTTTTGATCGGGTCGTTGAGTTTAAGCAACACTTTGTGACCGACCTGACCCAGCCGGTAACGAGCATCGTCTCCAAAGCGCACCGCGCGACGGTTCGGCGGGCGTTGCGGCAGGTGCGGGTTGAGGTGGAACCCGAACCTTGGAAGCGACTGGAGGAGTGGCTGGCGCTTTATCAGGTACTCTGCACACGACATGTGATCGGCGGCCTGCGGGCTTTCTCGCGACAAGCTTTTGTGCAGCAACTAAGCTTGCCAGGTCTGGTGATGTTTCGCGCCGTGGCGGATGGCGACAAGACCGTCGGTTTGGACCTGTGGTACGTGCAAGGCGACGTTGCCTATGGCCATCTGGCGGCGTGCAACGATCAGGGCTACGCCCTCCGCGCCTCTTATGCCACCAAGTGGCACATGCTCAACCACTTTCACGGCAAGGTGCACTGGGTGCATCTGGCCGGCAGTGCCGGGGCAGCCGCAGCCAGGAATGACGGTTTGGCGGCGTTCAAGCGCGGCTGGTCCACCGGCACCAAGCCGTCATACCTGTGCGGGCGGGTGTTCAATCAAGCTGCCTACGATGTCATCTGCCGCGACCGGGGCGTCGGCCAGACCCCGTATTTCCCGGCTTACCGGGTGGGTGAGTTCGCATGACGCACAGGCCCTTACGCTGCCTCATCGTCGCCTCGACGGCCGGCTCGGTCGCCAACCAGGCGCTCATCAACCCGTTCTTTCGCGGCATGATCCACAGCCTGGTCGCCGATCACCCTTGCGCAGCCCTGGACATGGCTCGTGCCCACGGTCTGCCGGTGCAACTGAATGACGAGTCGGACCCCTCACGCTTCTGCGCGTGGCTGCTCGATTACCTGCGTACGCACGAGATTGATTACGTTTTCTCGTTTTACACCCAGTTCTACTCGGCGCCGATCCGCGCCGCCTACCAGGATCGGCTTATCAACCTGCACCCCTCGTTGTTGCCGGCCTTCAAGGGGATGGACGGTTTCGGCGACACCTGGCGTTACGGCGCCCGTTTCGCCGGCAACACGTTTGAGTTCATCGACCAGGCGATGGACGAGGGCAAGGTCATTTCCCAGGCTTGTTTCCCGCTGGACCCGGCGACGCCGGTTGCGGTCATGCGCCATCGCCTGTTCATCCAGGCTTGCCGGGGCTTGCTTCAAGTGGCCCGATGGCTGAGCGAGGATCGCATTCGCGTAGAGGGTCGCATCGTTACCATCGCGGGGGCAGCGTACAACGATCCAGAGTATTCGCCGGCCCTGGATTTCCCAGCCGCGCGGACACTCGACGTGCCGTTTCCCGCAGAGGAAGCCCTGGCTGGATTCGGGCTGGCGTGTAACGGCCCAGGAATCCCCGGAACGTCACAAGGAGCCGCAGAGCGTTGACCAACCATGCCGTAACCAGCATCATCGGTGGCGTATTCGCCCTGGAATCCGCTGACGTGACAGCCGCGCCGGCGGAGCCACCGGCGTTCATGCGCGGCCCAACGGTGCTGCTGGCCAACGGTCGCGGCGCGATCAGTCTGCTGTGCGCCCGGCTTGGCCCCAGGCGGGTGTGGCTGCCGGCCTGCTTGTGTGATTCCATGGTGCAAAGCTCGCCAGTGCATGGGGCGGAGGGTCGCTTCTATCCCGTGGATAGCGACCTGGGCTGCCGCGATCGTCACTGGCTGGACGAGGTGCGGCGCGGGGACTTGGCGATTCCCATCGACTATTCTGGTTTTCTCTGCGACCCGCAACTTGTGACGGAGCCGAAGCAACGCGGCGCGTGGGTGGTCCAGGATGCGTGCCAGGCGCTGCTTTCGGACCACGGGCAAACCCAGGCGGATTTCCTGAACTACAGCCCCAGAAAGTTCGTCGGCGTGCCTGACGGCGGTGTGCTGATGATTCGCATTGGCATGCAAATCCCCATCGACCAGCTCGAACCCCCGCCCACCGAGTGGTGGCTCAAGGCCCTGTCGGTGACAGTCGGGCGGCGCGATTTCGACCGTGCCGGCGGAGGCGAGCGCCGCTGGTTCCGTATGCACCAGGAGTTGGAGCGCAGCGGCCCAATCGAGGCCTATCAGATGAGCGATCTATCGCGCTGCCTGCTGGAGCGCGGGATCGACTTTGCCAGCGTGGTGCAACGTCGCTGCGCTAATTACCAGGTGCTGCTCCGCCGTCTGCGTCCTCTGGCCGTGTTTCCCGATCTGCCTCTGGGATTTCCCGTGCGCCTGCGGAACCGGGACGCGGCTCGGCAGAGGCTGTTCGATCACGCCATTTATCCGCCGGTCCACCGGCCGATTGCCGGGTTGGTGCCCGCGGAGTTTGAAATCAGCCACGAATTGAACCGAAGAATCATGACGCTGCCTTGCGACCAGAGGTACGATGAAAAGGACATGTCGCGCATGGCGGACCTGCTCCAAGACGAGCCGCCGGCTTGAAGCGTTTTGAGGAGACTCCCATGCCTGCCCGCAAAATCGCCGTCAAAGTCTTTCTGCGTGCCCTGGAAATGCCTGATCTGGAGCGCACCCACCAGTGGCACAACGATCCGGAGCTTTACCGAACGCTGCTGGGCAACTTCCAATACGTCAGTAAGGCCGTTGAGGAGCAGTGGCTGAAAAATGCCCAGGCCTTCTCGTCCACGCAGATCAACCTGGCCATCTGTCTGACGCGCACCGGCGAACACATCGGCAATATCTACCTGCGCGACATCGACTGGCGGGCACGGCGCGGCGAGGTGGGCATCTTCATCGCCGCGCCGATGAATCACGGCAAGGGCTACGGTGAGCAGGCCCTGCGGCTGCTGATTCGCCACGCCGCCGACGATCTGGGATTGCAGCGCCTGCACCTGACCGTGCTGGAGGAGCACGCCGCCGCTGTGCATCTCTACCGGAAACTGGGGTTCGACGTCGAGGGCTGTCTGCGCCGTCACGCCTTCAAGAACGGGCAGTGGTGCAACGTGCTTTTCATGGGCTTGTTATTGCCGGCGACTACGGGCAAGGGCAAGGCATGAGGACCAAGACCTGCATTCAGGACCTGGCGATCTTGGGCGGTCCACCTGCGTTTGACCAGCCCTTGCACGTAGGCCGGCCCAACATCGGCGACCGCGCCCGGCTGATGCAACGCCTCAACGATATCCTGGACCGCGCCTGGCTCTCGAACCACGGAACGTGCGTTCAGGAGTTCGAACGTCGCCTCAAGGAGCTGCTAGGCGTTCGTCATTGTCTGGTCGTGTGCAACGCCACGGTTGGATTGGAGATCGCCCTGCGTGCCTTGGATATGCACGGCGAGGTTATCGTGCCCGCGTTCACAGCCGCCGCCACCGCCCACGCCGTGAACTGGCTGGGGATGACACCGGTCTTTTGCGACATTGACGCGCAGACGCACAACTTGGACCCGGCCTGCGTCGAGAGCCTCATCACGCCGCGTACCAGCGGGATTCTTGCCGTCCATCTCTGGGGCCGGTCCTGCGCCGTCGAAGCCCTCGCCGACATCGCTCAGCGCCACCGCCTGAAACTGCTCTTCGACGCGGCCCACGCCCTGCTTTGCTCCCATCGCGGTCAATACCTCGGCGGCTTCGGTCATGCCGAGGTCTTCTCTTTCCACGCCACCAAGTTCTGCAACAGCCTCGAAGGCGGGGCCATTGCCACCAACGACGACGCCCTGGCCCAGCGCATCACCCTGATGCGCACCTTCGGCTTCAGCGGTCCGGATGTTGTCCTGAGCGCGGGGATCAACGGCAAGCTCAACGAGTTCGCCGCCGCCATGGGCCTCACCTCGCTGGAAAGTGCCGACCAGTTCATCGCCGTCAATCGCCGCCACTGGCAATGCGCCGTCGCCAGCCTGGCTGATCTGCCGGGGGTGTCGATGATCTCGTACGACACCGCCGAGCGGAACAACTACCACTACCTGGTGCTCCAGGTCGACGCGGCGCAAGCCGGAATCAACCGCGACGCGCTACTGGCAGTTCTGACCGCGGAAAACGTGTTGGCACGGCGACACTTTTATCCTGGCTGCCACCGCTGGGAACCCTACGTCACTGCCGACCCCCAGGCGTATCGTCGCCTCCCCAACACCGAAAAAGTCGCCGCCCAGGTGCTCCAGTTGCCCAACGGCACGGGCATTCCGCCCGATGCCATCCAGGACATTTGCGCCGTTATCCGTTTGGCGGCGGCCAACGGCGGGGAACTGATGGGGCGCCTCGGCGGTGATGGCCGCAACCCCCGCGTTAACCCCCGGTGACATCTCATGAAGCTCAGCGTGCTCATGATCACATACAACCACCAGCGCTATGTGGCCCAGGCCATCGACAGCGTGTTGATGCAGCGGACCAACTTCGACTGGGAACTGGTCATCGGCGAGGACTGTTCACCTGACGGCACCGGCGCCCTCGTGGCCGATTACCAGCGCCGCGAGCCTCAGCGTATCCGCGTCCTGCCGCGCCTCCGCAACCTGGGCGCCTCGCACAACTTCGTTGACACCTATTTCGCCTGCGGAGGGCAATATGTCGCCCTACTGGAAGGGGACGACTACTGGACCGACCCCAACAAGCTCCAGGCCCAGGTCGAGGCCTTGGATGCACACCCAGAGTGGAGCATGTGCGGGCACCGCGTCCATCTGCGCCGCGAGGACGGACAACCCGTGCAGGATTTCCCGCCGCCCTGGGCCTGTCAGCGGGTGCTGACTTTGGGCGACCTGCTGGCGAGCAATCTGCTTCCGGCCTGTTCGGTCGTCTTCCGCCATCGGCTTATCGAGGAGTTTCCCTCGTGGCACCATCAGTTGGCGATGGGCGATTGGAGCGTGCATATTTTGAATGCTCACCACGGCCTGATCGGCATGTTGCCGGTGACTATGGCCGTGTATCGTCTGCATGATGACAGCATGTGGGCCGGTCGTGATGAACTGTGGCGGGCCCAACAATGCCTGCGTGCCCAGGAGCAATACTCCCGCATCGTCGATCGTCGGTGGAGTCGGCGCGCGCGCTTGTGCATCGCCGATTCCCACGGCGACCTGGCCCGGCTTTATCGTGACCGCGGCGATTTGAGGAAGGCTCGGGCTTGCGCCTGGCGCTACCTTCTGGGAGGAGGCTGGCAGGTGCGCAGTCATCGGGGCCAGCGCCTGCTGACCGCCCTGCGGCTGGCAGCGCGATTGCCGGTAAGGGATAAAGCAACTACGTCGCGGATTTGATGCTGGCAGCGGCGATCAAGGAGCACCACAAAACAGTCACAACCTTTCCCGCTCAGCCCGCCGCCGGGCTCTCCCCCTGAAACCGTTGCCACGCCCGCTGCCAACTGCGGCGCAACCGACTGATCCGCGGGCAACTGAGCTTGAACCTCCGGAGCCCCCATGGTGTTCATGCCTCGTGTTACTGGAATGCTGACGTTCGATCGCCTCATCCTCCGGCCCAAAGGGCATCCCTGGGCGCAGATCGACGACGATCTGGAGCGTTTCACCCGCCGTTGTATGACCAGCCTGCGGTTTGCAGCGGGAGAAGGTGCGCCTCGTCGGTCGCGTGACCACGGCAGTGACCCTCTGGGCCAGCACATGCTGTCAATGACCCAGGTTGCCCAGCGGATGAGGATGAGGGTACCCACTGTCAGGAATGCGATGGTGGCCGGTCATCTGCCGTATGAAGAGCGTGATGGTCGCCGGTATTCTCGCCTTACCGATGTGCAACGGTGGGAAGAGTCGCGTCTTAAGCGCCCGGTGGTGGTCTCCGATCGCGTCCATCCCAGCCTGGCTGACCTGGCGTGATCGTCATCGGGACGGCGTATTCCTGACCCTCAGGTTAGCCCTGCCAGACTCCAACGCCTGACCGACCCACGCGACCACCTCCTTATATTCGGGCTTCAGCGGCTTCATATAAACGTCGGCCATGGCCGAACTGGCGCCGTGCCCAAGCCAGCTTCTCAGGTCAGCGAGGGAGCACCCTTCCCTGGCGCCATGCACCGTGGCCCCCAGATGCCGCAGGATGTAGAAGCCCTCGAGCGTGTGCCTGGTCTCCCCGATGGACTGGCGTAGCCGGTTCCACCACAACAGCACCGAGTCGGCCTTGGCGTGTACCACGGGCCGGCTATCGCGGGTGACAAATAGCAACTCATCCTTGGGCCGCGAGGTCCCCTTGAGATACTCCCGAATCGCGCCCCATACCATGGGCGGCGTGCGGCCCCAGCGGTTGATGCCGGTCTTGCCCCGACGCATGTCGTAGCTGTCCTTATCGATATTCGCCAGTCGCAGGGCCGCGATGTCGCTCTGGCCAAACCCCAGTCCCAAGCCGATCCAGATCATCACCCGCCCCCGCGCATCGGCGGCCGCCAGCAGCTTCTTCAACTGCTCGACCGTCGGCAGTCTCTTCTCTTTCGGTTCCCGACCATGGTGTACCTGCCGCGACTCCCAGTTCCACGAGAGAAGCTGGCGTCCGTGTTCCTGGCGGCCCGCATGGTTGACGATGCGACGGACGACCTGCATCCGTTTGCTGACCTGGGAAGCCGAATAGCCCTTAGTGGCGATATCCTGGTTGTATCCTTCGACATCAACCATGGACAGGTCGGCCAAGGTCATGGTCGCAACCGCACCCTGGCCGTGACATTCGTTAAGAAATGCCAGGAAATCACGCACCTGCTTGGTGCGGTCCAGATAGACGTCGGGATCGATCGTGCCCCTGCGTCGGGCTTCTCCCGGCTGACGGGCGCGGGTCTTTTCGCGCTCCAGCAGATTCGATGCCACCACCAGCAGGCTGGCGGGGCCCGATGCCCGTCCCGTGTCCGACGATTTGGAGCTTGATGGTCCTCGAGTTACTTTGCCACTTGACGACGGCCCCGCCGCGAGGTCATCTCCATGCTGGGGGCGACTGCCCTCGACGGGTCGCCCCAGATTGCGGCCACGCGGCTGCCCAAGATGGTCGGCCAGCCACTGGTGGTAATCGATCTGGGCCTGGCTCCTGTCCTGCCCGAAGCTTTTCTTCCTGGGTTGTCCGGTGGCCGTATCCCGGTAACTGACATGCCAGCCCAGATTGCGGGATCGGGTGAAGCTGAGCTTGGGGGGTGCGGCGACGTCGGGGCTTGCGTCGACCGATCCTGTGGGTACAGTGTTGAGGGGGCGATCCGAAACTCGTAAGGCCGGAGTCTTGTTAAATAGCGTAAAGTCTGGTTCTTATGTAGTGCAATGACAGGTTTCGCGGGTGTAGCTCAATGGTAGAGCGTCAGCCTTCCAAGCTGAATGTTGCGCGTTCGAGTCGCGTCACCCGCTTTGTATTGGCTGCCGCGCGTGGCGTTGGCTAGCGTAGCGGCGCCGGTCCTTGTTGCGGGGCGCCGTGGCGGCCCTGGGCCTGGCCCAGGCGCAGGCCGCGGCGTTCGAGCAGGCTGCCCTCGGCCAGGTAGAGCCGCACCAGGGCGACCCGATAGTTGACGATGGTTTCTACCTCGGCGATCTGGCTGGCCAGGAGGTCGCGCTGCGCCTGGGCGACCAGCAGCGCCGTGCTGGCGCCGACCTCGAAGCGTTGTCGCTCGGCGTCGAAGGTCTCTTCCTGGAGCACGCGCGTGGCGGCGGTGGCGTCGATCTGCTGACGCGAACGTTCCGCTTCGTTGATCGCCAGGCGAACGTCCAGATCGACAAGCTGGGTCAGATTATGAATGGCGGCGGCGGACTGCTGGCGTGTGGCTCGTGCCGCCACGTCCCGGCCGCGGTCGGCGCGGTTGCCCAGCATGTGGCTGAAACGCGCCCCGGCGACAAAGTCGTAGGCCGGGCCGTCGATATCGCCAAACGAGCGGTCAAAACGATCGTCGAACCCGCTCTTGCCCAGGGCGACAAACAGATCGAGCCTGGGCAGCAGGCCGTTGCGGGTCACGATGGTTTCCAGGCGGTCCTGCTCGAGGCGCATCCTGGCCTCGTTTAGGTCGGGGCGGAAGCGCTGGGCGAGTTGGAGCCGCTCTTTCGAGTCGGTAATGGGCATCGCTTTGAGGCGTGGATCGCTGGTGGCGTGCACCTGGCGCTCGAGGGTTATGGCGGCGGGCCCGGCATTGAGCAGGCGCAGCAGTCGCAGGCGCTGGGCCTCCAGCGTGCTGCGGGCGTCGATGAGTTGCTGCTCGCGCAGGGCGACCTCGGCGCGGACGGCGGCGGCCTCGGTGCGCGCTAGCACGCCGACCTCGATGCGCTGCTCGGCCTCGTCGCGTTGCCGCTTGGCCAAGTCGAGGGAGCGCTCGAAGATTTCGATTTCCGTTTCCGCCAGGGTGTAGTGCCAGTAGGCGATTTCGGTTTCCGCCAGCAGGGCCTCGGTGAATCCGCGCAGCTCGTGTTCGGAGGCGAGCGTGCCGAGCTGGGCTTGGCGGATGCGCGCGAGGTTGACCGCGGGGCCGAAGCCTTCCAGCAGGGACTGGGTGATCGTCAGGCCCAGGCGTGCTTCCTGGAGTTCGGGTGATCGGCTGGAGATGGAGCGGTCGTGGCTGACGGTGGCCTCGACGTCGGTGCCGGTGGGCAGGCGTTGGCGCACGCCGGCGACGGCCGAGACGCCGTCGCTGGTGACGCCGAACCGCTCGCCGGTGGAACGCGACGCTTCGACCGCTTGGTCCTCGCTGTAAGCAAACTCGGCGAAAAGCTCGGGGTCGAACAGGCCGCGCTCGATCTGCTCAAACGCGCCGACGATCACCGGCGAAAGCTGCTGCACTGCCAGGTCGCGGTTGTTCCGCAGCGCTAACAGCACCGCCTGCTCGACCGACAGCGCCAGCGGGCCGTCGCCCTCGGGGATTGGCACGGTGGTATCCGTGGGGGTGGGGCGCAGGTGGTCGGGCATTTCGACGCGGCGCTGCGCCTGGTCATCGAGGCGCTTCTGCCAATCCACCTCGAAGACGCTCCATTGGTCGGCGGCGCAGCCGGTGAGCATGAGCAGCAGCACCAGGGCGCAGACGCTGACGCGCGGCGAAGACGGCGCGGCTACGACGAACCGCCAATTGGAGCGCCGATGCATGGACGTCCGCATCACGCCGCCCCCGTTCTGCGTTCGGGGTGGACGAGGGAATAGACGACGGGGATGAGCACGAGGGTGATGAGCGTGGAGGAGATCAGGCCGCCGACGACGGCGCGTGCCAGGGGCGCCTGAGCGTCTGCGCCTTCGCCGATGCCCAGCGCCAGGGGCAGCAGACCGAGAATGGTGGTGAGGGTGGTCATGAGGATGGGTCGGAGCCGGCGTCGGCCGGCCTCGGCCACGGCGTCGCGGGTGGTCATCGCCTGGTTCTTGCGGAGTTGCCCGGCCTGGTCCACGAGCAGGATGGCGTTGTTCACCACGATGCCGCCAAGCATGATACAGCCAATATACGACTGCACGTTGAGGGTGGTGTTGGTCAGGAAGAGGGTGATGAGCACGCCGATGGCCGCCAGGGGGACCGACGCCATGACGATCACCGGGTCGCGCAAGGATTCATACTGGCACGCCAGCACCATGTAGACCAGGGTCAGCGCCAGTCCGAGGCTGACGATCAGCTCGCGGAACGCCTCCTGCTGCTCCTCGAAATTGCCGGCGACGAGCAGGTCGTACCCCAGCGGGCGGGGGATGTTGGCCAGGCGCTCCTGTACGTCGGCGGCCACGGAGCCCAGGTCCCGGCCGCTGACGTTGGCACGCACGGTCACCTGCCGCTGCTGCTCCTTGCGCTCGATGAGCGCTGGTCCGCGGCCCGCGTCGTGTCTGAGCAGATTGCGCAGGGCCACGTCCTCGCCGCCGGGCGCGCTGAGCGTCAGGTCCAGGATTTCATCGATGGACAACTGCTCGACGTTCTGTAGCTGCACCAGGATGCGATACGAGTTGCCGCCGGCGCGATACTCGCCGGCGCGGCTGCCCGCCACCGCAGTCTGCAGCGCCTCGGTCACCTGCCGCACCGTCAGGCCCATGTCCGCCGCCTTGTCGCGATCGATGCGGAGCACCTCCTGCGGCACGCCGGGGTCCTTGCTCTTTTCCACGTCGGTCACGCCCGCCACATCGGCGATGGCGGCGGCGACCTGCTCGGACAGCGCATCGAGCGTGTTCAGATCGAAGCCGCGCACCTCGACCGTGATGCCCTGTTCGCCGCCCAGCAGCCGTTCGAGCAGGAACTGCCCCTGCGGGGCGCGGGTGCGGACGATCATGCCGGGCACCTTGCCCGCCAGCTTGAGGCGCAGCTCGTCGGCAATCTCCGTGTTGGAACGCTTGCGCTGGAGCGCGGGCTTGAGCGAGATGCGCATCTCGCTGGTGGCGGCATTGCCCCTGCTGCGGCCCGTGCCGCCCACGCTGGTGCTCCAGGCATCGATCTCGTCGGCGCCGATCGTGTCGATGACGATCTGTTCCATGCGGCGCGTCTGTTCATCGAGCAGCCCCAGGCGGGTGCCCACTTCCATTTCGCCGGTGACGCGCACCTCGCCCTCGTCGCTGGGGGGCATGAATTCGGTGCCGATCAGCGGCACCAGCGGCAGCGAGGCGCCCAGGAGCAGGACCGCCAGGCCGATCGTCAGCAGACGGTGGCGCAGGGCCTTGCGAAGCAGGTCGCGGTAGGCGAGGTCCAGACGGTCAAAGGCGGCGTCGCTGCGGGCGGTGAGGCGATTGACCCAGCCCGAACGTTCATCGGGCTTGCGCGGCCCGCCCTGAAGCAGTTTCGACGCCAGCATCGGCGCCACGCTCAGCGAGACCAGAAGCGAACAGATCAGCGAGAAGACGATGACGTACGCCAGCTCCTGGAACAGCACGCCCGTCACGCCGCGCACGAAGACCAGGGGCAGGAAGATCACCAGCGTGGTGATGGTGCTGGCGATGATGGCGGGGCCGACCTCCGAGGCGCCGTTGACGGAGGCCTCAAGGGGCAGTTCGCCCTCTTCCTTCTGCCGGCGGAAGATGTTTTCGATCACCACGATGGAGCTGTCCACCATCATGCCCACACCCAGCGCCAGACCGCCAAGCGTCATGAGGTTGAGAGTAAATCCGCCGAAATAAATCAGCGCGAAGGTGGCAATGATGGAGATGGGGATCGAGATGGCGACGACGATGGTGGAACGTACGTTGCGGAGGAAGAAGAGCAGGACGAAGATCGCCAGCCCGCCGCCGTAGATCACCGAGTTGGCGACGTTGGCGATCGAGCGTTCGATGAAATTGCCGGTGTTGAGGACGGGTGTGACGCGGATCTGGGGAAAGTCGCGGTTGACTTGCTCGATCTCCGCCAGAATGTTGCGCGAGACTTCGACGGTGTTGGCGTCGGCCTGCTTGCGGATGCCGATGCGCAGGCCCGGCACGCCATTGATCCTGGCAAGGCGCGTCAGCTTCTCATAGGTGTCGTTGACCTGGGCGATCTGACCCAGCGTGACCGGCGCGCCGGCACGCATGGCCACGACCGTCTGGCGGATGTCGTCGAGCGAGCGGAACTCCTCGGGGGCACGCAGGGTGACCTCAAAGCGGCCCTGCTCGATCGACCCGGCGGGCAGGTCCAGATTGGCGTCGCGGATCGCCTGGAGCACCGTGTTAAGGGGCAGGCCCAGGGCGCGTAGCCGCGCCGGATCCAGTTCGATCCGCACCTCGCGAAAGTACCCGCCGAACATATCCGCCTGCGCCACCCCCGGCACATGCGAGAACCGCTGGCGCACCTGTTTGTCGATCAACTCCGTCAGCTCCACCGGGTCCAGCTCGCTGGAGATGCCGATCACGACCACCGGGAAGCTGGCGATGTCGAACTTGCTGATGGTGGGCCGAACGATGTCGTCGGGCAGTTCGCTGATCTCATCCTCCATCGTGGCGCGCAAGTCCTGGGCGGCGACGTCGATGTTGACCCCCCAGCCGAACGTCACGCGCACGGCGCTGCTGCCCTCCGAAGAGGTCGAGGTCAAGTCCACGACGCCCGGCACCGTGCCGATGATCTCCTCGATGATCTGGGTGATCAGCCGCTCCATCACTTCCGGACTGGCGCCTTCGTACTCCGTGCGCACGGTGATCGTGGGCATCTCGACGGCGGGCAGGAGGTCGATACGCAGACGGCTGAGCGACACGGCGCCGAGGATCACGACGATCAGGGTGATCATCGTGGTGAAGATGGGACGGCGTACGCTGGCGCGTGGGAGATTCATTCGGGGCGGCTCTGCGTCGGCGCGGGCATGGTGGCGGGTGGCGGGGTGCCGGGGGACGAGGTTCCGGCGGCTGGCGGAATGGTGATCTTGGCGCCGTCGTCCACAAGCTGCTGGCCCAGGGTGACGACCCGGCCGGTGATCCCCTGGCCGGTCACCTGCACACGATCGCCCTGGCGGATGCCTATCTCAACCGGCCGCCAGGTCACGGTATTCCCGGCTTGGTTGACGACAAAGACGCCGTCGGTGTCGCGGCGGCGGGTCAAGGCCGTGCCGGGAATGATCGTGGCGTCCTGCGCGCGGCCCAGAACCACCTCGGCGCGGACGAACAGGCCGGGCTTGAGCTCATGATCGGGATTAGCGGCCTCGATCTCGACGCGCGCCTGCCGCGACGCCTGCCGGAACACCGGCGCGATACGCGCGATCACACCCTGGAAGCTGCGCCCTGGGTAGGCGTCGGTCGTCAAGGTCGCCTGCTGGCCGACACGCAGATGCCCGTAGTCCTTTTCGGTGACGTAGACGATGGCGTTGACCGGATCCAGCTCGACGATCGACAGCAACGGAGCGTTGGCGGCGACGGTGTCGCCTTCAATGGCAAAACGCTCGCCCACGATGCGGCGGTCGTCACCGGCAGTCCAGGTCGCCACGACGCGGGTGTAACTGAGGCGGATCTGCGCCGCCGCCAGCGCCGCCTGGGCGCGGGTCACCTGCGCCTCGGCCACCGCGACGGCCGAACGCTTGGCCAGATGGCCCGCCTCCGCCACGTCCAACTGCGATTCCGACGCCACCCCACGCTCACGCAGCGTGCGGATACGCGTCAACTCCCGCTCGGCGATTTCCACGCTGCTGCTGGCCTCGACCAGGTTGGCCTTGGCGACCGCCAGTTCCGCCGCGGCCTGCGCCTCGGCCTGCACGTACTCGTCATCGTCCAGCTCGGCGACCACCTGGCCACGCTGCACCATGTCGGCGACGTTCACCGTCAGCTTCTCAATCCGCCCCGCCACCTTGGACGAGACGATAAACTCGGCGGGCGACTCGAGCGAGCCGCTGAAGACGCGCCGCAGTTCGATGTCGCCCCGCTCGACCGCCGCCACCTGCACCGGCGCCGCCGCGGGCTCCCCCCGGCCGCCCGTGCCGCGCCCGCCGCCAGGGCCGCCCGCGGCCGCGCCGCTCAAGCGGTCATAGACGACATAGCCCAGAACCGCCAGCACCACCGCCAGCACTCCGATGATCACACCGGCCTTTCTCATCAAGCGCCCTTTCCAAAAGCTCAGAGGCACGCGCTGCCTGCCAGCGCCGGAACCGCGCAAGCCGGCATGCGCGATGGTATGCCGGTGCGGCAAGGTTGGTACTGTAACACGGCGGCGCAAGTTGCATGACGGCCCGCGCGGGGCAACCAACCTGTCGGCGTGTGTGATGCCGCACGCGAGGCGGGGATCGCCGGCCACCGGCGGGCAATGGCAGCAAGCCCCCGGACCTTTTGCTTTCAGTCCTGGGTTTAGCCTGGAGGTTGAAAGCATGAAGAACCATTCAACTATGCAAGTTCGCGCAATGCATTTAGTGTGCATCGGGTCATGATGCTGCCCTCTGCAACCACAAGGTGATCGATGATACGAGTTCATCTCATTCCTCACGCGCACATCGACCCCATCTGGCTCTGGCCCTGGACTGCCGGTCTGGATGAGGCCATCGCCACCTGCCGTACCGCCTGCGACCTGTTGGACCGTCACGCGGATATGACCTTCAACCTCGGCGGCGCCCGGGTCCGTTAGCAGGTGGAACTAACTGATGCCCAGACGTTTGCCCGCATCCAGACGCTGGTGGCCGCCGGGCGCTGGGACCTCTCCGGCGGCTGCCTGGCGTATGAGAGGTCCCCCCGTGATTTGCACAAGGTGTTCGGTGGTCTTCACACGGCTGCGACGGCCGGCTGCTCACGCCGCGAACCGGCGCCGGCGACCAACCCCAACTCCTTGAGGTACAGCGCGCTAAGCGCCACCGTCTCCCACGCATCCAGCCGGCACAGGCGGTCCTGCTCGACCACCGCCCAGGTCACGCCCACTTCACCGGCGGCCAGCAGGGCCGCGCAAATGGGCACCACGCCCGTGCCCACCGCGGTGAAGTCGATCTTGCCCTCGGCGTTCCGAGCCGTGGAACTCACGTCCTTGACGTGCAGGGAAACGACGCGCGGGCCGAGCCTGCGGATCAGGGCCGCCGGGTCTTGGCCGCCCACTATCGCCCAGGCGATGTCCACGATGAACGACACGGCCTTGGGATCGGTATGGGCCGCCAGCAGGTCAAACGCCCGCACGCCGTCAAACGCAGTCAGAAACTCGTGGTCGTGATGGTGATACGCCAGCGTGACGCCCTGGCCGGCCAGCACCGCCCCGGCCTGGTTGTAAAGCTCAGCATCGCGGAGGAGCTGCTGGCGCGAATCGGTCGGTCCCCACCAGCAGGAAACCCGCTTCACGCGCAGCGCCAGCGCCTTCTCCACCACCTGATCAAGTTGATCACGCAAGGCCTCACGCGAAGCCGAAACCGTCAGCGGCGTCAGACCCAACTCCTGCATGCGGCGCAAATTGGCGTCCACGTCACCCTTGAGCAGCGCTTCATTGCCTTCAATGCCTTCATAACCAAGCTCGGCCACGCGCTGCATGGTGGCCCAGTAATCCCGCTTGGCATTCTCGTGCACGATGCCGATCAGACCCAAATGAAGCAAAGGCGATGTCATGGTGAGTGATCCTGCAATTGGTGGGGGGGAGTCGCCAATATTCTGACATATCGCCGGCCCGGCCGCACAGCGGAAAACCGTCGGCGCTGCCTGAGCTACCCGCGACTTGATCGTCTGCGGCCCGACGATCCCATGGGGGGTCGATGGCTGTTTCAAGGGAAACTCTGATGCGGAGACTGGCCCTCCACCTGATGGCGACGCGCATGGGTCAGGGTTTACCATCCCGACAGTCACATTAACCCCTTTTTGTTACGGGAGTGAATCATGGCAGTCAAGGATCTAAACGATGCGTTGCTCGATCTGATGAAGGACCTGCTGCACGCCGAAAAGCAGTTGACCAAGGCGTTGCCCAAGATGGCCAAAAAAGCGGGTCACGATGAACTGCGCCAGGCGTTTGAGTCGCACTTGGAGGAGACGCAGGAACATGTGACCCGGCTGGAGCAGGCGTTCGAGGCGATGGATGAGAAGCCGCGGACCAAGGTGTGCCACGCGATGCAGGGCCTGATCGAGGAAGGCGAGGAAGCCAGCCAGGAGGCCGAGGAAGGCTCGACGCGCGACGCCATGCTCATCGCCGCGGCGCAGAAAGTGGAGCATTACGAGATCGCTTCCTACGGCACGGCCGTGGTCTGGGCCCAGCAGTTGGACCAGGGCAAGGTCGCCAAGCTCTTGCACGCGACGCTCGACGAAGAGAAGGAAGCGGATGAAAAGCTGACGCAGATCGCCGAGAGCGGGGTCAACGTCGCGGCCGAGAATGAGTGAGGGGCGGCTCGAGTAGCCGGCTCGCCCATCCCGGGGAGCCGGGCAAGCCGCGGCGCCGTGATGCGATGACCGGCATCGCACAGCACGGACGAGCGTCTGAGGTATGGGCGGCGTGGCGACGATCGCCACGCCGCCTCTGCCGGCGCCGCATGCTGATAACCTGAGTTCGGGACAGGCAGCGGTGCCAGCCGCTTTGGACTGCGGTGGCCGCGACACCGCTTTAGCTTG
>JBBDMX010000034.1:0-29792 GCA_040878035.1 Phycisphaeraceae bacterium | reverse complement strand
TAACCTCTCCCTCAGAAGGGAGAGGGACCGGAAAAGCCATATGCAATTGCCCTGGCGATTCTATGCATTGGCTTGGTGCTTCGGGCTTTTCACTTTACACTTTTCAATTCTCGTCGCCACCCGCCCATGGGCGTCACGTCTCGTCGCCGCGCCAGTTCGATCAGCAACACCCCGCCGCCGACCATGAAGACACTGAGCAACTGTCCGCGCGAGATGCCCCAATGGGCGTACTCCATCTCCATGATGTCGGCATCGGGCATGCGAAAGAACTCGCCGATGATGCGCACGATGCCGTAGGTGAGCATGAAGGTGGCGCCGAGGATCAGGGGCTTTCGCGGCCGCCACCAGACGATCAGCAGCACCGCCATCACCACCAGACCTTCGAGCACCGCCTGGTATAGCTGCGAGGGATGCCGCGGCGTGAGGACCTGACGCAGGAAGTCGATCACCATCTGGTTGCCCTGCTGCGCCTGTTGGATGATCCAGGCGACGGCGGTGTCATAGCCGGCGCGGGGGGGCAGCAAGTCGGCGTGCTCGACGGCAAAGACCTGGACGGCGATTTCCTGGGCCTTGGTGGGATGCGCCAGCTCTTGCGGAAACTGCACCGCCAAGGGAAAGTCCTGGGCACAGGGCCGGCCGTAAAGCTCGCCGTTGATGAAGTTGGCGATGCGCCCGAAGAACAGGCCCAGCGGCGTGCCCAGCGCCGCGACGTCCAGCACATGGGCCCAGGAATGGCCGTGACGGTAAGCGTAGTACCAACAGGCGATGACGGCGCCGATAATGCCGCCATGACTGGCCATGCCGCCGCGGGTCAGCGCCAGCACGCCCCAGTAGGGGAAATCGTCGATCGCGCCGAGCAAAGTGGGGTCATAGAACAGCACGTAACCCAGCCGCCCGCCGACCACCGCGCCGATGGCGAGCGTCACCACCATGTCCGCCACCTCCATGGGTTTGAGCGTGGTGATGCCGACGCGCACGGCCCGGCGGATGATCAGGTACCCCACGAAAAAGCCCAGCAGATACGACAGGCCATACCAGCGAATCCCCGCGGGGAGGAATCTCCCCTCGGGGAAGCGCACGACGAAGGGGTCCAGGTCGTGCACCCATGCGGCCAAAGTTGGTGCCAGTGCGAACATCAACTCCAAGTGTAACAGTATTGATCGGTATGAAGCGCCGCGGCTTGCCGCGCCTGGATGGCGCAGGCGGCAGGCGCGGCAAGCCGCGGCGCTTCGCACGAACCAATGCTATGATGGTCCCTTTCGTCCCGCACCCTTATCGAGCAACCAGCCCACCCCGAGACATCCCCATGATTAAGGTCGCCCTGATCGGCGCCGGCAGCGTCGTGTTCTCCAAAAACCTGACCGGTGACATCCTCTCCTACCCCGAGTTCAAGAACGCCACGTTGAGCTACATGGACATCGATGGCGACCGGCTCAAGGTCGCCGCCGCGATGTGCAAGAAGGTCGGCCAGGCGGTGGGCGCCGAACCCAAAATCATGGCCACCGCCGATCGCAAAAAGGCGCTCGATGGCGCCGACTTTGTCATCAACACGGTGCAGATCGGCGGCTTCAACTCCACCCTGGTGGACTTTGAGATCCCGCGCAAATACGGCCTGAACTTCACCATCGCCGACACCACCGGCCCCGGCGGGCTGTTCCGCGCCTTGCGCACCTATCCCATGCTGCGCGGCCTGTGCCAGGACATGCAGGCCGTCTGCCCCAACGCCCTGCTGCTCAACTACTCCAACCCCATGTCCATGAACATGCAGACCATCACCCGCACCAGCTCGATCAAGGCGGTGGGTCTGTGCCACAGCGTGCAGAGTACGTTCGACCACCTCATGGGCTACATCGGTGAGAACCCGCACGACCCGGCCATCAGCTTCCTCTGCGGCGGCATCAACCACATGGCCTTCTACCTCCAGATGCGCAAGGCCGGGACCGACCTCTACCCGCGATTGTTCAAGGCCATGGAGGATCCCAAGAATTTCAATTCCAACAAAGTGCGCTTCGAGCTGATGAAACGACTGGGCTACTTCATTACCGAGAGCAGCGAGCATAACGCCGAGTACTGCCCTTACTTCATTCCCCGTGGGGAGCAGATGATCAAGCAGTTTGGCGTGCCTATCGACGAATACCTGCGCCGCTGCGACGGCATCGTGGACGAATTTGAGCGGCTCAAGAAGTTCAGCCGGACGGACGAGCCGATCAAGGTCACCCGAAGCCATGAGTACGGCTCGCTGATCATCCATTCGATGGTGACCAACACCCCGCGCGTGGTGTACGGCAACATGCCCAACAACGGGGCGATCAGCAACCTGCCCGACAGCGCCATCGCCGAAGCGCCGACGCTGGTGGACAACAGTGGTTGCCAGTTCACCACGGTGGGCGAACTTCCGCCGCAACTGGTCGGTTACATGCAGCCGCACGTGACGCAGCACGAGTTGTTTATCCGCGCGGCGATGGAAGGCCGGCGCGATCACGTCTACCAGGCGGCGATGTTCGATCCGCTGACGGCAGCGACGTTGAGCCTGGACAAGATCGTGGAGATGTGCGACGAGTTGATCGCCTGCCACGGCAAGGACCTGCCCAAGCTGGCGCACAAGGGACTGGTGCCCGGCAGCGGCAGGACGTTCAAACCCACCAAGGCCCAGGCGCTGCGCGACAGTTGGGACAAGGCCCAGAAAGCCGCCGCCGGCGAGGTGGTCGGCCAGTGGCATGTGATCGGACCGTTCCCCGGCCGCAAGCCGCGCCACATTTCGCTCAACGAACCGACGCCCATCGATGAGGTGATCGCCCGGAGCGGCGATGGCAGGATCAGCCTGACCGACACCTATCAACTCAACGGCGAAGCACTCAAGTGGCAAAAAGTCGAGGTCAGCGCCAAGAGGGGGTTCATCAACCTCGGTAGTGTGTTGGGCTCGCACGAATACGCCATGGCCTATGGATATGCCGAAGTTGAGGCGATCCATCCGCGCGAGACGATCCTGCACTGCGGCAGCGATGATGGCATCAAGGTTTGGCTCAACGGCCAGCTCATCCACACTCACGATATACAACGCGGCTACGTCGCCAAGGAAGACAAGGTCGCGGTGCAACTCCAGGAAGGCATCAACCGGATCCTGGTCAAGGTGGACAACTACATCGCCGGCTGGGGATTCGGCGTCACTATCGACGCGGCGAATTTCTAAAGCGGACGCAGGCCCCCCAGCCCCGCATCCAGGCGGAAGTCCCGCGTACCTCGACGGGTCAGGAGTGGCTTGCCCATGCTCAGCGTCGGCGTCTATGGTTCCAACGGCCACCAGATTCACCGTCATCTGCGCAATCACCCGCAGGCCCGGCTGGTCGCCGCCGCGGCGATCGATGATCAGGTGCTGGGCGATGCCGCCCCGGCGCAACTCAAGCGCTATGACACCCTGGCGGCGCTGCTGGACGATGAGGATGTGCAACTGGTCTCGCTCTGCTCGCCGCGCCGCGCTGACCAGGCGGAGGATGCGATCCGTTGTCTCCAGGCTGGTCGGCACGTCTATGCGGAGAAACCCGCGGCGCTGTCGGAGCGGGATTTGGATCGCGTGCTGGCCGCCGCCGCCAATGCCGGCCGGCAGTTTCACGAGATGGCGGGCACCACGTTCGCCCAGCCGTACGCAGTGATGAAGAAGGTCGTCGCCGCCGGCGCTATTGGCACAGTGGTGCAGGTGCTGGCGCAGAAGTCCTATCCCTGGCGCGACGCGCGCCCGCAGGATGAGGCGATCGACGGCGGACTACTCTGCCAGGCCGGCGTGCATGCGGTGCGCATGGTCGAGCAGGTGGGCGGGCATCGCGCCGAAGTTGTGGCGGCCCACGAGACGACAACGGGCAATCCCGTGGCTTCCGGGGGCGGCGGCTGCCGCATAGCCGCGGCGATTATCCTGTCCCTGGCCAATGGCGGCATCGCCACCGTCACCGCCAACTATCTCAACCCCAAGGGCACCGGCGTCTGGGGCTACGAAATGCTGCGTCTCTTTGGCACGCAAGGCATGGTCGAATCGACCCACGGCGGCCGGCAGACCCGGCTGGTCGTGGGCGACCGCGATCTGGGATCGTTGGATGTGAGCGAGCCACCACGCGACTACTTCGATTTTGTAGTGGACAGCATCACCGGCGTGGCGGGGATGCCCATCAGCCTCGACGATGAACTGCATCCCACGCGCGTGGTTCTGCGCGCCAAGGCTGCATGCTCACTGAAGTGAGCATGCCTTTTTCAGGTACGATCCGCCGCATGGGCGAACGGCTGCCGGTTATTGCGCATGTGTTGCATCGGCTTTACCTGGCGGGGGCCGAAGTGCTGGCCGCCGATCTTTCGCGCCGCCTGCGCGACCGCTATCGCTTCGTGTTCCTGTGCCTGGATGAAGTCGGACCGTTGGGTGAAAAACTGCGCGGTGAAGGGTTCGACGTGCGCGATCTTGGGCGCAGGCCGGGCGTGGATATGAGCGTGTCGCGGCGCTTGCGGCGGGCGGCGCGCGAATTGGGGGTGGACCTGATGCACGCGCACCAGTACACGCCGTTCTTCTATGCCGCCATGTCGCGCATGCCCCCGGCACAGGTGCTGCCCGGGGGCCGGCCGCCGATCCTGTTCACCGAGCATGGCCGGCACTACCCCGACTATCGCCGGCCCAAGCGCGTGCTGGCCAACAAGGTGCTGCTCCGCCGCGGCGATCGGGTCACCGCCGTGGGCCATTGGGTCAAGCAATGCCTCATCGACAACGAAGGCATTTCGGCCCAGCGCATCCAAGTCGTCCACAACGGCATCGACCCTCGGAAGTTCGATACCTCCCAGGCTCATACAACCCGCCAACGCATGCGGCATGATCTGCACATCGCCCCCGAGCAGGCGGTGATCCTCCAGGTCGCCCGCTTTCATCCGGTCAAGGATCACGCGACGGCGATCCGTGCCTTTGCCAAGGTGATGGAGCACGCCCCCGCCGGCGGCGCTTCCGGGCGGTCGCGGCATGCACCCTTACTGCTGTTGGCGGGTGACGGTGAGAAGCGCGACGAGTGCGAGGCCCTGGCGAACCAACTGCACGTCGGGGTGAACGTGCGCTTCCTGGGCGTGCGCAGCGACGTGGCCGACCTGCTGGCGGCGGCCGATGTATTCCTGCTCAGCAGTCTGAGCGAAGGGATCTCGGTGACGCTGCTGGAGGCGATGGCGGCGTCGCTGCCCATCGTCGCCACCGCGGTGGGGGGCAACGGCGAAGTGGTCGAGCATGGCCAGACCGGCCTGCTGGCGCCGCGCGGCGACGCCGACGGACTGGCGGCGCACCTGGTCAACCTGCTGTCGCACACCGAGCTGCGCCGGCAGATGGGCGCTACCGGCCGTCAGCGCCTCCTGGCCATGTTCACCGAAGAACGCATGCACGGCCGCTATGCGGCGATCTATGCCCAGATGTTGTCGAAATGAAGTACACGAATGAACACGATTGGCCAAGCGACGGAGGGCCGCTGCGCGGCACCCGCTGAACGAAAGATGCCGATTCTGTCCATCAGGTCCATCACTGTTCCCTCCTGCCTTTCTTCATCCGTGTTTGCCCGTGTTTATCCCTGTTCCTTCTTCTGATCCGTACCCACGGTCATCAACACCCCGCGTGCCGCGACGATCTGCTCGGGTAGACCCAGAAGCAGCACGTGGTCGCCGGCGAGCAGGATTTCGTCGGCGGGGGGATTGATGATCTGCTGGCCCTGCCGTTCGATAGCGACGATGCTGGCGCCGCTGATGGAGCGCAGGTTCAATTCGCGGATGTGTTGGCCTGCCGCCGGCGAAGCCGCCGCCAGCGTCACCGTCTCCAGATCCGCGCGTTCCAGGAGCGAAGGCAGTTGCCGCGGCGGGGTTTGGTCCACTTCCTCGGCTTCCCGTGCCAGGGTCTCGCGCAGGGCGATCTGGCCCCGCGCGTAGATCTTCACCAGCCAGCGCCACGCCAGGATCGTCACCAGCGCCAGCACCACCAGGCACGCCACCAGCACCCAGCCGGTGGGCAGGAGCGTGGACGACAGCAGCAGCAGCCAGAGGCCCAGCACGGTGGCGCCGGTGGCCATGATGGTATTGGTGACGATGGCGCGGATGGTGCCGGTCTGCTCGCGGGCCTGGGTCTTGCTGACACTCACTTCGGCCATGAGCATGGCGGCGGCGCGGAGCTTGCGCAGCGTGGCGATGAGCAGGGGCAGCGCCACCAGCATGGCCGCCAGCCATAACAGCGCATCAGCGCGATTGGCGGGGATCATGCTGAGCACCGCCGCCGGCAAGCGCGGCTGGGCCAGACCCGTGGCGGCGTCCATATCACTGCCGGCAAAGTAAACCGCCACCGCGAACAACCCCGTCATCAGCGCCACGTTCAGCCCCATCTGCGCGACCCACTTGCGCATCAGGCCGCGCACCTGGCTGCGCACGCTTTCGTCGCGGTGGCGCGTGGAGATCCAGATGTGGTAGAGCTGTAGCGGCTGCGTCAGCCGCTGGGGCAGCCAGCGCGGGATGCCGTCGGCCACGCGGTCGGCCGAGCGAATCAGGTAAGGCGTCAACAGTGTGGTGAGCACCGAAACCGTCACCACGATGGGATAGAGGAAGTCACTGGTTTTCCCCAGCGCCAGGCCCAGGGCGGCGATGATGAAGGAGAACTCGCCGATCTGTGCCAGGCTCATGCCCACGCGCAGGCTGATGCGCGGCGGGTTACCGGCGACAAAGGCGCCCAGGGTGCAGGTGGCGACCTTGCCCAGCACCACCGCCACGGTGATCACCGCGATGGGCAGCGTGTAATCGCGCAGCAGGGTCGGATTGATCAGCATGCCGATGGCGACAAAGAACACCGCGCTGAACATATCGCGCACCGGGCCGATCAGGCTTTCGATGCGATGCTGGTGGCGCGACTCGGCGATGATGGCGCCGATGAGAAACGCGCCCAGCGCCACGCTGTAATTCAGGTGCACCGCCAGATACGACACGCCGAAGGTCAGGCCCAACACCGTCACCAGCATCATCTCGGGCGAGTGAAAGCAGTCCACGTAATCCAGCAGCCGGGGCACCAGCAGCAGGCCCAGCACCAGCAGCATGGCCAGAAAGACGATCAGCTTGCCGAAGGTGATGCCGATGGTGTCCAGGTGCAGCGCGCCGGTGGTGGCCAGCGAGGAGAGCAGGGCGATGATGACGATGGCCAGGATGTCTTCGACGATGAGGATGCCAAATACCAGCTCGGCGAAAGGCTTGTGGGTCAGTTTCAGATCCGACAGGGCCTTGATGATGATGGTGGTCGAGGAGATCGACAGGATGGCGCCCAGGAACAGGCTGTCCCAATTGCTCCAGCCAAACACCCGGCCGATCTCGAATCCGATCCAGATCATCAACACGATTTCCAGAGTGGCGGCGACGAAAGCGGTCCCGCCCACCTTGGCCAGTTTTTTGAGCGAGAAATGCAGACCCAGGGAGAGCATCAGGAAGATGATGCCCAGTTCCGCCATGGTGGCCACCGAGGCCTCGTCGACCTGTAGCGGAATGTAGGGCGTGTACGGTCCGATGATCACGCCCGCCAGGATGTAACCCAGGACGACCGGTTGCTTGAGACGGTGAAACAGGACCGTGACCGCGCCGGCCACGATCATCACCAGCGCCAGGTCCTGTAGGAACTGTACGCTGTGCGGCAGAACCTCCGGCTCCGCCACCGCCAGTAGCACCATCGGGATCATGACATGATGGTACCGTCGAGGGAATGTCTGATTTCAAATTTCTGATTTGGCCAGGCCCCGGCATGCCCCGTCCGCGGGGCTTGCCGGGGATCGGTGCGGGGAAAATCCCGGCCAAGCTCGCAGACTCGCATGGCCGGGCTTGGCTTGAGAAAATCCGAAATTCGAAACTCGAAATCCGAAATCCGAAATCCGAAATTCCCCCCTTACTTCACCCCGACGATATACGCGATCCAGTCGTGCCGGTCGTCCATGTCCTTAATGGGCCGATACCGCCCGTCGCTTTCGTCGGCCTTGTCGTCCCAGCCGTCGCACCACGCTTCGGCCTTGCGGAAGCCCGCCTCCAGCATCAGCTCTATCAGCTCGCGCATGGTCCACAATCGCCAGTCGTAACGGAACGCGTTCTGAATCCGCTTGCCCGCGTACTTGAAGTGAATGCGGCAATCGGTCTGGGCGGTCACCGGGTTGTACGACTTCTGCTCCCAGATGTAGGTGAAGTTACGGATGGCAAGCTTGTCCGGCCGCTCGGGCTTGATGGCCGTATGCCACTCGCCGATTTCCTGCCCGCCCATCCCGCCGTAGGCGTCGATGATCAAGAGGCCGTGTTTGGCCAGGCACTGGCGGTTGATCTCAAAATAATGGCGCATCTGCTTGCGCGTCTTGAAGAAGAACGTGCTGAAGTTGGTGGCGGCGGCGACGTCCACCATCGGCACATAAGGCCGGGTCAGTTCCATCACGTCGCCCATGATCAGGTGCAGGTCGCGGGCGCGCTTGCCCAGCTCGTGGTCGATGCGCTTCTGCGCCCACTTGATGGTTTTGTAGTCTAGGTCCAGGGCGATGGCGCGGTGGTCATCGTGCATCTTGACCCAGGTGGTGGCGATGGCGGTGGTGCCGCAGAAGTCTTCCTTGAGTCGTGTGGGCCGGGGGTCCTTGACGCCGTCCTCCCTTGCGTAATGGCGATACGCCTTGCGGAAGAAGTCCACCTCCGCCTCCGGTCCCTGCACCGCCAGGCGGTAGAGGTCCAGCAGATGCGGGCGGGTCTTGCTCTTCTTCTTGTGTTTGGGAGTGCCCAGGGCAGCGCGATTTTTGCTCATGGCGCAAGTGTACTAAAGCCGGGTGACCCGCGGCAGGTCCCCCGGCGTTACGGATACACTGTCCCCATGCATCGCCTTTCCCGCCAGGAAGAAATCGACCGCCTCGTGCGCCTCTACGGCAACGAGCCGACGAGCCGACTTTACGACCTGATCAACAGCCAGTTCCTCATTCTGCACAATCGCGCGCAGGTATTGCTGGCGCTGTGCGGCGTGGTGATCACGACGACCGGCTTTTCCGGGCGGCTCATCGCCGGCACCAATGCCCTGGGGCAAGGGATGATCATCGCCGGCGTCGGGCTGACGCTGGTCGCGGCCCTGGTCGTCGTCCTGGGTGTGCTGCACCTGCACTGGCTCACGCAACAGCCCGGCGATTCACTCGACGCCTGGCTGCACAGCGCCCTGGCGTACCGCGACCGCAAGACCAACTGGTATCGCGCCGGCATCGTCCTGCTCATGCTGGGCCTGGCATGCTACGTCGTGGCCATCGCGATCATGCTGATGTATCCGGGCGAGTTTGTGGCGGCGGGCGGACGCTAGACCTGATTTCTGCTCAGGTTATCCCGAGTCATCAGGGCGGCTGCGCCGCTCCCGCTAAACGTTACACTTCTGCCCATGTATCAACGTATCACTATCGCCGCCTCCCGCGTCGCCCGGCCTGATGCCGTCGCCGTCACCCTCTTTGCTTCACCTTCCCAGTTGCCCCAGGGCTATCGCCAGATCGATCGCGATACCGGCGGCGCGCTGTCGGCGCTGCTCAAGCGGCACGAGTTTGCCGGCGAGCGCGGCGAGGTGCTGTGCCTGTATCCGGCCGCCGGTCCCGCCGAGCGGTTGTACGTGCTGGGCCTGGGCGAGCGGCGGCGCTTCACCGGTGAAACCCTGCGCGTCGCCGCCGCCAAGCTGGCGCGATCTTTGCACGGTGCCCAGGTCACCAGCCTGCGGCTGATGATCGACGACATCGCCGAGTCCGACCTCGTGGCCGCCAAGTCGCGCCCCGGCTACGCCCAGGCATTGCTTGGCCGCGCCATGGGCGACGGCCTGTCGATCGGCAACTTCCAGTGCGACCAGTTCAAGGGCACCGCCGCAAAGAAGGCCACGGGCCGCAAGCCCGACAAACCGTCGAGCCTCACGGTCGAACTGGACCCGCGCTATCGCGAGCCGGCGCAGCGCGGCCTGGACATCGGCGAATCGGTCAACCTCTGCCGCGGTCTCCAGGCCACGCCGCCCAACATCGCCGACCCGGCCTACATCGTCGCCCAATGCAAGAAGCTGGCCAAACAGGTCGGCCTGTCATGCCGCGTCATCGACGCGAAAAAGGCGGCACAACTGGGCATGAACGGGCTGCTCGCCGTCGGCGCCGCGGGTTCATCACCGCCCGCCCTCATCGCGCTCGAATGGAAACCCAAAGCCATCCCGGCCAAGCTCGCGGACTCGCATGGCCGGGCTTTGATCGGCAAAATCCGAAATCCGACGGCTTCAACAGCGGCTCCTGCCGCTAAATCCGAAATCCGAAATGGACCCGTCCTCCTCGTCGGCAAGGCCGTCACCTTCGACACCGGCGGCTATTCGATCAAGCCCGCCGAGAACATGGACAAAATGAAGTACGACAAGTCCGGCGGCATGGCGGTGATCGGCGCCATGCACGCCCTGGCGCACCTCAAGCTGCCCCTGCACGTGGTGGGCCTCATCCCCGTCGCCGAAAATCTCGTCAGCGACGCCGCCTATCGTCCCGGCGACATTCTCACGCTCTACAACGGCGTGACCGTCGAGGTGACCAACACCGACGCCGAGGGCCGCCTCATCCTCGCCGATGCTCTGGCGTATGGCTGCAAGACCTATCGGCCCGACGCGGTGATCGATCTGGCCACGCTCACCGGCGGGGTGGTCGTCACCTTCGGCACGCTCTGCGCCGGGTTGTTTACCACCGAGCGCAAGCTGCGTTCGTCCCTGTTCGACGCCGCCGATTTCACCGGCGAGCGCGTCGGGCACCTGCCCCTGTGGGAGGAGCATCGCGAGCTGCTCAAGGGTACGCACGGCGACCTCGTCAACTCCGCCGGCCGCGAGGCGCACCCGATTCAGGGCGCCGCGTTCCTGTCGCATTTTGTTTCCGCCGACGGCAAGGGCGATGCGATGGATCATCCGCCCGCCGGCGGGTGGGCGCACCTGGACATCGCGGGCATGGCCGACGTGAAGAAGGACACGCCGCTGTACCCCTCGGGACCGACGGGGTACGGCGTAAGGTTGCTGGTGCGGTGGATGGAGGCGCGCTGCGGGGAGAAGTGAAAAGTGGAGAGTGGAGAGTGTTTGACTTTCCACCCTCCACCCTCCACTTACTGAGGTCAATCCCGCGTCGCGATGTCGAGGTCCTTGACCTTCTTGTTGAGCGTGTTGCGGTTGATGCCCAGAAAATCCGCGGTGCGCGTCTTGACGCTGTCGTTGCGCTGCAGCGCCTCGATGATGAGTTGGCGCTCCAACTCGCCCACGATCAGGCTATAGATCTGCCCCGGCTGGGCCTCGTACTCGGCAATCGCGTGCTGCGCCAGCTTGTTCGCCAGTGCCTCGATCGATTCCCCCGTCTCGCTGCCGCGAACCTGCTGGGCGAACATGCGGATCTGTAGCGGCAGCAGGTCGTCGGTGAATTCGTCGCCGGTCGAGAGCACTACCGCCCGCTCCATGGCGTTCTCCAACTCGCGCACGTTGCCCGGCCAGGGGTAACGCAGCATCGTGTTGAGCACGTCCCGGCTGATTTTCTTCAGATCGCGCTGATTCTCGCGGTTGTAGCGATCCAGGAAGTGGTCGACGAGGCGCGGAATGTCCTCGCGCCGGGCTCGCAGCGGCGGAATGTTGATCGTCACCACGTTGAGCCGGTAATACAGGTCCTCGCGGAAGGCGCCCTTGCGCACCTCCTCGTCGAGGTCGAGATTGGTCGCGGCAATGACGCGCACGTCCACCTTGACCGTGCGGTGATCGCCCACGCGTTCAAACTCGCGCTCCTGCAAGACACGCAAGAGCTTGACCTGTAGCTCCATGGTCAGCGTGCCGATCTCGTCGAGGAAGAGCGTGCCCCCGTCGGCGGCCTCGAACCGGCCGATCTTGTCGCGCAGCGCGCCGGTGAACGCGCCCTTGACGTGGCCGAATAATTCCGACTCCAGCAGTTGCGGCGACAGCGCTCCACAGTTGATGCGGATCAGCGGCTTCTCCCGCCGCGGCGAGTTGAAGTGGATGGCCTTGGCGATCAGCTCCTTACCCACGCCCGTCTCGCCCAGCAACAGCGCGGTGGCGCGCGAGGGCGCAACCTGGGCGATGGTCGCCAGCACATCCAGCATCGCCGGCGAAGTGCCAATGATGTTGTCGAAGCGGTACTTGCTGTGCAGGTTGGCGCGCAGGGCCTGGTTTTCCGCCAGCAGCTCGTCCTTTTCGCGCTGCACCAGGTGATGCACGCGAATGGCCTGGCTGAAAGAGCCGGCGATGATCGTCAGCAGCCGTGCGTCGGCGGCCAGCGCCGCGTCGGGTGCGAACGGCCGGTCCACGCTGATGGCGCCGACGATCCGCTCGGCATCCTTGATCGGCACGCAGATGAACGAGGTGACTTCCGGGGCGTCGGCCACCGCCGTGCTTCCCGCCCCCACCTCGCCGCCGCTGCCCACAGACGCCTTGCTCAGCACCCGGCTACCCGTGCGATTGAGAAAATCCGGCGACTTGCTCACGTCCACCAGGATCTCAGGCTTGCCCGTCTTCATCACCCGCCCGGTGACACCCTCGCCCAGGGCGTAGCGGCCGCGCTGCATTTCCTCCCGGCTCATGCCCACCGCCGCGATGATGCGCGCCTGGTCGATCGCCTCATCCCAGAGCACCAGTGCCGCGCGCTGGAACCGTAGCCGTTCGCCCAGCAGGGCCATGGCGCGTTGAAACACCTGGCTCAATTCAAGGCCGTCGCCAAGAATTTGGCTTATCTGCTCAAGGATGTCTAATTCTTGTTCAGCTCTGTCCATGATGTGACTATTTAATCATCATCTCGCCGGATTTCAAGTCGCAAACCCATGTGATGCGTGAACTTCCGGTGAGGTGCGCACAGAAATATACCCTAACAAAACCGTCCAAGGCGCGCACAGATTTACATCTTGAGTCAGCAAAATTGTAAGTGTTATGAAATTTTTCCGCCTTTATTTTATAAGCACTTATGAGCTTTTCAAGAGGAATTATGAGCGTTTTGCGCGCACAAACGTGGTCATGTGCCTTAAGGGTGAAGCGACACCCGTACACAACTGCGTGTGAAAAATCGGCACTTGGAAAACTCAGCCGCCGCCGGCCATCGGGAAATCGCCATGACCACTTTCTCCAACCCATCTCTATCCGACACCGGCCTGGACGCCGATCTGCTCGATCTGCTCATCGCCGAGCATCAGAACGCGATCCTGCCCCGCCTCCAGCGCCTATGGGACTACTACCGCAACGATCTGGAGGCCCCTGGTGAAGTCCCCGGAAGCTGTGCCGGCGAGCGCTTCGACGCCGGCCGACCCTATCGCCTGTCGCAGGAGCGTGGCCTGCCGCCGCGCTTCACCCAGCCCGCGCCCGCCGCCGCCTTCACCGGCACCCAACGCGACATCGTCATCGAAAACGACATCGCCTGGCGCATGCACACCATGGTCGACTTCATGCTCGGCCAGCCCTTTGCCCTCACCAGCCTCGCCATCGACCCCGCCCGCCCCGATCTGCCCCGACACATCGAGCAACTGCTGGCGGCCATCTTCACCGCCCACGGCGGCATCGCCTTCTTCCAGGATCTGGCGCTGCTGGGCTCGATCTACGGCTACGCCGATGTCCTGCTGCGCGTTGATGCGCAAGCGAAAGCCCCCCCCCGCCCGGGGGGGGGACCCCACGCCACGAATTCGACATCCTTCAACCCCGCCGAGCTCGCCCCCCTCTTCATCCTCGAAACCATCGAGGCCCCACGCGCCATCCCCGTCCTCGAACCCGCCGACTACCGCAAGCTCGACGCCTACGTGCTGCACTATTACCAGCAGCTCAACGAAGTCCAGCACGACAGCCGCCTGGCGCAGGCCGTGCCCCACACTATCGCGCGCTCCATCGCCACGCCCCGGCGGCGCACCATCGAGTGCGTCGAGGTCTGGTCGCCTTCCGCCGTCGTGCGCTTCGAGGATCGCCGCCTCGTCGAGCGCCTGCCCAATCGCCTGGGTCGTTTGCCCGTCGTGCACATCCAGAACCTGCCGCTGCCCTTCTTCTACGAGGGCCTGTCCGATGTCGAGCCGCTGATCCCTCTTCAGGATGAACTCAACATCCGCCTGTCCGATCGCGCCAATCGCGTGACGTTCCAGTCTTTCAAAATGTACCTGGGCAAGGGCATCGAGAACTTCAACCAGCGTCCCGTCGGCCCGGGGCAGATGTGGCAGACCGACAACCTCCAAGCGACGATCGAAGAGTTCGGCGGCGACGCATCGTGCCCCTCCGAAGACGCCCACATCGAGCAACTGCGCGACGCCCTGGACAAGACCTCCGGCGTCACGCCCATCGCCGCCGGACTCTTGCGCGACAAGATCGGCAACCTCACCAGCGAAAACGCCCTGCGCGTCGTCCTCATGGGCCTCCTGGCCAAGACCGAGCGACGCCGCATCAGCTACGGCGCCGGCATCGCCCGCCTGTGCGAACTGATTCTCCACGCCGCCGACGTGATGGGCGTCCTGCCCACCCGCCCGCAGGATCGCCAGGTGCGCCTCGACTGGCCCAGCCCACTCCCCGAGAACACCCAGCAACGCCTCGAAGAGGCACGCCTCAAAATTGACCTGGGTGTCCCACGCGAGCAAGTCCTGAGCGAACTGGGCTACGCCCCCCATAGCACCTGCACCGCATGAACCATCCCAAGCCCCCGTACCCGCTTGCGGTTTGGCGCAACTGACCCCCACAAAGGAGCCCCACCATGCCTGACGACCCCACAACCCCCGGTCCCACTCTCGATCCAACTCATCCGCCACCCGCTTCCGGGGGTGCCGATCTCCAGTCCCAATTCGACGCCATGCGCCGCCAGCTCGACGACGCCAACGCCACCATCACGCGCCTCGAGCGTCGCCAGCGCATCGACCAACTGCTGGCCGAGGCCGACGCGATCGACCTGGACGCCGGCCGGCTGCTGACCGAAGCGGCGCTCTCCACCATGGAGCAGCCCGACGTGAAGCTCGCCATCGACGACCTGCGTCGCGTCAAGCCCTGGCTCTTCCGCCAATCCTCGGGAACCTCCTTGGCAAATTCCGGCGCCGCCGCCGCCATGCCCGCCAATATCCGGGGGCGCCGTGACGCGGCCAACCCACTCCAAACCGCCCACGCCCAGGCCGCCACCGGCACTCGCCGCGACCTCCTGCACTACCTGCGCCTCCGTCAACGCCAACGCGCCTGACCAGGCTTGCCGTTTAGCCTCCCAAGGGCCGCTGCGCGGCACCCGCTAAACGAAAACACCAACCGCTCGTCGTCTTCACTTTCCACTCTCCACCCTCCACCTTCAGAAAGGATCCCACCATGCCCTTCACCGGAAAAGCCTCCTACTCCGCCGGCACGACCCTCCCCGAACTGGCCGAGGACGTCGCCGACATCGTCAGCCTCGTGAGCCCCTTCGAGACTCCGCTGCTGGATCACCTGGGCGATCCGCAACGCGCCGCCCAGAGCACCGTCCACGAATGGCTCGAAGACGCCCTGCTGCCCAACATCGACGCCATCGACGACGCAGCGATCAGCAATCCCGCCACGGAAACCAATTTCGACGTGGCGCATGGCGACCGCTTTCGTGTCGGTGACCAAATCCAGCTCGCCGGCGCCGGCGAAGTCATGCTCGTCACCGCCGTGAGCACCGACACGCTGACCGTCACCCGCGGCTACGGCGGCACGACCGCCCAGGCGATCGTCACCGGCGCGGCCCTGCGCATCCTGGGCAACGCCGCCCTCGAAGGCGACGACCGCCCCGCCCCGCGCGCCACCAACCGCTCGCGCCTGGCCAACTACACGCAGATCTTCACCGCCGGCGTCGAGGTCAGCGGCACCCAGGTCGCCGTGCACAAGTTGGGCGTGCGCGACGAGGTCGAGTACCAGAAGGCCGAACGCCTGCGCGAACTGCTGCGCGACCTGGAGAACTGCGTGATCAACGGCGTGGCGCCCGCCGCCAACCCGCAGGGCTCGGCCACCGTCCGCCGATCCATGAAGGGCATCGTGCCCTTCCTCGCCACCAACGTCTTCGTCAGCGATGCCGGCGGCTTCCCCGGCGGCGACGGCGACGAGAGCGACCAGCTCAGCGAAACGCAAATCAACGCCGCCCTCCGCGCCATCTGGGAGCAGTCCTCCGGCTCGGTCGACACCCTGGTAGTCAACGGCTACCAGAAGCGGCGGATCAACAGCTTCATCACCAGCGGACGGCGCTACGGCGCGACCGACACGCGCTATCGCGATCTGGTCGGCGTGTACGAGTCGGACTTCGGCGTCTGCCGGGTCGTGCTCTCCCGCTGGGTCCCCGCCGATGCCGTGCTGCTCCTGGACAGCTCGCGCGCAAGCGTGCTGCCTCTGGCCGGGCGCAGCTTCCACTACAAGCCGCAGAGCGACGGCGGCGATCGCAGCACCGGGCAACTCATCGGCGAATACACCCTGGAGCTGCGCAACGAAAACGCCCACGGCGTGATCCGCGGCCTGGCCGCGGTGTAAGCCAGCCGCTGGCGGCTTAGCATCCCCGTCATTTCTCTCTCCGCCACGGTCCGCCGGTCCACCCGCCGGCGGGCCGTTTCCCAGAATGTCTGATTTCTAATCTCTGATTTGGAGCAGCCATCATGAACTTCTCAACCGACCGCGACCTTCTGGCCCTCGAACCCAACCTCTTCGCCGATGTCTCGTTCCTCGCGCAGCAACGCTTGAGTGTGACTGATGGCGTGCTGGGCGGGACGACGCTTACCAGCGCGACGGCGGACTTCGCCGCGGCACGAATCGACCCCGGCGACGTGGTCCTCATCGCCGCCGTACCGCACGAGGTGATGAGCCGGCAGGATGCCCACACGCTTACCGTCTCGCTGCTGCGCAACGCCCTGTCGGACCCGGCCATCCCCGCTCCCGCAAGCGCCGGCAGCGGCCTCGAAGTCATCGCCCGCACCTTCGCGCCTCAGGCGGCGCTGATTCACGACATGCTGCTGCACCTGCTGGGCATCGACCCTGACGCCCCGGAGGCTGACGAAGAGGACATCCCCAATGGCGTGCTGACCGAAGACGCGGTGGTGTCGCTCTCGGCCATGGCGCGTCTGGAAGCGTTGGGCACGCTCGAACGTCTCTACGCTGCCGCCGCCAGCCTGGCGGGCGACAACGAGCCGCTGTGGCGCAAGGCGACCTGGGCCCGCGACCAGTTCTACGCCGCCCTGCACCGCGCCAGCATCCGCATCGACACCGACAACGACGGCCGCGCCGACACCACGCGCCGCTTCGCGCTGGCGAATCTAGTACGTGTGTGATTCGCTTCATGCGCCCATTACGAAGCGCCGCGACTTTGTCGCGTCTTGCCATTGGGGCTGACGCCCCGCGCTAAACAAGGAATCACGCCATGTTCGACCACTTCGACCAACTCACCCAATTCGGCGTCGCGGGCCTCATGGGCGCCCTGTGGGTCTGGGAACGCCTCTACTCGCGCCGCCGCGAACGACAGCTCAGCGAAGCCCACGAACGCCTCACCAGCGACCGCGAGCACCTGGCAGTGCTCGTCGCCCTGGTGCAGAAAAACACCGCCGCGATCGAGCGGTTCGATCGCACCCAGACCCAACTCACCCGCTTACTGGAAAGGATGCAGGATGAAATCGACCAAATCGCCGCGTGACCGGATTGTGGACGCCAAGCCCCGGCATGCCCGTCTCCGGGGCGCGGGGTTTGCCGGGGATTCGGCGCCGAAGGCTCCCCTGCGGTTGATCGTGCTGCTGGCGTTGCTGGTGCCAGGTTGCACCACGCCGCCGAGCATTGCCCCGCTCTTGCGCGTCGTGGACCAGGCGTTGGCGGACGAGGCCGCCCAT
Organism: Phycisphaeraceae bacterium; assembly: GCA_040878035.1. Lineage (GTDB taxonomy): Bacteria > Planctomycetota > Phycisphaerae > Phycisphaerales > Phycisphaeraceae > JBBDMX01. Next base: position 11,960 of record JBBDMX010000034.1, on the reverse strand, counting down.
CTCGACGCCGACGCCGCGCGGGACGCAGCCGCCATGCAGCAATCGCGCGCCATGCTCGCCGACGCCTATGAAGCCGACCTGAAGCAGACGGCCGACCTCTCGCCGCAATGGGTGCTCGACGCCACCGACGCCTACGTCGCCGCCCGTGAGATCGTGCTCCGTCACGAGTTCGATCTCCAGGCTCAACGCCGCCAACGTGCGGACAATCTCGCCGCCGCCCGCCAAGCGCAGCAGCGGGCGATGCAACTGCTCGAGCGACAGGACGAGCTGGTCACCGGCGCGATGAATCGTTTGCGGCTGCCCTGAACGCGCCCCAATCAAGACGCGCGGCGAGGACGCCGCGGCTACAAAAATCCGAAATCCGAAATCCGAAATCCGAAATCCAAAATTCGACACAAGGAGCCTCCCATGCCCACCACTACTCCCCTCCACGACCTGGTCGCCACGCGCATTAACCAGCGCTGGGATGCCTTCGCCGCGGCCCATCCGCAACTGGCCAAAGCTATCGACCGCACGGTGCTGGTCGAATCCACCGTCGCCCGTCTGCGTGACGACCCGGCCTTCGCCCGCGCCATGGCCCAGGCCGAACTCGACGAAGTCCAACTCGCCGCCGTCGCCCGCGTGCTGGACCTGGCGGAGAAATGGATCGCCCGAGCCCTGGCGGTGCTGTGACAAATGGAGGGTGGAAAGTGCAGAATGCAGAGTGCAGAGTGAGGAAACCACGCGGCAGCACACGATTCCGCTTGACAATCTTCACTCTCCACCCTCCACTTCTTTCCGCCGCTTGCCCGCCGCGGCGCCGCGATCTATCTTCCAGTCATGAAGCGACACGCCGTCCATCTGGTTTGGGGGATCACGATCTTGTTCCTGCTGCCGGGCTGTTCGTCCTGGTGGAAGGGCCTGGCGTCCATGGTCAAGGACGACCCCGAGCCGCGCGTCTGGCAGATCAAGCCCCAGGCCGTGCGCGTCTTTCCCACCACTCGCGTGGCGCAGGAGGTCGGCACCGCGGTGCTCGAAGCGCGCATCGAGATTTTCGACCAGGCGGGCGACTCGACCAAGGCCGTGGGCAACTTCCGCTTCGAGCTGCTCTCCGACGGCCGGCTCAACGACCCGACGATGGGTCCGCGCCTCTACCTGTGGGAAGAGCAGATGCTCACGCTGGAGCAGAACCGTGAGCACTGGGACCCGATCACGCGCACGTATTACTTTCGCCTGAAGCTGGATGAGGCACCCAGCGGCGATCAGGCGCTGCGCCTGGTGGTCACCTTCATTCCGGTGGGGGAGGATCGCCTGGAGGGCCAGGCGTTGATTTCGCCGGAGGCGTCGGAGCTGCGCTGAAATAATGACGAAATTCGAATTTCGTCATTCGTCATTCTCGCATGAGGGCGGCCGCGCCACTCCCGCCAAACGCTAGAGCTTCAGCGCCTTGCGCACCTGCGCGATCAACTCACGTGCCGCCCCTTCGTCGCCTGCTTCGGCGATGAGGCGCATGATCGGCTCGGTATTGCTGGTGCGCACGTGCACCCAGCGGTCGGGCCAGTCGATGCGCACACCATCCTGCAAGTCCAGGGTCTGCTGGGCAAACGCCTGGCACAACTCCGGCGCCAGGCGCTCCTTCATCCCCGGCTTCAAGTCCACCTTGTCCTTGACCATGGCATAGCGCGGCGAGGCCTCGACGATCGCCGACAACGGCACGCCGCGCTGCGCCAGCATCTCCACGACCAGCGCGATGCCCGATAGGCTGTCACGCACATGCACCACCTTGGGCCAGATGATGCCGCCATTGCCCTCGCCGCCGGCGATGGCGTTGTGCTCGCGCATGGCGGCGGCGACGTTGGCCTCGCCCACCGGCGTGCGAATCACCCGGCAGGCAAACTTCGCCGCGACATCGTCGATCATGCGGCTGGTCGAAAGGTTGGTCGCCAGCACGCCCCCCTTCACCGGCGGGTCCTGACTGGACAACACATGCAGAGAGCACAACGCCAGCGTGTATTCCTCGCCGATGTAGGTGCCCTTTTCATCCACGATCGCCAGGCGGTCGGCATCGGGGTCCTGGGCAAAGCCCGCATCGGCGTGATGATCGCGCACGGCATCGGCCAGTTCGGTCAGGTTCGCCTTGGTCGGCTCGGGGGTGTGCGGGAACCGGCCGGTCGGCTCACCATACAGATGCACCACCTCGACGCCCAGCTCGCGCAGCAAAAGCGCGCCCGACGGCCCGCCGGCGCCGTGGACGCTGTCGAGCACCACCTTAAGCTTGCGATGGCGCACCACGTCCGCATCGACATGACGCAACACGCGATCGACGTGCACCCGCGCCGCGCCCGGGTCATTTTCCAGTCCCGCCAGTTTCTCGACCGGCGCCCATTTCGCGCTATCGGCCTGGAAACCGGCGACAATCTGCTGTGCCTCTTGCGGCGGCGGGGCCGCCCCGTCGCGACGCAGCGTCTTGATCCCGTTCCACATGATCGGATTGTGACTGGCGGTAATCACCACCCCGCCCGAGGCGTTCAAGTGATCGACCATGACGGCGACGCCCGGCGTCGTCGCGATGCCCAGCGTTGTCACCCGGCAGCCGGCGCCCAGCAAGCCGGCGACGGCGGCCGACTCGATCATGGCGCCCGACGGCCGGCTGTCGCGACCCACCACCACGTGCGCCGCGTCGCCATCGTCGAATCGCCCCCGCTGGTCCATGAACCACTGCCCCACGGCCGCGCCATACCGGGCCGCCACCACCGGCGTCAGCGACTGCCCGATCAAACCGCGTAACCCGCTCACACCCAGCATCAACGGCGCTATAGCCATGATCGCTCCTTCGACAACAAAGCCGCAGGCGATTGTAACGCAAGTGAAATGGGGATATCGCCGATGGCACCAATGGCAGTTAAGCCTTGGGGTCGGCGTACGGACTCGGGGCTGACCGTCCAGCGTCCGGTAAGAAGCGCCCGTTTGCGGGCGGAAGCAGGTCATCACGGGGTTCGGCTCACGGATGGAACGGATACGCATTAACACGCTGGAGGCGGGCGCGGTCCTCGACCGCGCGATCTTTTCCCTATCCGGTCAGAAGCTGCTCAATTCGGGCATTGCCATCACGGGCCGGCAGATCGCCGCCCTGCACCGCTATGGCGAGACCGAAGTGATCCTGGCCACCGGGGTGGACGAACTGGTCGAGTCGGGCATGATGTCGCGCCTGGACGATTCGCGTCTGAGCGTCGGCCAGCGCCTGGGTCGTCGCGTGCTCACCCGCCATGGCCAGGTCGTGGTTGACGGCGACGAGGAACTGGAACAGCATCACATCGACGCCTTGCGTGCCGGCGGCAACGCCTTTGTCGCCAAGGATGATCCCACCGATCGCCGCCGCGAGCGCATCCTCATGGCCGACGCCCTGGTGGAGGAGCTCGAGGCCGATTTGCAGGGGCTGGATCGGCGCGTCAAGCCCGCGGCGGCGGCGGCCAACAGCGCCCGGCCGCCCACCACCGCCGACGACTGGCCCGACGCCGAGGGCCTGCGCTACGTACGCACCCAGGCCGTCGAAGCCCTGCGCAGCTACTACGCCCGCATCGAGGCCGGCGTCACCGTCGAAGCCTCCAGCCTCGACCTGATCCTCGATGATCTGACCGAGCGCCTGGCGGCCCATCCGCACCGCTTCACGCAGTTGGCGCTGCTCTGCCCGCGCCGCGAGGACTACCTGCCCGATCACGCCTACACCACCGCCGTGCTGGCCATGGCCATCGCCGCGCAGCTCAACTGGCCGCCGGGCGATCTGCGCCCGCTGGGCCTGGCGGCGCTGTTGTGCGACCTGGGCATGTTGCTGGTGCCCGAACGCATTCGCACCGGCGCCTGCGAACTGACCGATATCGATCGCAGCCGCGTCAACCGCCACCCCTACTTCACCCTGGCGATGCTCCAGATGGTCAACGGCGTGGCGCCGATGGTGAAGCTGGCGGCCATTCAGCACCAGGAGCGTGAGAACGGCTCGGGCTATCCCAAGGGTGTTCGCCGGGACACCATCTGCGATTACGCGCGGGTGCTGGCGACCGCCGACGCCTTTGCCGCCACCACCGAGCCGCGCAGTTACCGCCGCACCAAGCTGCCCTACATCGCCATGGAGGAGATGGTGCGTTCCGCCGGGGCGATGACCTACTGGAAGCCGGCGGTGCGCGCGTTGGTGCAGGCGGCGGGGCTGTTCCCCGTGGGATCGTATCTGCGGCTTTCAGACGGGTGCAACGCACACGTGATCGCCGCCAACGCCAAGCAGGTCGGCCGGCCGCGCGTGCAGCCGCTCGACGCCGAAGGCCGGCCCAAGGGCGACCTGCTGGACCTGTCGGACCCGATCAACCAGTCCCTGGCCATCGTCCGCCCCCTGGCGGCGGCGATGGAGTAGAGGGAATCTCTAGTCGCTGATCTTCTGACTCTGGAAATGGGAACGCCGTTAGCCCAAGCACCATCGGTGCGGGCGTCCAAAGCCGCTTGCGGCTTAGCCGCCCTTCCCAAATCAGCATTCAGCAATTCTTACGGGTTGATCTTGATCAACTCCACCTCGAACACCAGCACCGCGTGGGCGCCGATCTTGGCGCCGCCGCCGCGTTCCTTGTAAGCCAGTTCGCTGGGGATCCACAGCTTGTACCTGGCGCCGGGCTTCATCAGTTGGAGGGCTTCCTGCCAGCCCTCGATGACGTCGCCGACGCCGAAGGTCTCGGGCTTGCCGCGCTGCATCGAGCTGTCGAACACCGTGCCGTCGAGCAGCTTGCCTTCGTAGTGGACGGTCACGCTGTTTTCGGGCTTGGGGTTCTCGCCCTTGCCTTCGGTGACGACCTTGTACTGGAGGCCGCTCTTGGTGGTGACCACGCCTTCTTCGGTCTTGTTCTTGGCCAGGAATGCTTCGCCGGCGGCCTTGTTCTGCTCGCCGATCGCCGCGTGCTTGGCCATGGCCTGCTTCTGGAGTTCCATCATGATCGCCTGCATTTCCTGCTGCGAGTAGGGCATTTCCTTGCCCGCCAGGCCGTCGCGCACGCCGCGGGCCACGACCTCGGGCTCCACGGCCACGAACTGGCCCTTCATCGACTGCGCCACGTCCATGCCGATGGCGTAGCTGATCTTCTGCTCGGGCGTGGTCAGGTCGGCGACGGCGGCTTTGGCGGCGGCCATTTCGGGTGACTCGACGGGGTGCGCGACGCCTGGGGCGTGATCGTGACCGGCATGATCATCCGCGGCCGCGGGGGCCGGGTCTTGCGGCGTCGGCGCCGGATTCGCCGGCGCACCATTCTGGGCCCAGACAAGCGCGCCGATCAACACCGTAACCAGCAGCAACGCGGGAACGAGCAACTTCATATGCCGACTCCTTACGAGGTTCAATTCTGCGACAAAGCCCACGGCGTCAACCGTGGGCTTCCCATGCCCACATCATAGCCGCAATCGGGGGTACGATGGCCCACGCCTGTTTTTCACTTAACCCTTTTCGCTTTCCCCCATGGACCGCCGCAAACTCCTGGACATCATCCACGGCAAGGATCAGAGCCCCTCGGCGCAGCTCACCCGCGTGGGGCTGCACGCCGTCCAGCCGTTCTACAGCCTGGCGGTCGCCGCGCGCAACACCCTCTTTGACCTCAAGCTTCGCCGGCCACGACAACTGCCCCGCCCGACGATCAGCATCGGCAACATCACCACCGGCGGCACGGGCAAGACGCCTATGACCCTGGAGCTGGCCCGCCGGCTCATCGCCCTGGGCGAAAAGCCTGCCATTTTGCTGCGCGGCTACCGCGCCGCCGACGCCCCGGTGACACACGGCGCCATCAGCGACGAAGCGGCGCTTCTCCAGCACGCCCTGGGCGACGAGGTGCCGGTGATGCCCAATCCCAACCGCGTCGCCGGCGCCCGCGCGGTGCTCGCCGGGCGCAGCGACGTGAGCGTCTTCCTGCTCGACGACGGCTTTCAGCATCGCCAGGTGCATCGCGACCTGGACCTGGTGCTGATCGACGCGACGTTCCCTTTCGGCGGGGGTCAGATGCTCCCGGCCGGGTTGTTGCGCGAACCGCCGCGCGCTCTGGGCCGCGCCGAGGCCCTGATCCTCACCCGCACCGACCTGGTCAAGCCCGAGGTCATCGCGGCGATCCAGGCGCGGCTGGCGCGCCTCAAGGCCCCGCCGCTCACGGCCCGCACCGCGCAGACCTGGACCGGCCTGATCGACGCCCAGGAACGCACGCACCGCCTCGAATCCCTGCGCGATACCACCGTCGCCGCGGTCTGCGGCATCGGCAATCCCGCGCAGTTCAAGGCCATGCTCGCCGCCTGCTTCCCGCATGTCACCGGCCTCTACGAGCTGGAGGACCACCAGCGTTACACGCCGGCGCTGGTGCGGCAGATGATCGATCACGCCGCCAGGCAAGGCGCCACGGCGCTGATCACGACGGAGAAGGACTGGGTGAAGTGGAAGCCGCTGGTGAGCGAGTCGCCGCCGGCGATGCCGCTGTACCGCCCGGTGCTGGCGGTGAAGTTCCTCGAAGGCGAGGCAAAGGTGGATGAGCTGCTACGCGCGGCACTGAGCGCAGGGCGCAAACGCATGGGCACAAATTGAACCACCAAGACACCAAGGACACCAGGAAGAGGTGGATGCGGATGAATGAACACGAATACACGAAGGCACGAAGAAGAACTTCTGATTTCTAACTTATGATTTAGAGAAACGCTGTTGAAGCATTCTGATTCTTGATCGGTCCCTCTTCTTCGTGTCTTCGTGTCTTCGTGTTCATCCATCTCTTCTTGGTGTCCTTGGTGTCTTGGTGGTTCACATATGGCCTTCCTCCGCGGCCTTCGCGGTGAATCCCTCTTTTCCAACCGAAGCGACTATCATGATGCACATGAGCGACTTTTCGACCATCGGCGTGGTCATTGTGGATCACGGTTCGAGCCGGGCCGAGAGCAATGTGATGCTCGAGGCGATCGTGGCGCATTTTGCGCTGCAATCGCACTATCGCATCGTCGAGCCGGCGCACATGGAGCTGGCCGAGCCGACGATCGCCACGGCCTTTGGCCGCTGCGTGGCGCGGGGGGCGATGAGCGTGGTGGTGATGCCCTATTTTCTGCTGCCGGGCAAGCACTGGTACCACGACATTCCGCGTCTGACCGCCGACGCCGCCGCCGGGCACCCGGGCGTGAGCCACTTGGTCACCGCCCCGCTGGGTCTGCACCCGATGATCAACCAGGTGATCGAGGCGCGGCTGGACTTCTGCCTCCAACACGCCTGCGGCGACGCGCCCGAGTGCGAAGTGTGCGCCGGGACGGGGCGGTGTGTGATGAAAGAGGGCGGGGGAGCGGGGGATAGTGACAAGTTGACAAGATGCTAAGCCGCAAGCGGCTCGACTCCGTACTCTCCACTTTCCACTCTCCACTCTCCACCCCGTCACCCCTCACCTCGTCACCGGTGCGATGATCTGGTCCTCATCGACCGGCTGCACCTCCGCCAGCGGTCCGAGGCGGCGCAGCGCGGGGAACCTGGCGGCGATGACGGCGACGACCACCAGGGTGCCAAAGCCGCCCAGGACGACCGCGCCGACGGGTCCCAGCAGCCAGGCGGTCAGGCCGCTTTCCAGGCCGCCCAGATCGTTGGAGGCGCTGATGAATACGTTGTTGACCGCCGACACTCGGCCGCGCATGTGATCGGGCGTGCGCAGTTGCACCAGCGTGTGGCGAATGACGACGCTGACGCTGTCCAAGGCGCCCGAAAGGAAGAGCATGATCACGGAGAGGAGGAACCACTGGGAGACGCCAAAGACCAGGGTGACGACGCCGAAGCCGGCGACGGCCCAGAGCAGGGCGCGGCCGGCGCGCTGGTAAGGCGGCAGGTGCGCCTGGATGATGGCCATGAGGCCGGCGCCCACCGCCGGGGCGGCACGCAGAATGCCAAAGCCCCACGGCCCCACGTGCAGAATGTGCTCGGCGAAAATCGGCAGCAGATACACGGCGCCGCCCAGCAGCACGGCGAACATGTCCAAGCTGATCGCCGAGAGAATCAGCGGCGCGCGGAAGACGAACTCCAGCCCGGAGAAGAGCGAGCGGATGGTCAGCGGCTCGTTGCGGCGCACGGTCGGGCGCACGTGGATCAGGGCGATGAGGCCGGCGGCCACGGCGCAGAGTGCGGCGCTAAAAAGGAAACCAGCGGGGGTGCCCAGGAAGGTGATGATCAGGCCGCCCAGCGCCGAGCCGACGGCGGCGGAAGTGGCAAAGAGGCTGCTGTTCCACGCCACGCCGTTGGCCAGATGCTGCGGCGGAATGGTCTGGGGCACGAGTGCCGAGCGCGCCGGCCAGCCGATGCCCTGGCAGATGGCGCTGAGGATCAGAAAAAGATAGAGGCCCTCGATGGGCAGGTTCCGCCAGGCGACCCACGCCAGGCCCGCCATCCACAGCACGTTGAGGGCGACGGTGACGGCGATGAGCGTCCGGCGGTTAAAGCGATCCGCCAGATGACCGGCGGGCAGCGCCAGGAGCATGATGGGCAAAGCCTGGATCAGGCCGACAAAGCCCACCGCCAGCGCGGCCTCCTTGGCGTCGGGAATTCGCCGCACAATCTCCCAGCCCACCGCCATCGTCTCGATCTGCTGACCAAACACCATGCACATCCACGCCCCGGCAAAAAGCCGGTAGTCGCGGTAGCGCCAGGCGGCGTAGGGGTCGTGGCGAGAGGAGGTGGGCATGGAAGAGATTTCGAATTTCGGATTTCGAATTTCGGATTTGATTCGCACTTCGCACTTCGCACTTCGGACTTCACACTTCCAACTTCACCCTTCCCTCACGTCAGCAGCCTTCCGCCATCCAGGCGGATAATCTGCCCGGTGCAGTAGTGGGCGTCGCGGACGAGAAACAATACCGCGGCGGCGGCGTCGTGCGGCGTACCCGGGCGCGCCAGCGGCACACGCTTCAAGTATGCCTGCTTCATCGCCGGCGTGTAGGCGTCGGCCCACGCTACCACGCCAGGGGCGATCGCGTTGACTGTCACTTGCGGCGCCAGCTCCATCGCCGCCGTCATGGTCAGCTCCATCAGCGCCGCCTTGCTCATGTTGTAGGGCAGGTAGCCGCGCAGCGGCTGGCCCATCACGTGGATGTCGATGAAGTTGACGATGCGGCCCAGCGTGGCCGGATGCCTGACGTCGGCGTGGGCCGCCAGCATCGGGGCGAAACGCTGGATCAGCAGCATGGGCGCGCGGGCGTTGACGGCCCATTGTGACTCGAGGTCGGCCGGCGTGATCGAACCGAGCCGGGCCGCGGCGAACACGCTGGCGTTGTTGATCAAGGCGTCGAGTCGATCGAACCGGCGCGTGAAAGCAGCGTACACGCGCTCCGCGGCGTCGGCTTTGGCCAGGTCCACGCGGATCGCCAGCGCCCGCCGGCCCAGGGCCTCAATGTCACGCACGACCTGTTTCGCCTCGTCAGCGCTGCGGCGGTAGGTGATGGCGATGTCCATGCCGGCCTGCGCCAACGTGAGAGCGACGGCCCGGCCGACACGCTTGGCGCCGCCGGTGACCAGGGCGACTTTGGGATTTCGGATTTCGGATTTCGGATTTCGGATTGGTGGTGCCTCTGAACTAAGCGGGGATAAATGGTTCACACCAAGCCCCGGCATGCCCCGCCTTGGGGGCTTGCCGGGGATTAGCACGCCCGCACCGTTGGTGCTTGGGCTAACGCGCCACCCCCGCCGGCGGGCGCGGCTTGACCGGCGCCCGCGGACGATCGCCGGGGTCATCCGGATCGTCCGGTTCATCCGGGGTGTCGTCATCCTCGCCCGGCTCTTCGTCGCGCTGGTCATCGTCGTTCGGGTCGTCTGGAAAATCCGGCGCTTCGGGGGACTGCGGTCCATTCGGGGGCAGCGGGGGGTGGCTTTCGCGCTCGATCTGCGACAGCAGGCGGTCGCCGCCGGTCTGCCAGATGTCGGGCATGAAGTGCTCGCGTTTGCGCTGCCGCGCCAGCCGCTGCATGTGTCTTCGCCACGCAAGGCCGATGGTCACCAGCAGCACAATGCCCAGCAGGCCCAGAATGGTGATGAACACCAGGAGGAGCAGGCCCATGCCCTGGGAAACTGGATCGACGGCGAGAAGCAGCGGCATAGCGGGATTATAAGCGGATGCGATTTTGGATTTCTGTTCGCCCACGCCATGCTCACTGAAGTGAGCAGGTCTCCATCGTTACACTATCTTCCTATGCCCAAGCGCGCCACCAACACCAACACCGCCCCCGCCCCCACTTCCCCCGCTTCCCCCGGCACCAGCGACCTCATCCGCTTCATCGACCGCTGGCAGTCGCACAAGATCGTCGTCGTGGGCGACTTCATGCTCGACCACTATCTCTACGGCAACGCCGAGCGGCTCTCGCCTGATGCCCCCGTGCCCGTGCTGGCGATCGAGCGTGAGGAATTCAACCCCGGCGGCAGCGCCAACGTGTGCCTGGATCTGCGCGCCTTGCGCTGCCAAGTCGCCTGCATCGGCGTGCGCGGCGACGACGCCAACGGCCAGCACATGACCCGCGCCCTGCGCCAGGCCGGCTGCGACGTCGCCGGCCTCATCGTCACGCCCGACCGGCCCACCACCGTCAAGCAGAACTTCGTCGGCCTGGCGCAGCATCGCCACCCGCAGAAAATGTTCCGCGCCGATCGTGAAAAACGCAACAGCCTGCCCGACAAGGTGGCCGACCAACTGCTGGCGGCGACCAAGCGTGCCATGCGCGGCGCCGCGGCCCTGTGCCTGGAGGACTACAACAAGGGCGTGCTGGGCGCCGACCTGTGCCGCCGCCTCATCGCCGCCGCACGTGCCGCGCACGTCCCCGTCCTGGTCGATCCGGCCGCCATCGACGACTACAGCAAGTACAAGGGCGCCACCACCATCACCCCCAACCGCACCGAGGCGGCGCTGGCGACGGGCATCGACGCCCGCAGCGGCGAACTGCCCACGCTGCACAAAATGGCCCGCAAGCTCGTCCGCGATCTGGACCTGGACAACGTCGTGCTCACGCTCGACAAGCAGGGCGCCCTGCTATTGGAAAAAGGCGGCAAGCCGGTCATGGTGCCCACCATGGCCCGGCAGGTGTACGACGTAACGGGCGCGGGCGACATGGTGCTGGCCATGCTCGCCGCCGCGCGCGCCAACGGCGCATCCTGGCACGATGCCGTACGCCTGGCCAATACCGCCGCGGGACTCGAAGTCGAGAAGTTCGGCATCGTGCCCATCGCGCTGGACGAGGTGTTGCTGTCGCTGCTGCGGCAGAGCCACGAGTCGCTGGGCAAGGTGCGCACGCTCGATCAACTGCTGCCGGAGCTGGCGGCCTACCGCTCGCAGAAGAAGCATATCGCCTTCACCAACGGCTGCTTCGACATTCTGCACGCCGGCCACGTCGCCTTCCTCCGTGCCGCCCGCCGCGAGGGCGACCTGCTGGTCGTCGGCTTAAACAGCGACACGTCGATTCACCGCATCAAAGGCCCGGGCCGGCCGGTTAATCACGTCGCCGACCGCCTGACCGTGTTGTCGGAGCTGCAAAGCGTGGATTACATCGTCGTCTTCGAGGACGACACGCCGATGAAGCTGATCCGCGCCGTGCTGCCGGATGTGCTGGTCAAGGGCGCCGATTACAGCAAGGACGAAGTAGTGGGCGGCAAGCTGGTGGAATCGCACGGCGGCAAGGTGGCGCTGGTGGACCTGGTTGAAGGCCGCAGCACGACCAACATCATCCGCAAAGTCCGCGGGGAGTGAGGGGTTGGGTGGAAGTAGAAGGTGGAAAGTGGAAGGTGGAAAGTGGAACTCGTCACGCCAGCGCTGAGTCCGCCTAGCGTCTGGTATCCGCGATCATCCCTGGATCCCCTCACTTTAACCATCTCCCCAAGGGCATCGGTATCTACACAACGTGTCGTTGCTTGTTCTTCGCCCCGAAGGGGCGCAAGGTTGTAGCCACGGGTGGAGCAACGCTGCTCTGGGCGTTGCGCA
>JBBDMX010000033.1:0-30786 GCA_040878035.1 Phycisphaeraceae bacterium | reverse complement strand
CCCCCGGTGTCATCTTTTGATTTCTCCTTATTTCTCCGGGACTTAGCGAATGTCAGCCCCCCTGTCAGTGCCGTGTCACCCTGGCATTCCGATTGATGCGCTCTGCGGCTTGTAATCCATAGGATGAACATAGCTTATGTAACATTTGGCAAGTTACTGATAATGTCAGGTGTGGCCATTGCTATCAGCACAATATTTGCGTTAATATTCATCGTATCTTGCGCCGTCGTCAAGGATCGCAGCCCTGCTGCCATCGGCTTGCCGTTCTCATCGGTGCGTGTCCATATCAATAAACCCAAAACACAATGAAGTTCATCGATCATTATACCACCGTCCCGTCAGAAAGCAAGTCCCTTGGCGAACTGATCAGACCTTCGAAAAACCGAATTGAACCACCAAGACACCAAGAACACCAAGAAGAGAGGATGAACACGAAGGCACGAAGGCACAAAGGAGAGGGGAAATCGAAGAATAAGAACGCGAAATGCGAAGTCCCTTTAGCCGAAGCACCGAAGGCGCGAACGAACCGCGTCGTTCTTCGTTCCTCGTTCCTCTCTTCGTGCCTTCGTGTCTTCGTGTTCATTCCCCTCTTTTCCCTGCTCTTCTCGGTGTCCTTGGTGTCTTGGTGGTTAATCGAAGCTTTTTGATCACTATCCGCGAAAATCTTTGTGACGCGCGCCAATTTCACCGCACACGGAGACACCAAGACACGAAGCCGAGAATCATCGTTGTGTCTTGCTGTCTTTGTGTGAGATCGTGCTTGGGTTGCGGTGACGCGGCGCCGGGCTATTGCCGGGTCTATTGTGGGGCCGCCGCGCGGCGGCGGAGCAGGGCCAGCGCCAGGGCCGCCGCGGCGCCGAGCGCCAGACCCGCGGTCGCCGGCTCGGGCATGGCGCTGCCCGACGGAGCGACTTGCGCCAGGCCGGTGACTTGGCCTCGGGCCATAGGACCACCCCCAAAGGCCAGGCCGAACTCAAGAGGAAAGTCATTGAGATTGAGCGAAACTGGCAGATCCAGCGCTGTACTGAATACCGTGTCGTCACCGGTGAAGTATAAGCCCGCGTGGTCAAGCGCCAGGCCGCCGACATCCGGCCCGGACAAGGGCGGGCTAAGGAGGCTAAAGGTGTCCCAAGTAGCGCCCATGACATTAAAGTCATTGTGGATGAAGATATAACCGATGCCCCCGCTGCTCGAGGCGGTATAGATGCCGACTGTCCCCCAGGCGTCGGTGACTGCCGCAAAATCGGCAGCAAAGGCATTGCTGCCGGGCTCGGGCGGTGTCGTGGACTCGAAGATGAAGATGAAATGGAATAGATCACCCACCGCAAAGGTGCCAACCAATGGAGAATCCACGTAGGTCAGCCTGCCGGTGGCTAGGTAACCCACGGGGATGGCGTGGGCATGGCTGGCGCCGGCGGCGACAACGATCAACATCGCGATGGTAGCGTGGCGACGGAACATGATCCTTACTCCCTCAGGGCCATTGGATGTGCCATGCCGGTGTTCGGGCTCCTCGTTACCGACATCATAAGACTATTGGCTCTTATTATAGTCGTATGGGCCGGTCCCTCCAAGCCTTTTCCGGCTTGGATGCGAATAATCCTGCGAATCAAATCCGTGCAGAGTTCTGCAACGCCGCTGCATGGTCTTGACTTGGACCCCCTGACCGTAATGTCTGGAACGATTCCAATGGCAGGAATTCGCCGACAACACCGACGAGGACGGCATCTATCGAGGGTTATCTCAATTGACACCTTTGATTAACCACCAAGACACCAAGAACACCAAGAAAGCAAAATGAACACGAAGACACGAAGGCACGAAGAATATGGATCAAGCAAAATCAGGAATTGCTCATAGTTATGAATTAGGGTCTTCCTTCGTGTCTTCGTGTTGATATTCTTCCTGCCTCTTCTTGGTATCCTTGGTGTCTTGGTGGTTAATCAAAGGTCTCCAGTTGGAGCAGGAGCCTCGGCGGCACAACAACATCAAATGCCTGTCGGGCAACCTTTCAGCCTGAGTTCGGGATAAGCCCATCGAGACGGTTTTGGAGTGCGGCGGCTGTGACGCCGCTTTGGCTCGACGCGGCGCGTCTTTGGCCGCCGGCAACGCCTGGGGGCGTGCCCAAACGGCTCCGCCGCAAGCTAAAGCGGTGTCGCGGCCACCGCAGTCCAAAGCGGCCAGCGCCGCCACAGGATGCGGCTGCCTATCCCGAACTCAGGTTTTCAGGTTTGCTGCGCCATCGGATCGGCGATTGGCGTGTGCTCTACCGTACCGACGATCCTGCGCGTCGCGTCTTGGTTCTGAGCATCGCTTATCGTCGCGACGTGTATGAATGATGCGTACGGGACCACGATGGCCGGCGCGCCGCATCAGATGGTGACCGCTTCGGCGATCGGCACGGCGGTGCTGGGGTCGGGGTGTAGTTCGTCGAGGCGGTTGGTGATCGAGCCGGGCCAGGCAGGGACGGGGCCGTGCAGCAGCGGGTCGCTGGTGCGTTGCATCCAGGCGTCGAGGCGTTGACGCAGGTCGGTGAGCGTGGCGGCCAGCGTGGCGTCGTTGACGCGATTGTGGCGTTCCTGGGGATCGAAGATCAGGTCGTAGAGTTCCTCGCGCACCTGGGCGCGGTGCTGGAGGCCGTGGGCCAGCAGCAGTTCCTTGCTGGGCGAGCGATCCATATTGGACAGCACCGGGTGCGGCAGGACCTGGTAGCGGCGGATGTACTTGTGAGTTGCGGTTCGCACGGCGCGCATAGGCTCGTAGGCGGCGTGGTAATTGACCTCGGCGAAAATTTCCTCGTGCAGTTGCGTGACCTTGCCGGCTGCCAGCGGGCAGAGCGATTGGCCTTGGAGCCAGGCGGGACGGTCGATGCCCACGACATCGCAGATGGTGGGGTAGATGTCCAGGTGAGTGACCATGGGGTCGATGACCTTGCCGCCGGTGAAGCTCGCCTGGGTCATAGGGCCGCGCGCTCCCGGACCGCGCAGCATGAGCGAGACGCCCAGGCCGTGGTCGGTCAGGTGGCACTTGTGGAAGGGGAAGGCGACGCCATGGTCGGTGGTGCAAATGACCAGGGTGTTGTCCGCCAGGCCGGCATGATCGAGCGCATCTAGCACGAGGCCCATGTAGTGGTCGAGGTTGTTCACGGCCACGGCATAGTCGGCAAAGTCCTGGCGCGTTTGGGGTGTATCGGGGAGGATGGCCGGCGGGCGGACGTGGCGCGGATCACCCAGCGGCGAGGCCTCGCCGTTGTGCCAGCCTTCGCCAGTGCGATGGGTGGTGAAGAATCCGACGGCGAGGAAGAAGGGCCGATCGTGCTTGCGGCCGAGGAACTCGGCGGCGGCGTGGGCGCGGCCCAGGTCGATGCGGCCCTGCTTGTGCGAGGCCTGCACGCTATCGGGCGCCTCGGTTGTGGGCAGCACTTCGTCATAGCCGATGATCTGGCCGACGTCGCCACCATTCTTGTCGGCAATGTGCTGGATGCCGCAGAGAGCGGTGTGGTAGCCCAGGGGCTTAAGGGCGTGGATCAAATGCTGCTTGTAGTCGTTGAGCCGGCTGCCGCGATGCGCCAGGCCGACCATGCCGTTGCAGTGCGACCAGGTGCCGGTGAGCAGAGCGGCGCGCGAGGGCGAGCAGGTGGGATTGGCGCAGAAGGCGTGGCGGAAGAGCACGCCCTCTTGGGCCAAACGCTGGAGGTTGGGTGTTTCGACGGGGTAGCCATAGGGTTGGATGCAGCGGCCGGTGTCGTGGGAGTGGAGGTAGAGGATGTTGGGGTGGGGCATGGGGATAGCCTATCGCGCCGGAGAGAGGAGCTGCACTTGCGGAGTCCGACTTGCGGAGTCCCACCCGCCGGAGCGGGTGGGCTTTCGTTCCTGGTTTTTCATTTTTCGTGCTTCGTTCCTCGTTTCTCGTTCTTCAATTTCACCTCTGTCCCGCGAGGGTGAAGCGGTGCGCGAAGTGGCGGTGAAACGAGGTGTGGTGCAGGTCGAGACGATCACGGAAGTCGAGCACTTCGGCGCGGCGAAACCCGGCGAGCACGCTCACGCGCGCATCGTGGCGAATCATCGGGCTGGAGCGCAGCGTCAGCAGCTTAATCCACCAGTAGGCGCGATGGTGGCGAAGCAGATCGTTCCAGATGATGCCTCGGCGAGCCAGGCGGTCCATGATGCGCAGGGCGGTGAGCACTTCGATATCGGACAAGTGGTGCAGGAACAGACTGGCGATGACGTAGTCGAAGCTGTCGGAGGCAAAAGGCGGGCGCAGGGCGTCGCCGCGAACAAGGCGAATGCGACCGCGCGCGGCTGGATGCTGATCCAGGTGTCGTTGGGCAAGGGCGAGGGTGGCGGCGTGGCGATCCAGGCCGGTGATGTGGACGTGGTGGCCGGTGCTTTGCGCCCACTGGGCGATGGCGATGGGGATGTCGGCGCTGCCGGTGGCCAGGTCGAGAATCGTGATGGGCTGGTCGTGGGTGCTGGGCCAGGCGTGGGCCCATTGGCGAAGGTGGGTGAGCACCGCGTCGGAGCCGCGCAGGCGGCGGTTCACCCAGCGAATGAACGCCAGGGCATCGGCGAGCTGCGCGGGCGGGACGTCATCGCGGTCCATCAATTCGGGAGTGAGGATGCGGCGCGAGAGATCGGGCATGGGGGGAAAGTAGAGCGTAAAAAGTGAAAAGTAAAAAGTGCGGGGAGACCGGCACGCGTGGGAATCCCCGGCAAGCCCGCGCCCCGGAGACGGGGCATGCCGGGGCTTGGGTGGTCTCATTTTTTACTTTTTACCTTTCACTTTTTACTTCATAACAACCGGGCGATCACGGCGTCGGCGACGAAGAGGCCTGCGCGGGTGAGGCGGAGCGAGTCGGCTGTGCGTTGGAGCATGCGCAGGCCGATCAGTTCGTAGATGGTCTGGTGGCGCGGGTCGTCGGCAGGCAGGTTCTGCGCCAGCCAGTCGAGCGTCACGCCCTGGCGAAGACGCAGACCCAGCATCAGCAGCTCACCGATGCGTTGCTCGGCGGGCAACGTCTCATCATCAACCACCGGCGGCTGGTCCGTCGCGGCCAGATAGCCCCCCAAGTGCGGCTGATTCTTCCAACGCCGGCCCTCGACATGACTGGCGGCGCCGGGACCCATGCCCAGCCAGTTGGCGTTCTTCCAGTAGGCGAGGTTGTGGCGGCAGCGGTTGTCGCGGGAGGGACACTTCCCCCCGGAAGCGTCACCCGCTAAACGGGGCGCTCGTCGCGCCCAGTTGCTGATCTCGTATTGCTCAAAGCCGGCGGCGTCGAGGCGATCGAGCAGGCGGGCATACATGTCACGTTCGAGCTCTTCGGGCGCGGGCTGGAATTGGCCCATGCGCAAGCGCTGCGTCATGGCGGTGTTGGGCTCGTACGTCAGGCCGTAGTAGGACAGGTGATCCGGCTCCAGTGCCAGGGCTTGATCCAAGTCCGCGTCGAGCATGGCCATGGTCTGGCCGGGGATGGCGAAGATCAGGTCGAGACTGAGATTATCGAATCCGGCATCGCGAGCGGCGGCGACGGCGCGGGCGACATTGGCCGGCTCGTGCCAGCGTTCCAGAGCCTTAAGCAGCAGCGGATCAAACGACTGGGCGCCGATGCTCAGGCGATTGACCCCGCCCTGGTGCAAAAGCCGCAGCAGCTCCGGCGTGACGGTTTCAGGGTTGGCTTCGACGGTGAATTCGCGGGCGGATTCGAGGATGCCCAGGTCTGTCAGGGTGGCCAGGAGGCGTTGCCAAAGCTCGGGGCGGAGCAGGGTGGGAGTGCCGCCGCCGATGAAGATGGTGGCTGGGCGGAGGGTGGTTTTCCGGGCCCAGTGGTGCAATTCGGCCATGAGGCGGGTGGTGAATTGGGCTTGACGGTCGCCCCCGGAAACGGCGGTCGCCCCTGCCGTCCCGGCAGCCCCGCTTAAGCGTGGCCGCCCCGAGGCCGATCCCGGTTCGTCCACAATGCTGTAAAAGTCACAGTAATGGCACTTGTGAAAGCAGAAGGGCACGTGAAAGTAGAGTGCTTCAATGCTCGTCCCCGGCGCAAAGACGAATCCGTCTTGCGGTTGCGATGACGCAAGCGGCAAGCTAGACTTAGCAGACGGAGGCAATAACTGCAAAATACGTAGGGGTTGGTTCATGAATGCTTCGTTAGTGATGGTCAAAGCTGACGGGTCGCGCCGCGAATTCCCCATGACCAAGGACCGGGTCGTGGTGGGCAGAACCAATGCGTGCGATCTGCGCATCCCCGTAGCCAGCGTGTCGCGCCGGCACTGCGAACTGACGATTGAGAACGGCGAACTGCGCCTGCGCGACTTAGGGTCGAGCAACGGCACGTTCCACAATGATAACCGCGTGCAGGAGGCGGTTCTTCAGGCGGGTGATCGCCTGGGCATCGGGCCCGTGGTTTTCACGGTGATCGTGGACGGCGAGCCGGCCTTCATGGCGGGGACCGCCGAAACGGTAAAGCCCAAGAGTGCCGCACCGGCGTCGGGAAAGGGCGGGCCCAAGGCGCAGGTGGTTCAGCAGGTGCCCAATGGCGACGACATCACTCTGCACATCGAGGAAGAGAGCCACACGCCCACGGTCGATCTGGACGACCCGATCACCGCGCTGGAAGCGTTGGCGCAGGCCACCGATGACGATGAGGACATCCCGCTGCTGCTGGACGAGGACGAGCCCAAAAGCAAGCGGTGAGCGCAGCGCATGCGCGTCTCTTCTAATCACCAAATCGCCACATCGCCAGATCTGTTACTTGGTAGCCGATGCATCCGCACCATCGCCAGGCGCCGCCGCGGCCTCGGGTTTGATCGCCTGACCCGATGGAACGGAGACGCGCGTGCCGCATTCCCGGCAGCGCACGATCTTGCCTCGTGCCGAGGCGGGCACCGAAAGGACCGACCGGCACTTGAGGCTGGGACACATGATTCGCACAATATCACTTGGCACGATCGTAGCCCTCCTCAATTGGCATGCGCGGGAAACCACCGCGATGTTCCCCTGGTATGGGCGCTATCGGCTTAGTGCGGGGGTGACATGAATGGAGTCGAAAGGCCCAGCCGCTCCGGGGTCCCGCGGCTGGGTTCCCATCCGCCGGAGCGGGTGGGCTTTCACCCTCTGGCGATCCGCGCTCTTCGTTTCCTCACTCTTCACTGCTCTCCACCAGGCGACGCTCGAAAACATCGGTCGTCTCAAAAACCTCCAGCGCGGTGGTCGTCTGCTCGACCCTTTCGGCGACCTCGCCCAGCTCCGAGTCGAAGGCCGTGGTGATCACGACCTTGACGTCCGCCAGGGCCAGGTCCATGTGGCGCGTGGTGCGCAGGAGGGTAGCGCGGAAGGTGCCCGCGGGCGTCTTGACCTCCTGCACGCCCAGGAGTTCGACCCGGTAGGTCACATCGCCCTCTTCGCGTTGCACCCCGGTGGTCAGATTCACGATGCGCACCTTGGCGCGGCCCTCGTAGGGCTTGTCGGCCGACAATCCGGTCGGCAGCGCCAAGAGCGCCGGCTCGTAATCGACGCGGACATTCTCCTTGATGTCGTCCTCGCGCGCGATCAGCAGTCCCTGCGGGGATGGCACGAAATAGGTGACGCATTTGTCCTGCACGCGTATCGTCCAGCCGACTTGGCCACGGGCGACCTGGAACTCATAGTCCTTGCCCGCATCGCGCCCTTCGACGTAACGGACGATGCCGGTCGCCGACACCAGGCTGAACAGCGGCCCATCGTCGCCCCCCGCCGGCAGAGCTTCGACGACATCCGGATGCCCCAGCGCCCCTTCATGCATCGGCGCCGGGCCGGCGCAACCCGCCAAGAGCGCGGCCATCAGCATGAGGCTCAGATATCCACGCAGGATTTCGCGCATGGTCGCTCCTTGCGGCGATTGCACATCGCCAACGGGGCGGTAGGATAGCAAGTCTTTTTACCATGATCTGGGAAGCTTGGATCACTCTAGGCGTGGTCGCCGGTATGATCGCCCTGCTGGCGAGCAACCGCGTCTCCACCGATCTGGTCTTCTTCGCCGGCTTGGCACTGCTGGTGGCGCTGGCGGAGATCACCGGCACGACGCGGCTGCCCTCGACCGCCGCCGCTGTCGCCGGCTTTGGCAATGAGGGCCTGATCACCGTGGCGGTGCTCTACGTGGTGGTCAGCGGGTTGGTGCAGACCGGGGGGATGAGCCTGATCGCCCAGCCGCTCTTGGGTCGTCCGCGCACGGTCACCGCCGCGACTATTCGCCTGATGTTCCCCGTGGCGGGGGTCAGCGCGTTTCTCAACAACACGCCGGCGGTCGCCATGTTCCTGCCGGTGGTCAGCGACTTGTGCCGCAAGCTGCATATCAGCCCGTCGAAGCTGTTCATCCCCCTGTCGTATGCCGCCATTCTCGGCGGTGTGTGCACGCTCATCGGCACCAGCACGAATCTGGTCGTCCACGGCCTGCTCATCGAGGCGACGCGCGGCAGCGACGCCCCCGCCCGGCTGGGCATGTTCGATATCACCTGGGTCGGCCTGCCCTGCGCCCTGGCGGGCATGGCTTTTGTCGTCCTGCTGGGCCGCTGGCTCCTGCCCCAACGCAAGGCGCCTATCAGCCTGGGCGACGACCCCCGGCAGTACACCGTGGAGATGATCGTCGATCCCGCCAGCGCCCTGGTGGGCCAGTCCATCGAGCAAGCGGGGCTGCGCCATCTGCCGGGCCTGTACCTGATGGAAATCCATCGCGGGCAGGATGTGCTTTCCGCCGTGGCGCCGCGCGAACGCCTGGCGGCCAACGATCGCCTGGTGTTCGTCGGCATCGTCGAGTCGGTGGTCGATCTCCAGAAGGTGCGCGGGTTAACCCCGGCAACCAACCAGGTCTTCAAGCTCGATTCGCCACGCGCCGAGCGCCGCCTCATCGAGGCGGTCGTCTCCGACGCCTGCCCGCTGGTGGGTAAGAGCATCCGCGGCGGACGCTTCCGCAACACGTACAACGCGGCTGTAATCGCCGTGGCCCGCGGCGGCGAACGCATCGCCAGGAAAGTCGGCGACATTGTCCTGCGCGCCGGCGACACGTTGCTGCTCGAAGCGCATCCGTCGTTTGTCGATGAGCAGCGTAATCGGCGCGACTTTTACCTGGTCAGCGCCATCGATGATTCGGCGCCGCCACGGCACGAACGCGCCTGGATCGCCCTGCTGATTCTGGCGGCCATGGTCGTCGTTGCCGCCTTGAGCTGGCTGACCATGCTCAACGCCGCCATGCTCGCCGCCGTGCTCATGATCGTCACCGGCTGCTGCTCGATCAGCGAGGCCCGGCGGAGCATCGACTGGGAGGTGCTCATCGTGATCGGCGCGGCCCTGGGCATCGGCGCCGCCATGAGCACCACCGGCGTCGCCGACGTGCTGGCACGCGAAATCATCACCATCGCGGGCCCGCGCCCCTGGCTGGCGCTGCTGGCGGTGTACGCCGTCACCCTCGTGCTCACCGAGCTGATGAGCAACAACGCCGCCGCCGCCCTCATGTTCCCCATCACCATGGCGACCGCCGCATCGCTCACGGTCAATTACATGCCTTTTGTCATCATCATTATGATCGCCGCGTCGTGCGGCTTTGCCACGCCCATCGGCTACCAGACCAACCTGATGGTCTACGGCCCGGGCGGCTACCGCTTCTCGGATTACCTGCGCATCGGCGTGCCCCTGGACCTGCTGATCATGGCCATCGCGGTGACGCTGACCCCGGTGGTGTTTCCGTTCTGATAAGTAGCCACAGATGAACACAGATGGACACAGATAGGAAAGAAGAAAGCAGAAAACGCAGAAAATGTAGAAAGTGAAAAAGAAATGGGGAACAGCTACCGGCGGCGCCGGCTTGCTTTTCTGCTTTTCTGGCTTTTATCTGTGTTCATCTGTGGCAAAACTTCCGGGATTGGCGCGCAATTGGATTTTGCGGAGCGTGCCGGGGCAGGCGGCGAGCAGTTCGCGCTGGAGGCTTTGCCGTAGCAAGCGGTCAAGTTCGTAGAGGCGGGCGCTGGAGTCGATGCCGACGCGCAGCGTGCCGCGGGTGAGGCTTTCCAGACGGGTGTGCGGGAGGAGGTCGGCCGGTACCAGCGCCTGCCAGAGTTGGGCGATCTTCTCCAGTTGCTTGAAGGGCTTTTCGATCTGGCGCTGGAACTGCTGCTTCAGGAACGCCAGGGACTGGTCACGCTGCGGACGGTTGCGCCAATGGCGCAAGCGCTCCAGCGGGTCCTTGGGCAGTTCCTGCGAATGCATCGACACATCATACGCGCCGATACGAAGCGCCGCGGCTTGCCGCGTCTTCTATGGGGCGCTGCGCGTCACCCGCTAAACACTACAATCCCCCGCGATGAACATCATCCTCATCGGCTATCGCGGCTGCGGCAAGACCACATTGGGCCGGCAACTGGCGGACCACCTGTGGAAGACGTTCGTGGACGTGGACCGCGAAATCTGCCGGCGCTTCGACAATTTGACCATCGCAAAGATCTGGGCGGCACACGGCGAGCCGCGCTTCCGCGAAGTGGAAACGCAGGTGACCGCCGAGGCATGCGCCAAGGATGAGCAGGTGATCGCCCTGGGCGGCGGGACGCTGATGCAGCCCAAGTCGCGCGCCGCCGTCGAGCAGAGCAAAGCCGTGCGCATCTATCTCAAATGTAATGCCGAGGAATTGCTGAAGCGCATCGAGGGCGATCCCGATACCGCCGGCACCAGGCCCAACCTGACGCCGCATCAGGGTGGCCTGGAGGAGATCAAAGCCATGCTCGCCGTCCGCGAGCCGGTGTACCTGGCGGTGGCGGACAAGGTCTTCGACGTGACGCACCTGCCGCCCGCCGATGCGCTAAGTCACCTGATCCGTCGCTGTTTGTAGCCGCTTGCGGCTTCGCGCGGGGGCACCATCAACTGGCCCGTTTCGCACGAACCCAGCGCAGCGCGAAGCCGCAAGCGGCTTGACGAAATTCGAAATCTCTCCTCCATTTAGCCGATGTAAAGCTGAGCATCAGGGAGCGCTCTTCTTATGCCGCGAGATATCCCCGTCGGAAATGGCCAGTTGCTCGTCGCCTTCGATCAGCACTACCAGATCCGCGATTTGTATTTTCCGCACATCGGCCAGGAGAACCACGTGGGCGGCGCCGCCTGCCGGTTCGGCGCCTGGGCTGAGCTGCCCATCACCGACGTCAACCGCCACGACCGCCGGCGACGCCGGCTCTACTGGTCCAATCAGGGCTGGCGCATCGCCCTAGGCTACGAGCCCGACACGCTGGCGACGCAGGCGATCCTGGCGCACGATGATTTGAAGATTGAGTTGCGCTGCACCGATGTCGTGGACTTTCATCGTCTGCTGCTGGTGCGCCGCATCAACATCGTGAACCTCAACGACAGTGAACGCATCGTTCACCTGTACCACCACAACAATTTCGCCATCAACGGCACGCGTGTCGGCGACACCGTGTTCTTCGATCCCACGCTGCGCTGCCTGACACATTACCAGGCCAACCGCTACCTGATGGCGTGCTTCTATGCCGACGGCGAGCAGCGGATCGACGAGTTCGCCGCGGGCTTCGCCGGCTTCGGCAACGCCGAGGGCACCTGGCGCGACGCGGAGGACGGCCACCTGGGCGGCAACTCCATCGCCCAGGGCGCGGTGGACTCGACGATGATGATCCAGGTGGAACTGCCCGCGCAGTCGACGCGCAGCGTGTACCTGATCATCGGCGCCGGGCACAGCTACAAGGACATGCAGGCGCTGCACCGCTTCCTCAACCGCGAGGGGCCGCAGGGCGTGATCGAGCGCACGACCGCGTACTGGCGGCTGTGGCTGACGGCGGCCCGCGCCCAGTTCCCCGCGCCCGAGGATGGCGGCCCCAGCACCGATGCCGTCAACCTGTACAAGCGCTCCCTGCTGGTCATGCGCACGCAGATCGACAACAACGGCGCCATCATCGCCGCCAATGACACCGACATCATGCAGTTCCAGCGTGACACGTACAGCTACCTCTGGCCGCGCGACGGCGCGCTGGTGGCCGCGGCACTGGACGACGCGGGCTTTCCCGACGTGGCGCGCTCGTTCTACACCCTGGCGGCCAAGATCATCGACGAGCAGGGCTATTTCCAGCACAAGTACAACCCCGACGGCAGCACGGCCTCGAGCTGGCACCCGTGGATCAGCCTGGGCCGGCCGCAGTTGCCCATTCAGGAGGACGAGACGGCCCTGGTCGTCTGGGCGCTCTGGCGGCATTACCAGCGCTATCGCGACATCGAGTTCGTCCGCCCGATGTGGCTGCACCTGATCGTCTCGGCCGCCGACTTCATGGTGCGCTTCCGCGATCCGGTGACGCATCTGCCGCTGCCCAGCTATGACCTGTGGGAAGAACGCTGGGGCGTGCACGCCTTCACGGTGGCGACGGTCTATGGCGGGCTACAGGCGGCATGGCAGTTCGCCACGGCATTTGGTGATGCCCGGCGTGCCAAGGCCTACGGCCAAGCGGCCGAGCAAGTCCGCGATGCCTTCTGTAAGCACTTCTGGTCGGATGAGCATGGCCGGTTCTATCGCCGCATCGTGCCGCTGGATCACGATCGCACCGCGCGACAGATGGCGGAGGTGATGGCCGGTCGCACGCCCGAGCGTGAGGCGGATGCGGCGCCGGTCGCCTTTGAGACCGATGCTACGGTCGATAGCGCGCTGCACGCCATCTTCACCATGGGACTGCTGAGCCCGCACGATCCGCGGGTGATCCGCACCATGACGACCGTGCGCGAGCGGCTGTGGATCAAGACCGGCGTGGGCGGTGCCGCCCGCTACGAAGGCGACAACTACCACCGCGTCAGCGACGGGCGCGATCCGGCGGTGCCGGGCAATCCCTGGTTCATCTGCACGCTGTGGATGGCCGACTGGCTGGTGGCCAAGGCACGCACCGTCGAGGAACTGCGTCAGGCCCTGCCTATTTACGACTGGGCCGTGGCGCACGCCCTGCCCTCAGGCGTGCTGGCAGAACAGGTCAACCCCTACACCAACCAGCCGCTGTCGGTCTCACCACTGACCTGGAGTCACGCCGCAGTCGTGTCGTCGCTGGCAGGCTACCTGCGCAAGCTCGAGCAGATGTCCACCTGCCCCGCCTGCGGCCAGGCGCGCCCGCACGGACAAGCCGAGGGCGAACATCACCGCCACCTGCTCTCGATCAAGCCGCAACGCCGCAAGGCGATCCCGGCGTAGTTACACCCGTCCTTCATACAAATCGGCAACGGGGAAACACAAGTCATAATCACCCCAGACCAGGTCGCCATCCTTGACCGTAAAACCGGCAAATGCCGTGGCATCGAGGTACGCCTGAATCAGGGGATTATGTGACTGGCGCAGAAATGGGGCGAAATCGATGATTTGCACGGTGCCATCGTTGAAGGACAGGCGAAGTCTGTGTTCGCCGACATGCTCGGCATGTTTGACGAAGATGACGATGTTTTCGGGAAGAGTCATTTGATGCGTTTCGTGATCACCTGGGGCTGCACACGCCGGTGCAGGACGAAATAGTCGATCCATTTCTGCACGATATCGTCTGCATGGTGGGTGACGAGTGTTTGGAAATCCTGAAACACTGCGCCGTCCAGCGGTCGGCGACCGCGAACCGGCCCATACCGAATCTCCACAACGCGCCCGTCACGAATGACCAGTTCTGCGCGAGTTTCGCGCCCCTGGTGTTTGCCGTGCACGTGAATCGGCTCGTGTTCATTGGAGTAGAACAGCACGATGATTCCCATGTACTCGTAGAGTTTCGGCATTACGAGAAACAATTATAGCAGTGGTATGGCCGAGTCCCTCCCCGTGTCCAACTAGGGCGTAACCGGCTGCACCGGCGCGGGCGGCGAACTCGGCGGCGATTGCATCATCTGACTCTGCACCGATACCGACCACCAGATCAGGCCGACGTACAACCCCGCGACCACGATGACGCTGACCACCGGCAACCACAGGCTGGCGATCGACGCGCGCAGGGCGCCGACGCGCTGGGCCGTGACCAAGGCGATGATCGTGGAAATGCAGACCCACAGGTAGCCGAGCATCCAGAAGTAGGGCATGCCGCAGAGGGGCACCGCCGCCAGGATGTTGCCGCCCTGGCAGAAGAGGATGCAGCGCGCGGTGACGCCAAAGCCGTGTGCCGGCCGGGCGCCGACGTTCAGCGCCAGATGCGCCGAGCCGGCGTGCACGCCCCAGACTAAGAGCGGCCAGAGCACTGCCCAGATAACGCTTACGCCCAACACACACCCTCCCACCATGCCGCCGATCATCGGGGGCGGCGCTGGCCCGCCGCCCCCGCCCAGCGATCCCACCATGCTGAGTATGGCGAACATGAACAAGGCGTACGTCACGCCCCAGACCGTGAAGCTGACCAGACACGTCACCAGGGCAAATCCAAACGCCGACGCGGAGTTGTCATTGTCGGCGGCCATCGGCCCCAGGCGATGAGGAAAAAACATGCCCAGCGCCAACGTGCGCCAATAAGCCTTCCAGATTCCCAGGTGCCGGCGGTCCTCCCAAGGCACACGATCCGCCACCAGCGCCTGCGCATTGTCCACCATCGGGATCACGCGCATGGCCTTGACGTCCATCGCCTGCCCGCAGCCCAGGCACTGCGCCTGCTCGGTCTCGGCCGGCAGGTAACGCTCCCCCGCCCCGCCGTGCAGGTGCCCGCAATGCGGACAGGCAAAGGCCACGGTGCCGGGCGTGAAGCGATAAGTGCGCAAGTCAAAGCCCGTGCCGCATTCGGGGCAGCGCGGTTCGGAAAGGTTCCACAAGGCATATCCGCAGGTTCGACAGTGCATGAGACACCGGGAGAAACTTCGGCCGTGGCGGCGAAACCCATGGTCAGGGATTCATCACACCCGAGGCGATCAGCACAACGACAAAGAGAAAACCAACGATCATGCCCACAATCAGCAGCCAGAGGAACGCCAATGCCCCGCGCCAACCCGACACCTGCTGGGTTCTGATCGTCACCAGGATGGCCACTACCGTCATCCAGAGCTGCCATATCCCATTCAAGTAGTAGCCGCAGATGGGAATGGCGAAAAAGATCATGGGACCCGAGGCATAGAGCGTGCTGACGGCGGTGAGGCGATACCCGCCGCGCTTGGGTCCGGTCAGCATCAGGAACAGGTGCGCCGGCGCCACGGTCAACGCCAGGGAAAACACCGGCATGAGCAGCGCCGCGGCAATAGCCAATCCCAGCACGACGACCGAGACGACCAGCAACGCGGGCTCACCCTGCGCCAGCGCCACCACGCCGAAGAGGCATGCCAACAGTGCCCCGTGCACCAGCAGACCCGCGCCCATGGTGACGCACGCAAACCAGTACGCCGGGCCCAAGCGCGTATCGGGCGTCAAGAGCTCGCCGATCCGCATCGGGGATGCGATGCCCATGACGACCGTGCGCCACCACGCCTTCCAGAATCCCAGGCGCCGGCGGTCCTCCCACGGCAGACCCGCGGCATCCACAGCCCGCGCATCGTCCACCAGCGGCATGACGTGCATGGCCTTGACATCCATCGCCTGGCCGCAGCCCAGGCACTGCGCCTGCTCGGTCTCGGCCGGCAGGTAACGCTCCCCCGCCCCGCCGTGCAGGTGCCCGCAATGCGGACAGGCAAAGGCCACGGTGCCGGGCGTGAAGCGATAGGTGCGCAAGTCAAAGCCCGTGCCACATTCGGGACAGCGCGGTTCGGAAAGGTTCCACAGGGCATAACCGCATTGGCGGCAGTGCATCGGGCAAGAGTGTAACCGGAAAGTGAAAAGTGGAAAGTTGCCAGAGCCGCGCAGCGTACATCAGAGCCGCGCGGCGTAAGCCCGCGGATCGAGGGTGCCACGACGTTCGTACCGCGGGCTGACGCCGCGCGGCTCTGACGGGCGAATTGCAAAGCCGCGCGTGCGTCTTTATGCTCTTTACCTTCGTTCACGGGGTGTGTCGCATGGACGCATGGTGAGGATCGCTTCGCGTTGAGTTACGCCCTCTATATTGCATCGGCGCTGGGAGCGGTAGCGCTGTTTCTGATGATGCCGCGGTCGGGCTTTAGCCCGCGCGCGCTGGGCGCCCTGTTGGGTGCGGCGACGCTGGGCGGCCTGTGGCTGTTCCTGGCGCGACGCCTGCCCGACGATTGGGGCATTGCCGGCGGTGGCGCGGCCATGACCTACTATTACATTTTCTCGGCCTTGGGCATCGGCTCTGCCGTGCGCGTCATCACCCACACCAAGCCCGTCTACTCTGCCCTGTGGTTTGTCATGGTCATTCTCTCCACCGCCGGCATGTTCCTCCTGCTGGCGGCCGACTTTATGGCGTTTGCCATGATCATCATCTACGGCGGCGCCATCCTGGTGACCTACGTGTTCGTGATCATGCTGGCGGCTCAGTCCGGCGGCGCGGGCGACCTGACCGGCCCGGAGTCGCCGCCCTATGACCGCATCGCCTGGGAGCCGGTGGGCGCGATCTGTGCCGGTTTCCTGCTCCTGGCAGTGCTGCTGACCGTGGCGCTGCCGGCCCCGGGACAGGCAGCCCTGTCGCCCAATCCGCGAGCGGCAGCGGAAAGCTCGCAGGATCTGATCGCCGGCAAACTGACCAATCGTCCCGGTAAACGCATAGCCGACCGTATGGGTCCGGAGGCGAGTCAGATTCCTTCCCATGCACGCGATGATTCACCTGAGCTGTACAACACCGAACGCATCGGCCTGGCGCTGTTTGAAGGGCACCCGCTGGCATTGGAACTGGCGGGCGTGATCCTGCTGGTGGCGCTGGTGGGCGCGGTGGTGATCGCCAGGCAGCACGTGGAAGATGAAGACATGCTTGACGAAGCCGTGGCCGGCGCCGGCGGCGCGACCGTGCACCCCACCATCGAGCCAGGCCCGGAGCATCCCGAGGTGGTCGAGTCGGCGGCATCAGGGAGGATGGGCGTGTAGGGAATTTCGGATTTGGGATTTCGGATTTTGGATTTTTCCGATCCGAAGAAATCCGGGCCTTCGAGGACTCAGGCCCGGCTTGGAAGCCCAAATCCGAAATTCGACGGCTTCAACAGCGCTTCGCTAAATCGACATGATTGATCCCATCGACAGCATCACGCTCGGCCACTTCCTCCTCACGGGGGCAGTGTTGTTTTGCCTGGGGATCGTCGGGTTTCTCACCCGGCGAAACATGATCATCCTCTTTCTGTGTACGGAGATGATGTTCCAGGGCGTGGTGATTTCGCTGGTGGCGTTTTCACGTTTTCACCAGAACGTGACGGGACAGACGTTCGTGATTTTCGTGCTGACCATCGCCGCCGCCGAGGCCGCCTTGGCGCTGGGTCTGGTAGTGCTGCTGTTTCGGCGGCGACGGACTTTGGATGCGCATGCTTGGAACGATATGAAAGGATGACTGGGACTTCGGATCTGATTTCCAGCCGCTTGCGGCTAACATGCCCCAAAATCCGAAAGCCGAAAGCCGAAATCCGAAATTCCCATGACCCCCAACCTCGCCGCTTACATCCCCTGGATTCCCGCCCTGTCGGCGCTGCTTTGCGGGCTGTGCTGCATGAGGCGGTCGCTGCGCGTGCTGGCGGCGCCGATCTGCATCCTGTCGATCTTCGCGGCGTTTCTCCTGAGTGTCGGCACCTATCTGGGCTTGCCCGAGACGTCCAACACCATCAACCCCGGCACCGTCGTCCACCTCTTCCGCTGGATCCACATCGGCTCGCTCGCATCGGACATGGCCTACTACATCGACCCGCTGACCATCGTCATGCTGTTCGTGGTCACCGGGGTGGGCACGCTGGTGGCGATTTACGCCGCGGGGTACATGGCCGGCGACAAGGGCTACGCCCGCTTCTTTGCCTACGTCAGCATCTTCATCTTCGCCATGACCACCCTGGTGATGGCGGACAACCTGGTGCTCTTGTACCTGGGCTGGGAAGGCGTGGGGCTCTGCTCTTACCTGCTGATCGGCTATTACTACAACAAGCCCGCTGCCGTGGCGGCGGCGAAAAAAGCCTTCATCGTCAACCGCATCGGCGACCTGGGCTTTGCCCTGGGCATTTTTCTCACGTTTCAGCAGTTCGGAACCGTGCAGTTTGTCAACCCGAATTTCGTGCCAGGCGGGACTGAGATTGCCGGAGTGTTCCAGCAGTTGGCGGCATTACCCAGCGGCGACAGCGTCGTCAAGTTCATCCCCTTCCTGCTGATGCTGGGTGCCTTTGGCAAGTCGGCGCAGTTGCCGCTGTACATGTGGCTGCCCGACGCCATGGAAGGCCCCACGCCGGTATCGGCGCTGATTCACGCCGCCACCATGGTGACCGCCGGCGTATACATGATCGCCCGGCTCTTCCCGCTCTTTGCCCTCTCGCCAAACGCCTTGCTGGTGGTGGCCATCATCGGCGCCGCCACCGCCCTGTTCGCCGCGACCATCGCCTTGTGCCAGTACGACATCAAGCGCATCTGGGCCTACTCGACGATCTCGCAACTCGGTTACATGTTCCTTGCTGTCGGCGTGGCTTCGACAGTGGGCGGTATCTTCCACCTCTTCACGCATGCGTTCTTCAAGGCCCTGTTGTTCCTCACCGCCGGCAGCGTCATGCACGCCATGGCGGGCCAGCTCGACCTGCGCAAGATGAGCGGCCTGTGGCGCAAGATGCCCGTCACCTGCGTGTTGATGCTCATCGGCTGCCTGGCGCTGGCGGGCTTCCCCTTCACCGCAGGCTTCTACAGCAAGGACATGATCCTGGCGGACGTCATGGCCAAGGGCCTGGGCGAGCATGGACAGACCATTTACCTGGTGCTGGCGATCAGCGGCCTGGTGACGGCGTTTCTCACCGCCTACTACACCTTCCGTCTGTGGTTCCGCGTGTTCATGGGCCCGTTGAAATACGAGATGGGCGAAGAGCATCACGGCGCGGAGACGGAGCATGGCGAGGAAGTGGAGCACGCCCAAGAAGCGAAATCCGAAATCCGAAATCCGACGGCTTCAACAGCGCAAGCTAAATCCGAAATCACAATTGAGCATCACCACGAGCCGCATGAGATGGGCCTGCTGATGAACGCTCCGCTAGTCGTGCTGGCGATCGGCGCGCTCTTGGCCGGTTGCGTGATCGAATTCACCGACTGGTTGCCGCTGCCGCACATGATCGAGCACTCGACCGCGGTGATCCCCGGCAGCCACGATGCAGCCGGGCATGATGCCAAGCTCTTGGGCCTGGACCTGCACTTGGCCATGCAGATCATCAGCGGCGCCATCGCGTTGCTGGGCATCGGCCTGGCCAAGTATCTGCACTGGCTGCGCCGCGATACGGGCGACAAGCTCGCCGCCACCTATCCCACCGTGGTGCGCGTGCTGGCCAACAAATACTACGTGGACGAGATCAACGACCTTTTGATCGTCCGCCCGCTGCGCTTCCTGGGCGAAATCTTCTACATCATCGACCGCATGATCATCGACGGCCTGGTGGCGCTGGTGGGCCTGGTGCCGCGCTTGCTGGGCCTTGCCGGCAGCACCACGCAACGCGGCATCCTTCAGGGCTACGGCCTGGGCATGGCCGGCGGAACCGCCCTCATCGTCCTGGTCCTCTTCTGGGTCACGAGGTAAATGCATTTGCCCATGAACTTCCACGACTACCTCATCCCGATCCTCGTGCTGCTGCCCGCCCTGGGCGCCTTATGCATCGCCCTGATTCCCGCTGGCCGCGACGGCGAAGTGACCAAGGGCTTTGCCCTGATCAACACGCTGGTCACGCTGGCGCTTTCGGTGCTCCTGGCCGCCAGCTACAACTGGAGTTCGCCCGGTAACCCACAGTTCGCCACCAGCCTGCGCTGGGTCGATTCCTTCGGCCTGTCCTTTGCCATGGGATTGCCCGACTCGATCTCCCTCTGGCTGGTCCTGCTCACGACATTCCTCATGCCCATCATCGTGCTGGGCTCCTTCAGCGCCCTGTCCGGCGACCTCAAACGCCGCACCAGGGAGTTCTACCTCTGGCTGCTGCTGCTGCAGACGGCCATGATGGGCACGTTCGTCGCCACCGACCTGATCTTCTTCTACATCTGCTTCGAGTTCACGCTGGTGCCGCTGTATTTCCTGATCGGCATCTTCGGCAGCACGCAACGGCTCAAGGCGGCACGTGTCTTCTTCCTGTACACCTTCACGGGCTCCATGCTGACCTTCGCCGGCGTGCTCTACGTCGCCTGGTACTACGCCAGCCTGCACGGCGAGTGGACATTCGATCTGGCGCTGCTGACCGAGGCCGCGCGGTCGATGCCGCTGGCGAATCAGAAGTGGGTGCTGCTGGCGCTGCTCGCCGGCTTTGCCGTCAAGGTGCCCCTGTTCCCCTTCCACACCTGGCTGCCTCTGGCGCACACCGAGGCCCCCACCGCCGGGTCGGTCATCCTCGCCGGCGTATTGCTGAAGCTGGGCACGTATGGCCTCTTGCGCCTGGCGATCCCCATGACCCCCGACGCCGTCGTCGAGTACGCCCCCTGCATCGCCACTCTGGCGATCATCGGCATCCTCTACACCGCCCTGATCTGCTGGGTGCAGAAGGACCTCAAGAAGCTCATCGCCTATTCGTCGGTCTCCCACCTGGGCTTCTGCGTGCTGGGCCTGTTTGCCATCAACACCATCGGCGGCAGCGGGTCGGTCATGTACATGATCAACCACGGCCTGTCGACCGGGGCCCTGTTCCTCTGCGTGGGCATGATCTACGAACGCTTCCACACCCGCGAAATGTCGCAGATGAACGGCCTGGGCAAGGTCATGCCCGTGTGGGGGTTCTTCATGGTGTTCTTCACGCTGGCGAGCGTGGGCCTGCCGGGGTTGAACGGATTCGTCGGCGAGTTCCTGACGCTCTTGGGCGCGTTTCGCTCCGACCTGGTGCTGGGCGGCGGGTCCAAGCTGACGGCGGCGATGTTCGCCGGCGTGGCGGGTTTGGGCATGATCTTCGGCGCAATCTATCTGCTCTACATGGTGGGGCGCGTGGTGTTTGGGCCGGTGAAGCTGCCGGCGCATGACCATGATGCTCCCGCGCATGCGGCAAGCGCGAATCATGGGGGCGCTCACCATGGCGTGACGGACCTGAACTGGCGCGAGATCGTCACGCTCACACCCCTGGCGCTGGCGTGCCTGTGGCTGGGCCTGTACCCGGCGCCGGTGCTCGACTCGCTGGGCGTGCCGATCGACCAGGTCAACGCGGCAGCGATGAGCAGCGCGAATCATCGCGTGGTGATGCAGGGGATCGACCCCCTCTCCCCCGGGGAGAGGGCTGGGGTGAGGGGACCCACGGATGAAAAGGGTGCACCTGTAACATGGCAACCAGCGGCCATCGTGCTCTCCGCTGTCAACTACACAGAACTGGGTACACTACTTCCCGGCTCCCCTCACGTTAGCCCTCTCCCCGAGGCAGAGGGGACCGATCCACAATGAATCCTTTTCTACAGAAACTCGCCCTGATCAGTCCTGAGATCGCCATGGCGATCGGCGCGGCGTTGTGCCTGTTCCTGGGGCTGGCGCCCAGCGCGGCAGTACGCCGCACCACCGTATGGGTGGCGGCCGGTACGCTCACCGCCGCCGGCGTCCTCGTGTTGCGCAAGGTCACCAGCGACTTTGAGTTCTTTTCCTTCGACGTGATCCTCTCGGGCCTGACCCTGGCCAGCTACATCAAGCTGGCGGTAGTCGGCGTGGGCCTCCTGCTGCTGATGGTCGCGGCGCAACTTCCCGGGCAACTACCGCAGATCCGCGCCGCCGAGGCCGCCCCACGCTTCGACCCGTCGCTGGTCTTCCGCGGCGAGTTCTTCGCCTTCTTCCTGCTCTCGCTCACTGGCGTGATGCTCACCGCCGGCGCCGATGACCTGGTCTGGCTCTTTCTGGCACTGGAGCTGACCAGCCTGCCGACCTACATCATGGTCGCCACCTCGCGTGCCCGGCCCGGGGCGCAGGAGGCCGCGGTCAAGTACTTCTTCCTGGGCGCCCTGGCGGTGGCGGTGTTTCTCTATGGCTTTACGCTGATTTACGGCGCCACCGGGTTCACCGACTTTGCCGGCATCCATCGCCATGTGGCCATCCACGGAATGTCCACGCTCATGCTCACCGGCGTGGTGCTGGCGCTGGTGGGCGTGGCCTTCAAGATCGCCGCGTTTCCCATGCACTTTTACGTCGCCGACGTCTACCAGGGCGCCGCCACGCCCGTGACCGCGTTCCTGGCGTTCGTGCCTAAGACCGCCGGCTTCGTCGCCATCGTGCTCATCCTCCGCCTGGTGGCGGACGCGGCGGGCCAGATCCCCGACCCGATCATGTGGCTGCTGTGGATCATGGCCGTGCTGACCATGACCATCGGCAACACCCTGGGCATGATGCAGACCAGCGTCAAGCGCGTGCTGGCCTACAGCTCGATCGCGCATTCGGGTTACATGCTCGTCGGCTTGATCGCCGGTGTCGGCGCCACCGGGCAGACCCTGGGCAGCGGGCTGGCGGCGGTGCTGTTCTATCTGGTGGCCTACGGGCTGGCGAACCTGGCGGCCTTTGCCGTGCTGGGTTGCTTGCGTACTAATCGAGCCGGGACGCCTTCGTCCCCGGTTTCCTCCGGCGACGAGGCCGACAGTTTCGACGATATTGCGGGCCTGTCGCGCCGGCACCCGGGCTTGGCGGCCATCATGCTTGTGGCGCTGCTGTCCCTCATCGGCCTGCCTCCCATGGTCGGGTTCCTGGGCAAGATCTATATCTTCGGCTCAGTGCTGGCGCACTCGGGCGACCAACCCGCGTTCGTCTGGCTGGTGGTTATCGCGGTGCTGAACAGCGCGGTATCGGCGGTGTATTACCTCAAGATCGCCGCGGCGTGCTACTTCGGCCAGCCGCAACCAGGCGCGCAAGGCGCGCCGGCGGAGGGAATTGCGGCGATTCGCGTGCCCTCACGCATCGCCGGCGCCACGCTGGCGGCGCTGGCGGCCATCATTCTGGGCGTGGCGGGCGGGCCCCTGGTCGACGCCGCCTACAGCGCCGCCGGCGCCGCCATGCGCGCCACGTACACCGACGCCCAGCCCGCGGCACAGCCCGATACCACGTCAACAGCCCTGCTGCCCTGAAGGGTCGTGCAGCCGTGCACGATGAGCCAACCCCCGGAGGCTCTAAGCCCAACGTGTGCGGCGCGCCGGATGGTGGGCCTCCAAGGGTCGTAACCGTTCAATGACCCACAAGTCACTGCCGTGATGCCCGGCAATCAGTCAAGTAACTAACCTTCTGTAATTGCGTCTGCTGCTTCTTTGTGCCTGCTGCGGGGCGCTGCTTTCCCAGCGCAGCGAGGGAAGCCTCGGCCAAGTCGGGAAAGCCGACGGGCATGGCAATCGCCTCTGCCAGGACGCGCCGACAGACAGCCGATCAACGCCATCCTCTCACCCCCAAGGGGTGCCAGAATGTAGCCACGCCCCCGCCCCCGGAAGGGCGCAACCCATGGAGAGGAACGTACTAAAGAAACTCTGCCCGGCAGGGGCAGCAGAGGCGCCGGCTATGCAGGAATACCGCCGGCTCTTCGTCACGATCCGATCAGCACAACCGCAGTTCCAATTGGCTAAACAGTAATGGCCACTTTTCCGGTCCCCTCCAGATCGCGCGGCCGCATGCGCACCGCCAGCGGCTCCACCGCCTTACGATTCGCGCCACGCTGACCATGCCACAAGTCGCTCATAGCGGAGATTCTAGCCCCTATGGCCAACACCTTTCTCCCGCCCCGCGCCAGCGGCCCCTCGGCTCTAGTGGTCTTGCCAAGAACCCGCCCGCTATCCTTGACATAACGCCACTTGGTCATATATTTACCTGTAGCAGGCCCCTCGGGCAGGAGAATCATCGGCGTGGTGCATTTTCACTCTCACAAACCAGTGGCTTACTGGCTCGCGGTGATCGCCTGCCTGGCTTTGATGGGTAGCGCGGCGCCCGCGGCTATGCTCACCGGTACACCCACCACCAATCCGACGATGCCCGCCGACCTCACCCAGATCGGCGCCACCGATTGGGCCTACTGGCATACCCCTTCATCCTCAGGCGTCAGTTCCATGCCGCCGACCAACACCAAGTCCGGCGGGCCGGGCATGATCAGCGCCGCCACGCCTATCACCGGCACAGTCGTGCGCGGCTCAAGCACCGCCACCGGTATTCGCTTTGCCTTTACCGACGGCGTTTCGCCGACTTCCAGCACCGACCTGGCCGTCAGCGGCGTGTTCAACTCGACACTGGACACCGTGGGCCGCGGCGTGCGGGTTTCCGTCACCTTTCCCGACACACAGCTCTACAAAATATCCATCTGGGTCAGCGGCTTTAACTCGACCGGAACGTTCACCGCGGCCCTACCGGGCGCGGCCGACTACCAGCACGCGGCCTTCTCCTATGGCAGCGGGCAAAAAGTCGCGCGGCTATTCGAGTTGGAGGTCCAAGCCGACCAGGCGGGCGACGCCCTGACCCTGTCCCATGTCATGACGACCGACGCCGGAGGCGGCGCCACCTCCAGCCACGTGCTGATCGCCGGCGTGGCGATCGAGGCCATCCCCGAGCCGGCGTCCCTGCTGCTTCTGGGCGGCGCCGGCGCGCTCCTGCTAGTCCGCCGCCGACACGGCGCGTGAACCAAGTGCCTGGCCCCTGCACCTTGTCAGGTACATGTGCCACGATGATCCATGGATGGTTCGATCATCCGTAGCGTTCGAGCAGACAAACACCGGGACTGGGGCCCGTTGACGAGCGCGACCATCCGCCGCGATGAATGAACGGCAAATGGCCATGGGAGGGAAATAACCATATCGTCAAACAGGCAGCGCATGGCTTGGGCGGTTGTTGTAGGCATGATTGGTACCGAACAACAGATATCATGTGGTCATGAAGCACCGCCGCCTTGTTCGCAGTGTCTTTCTCGGCCTGCTTTTCCTATGCGTGATCGCTTGGGGGTGGAGTTACCCCTATCGCGAACATCTGGCCTACAACGGCGTCCACAGTCAGGACTGGGTCATTGAACTCGGTGGCGGTGCAGTATTCCTGGGAAGGCACTGGGGCTATATGGATCCGCCTGGCTGGGACTACTATCACATCGGCAAAGACCCCCACGCAGGGGACCTTCGTGGCGCAGGCTTCTCGCTGCTTGGTTTCCAGTTCTTCACTTCGCCAGCACCGCCTGCCCTGGCTGGAATGGGGTCATTCGTCATCGTGCCTTTCTGGTTCCTCACCACCCTCTTGGCGCTGGCATTGATCCTGGTCTGGCGCAAGACGCGAAAGGCCAAGCCGGGCCGCTGCCCCAAATGCGGCTACGACCTTCGCGGTCAAAAGCCCGGCGACCACTGCCCCGAGTGCGGGACCCTTTGGCCGTTTCAACCGTGATGCGCCGGCCATGGTGGGTTATCGCGATCATCAACCTCGACCGCCAGGTCCCTGATACGCTAGACGTCAGATGCACCTGAAGAACAGCAGCAAATGGGAAGAAAAGGGGTCGGGAGGGAAGAAAAGGGGTCGGGAGTCATTGTTTTAGTTTTCTCGGCCGGCCGCGCGCTGGACGTCGCCGAGTTTGCCGCCCTGAAGATGCAGGTATTGCGGGCCGTTGTTCAGTTCGACGGTGACCTTGCCGTTGGTCACCTCCAGCTCACGCTGCTGGCCGGTCATGGACCACATGGACACCTTGTCTGTTCCCTGGATGCGGATCTCGACCGAATGCGCTGCGGCCGTGGTCCAGACGGCCAGGCGCGAATCGCCCTGTTTATCCGCGAATGCCACGATGAAGTCGCTAGCCCCATATCCGTCGAGCCGTGCCTTGAAGACGCAGCCGTCCAGCTTCTCCAAAAGCGTTCGGAACGCGTCATAGGCGACCGTTGTGGTTCGATCGCGGTTGAGCAGCCCCTTGTCGCCACGGGTCGATTCGTCGCGCGACTTCCACTCGTAGTGGATGTTGATGGGCATCTGAAGCATCAGGCAAACCAGGTAGTTGCGCGTGACGGACTGGGCCTGCAGCGACTCCCATTGCTCCTTGGGCTTCTCTTGGAACTCCGGTGCGTTCTGATTGATGCCGTACTCGCTTTGGACGAACGGGTAGTCCTGGGGCACGCCGTACTTGCCCATCAGCTCGCGCAGGTCAGCGGCCCACTTGAGATTGCGTTCGACCTCGGCGTTGCGCCCGCGGTCGCCGTAGGAGTGGAATGAGAAAGCGTCAACCTTCTTGCAGATGTCCCGTTTGAGGCAGACCTCGTACCACTTGATGGCCTTGGGCCAGCCGATGTGGTACAGCGACGGCGCCACGATCACACACTTGGGGTCGGCCTTGCGCATCGCGACCACCGCTTCGTCGAGCATGTCCATGTACTGGTCGGCATTGGGCTCAGGCTTCCAGAAACTGCTGTTGGATTCGTTCCATATCTCAAAGACGATCTTGCGGTCCTTGTAGCGACCGACCATTGCGGCGGCGTAGTTGGCGAAGCCCTTGCGGCCCACGGGCGTACGTACCCCCATGCGGTGCATGCCCGGTTCGTATTCCGGGTGGCCGAACGCCAGCACGCACACCAACCCCAGATCGTGCTCGCCCAACCGCTTGACGAATGCGTCGGCAGCAGTGAAGTCGTGCTCCCCCTTGGTCTTCTCAATCGATTCCCAACTGATGCCCCGGCGCACCCAGCGGACACCCAAGGCCTTCATCTTGGCGAAGTCTTCGTCGATGAGTTCGTGGCCTGAGATGTTGACCCCGAACGAGTCCGGCACGCGCGATTCGGGCAGTTCACCGGCCCTGGCCCAGTGGGCCAGGGCAACGCAGGCGATGATCGCAGCGATGGCACAACGAGGTAGGGTCACCATGATGGAGCGGCTCCTGTAGGAGAAGGGGGCAACGTGACAGCGTGCGGTTACGGTGCCGCCGGCGTAGGCATGTGATCAGATTCGGCATTCCCAAGCCACGATAGGCTGCTCGAGTCGCCGGAACAAGCACAGTTCGCCGGAGGGCAGAAAATAGACGATGAAAGCCGGGTCTCCCGGCTTTCATCGTCTATTTTCCTGTCGCACGGTCACCATAATGAATCCTGACACGAATGGCACTTCCTGAAGTCATATCAGCTTGCTAATAAGAGGGTTCGCGCTTGTGCCCGGGGGACTTGAAGCAGCTTGTGAGGTTTGGGCCGACGCTTGATGGCGCGGGGTTCGACACGGTTGGGCCGATCACCGACACGATGTTGAGCAATGGCATCGGAGCCGACAAGGGTGTCAGGAT
Organism: Phycisphaeraceae bacterium; assembly: GCA_040878035.1. GTDB lineage: Bacteria > Planctomycetota > Phycisphaerae > Phycisphaerales > Phycisphaeraceae > JBBDMX01. Next base: position 3,594 of record JBBDMX010000033.1, on the reverse strand, counting down.
TGATTTCTTTCGCCGCAGGCGTTGACGGGTAGCCGCCGCCCAAGACTGGATAAATCAACCTGACACCTTTGCTTCTTTGACCTTTTCTTCTTCAACCTCTCGCGCTCTATCTTTAACACACCCCAGTTGGCTTACAGCCAGAAGACGATCAGGCCCTCGAACGCAGACTTCGAACTTCGACCAGACGGATTACTGCCTGTCCCCCGGGTAGACGAAATCACCTGTGGCTTCGCAGTAGCAGAATCGCATCGGGCCTGCGGTTGCGGGGTCGATGGCCCAACGAATGTTCCGCACCGCCATCGCGGCCTCCAGCCGTTTCCAGTCCTCGGCTGGCATGTAGCACCTCGGAACCGTACAAGTTTCAATTTGCAGGACGTCGACGTCTTGGGGCTGGTGCGCGATGACATCCAGGTACGCTGCGTAATCTCTCGTCTGCCAACATTTCTTCAGAACATTGTCATAGAAGATGAACAGTCGCTTCTCCGCAGCATCAGGCTCATATTCAGGACTCGCCCAATAGATGAATGTCGCGTACCGGCTGGTCACCAAGACTGGTTCAAGGCGAGTGCTCTTGCCGTCGGGGCCGCGCATCGGCATCCACAGGGCAATCAGACTCCCTGATTTCGGCTCCACATGAGCGACCTGCAACGGCAGTACCGACACGTCGCCTTTGCCCACAGGTCGGACCGTAGCGCAGCCGCCAATCAAGACCAGCCCCAGCAGGATAGACAGTTTGTGAGGAAGCATGTCGTGATGCTTTCACTGGCCCAGAACCGACGGTCGCGACAGAGCCGGACGGATGCTACTTTTCGGGCAGTCCCCGCTCAGACCTCTTCGTAGTGCACGTCCACGACCGCCCCGCTGTCCGCCGCCGTGGCGATCGCTTCCAGCAGCACCATGGACTTGTAGGACTCGAAGATGTTGGAGCGGGTGGTCCCGCCCTCGCGGAGCACGCGGACGAATTCGGCCAGTTCCGTGCCGTGGCCCGTGTCCCGGCCGCTGTCGCCGCTGGAGGCGAACATGGGCGGCTCGCGCCAGCCCGCGGGTTGACCGTTGCGCACCAGCCGCCACTGGCAGGAGTTGTGGATCGTGAGCCAGTTGCCGCCGTCGATGGTGATTTCGACCTCTTCGGTGGGCACGTGGAACGAGCGGCCATCGCAGTAGTTGAGCGTGCCCACGGCCCCGCAGGCGTATTCCAGCGACACGGCATAGGCGCGATCCCCGCGGGCAAAGCAGAAGACGCGTTTCACGTCGCCGAACAGGTACGCCATCAGGTCCACCGCATGGACTTCAAAATCCAGCAGCGCCGGCCGGTGGTCGCCGATCCCGCCGTAGTGGTTCATCTTGTTCTGATACGACGCCGAACCGCGTGTCATGCCCAGGCTCAGCCGCTGCTGGGGCGTAAAGCCGTCGATCCACTGGCGGGCGTCCTGATAGACCTGGGCATAGCGCTTCTTAAAGGCCGTGGTGCACAGCATGCCGGTTTGCTTGGCCACGCGCGCCACCGCCAGGGCGTCGGCCGCCGTTACCGCTGGGGGCTTTTCGGTGTAGACCGGGTAGCCGCGTTGCATCACGTGCATGCCCAGCTCCGCATGGGCGCGGGGGCCGATGCAGATGATCACGCCGTCGGGCTTGACCTTGTCCAGCATGGTGTCCAGATCGGCAAACGGCTCGCCGCCGAAGCGTCGCGCATTGCGCTGCGCCTTGGCCTGGTCCAAGTCGCAGACGCCCACCAGTTCGCCTCCCGCCAGCCCGATGTACGGGTAGATCTTGGATGACGACAGGTTGCCGGCCCCCACGATGCACACCCGCGGATCACGCGCTTCGCTCACAGCATCGCTCCTGCAATTGACCCAAGGTACCGCTTGGCGTCGGCCAGGTATTTCAGCGTGTTCTCCCCGTCCTTCACTTCCATCTCCACGACGTATTGGCCGCGATAGCCTGCCGCGGTCAGGTGCTCGAACAGCCCCGGCAAGTCAACTTCGCCGGCGCCAAAAGGCACCGATTGTCCGCCGATCATGTCCTTGATGTGCACCAGCGCCACCGAGTCGCCCAGCAGGTGGTAGCCCTGCCGCCAGCTCACACCGACCTTGTGGAAATGCCCGACCTCCAGCAGGGTCTTCATGCGTGGATCGGCGACGCCGTCGATCACTTGGCGAAAGTCGTCGAGGGTGGTAATGGCGGTGCCGGCGTGATTCTGGAGCACCGGCGTCACGCCCAGGCCTTGGATGGCATCAAGGTACGCCGGCGCCGCCTCGATATACGCCGGCCGGCTCACCGCTTTGAACAGCACGATCGTCGCGCCCAGTTGCGCGGCAAAGCGCGTGGCGGCCACCGCCTCGGCGACGCCGGCGGCGATGTCCTGGCCCACCGCCGGCAAATGCATCGAGGAGAACGTCATCCCCCACCGCTGCGCCAACTGGAGGTAATCTTCCGCCGGCTGGTGGTAGTCCAACGCCGAGGCGGCCCAACTGGTGAACGCCTCAAACCGGTGGAAACCGATGGCGCTATACGCCTCCAATGCCGCAGCCAACGCCAGCTTGGGGTTGCAGCACGGACTGATCGCGATGTTACTGTGGGCCGTGGGGGTCGTGGGGGCCGTGGGGCTCGTGGCGATGGCATGCCCTCCTGCTGGCGAAGTGGTGCCATTATACGAAAAGCCCACGGGCAAAGACCCGTGGGCTTTTATGATCTGGCAGTCGCTATGCGAATCTCACCCGACGTGAATCGTCGCCTCGCCCTTCTTCCAGTTGCACGGGCACAGGGCATCGGTCTGAAGCGCATCGAGTACGCGCAGCACTTCCTCGACGTTGCGGCCGACCGACAGGTCGTTGATGTTGACCCATCGCACCGCGCCGTTCGGATCGATCAGAAACGTGCCGCGCAAGGCCACGCCTTTGTCAGGCACCAGCAAGCCGTAGTCCATGCTGATCCGCTTGGTGATATCCGCCAGCATCGGTTGCTTGAGTGTCTTAAGGTGCTCATTGGCGTCGCACCAGCCCTTGTGCACGAAGTGGCTGTCGGTCGAACAGGTCAGCACCTCGCACTCGCGGTCGCCAAAGTCGCCCAGGGCGTCGTCGAAGGCCTTGATCTCCGTCGGGCAGACGAAGGTGAAATCCATGGGGTAGAAATACAGGCACAGCCACTTGCCCTTGTAGTCTTCCAGGGCAATCTCGCGAAACTGCTTGTCGGTGCCATCGGCCTTGCGGTCGTAAGCCATGGCCTTGAACTTGGGCGCGGGTGAACCAACCTGGACAGCCATCGTCGAACTCCTTTAAGGTAGGCAAAGGGGGTGGAAGTCTTGGGCTCGTCAGGGGCCGGGCGACGACACAAACCGTGCCCGAAGCCACCAACGAAGAGCCCATCATAAGCTGGAAGCACTCTATTGTCCACTCCGCATCAAGGCGGTCAGGGCAATCGCATGTGGGCGCTCTGACCCCCTCTCCCTTCTGAGGGAGAGGGCTGGGGTGAGGGTGCAGGGATCATCCAGCGGCCGGGAATCGCGATATTCAACGCTTCTCAAAGGCCAGCCACCCTCACCTAACCCGGCGTAGCCGGAACCAAACAGATTCTAGGGACGGGCGGTAATATCGT
>JBBDMX010000032.1:0-32193 GCA_040878035.1 Phycisphaeraceae bacterium | reverse complement strand
TCCAAATGGGGAATTCTAATTGTCGCCAGAGGGGAATTTTAATTGTCGCTGATCATTGGGAGGCGCTGCGCCCTCAATGGATACGTGACGCATGGATTGGCATCTTTGAAGAGTACGGCGTGCGGCTTGTACACGAGAACCATGAACACGGCTATAAGCGCACCGTGCCTATCCGCGGCAACAAACTCGACGAGGAGCGGGGTGTGATCTACATCGGTGACGGCGGATGGGGCGCGCCCATTAGAGAGGCAAAGAAAGCCGATGATTTCTGGTGGCTCTCAGAGGCAAAGGGTGCGCATCACTTCTTCGTGGCTGTTCTTTCAGCGGACGCCAAAACCCTCCGGGTTACGCCGGTCTTCACCGGCACAAAGGGAGGCGGAACGCCTTTGGAACTTGTCGCTCGGGAGTCACGCAAGCTATCACCCGCCTTACCTTGACCTTGGCGGCGGAGGCTTGTTGCTCCCAGTGCGCCTACGACCCGGGTGGACGTCATGCATCGCGAGTGACGGGATGCAGTAGGAGCAATGCCGTGGAGTGCACATGACGGTACGTGCAATTGCCATTGGCTTGCTGCTGGGGCTGAGCATCTCCGTCGGCGTGTTCTTCAATGACTTTGTCATTGGTAACCCGTCGCTGATCGGGCATCTGCTCCCCGCAGTGGTGGTCGGATTCCTGCTTGCCTTGATACTGGTGTTCGTCCCGCTGACGCGCCTTGGCGGTGTCCGGCCGTTGAGCGCCGCGGAGATGGCCGTCATTGCCGCGTTGGGCTTGGTCGCCTGTTCGTTGCCCGATACCGGCTTCTTCAGAGTGGCCCTCCCTAACATCGCCATGCCTTCGTACCTGCACGCCACCAGGACCATGTGGAAGGCGCATGAGGTGTTCGCGCACATCCCGGGCGGGCCCGCCCGGCTCAGCGAAGGGCATGTGCAGGACTGGCCAACGCTCGCCATCCGGGTGGTGTCCGCGGGCAAGGACGCACCCGCCAGCGTGCTGGGCAGAGTGTGGCGCGGACTCGCGGCCCAGCAGCAGCAGGCCATGTTGGACCTCGCCGAGAAGGGGAAGGCTGGTGCGGACACGCGTCGCATGCTCGCGAGGGCGATCAACCGGATCATGGAGCAGGATGCTCTGGATGAAGGCGACGATGTAGCTGCACTGGACCTCGCTCCGCCAGCGAGCGAGTTGGCTGCGCGTAAGCGGGCCGGCGAAACACTCAACGAGCGAGAGCGGTTGACGTTAGCCCGGTATCTGCTGGTCGCCGCGCTGCCCGAAGTGGTGCTGCCTCCGCCGCCTGGACAGGGCATCTTTCTCATGGGGGGCTATCGCGATCCAGTGGTCGTCGAATCACTGATGGACAACCAAGCTCTGGGCACAACGGGAGTGCCCTGGGGATCATGGTGGCCCGTCCTTCGATTATGGGGTGGTCTCACATTGCTGTTGGGCGCGGCCGCGTTCTGCCTGACACTCATTGTCCACCCCCAATGGTCACGCAGTGAGTTGCTGCCGTATCCCGTTGCACGGCTTATCGAGGGTTTGTTCGAACGCGGCGCCGGTCGCCTGCTGCCAGACGTGATGTACCAACGGATATTCTGGTGGGGGCTGGGCGCCATATTCACGCTGCACCTTCTTAATGGTCTGGCCGTCTGGTTCCCGGATCATCCAGTGCCGTACATTACTCGGCAGTTCAATTTCCGGCCGCTGGACATTCTGTTTCCGACCGCCAGCCGCGTCGGCGGCATCTCCGCCTATCTTGCGCCGACACTGACTTTTTCCATCATCGCATTCGCCTACTTCATCCCCACCAAGGTGTCATTCAGTATGGGGATCGCCCCACTGCTGTTCATCCTGCTGGGCACGGCGTGGCTGAAGTTGGGCGTGCCCGTGGAGAATCATCCTCTGGGCGCAGGCCGGGGCAACATGCTTCGCATGGGCGCCTATATGGGCATGGCAATCATCATCGCCTATACCGGTCGCCAGTACTATGGCCGAGTGCTGGCGGGGATGATCGGCCTGGGGCGAACACCACTACCCCGCTCAACGATCTGGGCGGGTCGAGCCACGGTCCTCTGCATCGGTACTGCGGCTGCGCTGCTTACGACCAGCGGGCTGCACTGGACATTTTCCGTTCTGGTTGTCCTTCTCCTGCTACTGCAGTTTCTTGTGATCGCACGCATTGTCGCCGAGACGGGGATGTTCGTGGTCCAACCGTTCTGGGTCCCGGTGGCGGTCTTCCTGGCAGTAATGGGCTTTCCGGCCATGGGCCCTACGACTTTCATTATCCTTGGACTGGTGAGCACGATGTTCGTTGGCGATACCCGATCCGTACTGGTGGGACACCTGATCAACGCGTTTCAAATCGCTGATCGCGCTCGTGTGCAACCGGCGCGAGTGGCGGCCTGGATGATCCTGATGATCCTGGCGGGCTTTGTCACGGCAGGGGCGGCCTCGCTCTATGCCGCGTACCACTTCGACGCGTTCAGCGGCATGGATAACTTCACCCGCGCGGAGCTACCCTCTTTCGCGCTGGACCGGTTGAGTTGGTATCTGTCGCAATCCAGCGCCCACGATCAGGTGGCACAGATGACGGCTCGCGATGCGTGGCACCAGTGGGCTGCCATGAAACCCGATTGGACCTTGATTTCATGGGCAGCGCTGGGGCTGGTTCTGCTGACTGCCTGTGCGGCCGCTCGCCTGCACCTGCCCTGGTGGCCGTTGCATCCAATCGCATTCCTGGTGTGGGGCACGCACCCCGGCAACGTGTTCGCCGTGTCTTTTCTCATCGGCTGGGCGTTGAAAGCCGCGGTCGTGTCCACGACCGGCGCGACCGGATATCGCAGGGGCATGGCCCTGGCGTGGGGCGTGATCGCCGGGGAAGTCACCATCAAGTGCGTCTGGCTTAGCGTGGGGGCACTATATTACATGGGAACCGGTACCACACCCCGTGCATACGTGGTCTTTTAGGGCCTGCAAGCCCCAAGGGGCTTGCAAGAGTGAGCACCTTTGCGGCAACGCGTGCTCAGGGTTTCCGCCTGCCTCATGGAAACGTCGATGACCAGTGGATGTGGCTCATGCGGGCGTTGTATCAGGAACTGCAGCACCTGTGCGGCCGGCAACTGGAGCTGCAACCGGACACACCGTGATGCCGACGCATGGCTGAGCCGTTGTGCGTCACGCCTTTTCGTTTCCGTGCCGTAGGGTGGATCACAGTCAGCCGTTGAGCCGTCATGCCGCAACCGCAGACATTGGGTATCGCACTTGGGCTGATGACTGCCTTCTTCTGGGCCATCAGCCCCCTTTGCTGGGCCAGTGTCGGCAAGCGAATCGGCTCGTTCCGCGTTCTGCTGCTCCGCAGCGCTTTGGCCAGTGCGTTACTGCTTCTGGTATTGCCGGCATATCTTGTGGTAATCCCGGCCGCCGCCTGGCCTACCACGGTGCAGATGCTCTGGATCATCGTCTCAGGGTTCTTAGGCATGGGCATCGGCGACGCCCTTTGTTACGAGGCGTTTGCAACGCTCGGACCGCGACGCACCACGCAGATCCTCACCCTGGCGCCGGTGGGTGCGGTCATCATGGGCTGGATGATCGGCGAGCATCTTGAAGCGTTGCACGTGCTTGGAATCGTCGTCGTGCTGGCGGCGACTGCGTGGGCAGTGCTGGCGCGCCAGCACGCCACGCTTCAAGAGGACGCCCCGGCCCGCACCGGCCTGGCATCACCGTCGTGGAACACGGTTGCCCCCCTCAGCGGCAACGGCGGAGAGAGGCGCCAGAACACGGTGGTCCACTCCAATGAGCCGGGACATCTCACCCTGATAGGCATCGTCCTTGCGGTTGCCGGCGCCGCGTGCGTCGGCTTTGGCGCGGTGGCTGGACGACAGGCGTTTCGCATGGGCGAGTTGGACCCCTTCATTGCAACGGTGCTGCGCGTGAGCACTTCGGGACTGGCGTTGTGGTTTGTGCCGTTGTGTCGGGGGCAAACCGCATGGGTATTTGCACCGCTGCGCGATCGGCGAGTCGCCCGCCGAATGGCGTTGGGGGTTGTCAGCGGCCCCATCCTGGGAATGGTGTGCTATGTGGCGGCATTGCGGCTGATCGAAGCGGGACTGGTATCCACCATGTCGGCGACCAGTCCGCTTTTTATCCTCCCCATGATTATGTGGCGCTATCACGTGCGTCTGCCGCTGGCGGTGGTGATCGCGGCGCTGCTGGCAGCGGCCGGCATCGCGATGATCTACCTCACCTGATTCGTCGCGCCGGCGGTGACGGCAAGGAGGTCTTCGTTGCTGTTGTAGTGAGCCTGTAACCGGTGAGGGATCGCCGTAGCTGTCATCGGGCGGGTTGAGCTCGGCCAGAGGTGGGCGGGTGAAGGCCGGCCACTGGTGCTGGTTGTTACACCGTATTTGGTCTTGTCTAGGTTGTGTTACGACGGCCGACGATGCAATTCAGGGGTGGCCGGTTTGGCGCGGGCCCGCGTGCTGCCGATTCGCGCAGACGGTAGCTCGTATCGGTGCCCGGCCTGTCCGCTGCCGAACCTGGTCGGATTCACAAACCGTTCACGGCCAGCTATTCCGGCCACCCGGAAACTCAGCGGTAAGAGGATCGGGGTCGACCTAAAGCCGACCGGCGCGGTACAACAGGCGAGTGACGGTGCGCGCCACTGGACCGAAACCGCAACTGCGGCGATAGACCCTACACCGGTGTCCTTCGAGTCCCCAACATCGGCAGAGGATGAACCTGATGTCGGCCACGACAGGCTACTTACGAGCGGAGATCTCGGCAGCGGCGATCCGCTGGAACCTGGGGCTGCTGCGCGAGGGCCTGGCGCCGCGAACGCACCTCTGCGCAGTGGTCAAGGCGGACTGCTACGGCCACGGGCTGGCGACGCTGCTTCCGGTGCTGGCGAGATCGGCTGACTGCCTGGCGGTGGCTACACCCACCGAGGCCCTGGCCCTTCGCCACCTGGGGTACCACGGGTTGGTGCTCGTCTTCTCGGCCTGTGCCTATGGCGATGGGGCGCAGATCGTCGCGACGCTGGATGACCTGATCGAGCAGCAGATCACGCTGAGCGTGGCCTCGGCCGCCGAGATCGTGAACATTGCGGCCTCGGGCCTACGGGTAGGCAAACGGGCGAGCGTTCACATCAAACTCGACAGTGGCATGGGTCGCTCGGGCCTGTTGCCCGCATCAGTGGGGGTCGTCGTTAAGCAGCTTCGCCAACACCCGGTGGTAGATTTCACGGGGATTTACACGCATTTGGCAACCGCCGACGAGGCCGACAAATCCTTCGCTCTCGAGCAGTTTCGCCGGTTCATGCAAGCGGCGGGAAATATCGCAGGAGTTGGAAACAGTCCCCCCCAGGAATTGGTGGGGCAGTGCCCCATTCTTCTGCACGCTGCCAATTCAGCCGCCACCATCGATCTGCCCCAGACCCACCTGAACATGGTCCGCCCCGGCATCGCACTCTATGGTTATCAGCCCTCCGAGCAAATGCACCGCCGCTTGCCCCTGCGCCCGGCCCTCCGGCTGCTGGGACCGCTGATCCAAGTCAAAGCGCTGACCGCCGGCAGCAAGTGCGGCTACGGGCTGACCCACGCGTTTGAGGTTGACAGCCGCGTGGGGCTGGTGCCCATCGGATATGCCGATGGCTATCTCCGCAGCCTTTCCAACCGCGCTTGCATGCGCGTCCGCGGCCGCGAGGCCCCCATTCGCGGCCGCATCTCGATGGATCAGACGATCATCGACCTGACCGACGTGCCGGAAGCCCGCGTGGGTGATGAGGTGGAGATCATTTCGCCCGATCCCGCCGCGCCCAACAGCGTGGAGAACCTCGCGCGTCTGGCCGGAACGATTCCCTACGAGATCACTTGTCGTCTGGGCGGGCGCATCGACCGGGTGCTGGTGGACGCTGAGCTGGAATGAACGCAATAGCCCCCGCCCCCACTCATTGGCCCGCGTGGAATCAGATCTCCCATCAGTCGCATTGACAGGTCATCAATAGCGGCGCGGCAGAGGGTTGCGTCGATGGCATTCTTCGAACACTGCGATCTGCCGCCGAACTTGATCCAGTTTGACGACCGGCTCAGCGCCGTTCACGAGCGTGTCATAAACATTGTCGTAGAGGCCTTTGGACATCTGGTTAAATTCGTTTAAGGTCGAGTCATCCTTCCAGCACTCTTCGATCCAGGCTAGCTTTTCGGTGGTGTACTGGCGATTGTCCGACCATCCCTGAGCCGGCTCGTGCCTGGGCGCGGTCGCCGGGTCAAAGTACTTCCATTTGAGTTCCCTTGCTCCGCCGGTCAAGCCACCTCGGGTACAGGAAAGGTTGTAGGTCTCGCCTGGCGGATAGGCCATAAATGAACTGACCACCACCTCGATAAGCGGTGCATCCTGATCGTGCAGGCAGACCGAGGCGAAGTCGTCAGCGTCGCCGAATTCATTATGGCACATCAGCCGGCCAAAGACCTTGGGCGGCCGCTCGCCGAAGAGGACGACCGCCTGATCCATGGGGTGAGGGCCGGTGTTATTCAAGTTGCCGCCGCCGTAACGCTGGCTGGCCTGCCAGTCCCAGCGGCGGGCAAAGCGGCTGAAGCTGATGCGGGCATGCACCAGGTCGCCGAGCTTGCCCGACGCCAGAACATCCTGCAGTTTGCGGAACCCCGGGGAGAATCGTGCCTTCTGAAAGGCAAACAGGCGTCGTCCTGCCTTCGTCGCAGCAGCCGCCATTGCGTCCAGATCCTCCACTTTCGACGCCAGCGGCTTCTCGCACAGCACGTGATAGCCCGCTTCCAGCGCAGCGATCGTGCCGGAAGTGTGCTCATGACTGGGCAGTGCGTTGACGATCAGTTCGATGCCCAAGTCGCGCTGTTGCAGCAATGCCTGATAGCGGTCGAACCCTTTGGCGCCCAACTCCTTCACGGCTTCATGCCGCTCGGGCATCGAGTCGGCGACAGCGACCACTTGGTACTGTTCGCTGGCTTGGCGCAGCCAAGCGGCATGGATGCCGTACCCGCTGCGCCCCTGCCCCAGTACCGCAACTTTGATCCGATGACTCACAGCGTTCTCCTAGTGGGGTTTATTCATAGCATGGGGTTACTATAGCACCAATTGCTGGGTCTTGCGACTTTCGTTGCCTGCCTCCATGTCACCGAGCGCTTGAGAACTTCGGCGCTCAATGACACCTCCAGGAACCGCGTCAATCCCCCGCACCATCGCAAGGCAGCACCAATCGTGCGCACAGGGCACCGCAGCGGCGCAAGTCGGCATTGCGGCCGAGAGGCGCGCGGCCCATAATTCCCGGATACAGCAATGACGATGGACCCGTTTCGACACATATGCAGCGTTAAGGATCTACCATATTGCGGGTTCTCAGGTGTAATGGAACTGCGCCGTCGCCACGCAGTCCCGATCGCTTCTCAGCCTCACCCAGTGGGCGCTGAAGCCGGTGGGGAATGTGTGTTGCACGTAGCCGCCGTGTTTGGCCGAGGGGGCGGTGAGGACGGTGTAGGGAGACCATTCATCGCAGCCCATGAAATCGACTTCGACAGTAAAGCGGACGTCATTGGGTTGATCCTGCGAAATGTGCACGCACTTGTGCTCAAAACCATTCATCAGGTAGGGGTCGCTGGATTCACCTGCCTTGACCGCGTGTTTCCACCAGGGGCCGCCCCACCCCTTGGGTTTACCGAATTGCCACAGGTCGTCGGTCTTGCCGAACCAAAGGCCTGATTGCGGCTCGGCGGTCAGCACGTTGCGATCGCCGGAGTGCGGGCTGGCGTTGTCGGCGCCCATGACGAGCATGCCCTGCCACGAGCAAAAGTCAGGTGTTACCCACAGGTGAGTGCTGATCGGTCGGATGCCCATCATCCGCTGGTCATAGACCCAGGGGGACAGTTCATAGAACATGCCGTGGTGATCCATAAGCAGTCGATCGTGCTCAGTTTCACGGATGCGTGGCCACTCGGTCTGCCACTTATGGTCGTAGCAATGTGAGGCCTTGGGCAGCCTGTACCGCCGCCATTCGCCGGGGTGCGGCAGGACCGAAAGGATGGCCGACGCCTGATCCCAGCCCGTGGCGAACACGGCCCCACTGGCGCGCGGCCGGCCATGGACGGCTACATAGGGCTTTCGCTCGATGACGCGCCATGCCTTGCCGTCATATTCTGCAAGCCGACCCTGTTCACGCTTACCCAGAAAATCCGGCTCGTGATAATCGTTGTTGCAGACGATCAGTCGGCCCCATGTCGTGAAGCAGTCCTTGAAATGCACCTGTCGCTCACCCTCCAGTGCCAGTTCCTTCACAATGCTCGTCATCATCGAACAAGCAAGGGTGCGCATGTTCAGTTCAAATAACTCCCCCTCCATGCCCAGAACGTAGATCAGATTGGCGGGGTCCGTCAGATGGCGCGCCGCACCCGCCAGTCGAACTTCCACCAGTTCCGGCACCGTCCGTACGTGATGGTGCGCGTCGATGACGTGCGGACCGATGATGATCTGATTCGATTCCGAGTGAAGCATGCGGTTGGCGTAGGTGCCATCGGTTCCCTCCGGGTGGCGTGTCATGGTGAAGTCACGCTCGATCACGCGCAGTCCCGTGCCTGTGCCTGTGTCCTTTCGGTGGGACACGTAGTTGGCGACATACAACTTGCCGGCCCAGGGCATCAGCGCGCCCACTCCGATCTCACTGCGAGGCGGACCAAGATCCGCAACCTGAGCCAGGGACGGCACAACCCCACTGAACTGCGTAACGGGATTCGTCATAACGATTTTGCTCCATTTCGTTGAAGAGACAGTCTTGGATACCAATTCACTCGTCTGCCCTGTTTTCCATTCAGCTACATCAGGACGGCCTTGCACCGCCTAGTCGAAACGTGTCCAGTTGTCAGGTGAAGGGAAAGTAACCGTCAGGGTCGTAGCCGGGCATCACCTGAGCATAGGGCTGGCCTGGAATGAGGCGCTGGCCATCGGTGAAGCCTTCGGGGCGACCTTTGAGCACCTTGATCAGCCGTTGCCGCCAAGGGGCCAGGATGGCCTGGGCGTTATCGTCTCGGGAGAGGTCATGCTCTTCGTGGGCCGTCTGCTCGAGGTCGAATAGCTGCTCCTCCCCGGTGCGGGCGAGCCAGACATATTTGTGGCGTCCGTCGGTGAGGTAATGATGCTGCACGGAGCCGGTCAACTCACCGTGCAGCACGTCGCGGACGCGGTCGGCTTGACCGCGCACGATGGGCATTAAGCTGTGCCCGGTGCAGACGGCCGGAACATCGAGTCCCGCGGCATCGAGCAGCGTCGGCATGATGTCCTGCCAACCCACCGGCGCGTCCGGCACACCCGCCCGCCGGGCACACCCCACTTCGTGGGCAGGCGCATCAGGAACGGTACCCTGGCAGACGCTTCATAAGGCAGCGACTTGCAGAAGCGGTGGTGGTCGCCAAGCATCTCACCGTGATCGCTGCTGAAGAGCACGATGGTGTTCTGCATCAGCCCCTGCCGCGAGATGGCCAAGAGCAGGCGACCGATCTGGTCATCGATGAAGTTGATCATGCCGTAGTAGGCGGCGCGGGCGCACTGCATCTGCTGCTCGTCAAGATGGATACGGGGTGCATCCGTGGCCAGGCCCCTGGTCGGGCCCCCGAACGGGTCGTCTGCCCAATCACCAACCACCGGCGGTGGCAGATCCCTGCGCACGTAGCGGTCGTAATAGAAAGCCGGCGGCGCCAGGGGCGGATGCGGGTCGGCCAGTGACACGTTGAGAAAGAACGGCGCTGAGGGGTCGCGGCGCTCGAGAAACCGCAATGCTCGATCAATGCACCAGAACGTGAGCATCTGCTCTTCGGGCAGAATATGCGGCCGGCCGACCCAGCCGTTGCCGTCAAGACCGTGGGCCATGCCGGGTTTCATCTCATGACGACCATGTGTCTCAACCAACCAGCGGATGTAGTCGCTGTCGGCCATGGCATGGACTGAGTTGCCGAGTTGCACATGATTGAAGCCATATCGTCTGCGCGGCGGGTGCAGATGCAGTTTGCCGATCATCTCTGTCTGGTATCCGGCTCGGTGAAATTCGCCGGCCAAGGTGTGCGGTGGGTTCCATGTCACACCGCCCGCGTAGCCGACCATCCCATGGGCAGCCGGCGCGACACCGCTCATGAGCGTTCGCCTTGCGGGGATGCACACCGGGCATTCGCTGTAGCCACGACGGAACCACGTTCCGCTGCGGGCCAAGTGATCGAGGTTGGGCGTCTGCAGAACGGGATGACCTTCGATGCCCAGGCAGTCGCCGCGCTGTTGATCGGTGGTGATCAGAAGAACATGGGGTGCTTCGGCCATGTCGATCAGGTCCTTTCTGCCGGAAATGCTGGCCGCACCAGCGCTTCGAGGCACGAATGGATGCGGGTTCCACTTTCATCATCCGCCAAACGACCAAGGCAACGCGTTACACATGATCCGGTCCGGAAAGCCCCAGTGGAAGCGGGCACCATGCGCTGAGGATCGATGGAGACTTGCTCGATACCGCCGGTGGTTGCAGTGGACCAAAGAGTAGCCGCGTCATCGTCGGGCCATCGAGCGCCAAATCGGGGGGCGTTGTACATGATTCACAGCGTGGGCCGGAGGCATCGACGGTCATGCGGAACACCTGGCCGTCGGCACGGAGTGTGACCTGGCCGTGTGGCAGGGGTGACAGCGCGTGGCTCGCGCGCATCAACAGTCCAATCGTGCGTGGCCAGTCGAAAATCTGCCAGTTGCCCGTCGATTCCACCGATACCCGTTCGGCCAAGTGGGACAGGACGCCAATGGCGTCGAGTTGCGTGGAGCCAAGCAACACACGGACACTGCAGGCTTCGCTGCCCCGCATTATGGCCCGCACCATCTGCACTGAACTCTCGGCGTCCGTGGCGACAAGCTCGGTCACCCGCTGACCGTCACCTGACACAACGGCATAGGCCACGAGGCGTCCGGCTCGATCTCGCGCCGCGACCGGATGACAGCGCCAGTTGCGCACCGTTACAGCGAAGTCAGCGCGCCGGCAATGGTCAAATTGCGCAACCTGCAAGGCCTGCAATTCGCGCGGATCCGGGTGGAGGTCCAGTGTGACTGCGGGCTGTGCGTCGCCGAACGTGTGTTTGAGGTTCGTTTGGTCAATGTCGGCGACCACTTGTGTGCCGGCGACTTCCCATCCAAAGTATCGGTAACGTTGCCGCTGGCCAGCGAGATACGATAGGGGATAGCCCGCCTGGATGATCTCCTGGCGTACGTGGGTCATCAGTTGGTTCATCAGTCCGCGGCGGCGGAAGTCGTGCCCCACCGCCACGCCGCCGATGCCCGCAACGCGGAGGGTTTCTCCCCCCAAGTGCCACTCGATGGGAAACAGGCCGACCACCGCCGCGAGCTTTCCTTCCACGCGCAAGGCGTAATTGCATCGGCAATGGGCTTCATCGGGCTGGTACGACGCGGGGAGCAGGTGTACGAACGATCGTTCGGGTGTGTCGTGGCCGAACGCAACGTCGAGAAAAGCGATCAGTTCGTCAAACTCGCGGGCAGTGATACGTGTGATGGAGTGTGGCATATTCATGAATATAGGTTATTTAATCAGGATTCGCATGGCTTTTCGACAACCCGGCGTATGCCCGGTGCGTGGCGCCTGGGGCGGGATGAGTTTCGCCATGTGCATCCACAGCCCGCCGGCTTCCCCAGCGGAACGCTCCATCCGACGGCTTCCACCCCCACCGCGTGAGCTGTCATGCCCCCGGCTGTGGCACGCTGGGAGCGCCCGCACCCGCAGACCTTCAGAGCCGTGGAGTCGATGAAGCTCCCATCGCGACGCGCCTGGGCCCGCCGCCGGCGGGGTATGCCAACTGGACGTTGCGGCTCCTGGCCGACCAAGCCGTGGAGTTGAGCATCGTGGCGTCGATCAGCCACGAGACCGTCCGCCGGACGCTTAAAAAATCGGCATGACCAAGCGGAAGATCCAATACTGGGTCAGCCGCCTTACTGAACTGCCCCAAGGCAGCGCATCACCGGGATGAGCTACAACGTCGTCAACCTCAGCGGCGTGAGGCCCAATACGGATCCTGCTTATTCGGGTAGGCCGAACTGCTGCTTCAAAAACTCTATGGCCGAGAGGCGCCGACCTTCACCGATCACCTCCTTGGGGGTTTGCACCTGGCAGAAGATGCCGAGTTTGTCCATTCGCTCTTTCAAGGCAACACCGAACTTGGCATGATGAATGCCGATCGCCCGGGTCGTAACGGGCGTGTCCAGCGGGTTGTCGTAGTGGAGCAAGACCGGGGGATCGCCATGACTGACAAAGTTGATGGCTGAGACGTACTCAAACAAATCGTACTTTTCCTTGGGCAACTCATCGAGCTTTGTCAGGTCCGCGCCGAACACGCGTGCCAATGCCGGGTGTTCATACGTGTCCTTATGCCCCAGCAGATCGCGGATGAAACGCGGATCGTACGATGATTGGGCGTTGGTGAGATACAAGCAGGTCAGTCGCGTGGATTGTCGCAGCACGGGGTCTTCGCTCTTCGGGTCGGCCATGTCGTCGCGGAAAGCGCACCAGAGGGCCATGCCCGCGCCGGCCGATGCGCCTGTCGCAGCGACACGCTTGGGATCAAGATTCCAGCCTTCGGCCTTGGATCGGACAAACTGGATTGCCCGGGCCGTATCCTCAAAAGAAGCAGGCGCGATGACTTCTGAAGACAGTCGATAGGTAATGGCAACGACAGAGATCTTGGCGTCAAGGCACCGCTGCAGCAATTCCGCGTTCACACTCTTGTTGCCACTGACAAATCCACCGCCGTGTATGGCAATCAACACGGGCGTCGGTTGGTTGGATTCAGCTCGCCAAAAGTCCAGAACGTGCCGCGCGTGCGGGCCATATTTCACGTTGCCCTCGGTTGGCAGTAAGCGGCCCTGGGCCAGGCACGATGAACCGAGCATGACGACGAGCGAACACGGCAACACGACGCTGTAAACGGCATTCATGACACGGTTCCTTACGACCAGCAACAATGTGGCAGATCAACGGAATCGACAATTGCCCGATTCGTCGTGCTGGCGACGATCGTCGGCGACATGCCTAAATATTACCGTATTGCCCGAAACCTGCGGCGGACACCGCAGACCGAACCCAGGGCCGTTTAATTCTCAGCCGCTCGGGCCGTTTAGTAGCGCCAGCGCCTCGCCGTAGTGGGCGGCGTAACGCCACCGCCGACTTTTCGCCCACGATCCGCTCCCGCCGCAGCAGGATCACTTGGGCGGCCCCGGGCCACCCCAGTGCCTGCGGGTCGGGCTGCAAGGCCAGGAGCAGGCGCCCCTCGATGCGGCCGTGGCCCTTCCAGTAGTCCTGGGCGTGCGGGCCCAAGGGAGCCTGGCCGTTCTTCATGCCAGCATCAGCGGGGCGGTCTGGCGCAGGATTGCCGCCTTGAGCTTGGGCTGGTTGTCCTTGACCTGCCAGCGGTAATCCCCTTTTTTTGAGGACTTTACGCGATAGATCGGGCTGGCAGAAGGCCGCGTCGCCCACCACGACCTTGCCCGCCAAGTCCAGCACGCCCAGTAACTTCAGCGCCGCCTTATGCTCATCGATCTTGGCGTCCACCCGCAACTGCATCAAAGCCGCCTGGGCCTCGTGGGCGTAGACCACCAATAAATGCACCCCCGGCAACTGCTGGCCCGTGGCCCCGCACAACGTCTTGCTGTCGATCGACAGCTTCCGCCAGCCCGAGGCGCAGCGACCGGCCAGCCATCGGCCTAACCCCTGCTCGAAGCGCTCCACCCCCAGCGCCTTGCACACCTTGTGGAACGTGGCCTTGCACGGCAAGATCGGGTGACGACGCCCTGAAGCTTGACGCGGATCCGGCAGCAACGCCAACACCTCCAACAGACTTATGGACGCCATGACCAGGTCCTCCTTGACCTGATCCTTGTATCAGACACTCAACCGCAAAGAATTAAACGGCCCTGACCAAACATCGCGTGCTACTTGCTGGGCGCTGGGGGTTGGTCTACACTTTTCTGTCCAGCGATCCGGATTGGAAAGGTTCGTATCGCCTCCATGAAGCGCCGCCCTTTGCCGCGCCACGCCTGCCTGCCGTGAGGCATTTTTACAGGACCCTGCGTACATGACGACCGCGACGGGCGTAAAGGCGGACAGCCGCCCCTCTGACACGCTGGATGCCGAAGCATTGCTGGAAATGCTGCGGCAGATGCTGCTCATTCGCCGCTTCGAGGAGCGCACCGCGCAGAGTTATCAGCAAGCCAAGATCGGCGGCTTCTGCCACCTGTACATCGGCCAGGAGGCGGTGGCTGTCGGTTCCATTGCCGCGCTGCGCCCGGATGACCCGATCATCACCGCCTACCGTGACCACGGCCATGCCCTGGCGCGGGGCATGGACCCCAAATACTGCATGGCGGAAATGTTCGGCAAACTCACCGGCTGCGCCAAGGGCAAGGGCGGGTCGATGCACTTGTTCGACAAGCCGCACGCCATGTACGGCGGGCACGCGATCGTCGGCGGGCAGTGCCCCATGGGCGTGGGCCTGGCGTTTGCCACGCAATACCTCCAGCAGGACAAAGTCACCCTCTGCTACCTGGGCGACGGCGCCTTGAACCAGGGGGCGTTCCACGAGGCCATGAATATGGCGGCCATCTGGCGCCTGCCCATCATCTTCATCGTCGAGAACAACATGTACTCGATGGGCACCTCCATCGCGCGCGGCACGAGCATGGCCGAGGACCTGTCAGCCAAGGCCACCGCCTACGGCATGCACTTTGCCCGCTGCGACGGCAAGGATGTGCTGGCGATGTACGACTGCATCAAGACCGTGGGCGACCAGGTGCGCGGCAGCACCAGCAAAGCCCTGGGCTACGAAGAGGAAAAGGGCATCGGCCCGGCGTTCGTCGAGGCGGTCACCTATCGCTACAAGGGCCACTCGATGTCCGACCCGCAGAAGTACCGCACCCGCGAGGAAGTGAGCCAGTGGGAATCGCGCGATCCGATCAGCCGTCTGACCAACCTGCTCATCGAGCGCGGCACTGCCACGCAGGAGCAGGTGGACGAGTTGGACAAGCAGGCCAAGCAGATCGCGCGAGACGCGGTGACGTATGCCGAGGAGAGTCCGGACCTGCCGGTGGAGGAGTTGTACACGGATGTGTATGCCGACCCGTTCGGGCCTTTCAAGGTGGGCGTGCTGCCGCCGCTGATGCGCGAGGGTGAAGCGGAACAGTCGTCGTAGCCAGCGCAAAATCGAACTTGTGTGGTCCCCGTCCCAATTCCGGAGCTTCCAGACAGTCCCATGAAAGCCAAGGAACTGGCCTATCTCCTGGGCCTCAAGCCCAAGCCGCGGACGTATGGGTATACGGTGCGGCGGTTCGAGCTGCCCAAGGACGGCGTCGTCGAGTACGCCCAGTGGTCGCATCCGCGCGAGGCGCTCAAGGAGATTCGACAGGAGGTGGTGAACGAGTTGCGGACGTTTCTGCGGCCCGGCGATGTGGCCATCGACATCGGGGCCCACGCGGGAGACACGACCGTGCCGATGGCGCTGGCGGTCGGACCCGGCGGCTGCGTGCTGGCGCTGGAGCCTAATCGCTACGTGTTTCCGGTGCTGGAGGCCAATGCCCGGCTCAATCTCGACAAGACGCGCATCATTCCGCTGATGATCGCCGCCACGCCGCGCGACGAGGCGATGGAGTTCGAGTATTCCGACTCGGGCTTCTGCAACGGCGGCCGGCATGAAGGCATCAACCGCTGGCGGCATGCTCACGCCTTCAAACTGCGCGTCGATGGCCGGCACCTGCCTTCGCTGCTTCAGCATGACTATGCCGAGTTGGTGCCGCGGATTCGCTTCATCAAGGTTGACGCTGAAGGCTACGACTTTGCGATCCTTCAGAGCCTGTCCGACCTGCTGCGGCAGACGCGCTGCTACGTGAAAGCCGAGGTGTTCCGGCATACCGACCAGGCGACGCGAGAAGCGATGTTCGATTTCCTGTCCGCCCAGGGGTACACGATCCGTCACGTCGCAGGTGACGCGAACTACCACGGCCAGGTTCTCACCGCCGCCGATACCATGCGATGGCCGCACTTTGACGTGTTCTGCGAGCCAGCTTAGCGCGCCAGCTCAATCGATGCCGTGATGGGGAAGTGGTCCGATGGTGGGCGCTGATCCGGGGCTGTGCGATCGATACCCGCGGTGAAGATCGACCAGTGCGGGCTGACGAAGATATAGTCGATGCGTCTGCGGTCGGTCGCCAGGGTAAAGCTGTGAAGCGTGCCGGCGTCGATTTCGTCGTGGCCGGCGGCGCGATGGGTGTCGCGCAGCGGCCCGCCTCGCAGGCCGTCGCCCGCCAGCACGCGGCAGGGCTCGCTGCCGGGCACCTCCGGCGTCAGGCTCAGCTACATGTGGCGGACGTCTACCAAGTCCAGATGATCGCGCCGATACAGGATCGCGGCGAATTCGCTCACGCGATCGCCATCGTTGCGCCCGACACCGACAAAGTCGTGCCCCGGCAATTCCCGGCGCAGATAGTTGACCTGAAAATCCAGGCATTCCTGCACGCCCAGCAGGTCCGGCGCCAAAGCCCGCAAGACATGGGTCACCGCCCCGCAGCGATGCGGCCAACTGTGTGGGCCATCGTCGGCTGTGCCGGTCCGCAAATTGAAGCTCATCACGCGCAACGTCGGGTTGGTCTACTCTATTGAGCTTCCGACTCCACGACCCAGGTCCAGGCATGCCGGCAGGGACGATTCTCCTCCTGCTGTAACGCAGGGGGTAGCTTGATCGTCAGTTCCTGGCCGTCCTGTCGCCACTTGAGCGGCTCATTGACGCCCAACATTCGCACCTGTGATCCCGATCTGGCTCGGACAGTATTGAGCACGAGCTTCGCACCAGGCCACTCCCGGCTGAAAACGTACGTTTGGCGATGATCCTTGCTACGCGTGAAGTGCACTGACTCACCTTCGTGCCACAGCTCGCCGTCGCGCGCCCGCGTGCCGTAAATCGCCAACCCGTTGACCACCAGCCATCGACCCGCTTCTTCAAACGCCTCGATGGCCTTGGGATGGAACACGCCGTTCTCGTCCGGCCCGACCGTGACCATGAAGTTGCCGCCCTTGGCCACCGTGTCAATCAGATTCAGGATGATCCATCGCCCGTCGCGGTAGCGGCTTGCATCGGGGTCGTACGCGTATTGCTTGGCCAGGCAGTGAATGACGAACCACGGCATCTGCGTCGGTTCTTTGCCGCCGGGGATGAAGTTCTCGGGCGTGTAGTAGTCCCCGTATGGCCCGATGCCGCGGGCACGGAACATGACATCCGGCTGGAGGTTGCGCAACTCGATCATCAGTTGCCGCACTTGCGGCCAGACCTTGGGCCCCAGCGAGGCATCAAAGCAAACCATATCCACCTTGCCGTAGTTCGTCAGCAACTCCCGAAGCTGGCCGCTGTACCGCCGCATCATGCGGCCAATCTGTGCCGGCGTCGGGTCGGGCGCCATCAGCAGGGGCGTTTCCATCACGCCCCGGGCGTTGCCGTACATCAGCGGATCACGCAGATACTCCGGCGTTTGCACTGGGTGGAAGAAGAAGTTGCGGAAGTCCGCGTCGTACCAGTCCGGATGGCTGAAATAGAGATCGATGGCGATGCCGCGCTTGTGGGCCGCATCGCACAACTCTTTGACGATGTCGCGGCGAAAGGGTGTATCCATGACGCTGAAGGCCAGGTCGCACTCCTCGAGCGCCGGCCCGCCGGGGGCTGTCCAGTTCACGCGCTGCCGCACGCGCGTTTTGGTATCAAACAGGCTAAAACCGTCGCAATGCTTGGTGGTCAGCGTGAACATCTTCAGCCCGAAGCGCTGGAACATGTCCATCCACTGCTCCGCGTCGAATTGCCGCGGGTTGAACTGACGGTACCACTGCTGATAGTCCTGCCGCTGGGCATCGTTCATCGTCAGGACAAAGTCCCATGATGCCTCCAGATGCTTGAGCGCGTACAGGCCCCAGACGATGCGAATGCCATATTTGAGGTCGCGAAACGCCTCGTAAGCCTGGTCGGAGGCATGCCGATACTCCGGCACCGGCACATCGCCGGTGTAATAGCGATCGCGCGTGAAGGCTTCATCGGTCACTGGCACGACATATTGGTCACTGTTCATGGCCATGATGATAAATGGCCCGGCCTCGCAGACAAAGCCACGTGGCAGCCGGCAGGTGCGTCACCAAGGCCATCATGGGCTAGGCCTCCACCAGCTTCTCGTCTGTCCCGTTTATCCCGTCTCCCGCCTCCTGCTATAGTGTTGCGCCAAATTCGTCTCCCTGCCATCCCGAAATCACGGAGTCATACACCACACCAATGAGCCGCCAGATTCAATATCGCGAAGCCCTGCGTGAGGCCATGACCGAGGAGATGCTGCGCGATGAGCGCGTCTTTCTCATGGGCGAAGAGGTGGCCGAATACAACGGCGCCTACAAGGTCAGCCAGGGCATGCTCGACCAGTTCGGTCCCCGGCGGATCGTCGATGCTCCAATCAGCGAAACCGGCTTTGCCGGCCTGGGTGTGGGCGCGGCGATGTACGGTCTGCGGCCGATCATCGAGTTCATGAGCTGGTCGTTCTGCCTCGTCGCCGCCGACCAGATCATCAACAACGCGCCCAAGATGCTCTACATGTCCGGTGGGCAGTTCAGTGTGCCTTGCGTGTTCCGCGGCAACAACGGCGCGGGCGGGCAGCTCGGCTCGACGCATTCGTGGGCCGTGGAAAGCATGTTCAGCGCCGTGCCGGGGCTGAAGATGGCCATCCCCTCGACGCCGCGCGACGCCAAGGGGCTGCTCAAGACGGCGATTCGTGACAACGACCCGGTGTTTTTTTTAGAGAGCGAGCGCATGCTGGGCATGGGCGCGCGGGGGGACAAGGATTTTTCGCCGTATCTGTCCGATGGCCGCTGGGCGCCGCCGACGGTGGAGGAGGACGACGATTTCACGATTCCCTTCGGCCAGGCCAACGTGGTGAAGGAAGGTGCCGACTGCACGATCGTCGCCCTGGGCCGGCCGATGCATTTTGCTCTGGAAGCCGCCAAAGCACTGGAGAAGGACGGCATCGACTGCGAAGTGATCGACCCGCGCACGATCCGCCCGCTGGACATCGACACCATTATCAGCAGCGTGCGCAAGACCAGCTATTGCGTGATCGTGGATCAGTCCTGGCCTTTCGCGTCGGTGGCTGCGGAAATCGCCATGCAGATCTATGAGCGGGCGATGGACGACCTGGACAACAAGATCATCCGCGTGAATAACGACGATGTGCCGGCGCCGTACAACCGGCGTCTGGAGCAGGAAATGCTGCCCCACGCCCGCAAGATCGTCGAAGCGGTGCGCCAGGTGACGTACAACGCGTGAATTCCGTGACTGCTCCCCCTATCCGACATTTGATCCCGGCCAAACTCGCCCCCCCGGTTGGACTCGCATGGCCGGGCTTGGTCAACCGCCCACATACCGGCGCGGCAGCCGCGGCGATAACCGGCAAAGCATCTCGTAACAGTGCGTCCCGGCGATTTCCGCCAGCCGCAGCAGCGCACACGGCGACGCTGGATCGTTGCTGACCAGTTCCACCACATGCCCCTTGCGCACTGCCCCCGCCCCTGGAGGCACATTGGTCAGGTCACGATCTGATCCATGCAGACCTTGCCCAGGACCGGCGCCAGCATGGCACAGCCGTCCGGGTTGCCGCCCGTGACGCAGGCTGTCCCCTGGTTGGACATGTTCAGCGGATAGCCGTCGGCGTAGCACACAGGCACGACGCCCAGCACGCTTTCGCGCGTGAGGCGGTAGGTGCGGCCGTAGCTGACCGAGGCGCCGGCGGGATAGTGCTGGATGTGGATGATGCGCGCCAGCCAGCGGAGGACGGGGAGCGACGCGTCGTCGGCGCTGGGCGTGGCGTGGGAGCTTCGCCAAGTCCCCTCACCCGGCCTCGCAGCGTCTCGGCCACCGTCTCCTCGCCCCCGGATAGGAAGAGGGGGCAGATAGCCGTGCAGGCCCAGGCCGATGCGAATCATGCTCTTGTGATACCGGCGGCAGCGCAGCGCCCCGGCGGTGTTGGCGGCATGGCCCGAGCGATAGGCGCCGCGCCCAGGCCGTAAGCGTTGGCCTTCACCACGCAGCAGATCCCCGGACTGTTCTTACTCCCCAAGCCCGGCCATGCGAGTCTTCTCGCTTGGCCCGGATCAAGCGCCCTGTTCACTCCGTTGGTAATCGGCTCTTGGACGGGGGAGCTTGGAAGACCTTCACCCAGCCCTCTCCCGCAGACCCCGGAGGGAGAGCGGGCAAAGGCGCAACCCATCGCCGCCACCACGCCAGGTTCCCGGCCGTGCGCGACAGGTCGATCTCCAGCCAGCTCAGTTCGTTCATGGCGTTGCCGGTCGCACCGCGGTGGGTGCGATATTCATGGGGAATCACCAGACTGGCGCCGACACGCTGAATCACGACGTTTGTATCGGCGTCCGCCTCATTCTAGAATCAAACTTCCGTTTCTTCACGAATCAGCCACAGATGAACACAGATGAACACAGATGGGAGACAGAAACACAGATAAGCAGAAAATGCAGAGAAAGGGCCAGCGCCGGTTTTCTGCTTTTCTGCTTTCCCGCCTTTCTGTTTTTCCCATCTGTGTCCATTCGTATTCATCTGTGGCTAGTTGCCTTGGTCCAAACCCTCCGGGGAGAAGACAGCCGCAATGAATGAAATCTTTGATGAAGTCATGACGTTTCAATCGATGGGCCTCAGCGATGCCGTGCTTAAGGGGGTGACCGACGCCGGGTTCGAGATGCCCACGCACATCCAGGCCAAGTTGATTCCCGCCATCCTTGCCGGCCGGGACGTCATCGGCCAGGCCAAGACCGGCACAGGCAAGACCGCCGCCTTCGGCCTGCCCATCCTTCACCTGGTGGATCCGGCCGTCCCCGTCCAGGCCCTGATCCTGGTGCCCACCCGCGAGTTGGCGGCCCAAGTCGCCGGCGAAATGGAGGAACTGGGCAAAGGCACCCCCATCCGCGCCACCTGCGTCATCGGCGGCGAATCCATGCGCGAGCAGAGCCGCTCCCTGCGCGGCGGGACGCAGATCATCGTCGGCACCCCTGGCCGCGTCATGGACATGCAGGGCCGCGGCGAGCTCCGCTTCGACCACGTCCGTTTCGTCGTACTCGACGAAGTTGACCGCATGCTGGACATCGGCTTCCGCGAGGACATTCGCCGCATCCTGGGCACCATCAAGTCGCCGCACCAGACCATCTTCGTCTCGGCCACCGTCAGCCCGGACATCGAAACCCTGGCCCGGCGATTCATGAGGCCCGATGCCGAGAAAATCGTCTCGGTCACCGGCGCCCTGACCGTCTCGCTGGTGGATCAGAAATACCTGCCCGTCGAGCCGTGGGACAAGCCCGCCCTGCTCGAGCACCTGCTCAAGCACGAGGCGCCCGACACGACGCTGATTTTCTGCCGGACCAAGAACACCGTGCACCGCGTCGCCAAGCGGCTCAACAGCAGAGGCTTTGACGCCAAGGAGATCCACGGCGACTTGGCGCAGGCCAAGCGCAACAAGGTCATGGAGTCCATGCGCGATGGGAAGCTGTCGGTCCTGGTGGCGTCGGACTTAGCCGCACGCGGGCTGGATGTCGAGCACATCAGCCACGTAATCAACTACGACCTGCCCGAAGACCCGGAGGTGTACATTCACCGCATCGGCCGCACCGCACGGGCGGGTAAGAAGGGCACGGCCTGGGCGTTCGTGTCATCCGACCAGGGCCAACTGCTGACCGAGATCGAAAAGCTGGCGGGGATCGAAATCCAGAAGATGGAGTATCCCGATTTCCAGCCCGGCCCGCCGCCGGCGGATATCGCCGAACTGCGCGCCCGCGAGGCCAAACGACGCGCCATCGCTTCAAAAGACCCCGTCCAGGCGCTGGCGGAGCGGTCTGCACCCGCCACGGCACCTACCGACGAAATGTCACCCGAGGAAATGGCACGCCGCTTCCCCGGCGGCATCGTGCCTAAAGGACCCCCGCCCGGCGGACTGGGACGCCATTTCAGGTCGCGGCGCGGAAGGTGACGCCATGCCACCCCGTACCGCGGGGGCGTATCACCCTCGATTACAATGCACCCATGCCTATGCCATTGCCATGCCGCTTGCTGATCCTGCTCTGCCTGGCGGTGTCCGTCGCGTCGGCCTCGGTGGGCTGGGCGGCCGAAGAATACCGCTCGGACTTCACCGATGGCGCCGACCCCGCATGGTCCGATCGCCGGGTTCAGACCGCTCCCAAGGCCAAGACCGCCTGGCTGGGCCCATTCGCCAATCAGTCGGTGACGCTGGAACTGACCGACCTCCCCGAGCATCGTTACCTGGACATCGCGTTGGACCTGGCGGTGATCGGCCCGTGGCGCGGCACGCGCGGAGTGGGCAGGTGGCGGCTGGCGGTGGACGATCAGCCGGCGATTATCAACGCCCGCTTCAGCAACTCGGCGATGCCACAGCAAGGCATGACCCAGGACTATCCCGACGCCTTGCAGCCGTGGCCGGCGCGCTCCGGCGCGGGCGCGGCCGCCAACACGCTGGGCTTTGTCTATGACGAGCGGCTGCTGGACGACGCGATCTATCCGATCCACATTGTCATCCCGCATCAAGGCCCGCGGGCGACGCTGATCTTTTCCGCCGTGGCCGTGGATTCGTTTCCCGCCAGAACCGCAAAGGGCCAGGCCACGGCGCCCGCCCCGATCTGCTGGGCCATTGGAAACGTGCGCGTCGCGGCCAGCCAGGATGGCACTGCGGTGTTGATCGATCAGGGCCGCGGCCAGCAGTTGTGGGAGGACTTGCGCAGCGACAGTCCGGTCGCGGTGTCGCAGACTTATTGGCTGTTGGTGGGCGGCGGGGATCAGGCAGTACGGCTTCTGGCGCAGCAGATCGAACGACTGGCAGCGATCGATGAGCCGCGCGCCCGGCAGTTGATCACGGAACTGGATGATGACCAGTGGTCGGTGCGCCAGCGTGCCACCGAGCAATTGCGCGCCATGGGGCCGGCCGTGGCGCCGCTGCTTCAGGAGGTGCTCAAGGCCCAGCCCTCGGCCGAGGTCGCCTCGCGAATCGGTACCGTGCTTACCTCCCTGCCCAAGGCCGCGTCGTCGGCGCAGGATGACCGCCGCCTCTTGCGGGCCGCGGATATTCTCCAGCGCATCGCCAGTCCCCAAGCCGTGCAGACCCTGCGCCAGTTGCACGACCGCGGACCGTCGGAGGCCGTACGCCTGGCAGTGGACGCGGCGCTATGGCGCGCCAGCCTCACTCTGACTGATCGCATGATGACCCAGGCGGAGCTGGCCGCGCAACAGGCGGATTTCACTCAGGCGGCCGCATCGCTGGAGCCGGCTGTCGAATTGGTGCAGAGTCTGGACCTGCCCCGCTCAATCGAGGTGCGGCGCCGCGTCGCGCAGTACCAGGCCAAGGCCGTGGCTCAGGCTCAACTGGCGCAGCTCCAGGCTAAACTCGGTGCCGACCCGGGCGATGCCGCCGCCCGCCGCCGGGCCGCGATGCTCGCGCTGCTGGAACTGGACGACCCGGCGCAGGCCGAGCAACTGGCGGCAGCCGGGCAAGACGAGCTGGCGGAACTGTTGAAAGCCCTGGCGCTGTCGCGCCAGCCGGCCCAGACGCTCTCCAATACTCAGCGTCTTAGTCTGGCCAAGTGGCACCAGGACCTCGCCGGTGAAGCAACGCCGCCCAGCCAGACCGTTCACCTCCAACGCGCCGGCGCCTGCCTGCTGGCGGTGCTGGCAGATACGGATCTGTCGGATCAGAAGCACGTGGCGACGGTACAGCTCGAGGCTGTGCGCGCCGCCTTGGCGCAACGGGATCCCCTGGCGGCGATTCCCGGCGACGAGGCCGGCGGGCTTATTCAGGATCGCCGCTTCATTCTCGACAACCTGCGCCCGCTGCCACCGCGAATGCTGCCGGCCGAACCGGGCGCCCGCTGGTCATTCGTGAGTAACTGGTATATCAGCGGCGCGTTTCCGTTTGCCCCCGGCGAAGCCAATATGGACGTCAAGTTCGAGCCCGAAGAAAAGATCGACCTGACGGCCAGCTACGTCGTGGAGGGCGAAGCGAAGATCGGCTGGGAACTGGTGCGCGGCGACCAGCCGGGCATTGCGCCGCCGGCCCTGCGTGAGAATGCCGCATACTACGCCTATACGGAAATTTTCTGGCCGCGCGATGAAGCCGTGTCCCTCGCCACCGGCGCCGACGACTACGGCAAACTGTGGGTCAACGGCCAACAAGTCTGGGCCAGCACCACGCGGCGCAAGGGGGTAAACCTGGGCGAAGCCAGAGTGCAGGTCCAATTTAAGCGCGGCGTTAATCGTGTGCTTTACCGCATGGCCAACGGCGCGGGCTATGGCGCGTTTGCCGTGGCACTGCGCGAGCCCGTGGAGAAGCAGTCTTCAGTCCGGGACCAAGCCCCAACGGTCGCGCCAGGCGTCCCGCCACCGCCGCCGGTGCCACCTCCCCCGCCTCCGCTACCAATCTTCCGCGTCCAGTAGACAGCTTCACACCGACCCTCCAAGTACCACCAAATACCCTTGAGATTACACATGCTCCAACCCAATGACCTGATTCTCTTCCAAGGCGACTCCATCACCGACGCCGGCCGGGCGCGTAACGACCTCCAGCGCAACGGCGACCTGGGGCGTGGCTACGCCGCCATGACCGCCGCCTTGCTGCTGGCGGATCACCCGACGCTCAACCTGGGCTTCCTCAACCGCGGCATCAGCGGCGACCGCGTCACCAACCTCATGGCGCGCTGGAAAGGTGACTGCCTCAATCTCCAGCCCACCGTCGTGAGCATTCTCATCGGCGTCAACGACATCTGGCACGAGTTCGGCAGCAAGACCGGGACGAATATGGATAAGTACGAGCGCTTCTATCGCGAGTTGCTCGTCGATGCGCGGGCCGCGCTGCCGCAGGTACGCCTGGTGCTGTGCGAACCGTTTGTCACCCGCACGGGCGCGGTGGGCGACGACTGGCTACCCGTGCTCAAAGAGGAACAGGCGATCGTGCGCAAGCTGGCCAACGAGTTTGCCGCCAAGTTGGTGCCATTTCAGGGCATGTTCGACCAGGCCTGTCAGGAAGCGCCGGCGAATTACTGGGCCGGCGACGGCGTGCACCCCTCGGCCGCCGGTCATATGCGCATGGCGCGGATGTGGATCGAGTCGATGGAAATGTGAGGAGATTTCGGATTTCGGATTGCGGATTTCGGATTTGGTAGCCGCTTGCGGCTTCGCGCAGACGCACGAGCAATCGGGACGTTTCGTGCTCCGTAAGGTTGCGCGAAGCCGCGAGCGGCACAATCCGAAATCCGCAATCCGCAATCCGAAATTCCCATGCAGACGCTTACCGACATCAAAGCCATGCTCGCGGCGCACGGACTTTTCCCCAAGCATCGCTTGGGGCAGAATTTTCTGCACGATGCCAACAAGATGGCGGCGATTCTCGATGCCGCGGCGGTGGGCAAGGGCGATACCGTGCTGGAAGTCGGCCCCGGTACCGGAGCGCTGACCGAGCAACTGCTTCAGCGCGGGGCACGCGTCGTGGCGGTGGAGATCGATCGCGATCTGGAACCGATCCTGCGCGAGCAATTAGCGGTATATGACCAGTGTTTTGCACTGCTGATGGAAGACGTGCTGGAAAGCAAACGGCTAATCAATCCGCGCGTGCTGGCGGCGCTCCCCCGCGACCAGCCATTCAAGCTCATCGCCAACCTGCCCTACAACGTCGCCTCGCCGCTCCTGGCCAACCTCGCCGCCGATCACCCCGCCATGACCCTGGCGATCGTGATGGTGCAGCGCGAGGTGGCCGACCGCCTTACCGCCGAGCCGGGCAGCAAAGACTATGGCCCGCTGGGTGTGATGGCGCAGGCGATGTGCCAGGTCCGCCGCATCGCCACCCTGCCGCCCTCGTGTTTCTGGCCGCAGCCCAAGGTTGACTCGGCGGTGATTCAGCTCCTGCGCCGCCCCCAGCCGATGACCGGCAACCCGCACGCGCTGGGCGAACTGTTGCATAGTCTTTTCAGCAAGCGCCGCAAGCAACTGGGCACAATCCTGGGCCGCCAGACGCCGCTGCCGCCCGACATCGATCCACAGGATCGCCCCGAGCAGCTGAGCGTGGAGCAATTATGCCGGTTGGCGGGAATTCTGGTCACTGATTCGTAGCCGCTTGCGGCTTCGCGCCGATGTCCGATCAACCCGGATGCCTCGTATTCCGTAAGGTTGCGCGAAGCCGCAAGCGGCTGGAAAATCAGAACTCCCCGGTTTGAACCCTCGTTCACACCTCCCTAACATCCCTCGATAGCACCTACCAAGCCGAGGTTCACCCTTATGAAAACCCTGATCGCCATACCCGTTTTCAACGAGCAAAAATATGTCACGCGCGTCCTGACCGAGGTGCGCAAGTATGCCCCCCACGAGATTCTCGTGGTGGACGACGGCTCAACCGATGACACGCCCCTGCTGCTGGCCAGACAGCCTGTGGAAGTGATCCGCCACAGCCGCAACCGTGGTTACGGCCGGTCGCTGCGCGATGCCTTCCGCTGGGCCTCGTGCTACGGTTACGACTGGCTGATCACCATGGATTGCGACGAGCAGCACGAGCCGGCGGCGCTGCCCCAATTCCTGGTCGCGGCGCAAGACGGCGTGGACTTGGTCAGCGGCTCGCGCTACCTACGGCAGGATCAGCTTCCCTCGGACGACCTGCCCCCCGCCGATCGCCGCGCTATCAACGCCCAGATCACCGAGATGGTCAACCAATGCCTCGGCCTTAGCATCACCGACGCCTTCTGCGGTTACAAGGCATATCGCGTGTCGGCGCTGTCCAAGCTGGCGCTGACCGAGACCGGCTACGCCTTCCCGCTCCAGCTCTGGGTGCAAGCGGCGGCCCACGGCTTCAATGTTGTGGAAGTTCCCGTCAAGCTGATCTACAACGACCCCAACCGCTCCTTTGGCGGCATCCTGGATAACCCCGAGCTCCGCCTGCGCCACTATCGCCACGTGTTCGAGGCCGAGATGGCCAAGTATCCCGGCAAGTTCGCCGAAGCATTGACGTGCGCATGCAACGGGCGAGGTGGGAAGTGAAGTGCGAGCCGCCGTGTATCACGGCGGATCCTTCTCCGCGACACGCCCCGCCGGAAACGGTTCGCCTTTTGATCGACCCGCCGCTTTCCTCATGGTCGCCGCAAACCCCACACCGTGACCGCACCACACTACGGCACATCGTCAACGATCACGCCCAGCGTCTGCACACCGCCGCGCTGACCATCACTCATCCGCTCATCGCCACCGGCCATCAGGCGTGGCTTTGGCATCCGGGCATTCTCGCCAAGGACATCGCGATGGCGGCCGCGGCACGGCTGCATCAATCGGGCATGGTGCACCTGATCGTCGATCAGGATGTCAATGAAGCCCTGACGCTGGAAGTGCCAGTGCAGGAGGGCAATCGCCTGCGTGTGTATCCGTTGCGACTGGCGGCGCAGATTGCCGGCGTGCCGACGGGTGTGCATCCGCCGATCGATCCCGCCGATGTCAAGCAGTCACTCGATGATACACGGCGATCCCTGGGTGATTCGCTGTGCGTGGACCTGTCGCCGATCGCACGCGCCTTTGTCGATCTGCCCGCCTGCCGGTCGCTGGCGGAGCAACTGGCGGTGGTGACCGTCCGGCTGATGCGGCCATGGGTCGGCGACGTGCCGGTGTTCTTCGCCAGCGATTTGCCGCGTCTACCGGGGTTTGCCCAGATCGTGCGCCGCATGCTGGATGATCCGCAAAAGTGTGTGGCCTGTTACAACCAGGCGGCGGCGGCGCGGCCGGAGGCGGGCATTGCGCCGCTGGCGGTCGAACCGGATCGCGTCGAGTTGCCGCTGTGGGTGATGCACGCGGGGGCACCGCGGCGGCGGGTGTATGCGGATGTGGCGGATCGGCGGGCGATACTGGTGAATGAGGACGGGGAACCCCTCACCCCACCCTCCGGTGTCTCCCTCAGAAGGGAGATGGGATCACAACTCGCACCCAAGGCGCTGTTGCTCACCGCGATAATGCGCTGTGAGGCGTGCGACCTGTTCATCCACGGCAAAGGCGGCGGCGAGTACGACCGCATTACCGAAGACTGGTGGCGTGCCTGGACCAGTGAGGAACTGGCGCCCACGGCGGTGGTCAGTGTCGATCTATACCTGGACTTGAAGGCGCCCGTCGCCGAGCGGGGTGACCTGGCACGTGCCGTCTGGTGGCAACATCATCTGCCGCACAATCTGGACCGCGCGTTGCGGCTGGACGACGCGCTGGCGCGGCGGAAGGCGGAGCTGCTATCGCACATGGGTGGCAACCGGGATCGTCGTCGCCGCGCCACGGCGTTTGCCGACTTGCACGCGATCAACGCCAGGCTGGTAGCGGAACATCCGCAGGCGGTGCACGATGCCGAGCAAAGCGTGGAGCGGGCGCAGGCGGGCGTGGCGAATCGTGCGATCAGTGCGAAGCGCGACTGGTGCTTTGCGCTCTATGCCGATGGGCAGCTTGCGGCGCTGATGCAGGCGCTCCATGCGCCGTCGTGGGGACCCGCTCGACCCGCAGGATGATCGCCCCAGGAACCAGAACTCGGAAATCACGCTCTCATCCTGCCCGTCATGTCCCTTCTTCACCTTCCTCATCCGTGACCTCCGTGCTACCCCTCATCACTTGACAATCGGCAACATCGCCTTGAACGTCGGGCCACCGGCGTCGTGCACCATTTCCATCAGCGCCGATTCCACGGTCGTCAGCACGATGCCCGCCTGGACCAGGCGCCGCACGGCGATGTCCCGGTCCATCGCCCGGCGCGAGCCGATCGCATCAACGGCGACAGCCACCACGTAGCCCTGCTCGGCCAAGTCCAGGCAGGTCTGCAAGATGCACACGTGCGCTTCGACGCCGGCGACCAGCACTGTGCGCACGCCGCGGCGCACCAACTCATCTTTGACCTGGGGCACATAGGCCGAAAACTGAAGTTTCTCGCAGCGCGCCGCGGCGCCGTCCAGATGCCGGGCGACCTGCGGCACCGTCGCCCCCAGGCCCTTGGGATATTGCTCAGTCACCAGCATGGGCACTTCGAGCACCGCCGAGCCGCTGAGCAGGCGCTGCGTCTGCGCGATGACGGCGTCGCCGTCGTGGATGTGCGGCATCAGCCCGGCCTGCATATCGACAATCAGTACCGCGGTATGAGCGCTGGCAATTCGTGGGATCGGCATCGCCAGAGTCTAGCAAAGTCAGAGACGTGGGCGCCGCCCACGCGGTCATTTGCCTTGGCCGACCACCGATAGGTTCCGTTCCCAGCTGAATGCTGAGGGTTCAAGCTCTTTCACCTGCCTTTTGCCGCATCGCCGCTCGCCGCGTGGTTTGCAGTCCGGCCTGGCGGGTTCGGGGTGGCCGGGGTGCGGCCGGAGGTGCTGGACCCGGAGGCTGCAAACCCAAGTCGGGACCCAGGACCGCAGTCCGGGGTCCGAGCGGACATGTATTCCTGGTGCAGCGAGTTGACATCCGTCGGCGGGAATGCGACGATGCCTAATGCCTCGCCGTCTCGTCCTCTCGATGGGCGCTGGCGGCTTGGCGAGACATCCCGGCGACAGTTTGGAGAGGTGGCCGAGCGGCTGAAGGCAACGGTTTGCTAAACCGTCGTATGGGGTATATCCCTGTACCGCGGGTTCGAATCCCGCCCTCTCCGTTTTCTTCGAGAAAACAGCATAATTGCCGGGGTTTCCGGCAATTCGCGGGTTCGCATCATGCCCATGCCGCGCGCTGTTTTCTTCGCACCGGCTCGCACCATTTTGCACCGAAAAGCGCCCCGGTTGCTGCGCCGGTTGCTGCGCGCCATCCGTGCCCGTTGCCCGCGCCGCCTGGGCCGTGGGTCCGCTCAGGTCGGGCAGCACGTCCAGCGCCGCCAGTTCGTCGCCGGCGTGGCGATGCGTGTAGCGGTCCATCGTCAGCGTGATAGTGGAATGCCGCGCCAGCGCCTGGGCCGTCTTGGGATGCACGCCGCCGTTGGCAAGGTTGGTGATGAACGTATGTCGCAGCGCGTGGAAGTCGGCCACGCGGCCCGATGCGTCGCGCGGGGCGATGCCCGCCGCTTGCAGGTCCAGCCGCAGCATCGCCGCCATGCGGTTGCGGCTCGGCAGCTTGAACGCCGGGGCGTCGGGTGTCTTAGTGCCCAGCATTGCCGCCAGGGTTGCCGCCAGTTCGGCCCGCAGCATCAGGGTATCCTCACGCCGCCTCTTGCTGTAGCCCGCCTGTAGCGTCACCGTAGGGGGCTTGCCGGCAAGGTCGAACGATGCCCGCGAAAGACTGCGCAGCTCATTCGCCCGCAAGCCCGTCTCCACCGCCAGCCGATACAGCGTCGCCCGTTCGTGCCCGGTCATGGCGTAGGCGTCATGCCCGGCCTCAGCGGCTTGCACCAACGCCCGCAGTTCATCGCCCGACAGCGCCCGCCGGTCGTGTCGCCGGTCGGTTCGCACGTTCAGCGGCTTGTGTCCAGCCATCGGGGAATCAGCGGCGCGCCGGTCATCGACCATCCAGCGGCAGAATTGCTTGACCGCTTGCAGATAGAAATTGAACGTCTGCGCCGATATGCCGCGCTTGCCGCCCGCCCGGTCTTTCCGCAGGTCGGCCAGGTAGGTCATCGCCGCGCTTGCCGTCAGGTCGGCCCACGTTGCAATCCCGCAGCCCGCGATAACCCGCTTGGCTCGCGCTGTCACTAGCTCGACATGCTGCGCCGTGCAGCCCTTGGCCGCAAGCGCCGCCGTGAAGTCGGCCAGGTGTTCACCGATGGGCCGGCGGGCGTGATTGACCAGCGTTTCGGCCTTGGGGTCAATCAGCCCGCGCGAGCGCTGGGCTTTCTCATCGACGCGCTTGGCAAGCATTCGCCCCGCCGTCGCCCGCTCAGGGGTGCCGCTCGTTTCGCTGCGCCGATTGCCGTCATAGGTGAACCATGACATTTGCCAGTGTTCGCCGCCCTTGCGCTTGAACAATGAACCGGCTCGATTACCGCGCTTGCTCATAGTGTCCCGCCTTTCCGCCGGCTTGCCAGCCGACATAGACCTAATTGTATCGTGTCACCGCCGCCGGGTCAACGTCAAGTCATAGCCGATAGCCTTGGCGATTTTCTCGGCAATGTCCAGCCGGGGGCGCGTTTCGCCCCGCGCCAGCCGCGTCAGCATCACCGGGGTTATCCCGGCGTCTTGCGATATGCGATAGCGTGTCATGCCGCGCCGTTCGGCCTGGGCCAGCGCTTGCCGCAGTTGTTCGATGATGGGCTTTCTCATGGGGATATCCTACCGCGAAAATGGCCGCGCCCAGCAATTCGCCGGGCGCGGCCGGGCGTCAGAACGTTAATCGTAGTCACGCGCTTCTTCGGCAAGCGCCGCCGCCGCCGACTTGACCGAACCGTGCACGCCGAAAATCGTCCAAATCACTTTCAAATCGCTGGCGGTGCAGCGCCTGCCAACGCGGTCAAACAATAATCGCGCGCCGTGCTCGATTGCCATTTCGCAAACGTCGATAGCATTCTCGGCCAGAGTCCATCCCCGCGATGCCTCATCAGCGTGGATATTGTTTGCGCCGGTGCGGGAGGTGCCTTGGCGGTCAGAGGCAGAGAATGCACTGCTACGTTGCTGCGAACAGTATGAACGCTCAGCCAGGCCGCCAGCCAAACTAACAGCCGCATCCTCATCGGGTGTGAGTAGGCCGGAGCGCAACATGGCCAGGCCGTCGGCGGGTCCGTTGACGGTCGCATACAACAAAGCATCAGGATTGAATCGAAGCGCTACCATCGCATGCGCGCTTTCGTGAACAGCCGTTGACCAAAGCAGGGGATTCTCAGCCTCGCGCGAGCGCCCATCGCTTCGCAACGCTGCCGCCATTTCCTCGCGCGTCGCATCGAACGGACTGAATGTGGAAATAGGTTTGCGAAGCTCCGCGATACGCTGGCGCATCATCGCCAGGTTTGGTGATGCCGCCGCCGCCGATGCCGCCGGGGCCGCCGCCGTGGTGCCGCCGCGTTGCTCTTGCGCCCATCGCGCTTGCGCCTCAGCCAAAACCGTCGCCGGCTCGACAGGCCGGCCATTCCGAAGCTCGACGCGCCCATACTGTTGCATGTGATCCGCGATTG
>JBBDMX010000031.1:0-1186 GCA_040878035.1 Phycisphaeraceae bacterium | reverse complement strand
GGGCATGTCTCAGCGTTCGTCGAACACTTTTTTGACGTTGACGTGACCATGTCTCAGCGTTCGTCGAACAGTGATCATGAGTGTCCTTGGAAGCGACGGTAGACACGATGGTACTTGGTAGTGCGCAGCAAAGATTGTTCCTGCGGGTGGCGGCGGCGCAGGGCGTAGAAGCCGATTTGGTCTGCGGTGAAGTCAACCTCGCAACGAACGAGCCGATGCAGCCAGCGGTTGGATGCGGGGAAGCTTTTGCCGAGCAAATGAACTCGACCTGCCTCATCGGTGCGGCGCAGGTAGATGATCGTGCCTTTGAGTGGGGCGTTCAGATCGAGCTTGAAGCTGTTGGGAAATGGCCGGCGTTGGGGAGCCTGCTCGCGGCGCGCAGCGCTGCGGGCACGGTGTGCTCTGATGTAGCGAGCGGAGAGCTGGCGCAGTTGGGCCAGATCCCGGAACCGATGACGCTGCCAGAGCTTGGCTTGCCAAAGGCCGTTGAAGCCCTCGATCGCGTTCTGGAAGCCGGGTTCGCGCGGAGGCGCGAAAACGACCACAACGCCCAATGCCAGGCACACTCGGCTGACACGGCCCACGGTGTCGGCGAACTGGTGCGCTCCCTGGAACAGCGTGTCGTTGTCGAACTGCGCGTAGTCGGGCAGCCCTTCGCTGCGCCAGCGCTCTACCAGACATTGCAGCACGGCCTTGGCACTGGCCGGATGCAAAGGCCAGGCATCCACCAAACCGCCGTGCAGCGAGGTACCGGTGAGCACCGAGATCAACGGGCCGTCGGCGATCTTCAGATCCTCGATTAGGTCAAAGCAGTCCAGTTCGGCTTGGCCTGCAGCCAGTGCGGGCAGATACCAGCCCTTGGGGGGCGGAGGGCGGCGAACCCGATGGGCGTGGTCTTGTGCGCCGTGGCGAGCAAGCACCCGGTTAATCGTTGCCACCGAAGGAACCAACTTGGCATGGCAAGCTTCAAGGCTCGCGCGAATCGCCGGCGC
Organism: Phycisphaeraceae bacterium; assembly: GCA_040878035.1. GTDB lineage: Bacteria > Planctomycetota > Phycisphaerae > Phycisphaerales > Phycisphaeraceae > JBBDMX01. Next base: position 194 of record JBBDMX010000031.1, on the reverse strand, counting down.
ACCGCACTCGCCCAGTACGCTATTGCGAAGCTGCGCTCGCAACGCCAGGATGCGGCTCTCCAGCGTCGCGCTGGCTCTATTCCATGCACTGCCGGGCTTGCCATCGTCAAAGTCAGCTCGCTCCAGGCGCATGCCGTGCACGCGCTCGACCCAGAAGGCAACCGTGCTCACACTCACGCGAAATCGCCTCGCTG
>JBBDMX010000030.1:0-137197 GCA_040878035.1 Phycisphaeraceae bacterium | reverse complement strand
CATGCCAAGTCAAGATAGCCCGGTCCGCAACTAGAGTAAAGTGCATAACCAGAACTCGGCGAAATGGCGCCGTTCCGGTTCGTTGGCGAACAGATCGCCGAACTGGGCCAGCGCTTCGGTGACGATGGTGGGAAACTCGACGATGGCGGGCATGGCATGGTCCTCCGTGACCGGTTTGGGCGTCCTGCCATCGGCTTGTATCGTCAAAGTGGCCATGAATTCGCCTGTAAAAACTAACTTTGCAAAACCTCAGTTATGAGGATGCCGGTTCGCTCGAAGGCGAAGATTACAGCCGGGTCAATGCCCGCAGCACGCATCCCCCGTGAGAGTTCGGCTTGAAACTCGTTGGCCGAGGGCAGTGGGCAGCCCGCACGCCGTGCGATTTCATGGAGTTCCATGGTCTGCGGGGGATCCTGGCCAGTCACTTCCCTGTATCTTTCAAAGATGCCCTTAATCCAAGCAGTGGCCTCAGGCGGCAACGCGACTGCTTTGCCGACCACATCACCGGCAGAGTTCTTGACGGCGATGCTGGCGGTCTTGGCCTGTTCGTCGCGGTACATGAAAGTGCGATATTGCTCCCGCTTCTTTCTTTTATTCCGACCCTTACGCATGGGCCACCTCCTCGGCCACTGCAGCTCCGTTGTTGGGCCGGATCGGTTGGCGAACAATCCATTTGGTGAGCTGTGCAACTGATTTACAGACGGCACCATGCCTTCGAGCCCCGTCCATGAGTTTGGATTGCACCGCTGTTAGGGTCCCGGCCAGCTTCTCTGCCTCGGTTGCCAGCATTTCATGCTGGGCTTCGCGCTCAGCAAGCTTTCGGTTGTGGCAGATGATGGACGTACGCGTTCGCGCCATGCATACGCGTACGAAATGCACCTTGTCGCGTAGTTGCTCCTCCTGGGCCAGTAGACCCCGCAGATGTGGGTCTTCCTGGAGCCGGGCTTCCAGCTGCGCCTGGCGTTCCTTGCGGCGGACGACAACGAGCATGCGGTGTGCTCGTTCGCGGCGCTTGCGGATCTTCTCGAGCCGTTCGTTCATCGCTGTCATATAAACCAATCCTTTCTGTAGGTGCTCCCATGCGCCCAGCCCGAACACCGGGTAAACTGAGGCGGGTGAAGGAGTGTCGTGGAGACATATTACATTATGGCACAATCGCCATTGAATGTCAAGGCTGCTCGCGCTCTATCGAAGGGATTGCGCGCAGCTCGTGAAGCGGCGGCCCTTACTCAGCAAGAACTGGCAAGCCGGACAGGGATCGACCAGAGTACGCTGGCGCACTACGAACGTGGTCACCGTACGCCATCAGCGGGAAACCTGGCGAAACTTGCAGATGCGCTGCATGTCACCGTGGACCAGCTCTTGGGATCCGAGCCGCCTGCGACGCCCGACTTGCCCATTTCGTTGATCGTTGCGCTGAGAAGGTTGCAGAAGGAGGACCTTCAGGTCGTTGAGATGCTCGCCCGGGCATTAGGTGATCGCGCGACCCGGCGATGATTTGAGGCCGGACGGCGGACACCAAATAGGGTGCGATTGTCTACTCGCGGGCTAGCGCCACTTTGGGGAAAACGCGTGCGTGCTCGATGAGGCGCTTCGGCGTGCCGACCGGGATGGTCAGGGCGCGTACCGGCAGTGGCCAGGGGTGCGATCCGGCCCGTGCTCCCCGCCTGTACCGCGAGGCGTTAATTGGCTGGCACCGCAATGAACTGCAAAAGCTGCGGGCATGCGCTGGGTGCCGGCACGCCTTGGTCGGCTCGGGATGGCGTTGATGTTCGTTTTTGGACCATCCTGTTTCCACATGTGCGCCTACCCGTACACGCGGTGATGTTTGTTTTCAGAATATCGGTGGGCGCTGGGGTATTGATCGCCCCAGAGGTCGAGTGTGCCGGTCCCACCTGGTCTGCCGGCCACCATCTTGATGGCCGGCCCCCTCCCCACCCGCCGGCCACCTCCCGGTGAATCAGTGGAGGGGTGGACCCAGGGCCGGCCCTGCTCCCCTGCCGGCCATGATTGATGGATCAGTGGAGAGGCGTACCCATGGGCCGGCCCCGCTCCACCTGCCGGCCACGATTGTAGTTTTGTAGTATGTGGTATGGAGCAGATTGAGTTTTGTAGTAGAAATGGGGTTTTGTAGTACATCGTCAAGAATGGGTAGGAAATAGTGATTATAAGTAATGATATATCATATAGTTATATCACACATACATTCTCACTGATTCTCATACTACGATACTACAATACTACAAAACTCCCCTGAGTCATCACCCGTACTACAAAACTCGGTCCTACTACGAAACTCCCGCAAGGCCGGCAGGTGGAGCGGGGCCGGCCACACCCACCTCTTCCCTGATTTCTCCACACATGGCCGGCGGGGTGGGGAGGGGCCGGCCCGGTGGTCCACCTCCCCTCGATTGAACCGGCGGATGTGGCCGGCAGGCCACCTCAAAAAGAATCTTGATAATTTTCCTGGCTAGTTTTTGCGCGTTTGGTCATATCGTCTATGAAAGGAGAGCCAAATGGCCTCAACCGAACATGAAATGACCTATCCCGACCTTCCGCCCGGTCCACTTTCTATCAGGGAGATTGCCGACCACCTGCGCCGGCTCGGCCTGCCGACAACCGACAAGGCCCTGCGTGCTCACGCAGCCAGCCGCGGTGTCCGGCCGGCGAGCCGGCAGGGCTGGTATGCCATGTACACACCAGATGACGTTAGGCGCATCATCATATTGGCGCAGCAGCGGCAGGCCTGGCGCGACTCGATCCACGCCGGTACGGGGGCTACATCATGCGCAGAGTGACGCGAGATGGCCGAACGGTTGGCCTATCTCGTTCCTGTGTACCTGGTCACGCCGCCGTGCAAGGATTTACGAGAGTGGGTGCGGGCCGGTGCGACCAAGGCAGATGTGGTGCGGGCAATTGGGATTGGTGAATCTTTAGACTACAGCCAGAAGGAGAAAGCGGCATGAACATCGAACCGACATGGCATCAGGGATATCAGTGTGTGCTGGTGGTGGTAGGCGATCAGGGCCAGCGGTCATCACCACTCGTGGCTGATCTTGGGCATGATCAGGGGCAGCAAGCAGCAGCCCAGGCCATCGCCCAGATGCTGGGGCGTGCCGACGTGTTTACCGTCCTGCGTGTGGTCGGCGACCTAGCACAGGCACGCCAGCACGCTATGGCACCGCCATCCGTTGACCAATACCGCCCATTCCCCATCGAGGTTCTGCCCGGCTGTTTGGGGGAATTCGTCCGTGCCGGTGCGGCGTCGATGTGCGTGGACCCTGCCATGATCGCGCTGCCCCTGCTGTCAGCGCTGGGTGCGGCCGTAGGAAACTCGGCGCGGTTGAGTCTGGGTGGCACGTGGAAAGAACCGCCGATTGTGTGGACTGTCATCGTCGCCGAGTCGGGCACGCAGAAAAGTCCCGCGATTGAGTACGCCACACAATTCGTCCACGACCGCCAGTGGGCCGCGGTGGCTGCTCACCGGCAGGTGTTGGAGCAGCACCAGGCCGAGCACGCGGGCAAACGCAACCCACCGCGTCCGCCCAAGCTGGTGCAGTGGCTGATCAATGACATCACTACCGAGCGGGTCGCCACGGCGCTGGCGGAGCAACCACGTGGCCTGCTCCTAGCCAAGGATGAGTTGGCGGGCTGGCTTGGAGGTTTTGACAAATATAAGCAAGGCGACGGCGACCGCGCACACTGGCTCGAAATGTTCGGTGGACGCTCCCTCAAGGTAGACCGCCAAAAAGAAGACGCTCCGATGGTCTACGTGCAGCACGCCGCTGTATGTTTGTGCGGTGGAATCCAGCCCGGTGTACTGGCGAAGCGGCTCAGCCGTGAAGATTTTGAGTCGGGCTTGGTGTCACGATTCCTGCTCGCGATGCCGCCACGTCATCCCAAACAGTGGGGTCAGGCTGTGATGCGTGACGACCTTCTCCAGGCGGTGCGATCACTTTTTGAGGCGCTTTACGCTGTGCCGCTGGCGACAAATGATCGCGGCGAGGCATTCCCGCACACTGTCGCGCTCTCGCCGGATGCTTGTCAGGTGTGGGCCCAGTTTGTGGAGTGGCACGGGCGCGAGGCGATGGACCTGGAGGGTGACTTGTCGGCAGCTTGGGCAAAGATGGAAGCCTATGCGGCGCGATTTGCGCTGATCATACACAGGTGCAGGTTGGCGATGGCGACCGCTCACTCAGTTGATGGCAGTGTGGATCGCGACAGCTTGGAAGCGGGCATCGCCCTGGCCGAATGGTTCAAATACGAAACGCGGCGGGTGTACGCCCGGCTCAAAGAATCGAAGTCGGCGGGTGAGGCTCGCCGAAAGATCGAGAAAATCCAGCGGCATGGTGGTGTGGTAACGCCGCGTCAGTGGTGCAATGCCCACCGCACCACGCTTCGGTCAGTCGCCGAGGCGGAAGCGGACTTGCAGCAGCTCGTCAATGCAGGTGCTGGCCAGTGGGAGACGATACAGCCCCAGGGTGGCGGCAGGACGTCACGGGTGTTCAGGTTGGTGGTTGGTGGGGCACCGGCGTTGGTGGGGCAGGGGCAGGCGGTGATGGGTCAGGCGGCGTGAGGGGGCGTGAGGGGTGTGAGGCGGGGGACGATGTAATGAATCGAGGCGCATCAAATCGAGGCGCATCGAATCGAGGCGCATCGAATCGAGGCGCACTGAAACAATACAGGGGTGTGGGTGGGGGATGAGTCGCAAGAAAAGCGCCGCGGTGTGGCGGCGTTGGTGGGGCGTGGGATGGGTCGGGGGCGAAGGTCACACCTTCGTGATTACGGCGGCCGTATGCCGACGAACAGTCTCAGCACTCACGCCGATCGTCTGGGCGATCATCTTTTGGGCCATCCCCTGCTCATGTAGTTGCCGAATGCGGTCAATGGTGCCACGGCTGATGTTGGCACCGCTGTGCTTGCGCGGTGCCTGGAAGGCATCACCCTTTGTGGCGAACATCGGGGCAAGCTGGTCGTGGACACGCTCCATAGCCTTGGCCACCTTGGTGAAGTCACGGTTGGTGTAGGCATCGCTCAGTTCGTCGGATTGGACAGGCTGTCCATGGCACAGGAATACTCCCGCTGTCTCACCATCACTCATGCGTCGGACCAGTTGGGCAGCCGTCTTTCGCAGATGTTTGAATGGAAGTCGGGCGAAGTCGGGGTGGTCATGCTGGATGCGCCGCAACAAGTCATTCCATGCGTTGGCGATGTGTTGCGTGTTCAGCGGGTTGCCCTTGGCGGTGACGATGGCCAGATCGGTAGGCTTGCCCTTGATCCGCTTGCGTTCACCCGCAAACCAGTTGATGGCCGCGACGGTTTCCGGCCATAGGGCGAACTCGCCGTAGACCCGGCTCTTTCGCCTGACCCGCTTGATGCTGGGCGGGGTTTCATCCAACTGGATTTCGTCTAGCCGCAGCGACGCAATCTCCGCCTGGGCGAATCCACAGTTCAGCCCCAGCAGGAGCAGGACGCGACCGAAATCCGTGGCATAGCGCCAAAGGGTGATGAGCGCCGGCAGATGGAACACCTGGACGCCCTGCTTGAGTCCTGCCACCTCGACATCATGCATGATCCGCGAGTAATCCACCTTCCACGCGGCCTCAGTATCATCGGGTAGCCGCCACGCGAAGTCCGGGTTTCGGCTCAGCCACCGCAGGAACAGCTTGAGCACTTTAATGTGTGACCGGACGGTATCCACGCTGATCGGCTTACCCGTCTTCTTCCCGTTGGGGCGCGCGGCCCAGTACGTCTTGATCGACTCGATGGTGTTATAGGTGACCAGTTCTAACGGTGCATCGGCATGGGAGTCCTTCAGTCGCTCGGCGATGGCGAGCAACACGGCGGACCAGGCGGTAGGCTTGCCTCCTCGCACATAGGTCTTGCTCACGTGTTCCTTGTAACCATCGATGGCCTGGTAGAGCGTGTGGCCCGCCCCCGTGGGGATCGCCGCGTGGGCAATGGCGGCGTTGACCTGTGCCTGCATCACTCGCCGCTTTGACCACTCCAGGTGGTTGGCCTGCCCTTCGCGCATAGCCGCCGGCGACTGGGGTACGAAGGCGATCATTGGGTAGCGCGTCTGTAGGTGGTGCAAATAAGTGGCGTAGGCAGACGGGCCGATAGGGCCAAGGTCATCCTGACTGCCAACCTCTTCAATCGCGTGGTAGGGCACGACGATGGACTGGTGCCCCTTCCTGATCGCCTCAGCCATGCGCAGCGTGTTATCTTCCCACGTGGGTTCCGTCGATTCGTTGACGGGTTGCAGGTGTGTGTTCTGAGCGTCGGCGTCCCGGACGATGACGGCCCACAGTTGTTCTAGCCGCAAGTTCGCCAGTTCGGCTTGTGCCCGGTCGTGGCCGAGCAGGAATCGGGGCTGCACTCGCCGTCCATCAGGGGTTCGCTTCCGCCCCAAGTCGCGCGTGTAGCCTTTGCCAGCGCGGTGCGTGATTCTGGAACTGGTAGTTTTGCCCATACCCGTGTCCTCTGGTTAGTAGTTACATACAAAGTTCCGATTAATAGATCGTAACACAAAATCGGAACCGCGTACTGGCATAATCGGAACCAAAAACTGCGATATTTCGGAACCTAAGGGGTATAGGCGGTAGGAAAGGTGGCCTCTAGGCCAAAAGAAGTGCCAGTAAACGCCTTGTTTTATGGCATTTACTGGCACTTATTGAAAATCGGAACCAATGGAGCCGACCGGGATCGAACCGGCAACCCCTAGCTTGCAAAGCTAGTGCTCTCCCAATTGAGCTACGGCCCCAATCCCCTTGATCCTATAAGACTGCCTACTGAACCTGCAACCCATACGGGCTGCCCATTGAGCTGCGGTCCCGACAAGGAGCCATTTTAGCAGCAAGCGGGGCTCCACGTCGCGGGCGTACCGGCGTCATGGTTATCATGGTCCCCCTGCCCATGGTGTCGTCCCACCGCGGCGCGACAAGGGGCGCCAGGGAACACATTCGATGAACTCAACAGCCGCTGACTTGACGCTCAGGATTCGCGCGCGGTTTGGGCGTTACACGCAACACGATCCGCTGGTGCCGGTGTGGGATCTGACACCGACGATGCGGGGGTGCTTTCACCGTTTTTTCGATACTACGCCGATCAGTCCTTCGGGGCGGTACGTCGCGGTGCTGCGGATGCCTGATGAGCAGCGGCTGAACCGTGCGGGCGAGCCGGCCGACGTGGTGCTGATCGATCTGGAAGCGGGCGTACTCAAGGTCGTGGCGCAGACGCATGGCTGGGAGCCGCAGATGGGCGCCAATATCAACTGGGGCGCCGACGATCACAGCTTGATCTTCAACGATGTGGATACGCAGGCCTGGACACCGCAACTGGTGCGACTGGATCCGTTGACGGGCAAGAGCGATAAGACGGCCGGCGGCGTGTATCACGTCTCGCCCGACGGTCGGTTCGCCGCGGCCGCTTCGATGGACCGCATGCGCCGCACGCAATACGGCTACGGAGTGCTCATCCCCGATGATCGCGTACCTCTGAACATCGGTGCACCCGATGACGATGGTCTGTTTATCACTGATCTGACGACGGGCCGGCGCAGGCTCGTCCTGTCGCTGAGTCAGGCGGTCAAGTCGATTCCCGAACTGGCGGGGCAACGGTTGGAAGACTGGCAGATCTACGGCTTCCACAGCAAGTGGAGCCCCGACGGCAGCCGGCTGATTTTCACCATTCGCCGCTTCCGCCGGGACAACCTCGCCGCCAGGGAATGGGACAACATCGGCGGCCGCGACAGCGCGGGGCGGGAAGTGCTGCGCTTCGACGTGCTCACCTGCCGGCCTGACGGCAGCGACGTGCACAATGCCGTCCCCGCCGAGTACTGGAGCAAGGGCGGCCACCACATCAACTGGTATCCCGACAGCCGGCAGCTTTCCATGAACCTGGGCTACTACGGCGACGGCTTGCGGCTGGTCCGCGTGGGCTACGACGGCAGCGATATCAGGCCGATCTTCACCGACGTCCGCGGCTCGGGCCACCCCAGCGTCCATCCCTGCGGCCGCATTCTCACCGACAGCTACACGGGCGAAGCCGGCATCGCCTTTGGCGACGGCAGCGTGCCCTTGCGCTGGATCGACATGCAGACCGGTCAGGAGCGCCGGCTGGTGCGCATGCATTCGCGCGTCGAACCGGGCGGTACGGGCGCCATGCGCGTCGATGCCCACCCGGCGTGGGACCGCTCCTGGCGCTGGGTGACGTTCAACGGCGTCCAGGACAACACGCGCCACGTCTATTTGGCGGATATGGCGGGATTGCTGTGAACAATTCAGCCGCTTGCGGCTTCGCGCAGGCGCACCATCACGTGGAGGTCCACCGCTTTCCGAACCTTTGCGCGAAGCCGCAAGCGGCTGACATATCATTGAACCTTTCACCCCCCGCCGCTCGTTCTTACTGACAGCGGCCAGTGAGTTGCCCGGTTGGAACAGGACGCCACAGCACGCTTTTACGAGTTGGTCTGGCCGCATCGCGACACGGTGTTGCGGTTGGCGATGATTCTGACCGGCAAGAGCGATCAGGCCGACGACCTGGCGCAGGAGACGTTCATCAAGGCCTACAAGGCAATGGACCGGGGGCAGTTCCGCCCCGGCACGGACATCGTCGCCTGGCTGGCGACGATCCTGCGGCACACCCGCATTGACCGGTTGCGATCCGGCCGAGCCGCGGCGGGTAACGTCAGCCTCGACGAACTGTCCGACGTCGCGGGAGACCTGGCCGACACTGGAGAAACGCAATACCCCGACTGGCACAATCCACAGGACATCCTCAGTGCCTTTGGCGACCAGGAAATCATCGACGCGCTGACGACCCTGCCCGAGGACATCCGCTGGACGCTGCTGCTGGTGGACGTGCAGGGCATGGATCACAAGGACGCGGCCGTGGTGCTGGACATCCCGGTGGGCACGGTCAAGTCGCGCGTGCACCGTGGCCGGACCATGCTCCGGCAGACGCTTGAGCCCCTGGCCAAGGAGCGGCGGCTGATGCGGGGTGGAAAAGGAGCGGCGATCGAGGATTGATCACGGCCAGGAGAACAATCCCGGCCAAGCTCGAAGACTCGCATGGCCGGGCTTGAGGCCAGGAGACGGTGTCCCAACCATGAACATACCCACGCCTGACAAATTCCAGAGTGACACGAATCGAGCCGTGGCCGATCGCCTGGCGCGGCTGGGCACGATGCCCGTGGATACGACACGGCTCGAACGCATGATCGGAACGCAGATACCACGTCCCGCGACGCCCTCGGCCCGCGCCACCCCTCGCTTGCGCTGGCTGCGACCGCTTCAGGCACTGGCGGCCAGCCTGCTCGTGACAGCGGTGGTCGGCGCCCTGATCTGGAGCGCTACGGGCGGGCCGGTCATGGCCTCGACCGCCCAGATGGCGCAGATGCACCGCGATCTGGTGGCCGAGCGCGTTCCCGTCACCAAGGTTGATTCCATTGAGGAGGCCAGCCGGATCCTGGCGGGGCAGCAGCCCGATCAGCCCGGCCTGCCCGCCGTTCCCAACGCCCACCTCATGGCCTGCTGCATGACCTCGATCAAGGACCGCCAAGTCGCCTGCGTCCTTTTCCGCAACGACGGCCAGCCGGTCACCATGAGCGTCGCCCGCGCCTCGGATGTGCGCTCACCGCCCTCCCCCACCACGACTCGTGACGGCGTGAGCTATCACGTCGAAACTACCGATACGCTGACCATGGTCACCACGCAGCGCGACGGCCGGTGGATCTGCCTCATCGGCGAACTCCCCGCCGACCGGCTGATCGAAATCGCTCACGGGCTGCAGTTCCCGCAGGACGAATAACCGTGACCAAAGCCCAGCCGCTCCGGGGTCACGCGGCTGGGCATGCCGGGGTCAATCCATCTGCCCCGGCTTCAGGTTCGTCGGCATCGCGAGCGGGCGCTCGAATCCGTCGCTGAGGCGTACTACTTTGCCCGTCTGCGCCGACTTGAGGAATCCGGCCATGGATTCGAGCACCGCCATGGCCAATTGGCCGCTGGCGCGGTGCGGTCGGTTGGTGCGGATCGCCTGGGCCAGGTCCACTACGCCGACCATGCGGGCAAAGCCCTTTTCATGGGTGTGCGGCACTTCGGTCCATTCCGCATCGTCGAGTTTGCGCATCTGTACCGTGCCGTCGAATCCGTTGGGATCGGGCACGCGCAGGGTCCCTTCGCTGCCGTAGATGGTGATGGGCAGCTTGCCGTCGTGCGTGGCGTGCGCGGTGGCGAAGCTGGTGACAATAGTGCCGATGGCGCCACTGGCAAAGTCGATGGTGCCGGCCACGTGGTCGGGGGTTTCCACGTCGATGATCTGGCCGTACTTGGGGCCGTTCTCGCCGGTTTGGCGGTTCTTATGGGTGATGGTTCGCTTGGGGATCATGATGCCCGCCGAGCCGCGCACCGTATCGATCTTGCCGAGCATGTTGAGCAGGGCGGTGAGGTAGTAGGGACCCATATCGAGCATGGGGCCACCGCCCGGCTTGTAGTAGAACTCGGGATTGGGATGCCAGGTTTCGACGCCGCGGCCCATCATGAAGGCGGTGGCGACCAGCGGCCGGCCGATGGCGCCGTCGTCGATGAGTTTGCGGGCCGTCTGCTGGCCGGCGCCCAGGAACGTGTCGGGCGCACAGCCCACGCGCACGCCCTGCTTCTGCGCCTCGGCCAGAATCTTGCGCCCCTGCGCCACGCTGATGCCCAGCGGCTTTTCGCTGTAGGTGTGCTTGCCGGCACGAATGGCCTTAAGCGCCACCGCGGCGTGGGCCGCGGGAATCGTGAGGTTCAGCACGATCTCGATCGCCGGGTCCTTGATTAGTTTGGCGACCGACATCACCTGTGGAATGCCGTGCTCGGCGGCCTTGGCCTTGGCGGCGGCCTTGTTCAGGTCCGCCACCGCGACGATCTGCACCAGCTCGGGATAGAGCTTGGCGTGAGTGAAGTAGGCGTTGCTGATCGCACCGCAACCGACGACACCGATTTTGACTGGGTTCATGAACGGAGGGTCCTGCTAGGGGTGTGAACACGCGTCGAGGAAGGTGTCACAAAATACACACTGGTCTGATGGGCGTCCACTGGCGGGGAGCGAGGAACGAGGAAGGAGGGACGAGAAACGAAGGACGAAGGACGAAGGAAATGGCCGAAAGCCCAGCCGCTCCCGCGGCTGGGTCAACGCCACGGATGACCAGCGCGGTGCCACGCCGTTCGCGTTCCCGGAGCCTGCACCCAGCCGCTGGAGCGGCTGGGCTTTCGCGCGCGCAATTTCGGACATTCGGGCACGTTCCTGCCCGCCCCGCCCGTCACAACAGCAGTAACGTCGCCAGGCCCAGGAACAAACCCATGCTCGCCACATCGGTGGCGGTGGTGAGGAAGATGCTCGATGCCGTCGCCGGGTCGGCGCCCATACGCTTGAGGACGACCGGGACCAGGGCCCCGGAGATGCCCGATGCCACGCAGGCACCGGTCATGGCCAGAAAGACGATAACACCCATCAACACGGGACTGAGCGTGCTGTCGGGCGCGGCCTGCATTCTGACGGCGACGTACATGCCCAGCCCGGCGGTGATGCCCACGAGCATGCCGTTGAACAGGCCCAAAAGCGCCTCTTTGAAGACGGCGCGCGGGACCATGCCCGCCTTCATTTCGCCCAGGGTCATGGCGCGAAGCGTGACCGCCAGCGCCTGGCAACCGGTGTTGCCCGACTGGCCGGCGAGCACGGGCAGGAAGACCGCCAGCACGGCGATCTGCTCGATGGTTCCCTGGAAGACGCCCACGACGGCGGCGGCGACAAAGGCGGTGAGCAGGTTGAGCTGGAGCCAGGGGTGGCGGAACTTGAGGCTGCGAGGCCAGGGTGTCGCCAGTCGCTCCTCGCGATCCACGCCGACCATCGCGCCGGCCTGGGCGCTGATCTCGATGGCCTGCTGCTCAAAAAGTGTCTGGCCACGCACCACCCCGACGAGTTTGCCTTCGGCGCACACCGGGTAAACCGGGTAATGCCGCGTGAGCACCTGCTTCATGGCGTCCATGAAGGGCATGGCCGGATCGAGGGCGAAGGGCTGACGGATCATAATGTCGCGCAGCCGCGCGTCCGCCGGCGACAACAGCATTTCACGCATCACCACCACGCCCATCAGTCGGCCATCGGCATCCACCACGTACAGGTAGGTGATGAAGGCCTGCTTGACCAGTTCGCGCAGGCGTTCGATCGCCTCAGCGACGGTCAGGTCGGGGGCAAAGACACCCGTGGGCGGATCCATGAGGCGCCCGACGGTGCCCTCGGCATAGCGCTCGTTGGTTTCCCATTGCTGACGCAGGAGTGCCGGCGCCTGGGTGAAAACCTCGGCGCGCTGCGCCTGGGTCATGGCGCCCAGGACGTCCTGCACGACCGCGGGATTGGTCCGCTTGAGCACGGCCGCGACCACGCCGGCGGACTCGGGGCGAAGCAGCTCGGCCGCCTCGCGCGGCCCCAACTGAAGCAAGCGATTGGACAGTTCGCCAACATGCGCATCTTCCGCGGCGGCGGACGAGACGCTGACAGCGGACGGCGGCGGACTCACGGGCGTGGTGGTCATGGCGTACCTCTCAGGGACTTTGCCCGAACGATAGGCCGCACGCCCATGCGACGCAACGCAGACGGCGCCGGACGGGGAGAATACTTTGTCGATATCTGTATCGGATGCCGGCTGGTGACTCTAGCAAACGTGCAGGCCGTCTGGTAACCGCCCTCGGCGCCCGCTCACGGCAACTGCACCGTCACCGTCGTGCCGTCGCGCTGGAGCTTAGCCTTGACCGTCTGGCTCTTGTCGCCGACCGTGGCAATCACTTCGTATTCACCCAGGAAGCCGCGGCCCTGGAAGCTGCCGCCGGCGTCGGTGGCGCCGTCGAGATTCGTCCACCAGTCCTTGAAGACCAGGTCCTTATACACCTGGCCGCTGGGTTTGACCGACCAGTCCTTGCGGAAGATCAGGCCGTTCTTGCGGAAATGCTGGCCGTCCCAGAAGCCCCACATCAGGAAATTCTCGATCGCCGGGTGGCTGAAGCACATGGTCATGAAGTCGCGCAGGGTCTCGGCCTGGTGCTGCTCGTTGTCGGTGGTGATGGAGCATTCGGTGATGGTGATGCTGCCGAACTCGGCGAAGCGGTCGAGCTGCTGGAGCATGCGTGCCGGCGGGGTGACGCCCCCGGCGCCGTGCGCCTGGATGCCGATGCCCGCCAGCGGCGCGCCGCGGTCCTTGAGCCACTTGAGGAAGTTGTAGAAGTCGTCCTCGCGGGAGAAGGCGATACGGCCGAATCCGCCGTCGGAACTGAGCAGCTTGTTCTCGTTGACCACCAGCTTGGTATTGGGATCGATCTCGTGCGCCAGCTTGAAGTACTCCAGGAAGCACTCCATGCCCATGAGGTTGTAGTAGTCCCAGTGGCTCATGGGCTCGTTGATCAGGTCCCACTCGAAGCACATGCCTTTAAGGGCGGTCATCTCGTCGCGGATGTGGTCGATCTGGAGCTTCTGCAATTCGTCGGTGTGGCCGCGGTAGTAGTTCTGCTTGGCCTGATCGGCGTACGGCAGGCGGTCGAGATGGCACCATACCAGCGTGTGGCCGCGAACGGGGATCTTGTGATCGAGCATCCACTGCACGGCCTTGATGGCCTGCTGGCGCGCTTCCAGCCAGGGCTCCCACTTAAGGCCACTCTCGCTGGCGGCGACGTTGAAGAGCTTGACGAACTCCTCGCGGTAGCGCTGCGAGTCGGCGTCCTTGGCCGAGACAAAGCGGAAGTCGGCGTACGCCGAGCCGAAGCCGAACTGGTGCCGCTGCATGCGCACCTGCACCTGCGCGTCGGCCACGGGCTTACCACCCGCATCCACCACTTTCACCGTCAGGTCGCCCTTGCGAATCTTCTCGATCCGCAGGGCCGCCTCCTTGCGCCAGGGGGCATCCGGCTCGCGGCCCTCGACCTTGAACTCCATACGCGGCAGGTCCTTTGCCGTCACGCCGTCGGGGAACTTCATCAGCTTGATGTCGGCGATCTCCACCACCTGCGGCGGCAGGCCCTGATTCATGGTCATCGTCAGTTCGCCGGCGGCGAAGCCCTTGACCTTCTTGGAGTAGACCGACAGGGGGAAGTAGAACTTCTGCCAGTCGCGGGTGACAGGCACCGCCGCCGCGCCGGTGCCGCCCAGTTGCGCCATGGAGAAAAACTTGATGTTGACAAGGCCGACGCTGGTTTCGTTGTTTAAGGCCGTGGCGCGGGCGTAAAAGGTCAACAGCAGCGGTTGGCCGACGTTGACCGGCTGGGTGCTGGGCGTGACGGCCTGGAAGAGGTAGTCGCGATCGGTGCGCTTGCGGCTTTCCATGCGCACGGCCTTGGTGAAGGGCATGCCCTGCACCTGGACGATGTTCATCACGCCGATCGCCGCCGCACCGTTCTTGAGCGTCCAGTCCTCGGGGCTGGCGCCGGCCACGAGGGTGCCCTGGGGCAACTTGGCCAGGATCGCCTCCAGTTCGGCATCCTCGGCCGCGGGCGCCGGGACGCTGGGCTCGACCGGCGTGGCGCCGGAGAGAGCCGAGGCGGGTGGCGCGATTTCTGATTTTTGGTTTTTGATTTCTGATTGGGCGGCAGAGGAGGCGGTTGGAGCCGGCTGATTTGGCGCGGCTTGGAGCCCTTGCGGACTGGTGGCCGCCGCGTCTTCCTTCTTCTCACCGCCGTTGCCGGGCGCGGGGGCGCTTTGGGCATCGAGGCGGGCGTACAGAGTCAAGGTCACTTCCTGATCCTTCTGCACGGTGATGCTCTGCCAGATGCGGTTGGTGTGGGAGACCAGCACATAAGCGTCGCCGCTGTGAGCGCCGGCGGCGCCCTTCTTGCGCACGACCTTGGACTGGCTCCAATTCTTGAACTCCCAGCCGGCAGGCGCCTTGGGACTCTCGCCCTTTTCCTCAAAGTCGCCGTTGGTGATGCTGGCGCCGTTGCCTTCGAGCTTGTCGTAGTTGATCCAGATTTCGGTGCCGTCCTTGCGGTATTCGCCGCGCAAGAGCACTTCAACCTTGCCGTCGGCCGAGGGGGTGAAGCTGAAGGAGAACTTTGCCCACTTGTCGCCCGTCACCGCCTGCTGGACAAGGATCGTTCCCGCGGCGGCCTTCTGCGCTTTGGCGCCCGTGTCGGACTTGCCGGGCTTGAGCGCCATTTCTCCCTTGAGGTCAATGCGCGACAGGCTCTCCGCCGAGGCGAACTGGGCGCTTAACAGCACAACTGCGATGGACAGGATCTGGAACATTCGATGGGTCACGAAAAGGCTCCTCATGTATGAGAGATAGTGAATGCGATCGTCACTGTGCGGGCTACTAGGCCCACCCGACCCCAGTTTTGAGAACATCAAGGTTCGATATCGCCCAAAAGGCTGTCGGGCATTCGCCTGTTCTTAGCATGGCCGTCGCCAAAAACAGCATTGGCGCTGTGGGCGGGGTGACCGTCATAGTGGTTCTGCCAATTCCACGGCCAAGGCATGGCGCTGCTGCTGCCCAATGTCACCCACGGCTTGTTCCAGTACATGCCGTCGGGTGACGCCCAGCCTGGGTTCCAAGAGCCATCGGCAGCGTCCGCCCACCACAACGCGTTGGCGGTGAGCATGTCCATTTTGGGTAGCTTGCGTGATCCCGGTGCCGTGCCCCCCAACCCGCTGCCCAGGCTGTAGCTGGTCGAACGCGAGTAATGAGTGAAGCCGTTGCCGGCGAAATTGGCGCGCGCCTGGGCGCAGTGCAGGGCGGACTTGAGGGTACTATAGCTCGCGGTCGTTCTGTACCCGCTGAAAGGACGCTTGGCGTACCAGAACTGTTCAGACGTGTAGGTCACGGGATACTCGTTGTAGTATTGGTTGCTCGAAGAGTGCCCGTTGTACGGCAGATAATCCTTGTTGTCGTACCCGTATTGGTTACCCACCAGCGCCAGACCGCGAAGAGTGCTCAAACACTCCACCGACCGGGCCGTGAGCCGTGCTTGCCCCAGCGCCGGCAACAGCAACGCGATGAGCAGCGCGATGATCGCGATCACCACCAGCAGTTCCACCAGCGTGAATGCGCCAACTCCGGCCCCGGCGGGACGACCCGAACGATGTGGCGCAAGTTGATGCTTTTCCATCATCAGCCCCTTTCACTTGGCGGCCGGGCCGGTCGATTCGCGGACGATCAGTTCTTCGGGCAGGATCAGACGTTCGGGGACCCATTCGGGGCCTTGCGCCATGCGCTCAAGCAACTGCGTGGCGGCGCGGCGGGCGACGATGGCGCCGGGCAGACGCATGGTGGTCAGGGGCGGAATGCTCATGCGCGTGGCGGTCGAGTCATTGAACGTGGCGACGCTCAGGTCCGTCGGCACGCCAATGCCCTTGCGCCAGCAGGCCTGCAGCAGCGTGACCGCCGTCGTATCGTGATAGGTCACCACGGCGGTGGGCGGCGCGGACAGCGCCATCAGTTCTTCCAGGGCCGCACTGATCTCCTTGCGATGGGCCTCGATGGGCTGGCCCAGTCCCGCCTCGGCCATGGCGGCGTACACGCCCTCCAGACGCCGGCGGAGACTGAAGTGCCGCATCGTCCCGGTTTCGTCGGTCATGAACGCGATGCGCCGGTGACCCTGCTGGATCAGGTGCCGCGTCATGGCCATCGCCCCACCGCGATCGTCCAGTTGCACCTGCGACCAACTGGCATCGGCCTCGGCGTTGATCATCACCGCGGGCATATCCGTCTCACGCAGGGCCTCTTCGATCTCCGGCGTCAGGTACTTGGACACCATGCAGCCGTCGAAACGCCGCTCGCTGATCACCGCCCGGCACGCCAGCAGGTCTTCCTTTTCCTCGCCCACGGGGAGGAACTGCACGCCGTAGTTACGCGCCCGCAGTTGATCGATCAACTCGCGCAAGATGTCATGCCAGGCTTCGCCCAGTTGCAGGGGATCGAAGGCCTGATGGATCAAGCCGATGGTGTGAGTCTTGCCGCTGGCAAAGGCCCGGCCGCGCCAACTGGGGCGATAGCCCATTTCCTGGGCGATGCGGCGGACCTGGGCGGCGCGACGAACGGTGGACTTCCAGTTTTCCTTGTTGCCGCCGTTGAGCACGCGCGAGACGGTGCCGATGGACACGCCGGCCTTGCGAGCCACTTCGTAGATGGTGGCCGGCCGATCTGATTTGACCTCAGATGCCCCAGATATCCCGGATGCAGGTGTAACCGGCATGGATCCCTCGCTTCAAGAGATTTTCAGAAGCACTTTTATATTATCGTCAAATGCGTTCGGAATCAAGTAGTTCACCGTCATCAGCCACAAATAATCGAATCAATTGGCCAGATTCCACATGTCCATCGTGACATTGTTGAATTGATCGCCCAGTCCAATGGCATCCTCTTTCATGCTCTTCACATGAGCGTCGAAGAAGACCACGTTGGTGGTTTCGCCCGGATGGCGCCAAACGACCTGTTGGGGCGGAGGCCCGTCGTCGTTCCACACCTGCCAGTTGGTGGCGTCGATCCACGCCAGTTTTTGGGCGGGACTGACGATCTGCTTCCCGGAAAAGCCGCGGTAGGCGCGAGTGATCACGCCTCCGGTGGAGTCGGCATCCCGGTCATAGCGATCCCTCCATCGCTGCCGGGCAATCGTCGAGCCCGTGTGATAGGTGTAGTTGTAACCGTAGTAACTGGGGCTGGCGCCGCCGGTGGCGCTGGGCCTAAGTGCTTGATTGGAAGCCGGACAAGCATACGAGTTAGGCCATACGGTGATGTCCCCCGCGATTCTCGGCGGGACATTCATCAACTCCTTGAACAGGCGATCGGCGTACCATTTGGTTTCGTCTTCAGTGGGATCGGCGTTGTTCAACGACGAAGTGGCCCCACACAGCAGCACATTCCACCCCCGCGACTGCTCCACATAGTTGGCATTGGCGTTGGCGACCTGCCGCAGCATGGCCTGGCACTTCATGGTCTTGGCCGCATCGCGAGCAGAACCCAAAGCCGGCAACAACATCGCGATCAACAGTGCGATGATCGAGATCACCACCAATAGCTCCACCAGAGTGAATGCGGGGCTGGCGGCCAGTGACGCAGCGATCCGGGGCTTGCTCATGGCGGGCTCCTTATCGGCGGGCAACTGCGGCAGGGACTCAAAGGCCGGCACTTCCACTTCATAGACCTGGCCGTAGCCGGTGCGGTCGCTGGTGAAGACGACTTTGGAGCCATCGGGGCTGAAGCGCGGGTGGACGTGCAAGACCTGGGCGTGTGCCGAGCACTGGTGTTCGCACAGGGCGCGGGGGCCGTCGTAGCCGGCGGTCCGCGGGTTCCATCTCCACAGGCGCACGACTCGGCCGCCGCCGGTGCCATCGCCGACGATCAGGTCGGTGGTGTTCGAGTGGATGTGCTGGGTGTGATGGGGGAAGCTGGACTCGACGCCCCCGGCCCCGCCCCCGGCCCCGGAGGGCGAGCTGTCGTCGAAGCGGATGTGGCCGATGAGTTTGGAACCGTCGGGCCGGCTGCCGTGGTAGCCGACGTGAACGCCATCGGCCAACCAGTATTCGTGGCCGATGCGCTCGCCTTCGACCTGGCGCGGGCGGATCGGCCAGGTCTTGCCAGTGTTCAGGTCCATGCCCCAGATGCGCTGATCGACGCTCTCCCACGGTCCTTCGTGGCAAAAAGTGAGTATGTTGGGCTGGGTGGGGCTGGTATTGACGTGGCCGATCCAGCATTTTTCGACGAGTATTTCGTGCGCCGGGCTTCCCGAGGCCCCGTCGAGCGGGATGACAACGATCTTGCTCAGTGGCTTGGCGGCCCAGTACTCCTTGAAGCCCACGTAGCCGTGGCTCAGGTCCACGCGGAACCGGTGCGACAGGTCTTCATACACCGCGGCGCAGGCGAATCGGCCGTCGCTGGTCACGCTGACGATGCTCGGCTTGAATCCCTCCTCGATGCGATACAGGAAGCGTTCGCGGTGGCTGTGCAGGTCCAGGGCGATGAGTTCCCGTTGGCCGCGCCAGAAGCACACTTCGCTTCGCGTGGGATTGAGAAACGCGGTCTGGCAGGCCAGGTCCGAGTCGGTGTGCTGGGTGATTTGTCCGCTGTCCAGATCGACGCTAAAGAGATTGCTGCGGTTGTTGCGATCGCTGCCCAAGAGGAGTTTGCGGCCGCCGTCGTGGCCCGCGAACCAGCCGGGATTGGTGAAGTACAGGTGATGGCTGTGGCCTTTGTAATTGGTCAACTGCCGCACCAGGCAACCCGTGTGCGGGTCGCGGTATTCGCTGATCTCACTGTTCCATTCGCATCCGACGGTCATGTTCAATCCTGTCCAGGTGTGAAGTACGTCATGAATCAGTAAAGGCGTTAACCGTCGCCAGCGCACTGCCGTGGCACCCATGCCGGTGGGGCTCCAGTCGCCCCTGCATCGTCCGGCGCGCGATGTCCTGTAGCACCGCCGCATCGTCAGGGGACAACTCCGGCGGGACAAAGGGCTGGTCGGCAAAATCGCCGAAAAGCATCTGGTGCCACACCAGCGTGCCCAGGTACTTGCCCGCCGGGGCGCAGTGCTTGCCGTCGTAGGCAAGACACGGCGGCGACTGCTTCTGGTTCCAGTGCCAACCGGTGCATAGCATGTGCACCTGCCGGGGCACTTGCGGATAGGTCATGGCCTGGGGATCGAAGCCCTGCTCGACCTCCAATTGCCAGCGCGGGTCCTGACGCGCGTCCTGGAACGCCGTGCCCACCGGGATGATCTGTTGGGCGCCGATCTGCGCGGCGACCGTGGCGTAGGCGTGGTGCAAGCCCTGGTACATCCGCTCCTGGGTCAGGCCCTTCCTAAACAGCGGATGGTCGGCGCGGTACGCCCAGGTCTCATGCATCCACAACACCGCCTGCGGCGCGTGGCGGCGAACATACTCCGCCAGCAGCGACACAAAGGGCTGATACGTGGCCACTTCGTGGCTGATCCACGAGTGCTGCTGAAGCGTGACGATGTCCCAACCCTGGCTCAGGAGCATCTGCTTGAGGCTGGCGGGTTGGCGCTGGCCGTCAGTTGCCGCCAGAGTGTAGGGCTTGCCTTCCGGATCGTTCGGGGCGGCCTCGTACTTCTGGGCGAAAGTCCAATGCTTTTCCAACGACCAGCCGCCCAACGCGGCGTGGCCCAGGGTCACCTGCCGGCCCTGCGACTGGGCGAAGCACGGCAGGTACTCCGTGGCGTTGCGGGAGAAACTGTTGCCGATGGCCAGCAGCTTGGGATGGTGATGGGTATGCATCGTCGTCTCAGTTCATCCCCATCGCGGAAATCGTCATCCGGGCGTCGCCTACCCGCCCTTTGGCGCCGGGGCGCTTTTCCTGCGTCGGCGGCGCGCATCAGCGCCGCACTGGTTGCCACCTACGGGGGGGCAACACTAACACGCCCGTCAAGCCCAACAACGCCAGGCTTGCGGGCCAAAGCCCAGGCAAGCCCGGTCCAGGGGGGCTTGCCTAGGGTGATCCATGGATACACAGTGGCCCACCGTGGATTTGGACCCAGCCGATGCTTACCAGCATACGCTGACTGCGGCAGAATTCAAGAGCACTTTCAATTCTCGTAAACCACGACGATCACTCAAACAGCGAGGCAAGATACTCCTCAAGGTTGGTGTAACCGTCGCCGTCGAGGTCACCGTTGCGGTCGGAGGCGAGGTTGGGGTTGAGGCCCATGGCGGTTTCCCAGGCGTCAGGCATGCCGTCGTGATCGGTGTCGGTCGGGGCGGCGCCGGCCGAAAGGTCGGGCCAGCCGCCCACCTGCTCCTGCGAGTCGATGTATTCCCCGGTGCCGGCGATCACCTGGCCGACGAGCCGCTGGTCCACCGAGTCGCGCGGAACGGTGGCGCCGGCGTTGGCCAGCACGTGGTTGAGCAGGTCGTCGTCGGCTTTGTGCAGGGTCACGCCCGCCAAACCCATCACCAAACTCGTGGCGTGCCAGTCGGGGTTGTTCCCGCCGCCGGCGGCGTTCCATTCCGGCTGGCTCGAGTCGCTGCGGCCCGGTCCGATGTTGCCGTAGAGGAAGAACCGGCTCGTCGCCGTGGGCCCGCTGCTGCCCGTGCGGAAATAGATGCCCTTGTTCGAGCTGGTGTCCAGCCCGGGGATGAAGAGGTTGCCCACAACGTCGAAGGTCATCGCTTCGGTAGCGCTGGATTCCTTGAAGAAGTCCATGGCCACCCAACCCCAGTTGTACACCACGTTGTTGATGAACGTGCCCGTGCAATCCTGCTTGATGCCCGGGCTGCGGTCGTTGGCGTGCATCAGCAGGTTGTGATGCACCGAGACGCGCTTGGCGTGATCGCCGATGAGGAAATTAAAACCGTGCGCGCCCTTGGGATGCCCGGCGTTCCACAGCGGCTCGCTGAAGATGCAGTTCTGAAACGTGACGTAATCGACCGGATACCAGGTGTCCACGTTGTCGTCGATGGCCCAACTGAAGGAGCAGCGGTCAAAGATGACGTGCTGGGCCGCGCCGCTGCCGGTGCCGACGCCGAAGGAGTCGCGGTTGTCAGGGTCCTTGCCCGGCGGGAAGGGATAGATGTACAAGTCGCCGGTGCGGTATCTCATGCCGCGGATCACCACGTTGTGCGTCTTGACGATCATCCCCCAGCCGCCGGTCACGCAGATGCCGCCGGGCGAGGTCTGGCCGGCGATGGTGCAATAGGGCTGGGTGATGTTGATGTCGCTGGTCAACTCGATGTTGCCGCTGACGCGGAAGACAATGGTGCGTGCCCCGCTGGCGGAGCAGGCGGCGCGCAGGCTGCCGGTGCCGGTGTTGTTGAGGTTAGTCACCTCGATGACCGCTCCGCCGCGGCCGCCCACGGCGTCGGCGCCGAAGCCCTCGGCGCCGGGGAACGCCACCAGCGCCGGTCCGGCCGCCAGCACCACCGCGATCTGGCCCGGTGTGCTGTAGTCAATCCAGGCGCTGCCCGGCAGGCCCGTGAATTGCGTCAGGGTGAACGTGCCCGTCAAGGTTCCGCTGTAAGTGCAGAATACGTAGCGGTTGCGTGTCTGCGTGCCGCTGGCGGTGATGCGAATCTTGTCCGACGTGCTGGCCAGGTTGAGCGAACCGACGCGCAGCAGAGCGATGGTGTCGCCCGTCAGGGCGATGTCCAGCACGCCGTAGTTGCCGATGACCGTCGCGCCCGAGCCGCTGGTCTTGACAATGAGTGGGTCCAGGGCGAAGCTGGGCTTGACCACCGCCTGGGCCGCGCCGGAAGTACCGGCGACGGTCAGGCTGCTGTTGCTCGCCAGGCCGATGGTTCCCGCGCCGCCCAGCGTCGCCTCGGCGCTGAGTGTGCCAAAGAGGTAGTTGCCCTGGTCGGTGGTCGAGCCGTCGATGAGCAGCTTTCCGCCGCTGATGGTGGTCGTGCCCGCGTAGGTGTTGTCGCCGGAGAGGATCCAGGTCGACGTGCCCGATTTGGTCAGGCCGCCGGCGCCGTGGATTTCGCCGGTGATTTCGTTTTCGCCCGTGGCCAGGGTGCCGCCGACCACCAGGCCGCCCGACCCGAGGTCCACCAGGGCCCCCGACAGTTTGACATTGGCGGAGTTGGCGTTGACGGTCATCGGCAACGTGTTGTTGGTGACCGTTCCGGTCAGTTCCAGGCTGTAGCCGTTGGCGCCCGTGACGTTGATGGACTTGGTGCCGCCGGTGGTGGCGCCGGTGTAGTTGCCGGCGAGTTTGAGGACGTGGCCGGTTCCGCCGCCGGTGGACTTTTGATCGACGTAGATCGTGGCCGGGCCGCCGGTGCCCGTCTGCGTCAGGCCGGCGGTCAGGAACGTGGCGCCATCGGCGTCGTCATAGAGCCGAAGCGTGCCAGCCGTGCTACTGCCGGTCAGTCGGATTGTGGCATTCTGAAGCGCCAGGAGGTTCTTCAGTCCCAGGACCTTGTAGCCGTAAACCGTGCCGCTGATCGTGTTGGCGCCGCCCAGGGTCACGCCCGATTGGGTGTAGGACGGCGTTGAGTTGATCTTGACACCCGCGGTGCCCGCCAGGATGGCGTTGATGATCACG
Organism: Phycisphaeraceae bacterium; assembly: GCA_040878035.1. Classification (GTDB taxonomy): domain Bacteria; phylum Planctomycetota; class Phycisphaerae; order Phycisphaerales; family Phycisphaeraceae; genus JBBDMX01. The sequence continues at coordinate 114,179 of JBBDMX010000030.1, read as the reverse complement.
CTGTCGCCGGCATTGGGGTAGCCGGCGTCCTGACGCAACCTGCCGATGTAGATCGACGGTGTGCCGCCCGCCAGCGTCAACGTGTTGCCGCCGCCGATCGTGATGCTACAGTTGCTCGAGGGCGTGTTGCCTTGATTGCTGCCCGAGCCGTCCGAGTCGTTGTACCAGACCTCGCTGATGGTCCGGTTGCTGTCGAGCGTCACCGTCCGGTTGGCGTTGAAGAGATTGAACCGCGCGACGTTGCCGCTGCCATCGGCGGGAACGCCGTCGGCCCACTTGGTTATATCGCTCCAGTTGCCCGAGCTGTTGACGTTCCAGTGATAGGTCACCGCCCCGGCTAAGCGCGCCTGTCCCAATACCGCCACCGCCACCGCCACCACTGCCGCCGCCATCAGAACCGACGTTCTCGACATTGACATTTACTGGTCCCTTTGAGGTAAGAAGACATGCACGTGGCTCCACGAAGAAGCCCCAGTTCATGACTCCCCTCTCCGGGCTGGTGCGAGACACCTTATTTGCCCAGACCCTGCTCACGCCGCCGCCGGTGGATCATCAGCAGGCCGCCCAGACCCAGGAGCGCCAGGCTTGCCGGTTCGGGGACGATATAGACTAGGTCCAGGTTGTTGGCGTTCTGGCCGTTCTGTACCACGCTGAAGGTGCCTGTCGGTGTCCCGTTAAGGAAACCGGCGGTGTCAAAGACGAACTTGCTGGAGTCGAAAAGAGTGAATCCGGTGGTGGTGGTAACGAAGCTGGCCCATGTGTGGCCGAGGTTGGCGTTCCACGTGGCCAGCGCGCCCGGAGTGTTCGCGTCGGCCATGGTGAACAGCTTGATGGTGAAGGGGTTGCCGGAGGATGCACCGGTCAGGTCAAGACCTCCGGTGATCGCCAGTTGGTCCCCTTCGGTGCCAGGAGCGCCGCTGCCGTCGGTGCTGAACTCGAACTCAAGGTTGCCGCCGCCGTTCCAGGTGTTGGAGCCGGAGGCCAAGCTCTCGATGCTGGCGCCGGGGGCCAAGGTGCCGCCGGTGTTGACGGTGATGGCCGAGGCGATGCTGCCGGTGCCGCCGAGCTTGCCGCCGGTGTTGACGGTATATACGGCTCCGCCGGAGTGCGTGCCGTTGACCAGCAAGGTGCCGCCGTTGATGTTGGTCACGCCGCTGTACGCATTGGTGCCTGACAGCGTCCAGGTGGAGGTGTCATTCAGCTTGGTGACGGCGCCGGTTCCGCTGATGTCGGCAGCGATTTCGTTGATGCCGGACGCCGCCAGTCCGCCCAATTGCAGGCCGACGCTACCGATGGCAGCCGTGCTGCCGGACAGCTTGAAGTTGGCCGAGTCGGCGTTGATGTTGACCGCCGTCGCGGTGGTGTTGTTGAAGTTCCCCGTCATCTCCAGGCTGTAGCCGTTGCCGCCGGTGATGTTCAGCGTCTTGGTGCCGTTGCCACCCGTCACAGCGTAATCGCCCGCAAGCTTCAGGAGGTGGCCCGTTCCGCCGCCGGCCGAGGCCCGATCGACATTGATCGTGGTCGTCGCGTTGTTGGTGACCTGCCTAAGACCGACGCCCACCACGAGGGTATTGGGGTTCGTTCCGGTCACGAACGTCGCGCCATCCACGTCGTGGCGCAGGCCAAGCATCGAACCGCCGGCCATTTGAAGCGTCAAAAACTCGGCGGACTGGACGTTCCGCAGTTCGAGCCTGACGCTGCTGCCGACGCTAGCAGTGCCGCTGATCGTGTTCACGCCGCTGAGGATCAGTCCGCGTCCGGAGTATGAGTCCGTAGTGGGCCCCTTAAGACTGAATCCGTCATTGCCGGCGAGGGTGGCGCTGATGAACAAGCCGAGGGTGTGGTCGTTCTGCGCAAACCGATAGCCGACATGAATTTCGGGCGCGGCATTGTCGCCCCTGTCCAGCGTCAGCACGCTGCCACCGCTGGGCGAGATAGTCATGCTGCCTGAGGCTGTGGAGCCTCCGGTACCATTCCAGTTGTACCAGAGGTTGCCGACTGTATGGCTGGCGTCTAGCGTAATCACCCGGCCGGTCATGTTGGTAAAGCGCGCCGTGGCAAAATTACCTGAGCCCGCGTTGGCGTTGTCCGCGATGTCGCCGATGCCGTCACTACCGACGACGTCGCTCCACCCCGTCGTATCCCCCACGCTGCTGTCCTGGATGTTGCTCCAGTCAAGGCTGGTATTCGTCGGCCAGTAAAACACGACGCTCACGTTCGCCTGAGCCGCCTGGGCCAGACATCCCAAAGCACCCGCGACTGCCGCCAAAGTGAAAAGCCCACGAAACTTTCGGTGCTTAGACATGCGTTGCCTCCTTTTGTTCGGTGATCTGTGATTTGCCGTCAACCATCCCCCCGGACTCCCGGCCCCCCGAAAGCTCCGCATTTTCCCAAAACCACATTCCTGCCTGACACCGCTGCCTGACATGAAGTTGAATCCGCTGGCTAAACGTGACCGAAAATATAATTCGAAAGCATTATTGAAATCTAATGTCCTAGTGTATCATTGTCAAGGAGAATTGCGGGCCAGATTAAAAAAAACTGCCCAATTAATAAGCAATGACTCGGCTGGTTCGGCCAGTTTCGCCAAGGCCATTGATGGGACGAACATGACGATTCTGCACACCCGGGACACTTTGGATACCGCCGTTGGCCGAGTTGATCGGGCCCAGCCCGCCATGACGCTGCGCTACGAACGCGAGGGGCCGTTTATCATAACTGGCGACCAGTTAGATATTAAAGCCACAACCCCTGCCCCCGTCATCCAGGGGCAATCTTTGCCCCAGCCGCAGTTCACGACGCTTGGCGCCGCACCGGGTGCCTTGGCGGGCTTGGCCGGGACGCTAATCACCCAGACTGCCCAGCTCGACAGTATCCTTCTATTACGGAAGTGGTTCCAATCCGACGATGGCCAAGTCCTTGGCCTGCGCCTGAAATTGAGCAACACCGGCCCGGAGCCGCTGACGCTCCATTCGCTGCCGCTTTTACAGGCCGACGGCCCCAAAAGCGTGCTGGTGGGCGGCTTGAGTCTGGAAGACTGGCAAATCCTGCGCATGAGCCGGCACAAGAACGATGTGCCAGGCATGTTCCGCTTGGGCGACCAGGCACCCCACGATGTGGACCTGAAGCACGCCCGTATCGACGGCGCCGAGTTTCGTGCCGGTATGGGCGTGCCATCATCAGCCGCTCTTGCGGGTGGTTCGCTTCCGGGGGCCTCGCATGTTGTCGTGTGCGCCAATCTCCACCCTCGTAAGCACACCACCATCGTTGCCGAGCCCTGCATCTGCATCAGCCCCCGGAAGCCCCGGAACCCCCGGAAGCCCCAGAATTCCCAGAATGCCCAGCAGGCACAGCGCTCCAGCTTGCCCAGCACCGGTACCCGCAACATCCTGTTCCTGGGCATGCTGGGCCAGACTGAGCATCTGAGCAGGATTATCCTGCGAGCCAGCGACGAACCCGTTCAGCTCGATCGCCTGAGTGTCGAGGCCGAGTTCGACGATGTCATCCTCCCCCCGGGCCAGAGCCGTCATACGCACTGGCTCATCGTCACCACCGGCACGCACGAACAGGCCCTGTTGGAATCCTTCGCCGACATGCTGGCGGCGGAGATGGGCCTGGAAACGGGCGATCAAAATGCGAAGTGCGAAGTTCGAAGTACGAAGTCCGAGTACGAAGTACGAAGTACGAAATGCGAAGTGCGAAGTCAGAAGTCATCCGTAACTAGAAATCCGACATTCGAAATTCGACATCCGAAATTTCCGCCGCCGACCATCTTCTGTAGCTGGTACTTCTACGGCCGGGACTTCACCCAGGCCGACCTGCACGAGAACATGGCGACCCTGCGCGATAAGCCCATCCCCTTTGACGCTTTTGTGATCGACAACGGCTGGATGGACAACTTCGGCGAGTGGAACCATCACGCCGAACGTTTTTCGCAAGGCATGCCCGCCGCCGCCGAGGCGATACGGGCCGCCGGCCGTGTCCCCGGCATCTGGACCTGCCCCTTCGTGTTGTCGCCCGAGTCGGAGGTGGTTCGCCGCCACCCGCGCCTGGTGCTGCGGGACGCCGACGGCAAGCCCTGCACATTCCCCTACAAAGAGCCGGAATACGCGGTAGACATGTACGTGCTGGACACCACGGCCCCGGAGGCCGAGGCCTACCTGCGCGAGGTGTACCGACGGCTCGAATCGTGGGACTTCCACTATCACAAGCTCGACTTCCTGCGTTCGATCATCGTACCGCTGCGGCCGCGCTTCCACGACCGCACCGCCACGCGCGCCCAGGCCTATCGCCGCGGGCTGGCAATCATCCGCGACGCCATCGGACCCGATAGCTACCTCCTGGTCTGCGGCGGCCTGTTCGAGGGCAGCGCCGGACTGGCGGACGGCGTCCGCGTAGGCAGCGACGTCAAGGGACGCTGGTACGAACCCGACGGATCGATCAGCTATTTGACCCGCATCAAGCAGAATGTCTTCCGCTCGTACACCAATCGCCTCTGGCACACCGACCCCGATGCCCTCCAGATTCGCCGCCGCTGCGGCCCCTTTCGCGGACAGAGCGGTTACGCTCACCTGTCAGATGGCTCGCTCAATGATGACGAGGCCTTCACCTGCGTGGTCAACCAGTACATCGGCGGGGGCCTGGTCTGCCTGACCGAGCGAGTCGCGGAGTTGAGCGACGATCGGCGCCGCCTCTTCCGCCACGTGATCCCGCCGATCACCCCGCCGGCGAAGATCCTCGATATCGATCGGCCCACGTGTCCCACGTTGTTCCTCACGCAGGTCACGCCCCGCTGGGCCGACCTGGCGCCGTGGTGGACGCTGGCGGTGTGCAACTGGGAGGACACGGCGGTGATGCGTGAGGTCGAGCTGCCCGCATTGGACACACACGAGCCGCTGGCGGTATTCGAGCTGGCGACGCAGCAATGGCTGGGTGTCCATCGCTGTGGCCAAGCCCTGCGCATCGAAGTCCCCGCCCACGGCACGCGCGTCCTGCGCCTGGCGCCGTGGAACGGCCAGTCGCCCATCCTGGTCGGCACCGACCGCCACCTCACCGGCGGCGCCGCGGAAATCGAGCAACTCGATCTCGATGGGCAAACCGTGCGCGGCCGCATCGCCTCACTCGTGCAAGGCCCCATCCGCCTGACCTTCGCCCACCCCGCCGCCGCCGGCACCGCCGTCGAAACCCGCAGCATCACGTTGGACGGTCCCGGCCCGTTCGCCCTGCCGTGGCCGGACGCAGAACGATGCATGATCAGATGACCGCGTCATCGTTAGGCCAAGCACCGACGGTGCGGGCGCTTGACGCATGCCCCATTCTCCCGCACCGCCCTCGGGGGGTGATGCTTGGGCTAACAAGCGACTCCTACGCCGCGAGACGCAGCACACGCTTGGCCAGACGGAACGTGCGGGCGTCGAGGTTGTACAGCCACAGGCCCTTGGTCAGGGCGCCCAGCCGCGTGCGGAAGTAGAAGCTCGGATGCAACCCGCCGAACACCACCGGCACCGAGCGGCCTGAGCCAAGCGCCTTGGCGGCAGCGGCGAACTCCAGCGCGCCCTTGATCGGATAGCCGGTCATCACGCTGGCGCCCACGCAGATCGTCTCTGCATCCAGCGCCTGCGCCAGTGCCGCCTGCCAGTCGGGGCACGTCTGGCTGTCGATGATCTGCACGCTGTAGCCCTGCTCGCGCAGCGGCGCCGCCAGGTACAGCAGCCCCAGCGGACAGCGGCGAGTGCTCAGGTCCAGGGAGTAGCATTCGGGCGGACGGAAAAGAATCACGTTGGCCATGGTGAACTCCACGATGCATCGGCCCCGGACCGAGGTGACCAACCGGTCGCGCCGGACGCTGCCTGATCGCCTATCGGCTGCGCGCGTCAGTTTCCTGTACACAGGAGACCGCAATAGCTCCCAAGCCTAATCCGCAATGGTTAAATGCGCTTTTGATAGACTCCCTCGCCCGTTACAAACGAGTTGCTGGCACGTGAGGCCCGCGCCTGGGGCAGGCGGCAGGGCCAGGGACGACCCAGGCTTTCCCTGCGATTCCAGATATGATGCGATCCTCTTTACAAGGAACCAACCTGATGTTCACCCGGCGTATTTCGATCGCGATCTTTGCTTTGGTCCTGGCTCTTTATCCCTTGGCTAATGTCCGCGGCGACGTGCGCCTGCCGCATGTGATCGGCAGCGGCATGGTGCTCCAGCGTGAGGCGGCGGCGCCGCTGTGGGGCTGGGCTGACCCCGGTGAAACCGTGACCGTCACCCTCGGCGACACCAAGCTCGCGCCCGTGCAGGCCGGCGCCGACGGCAAGTGGATGGTCAAGCTCCCGCCGCAGAAAGCCGGCGGGCCGGTGCGCATCACCGTCGCGGGCAAGAACACCATCGAGTTGGACGACATTCTCTTTGGCGATGTGTGGCTCTGCTCGGGCCAGTCCAACATGGAGATGTCGCCGCAACGCATCGACAACGCCGTGGAGGAAATGGGTGCGGCCCGGTATCCGTCGATCCGCCTGTTTTCCGTAGGCCGCAAGGTCGCCCAGACCCCGCAGGATGATTGCGAAGGCCAATGGCAGGCGTGCGACCCGATCACCGTGCGCACGTTTTCCGCGGTGGGCTACTTCTTTGGCCGAGACCTGCACAAGGAACTTGATGTCCCCATCGGGCTGATCAACTCGTCGTGGGGCGGCACGCCCGCCGAGGCTTGGACGCCGCTGGCGACGCTCCAGGCCGAGCCGGAGTTTGCGACCATTCTTCAACGGACCGAGAACTACGCCAACACTTATCCCCAACTGCTGGAGAAGTATGAGGCGGACCTGGCGCGGTGGGAAACCGTGGCGGCGCTGGCCAAGGAAGATGGCCAGCCCGTGCCGCGCAAGCCCAATGCGCCTCCCAAGACGGCGAACAACCCGCAACTGCCCGCCGTGCTCTACAACGCCCGCATCCATCCGCTGGTGCCCTTCGCCATCAAAGGGGCCATCTGGTACCAGGGTGAATCCAATGCCGGGCGCGCCTGGCAGTACCGCACCTTGCTGCCGGCGATGATCACCAGTTGGCGGCAAACCTGGACCGCAGCCGGACAACTGGAGCCAGGCCAGGGCGACTTCCCCTTCGGCATCGTGCAACTGGCCAACTACACCAAGCGCCTCGACCAGCCCGCCGAGTCTACATGGGCCGAGCTGCGCGAGGCCCAGGTGCTGACGGCGAAAAACGTGCCCAACTGCGGCCTGGCGGTGATCATCGACATCGGCGATGCCAAGGACATCCATCCCACCAACAAGCAGGATGTGGGCAAACGCCTGGCCCTGTGGGCTCTGGCCCAGGTCTACGCCAAGGACGTGGAATACTCGGGGCCCGTCTACGACACCATGAAGATCGAAGGCAACACCATCCGCCTGACCTTCAGCCACGTCAAGGGCGGCCTGGTCATCAAGGAAGGCGATACGCTCAAGGGCTTCGCCATTGCAGGTGATGATCGCAAATTCGTCTGGGCCGATGCCAGAATTGACGGCGATAGCGTGATCGTCAGCAGCCCCGCCGCTGGCCAACCTGTCGCCGTCCGCTATGCCTGGGCCAGTAATCCTGAATGCAACCTGTTCAACAAAGCGGACCTGCCGGCATCGCCGTTCCGCACGGATGACTGGCCGCTGACCACGGCCAAGGCGCAGTAAACGTTGGAGGCTGGACCCGAGCAGGTGAAGGGGCAAGGTCAAGCCATGTTGTCTGATCGTCACAACGGGATTCTGCTGTTCTACCGCCTATCAGCTTCAGATAGGTCGAAGATCGCCCGACTCGCCGACATCCAGTTTGGGCATCTGAAGTGGCATGAGATTCTTATCGTTCTGGCGGTGTTCCTGGTCCCCATTGCGGGCTATCCCTTTGCGACCGCCGCAGGCTTCGAACTGTTCGCGGCCGTAGTCGGCGCTCATGCAATTTTGTTCGTCTGGCTCTTCTTTTATACCTGGCGGCAGGTTCAACGCCGAGCGGTTGAAGAGTTCCTGGACGTCGAGTGCAAGGATGGGCGATTCCGCCGCTGCTACCGTTGTGATTACGACCTGAGAGGATCCGTTGACTGGCGCTGTCCAGAGTGCGGTGTACGGATAGGCCTTGACGAATTCACCAGCGTGTCTCCTGGAGAGCCGGTGCCTACCGAAATCGATGCCCCATGACCACGCCTGAAGCTGTTCAACGAAATCTCAGGTGCCGCGCGCGACGAGCAGATCGACGACGAGCCGCTTCTGATATTCCTGGACCTTGATTGCTTCCCATTTCCACACCCTGCGCGGTAGCATGCCTCCATGGCTGCCACCGACTTCTATTCGTCACCCGGAGCGCCCAACGAACCGGCGCCGCGACGGCGCATGCCCTGGTGGGCGTGGCTGCTCATCGCCCTGGGCGGCGCGGCGGTGCTCTCGTGTGCGTCGTGCCTGGGTCTGTTCGCCTGGTTCGGCGCCACCACGCCCGATACGTATGTCTACGCCGCCAACGAGGTCCCCGCCGATTATCTCCGCACAGCGCGTGACCTGGGCGTCCTGGCCGACGACGAAAAGGTGCTGTGGTTCTACTCCGACGCCATGCTGGGCATCAAGGAAGGGTTCTATCTCGTCTCGGACCGCCAGGTGGCAATCTACATTGCCGAGTCGCAGCCGCCTGCCACGAGCGTGACCTTCGACCAGATTGCCGAGGTCGAACTGGTGCGCGACACGTCCTTCTTTGTGGATAGCACGATCACGCTCACGCTCCATGACGGCAGCGTCGTGTCGTTCCCCGTCAGCAGCGAGAAAGACCGGGACAAGCACTTCTTCAAGGCGATCACGACACGAGCTCCGCAGGCCAAAGCGGAAACGCGCTGAGAGCCGAGTCGTAGCCGGGACGGGCCGCTACTGGGGCGGGTATGGCTCATTGCTGATGCGGACGGCGTCCAGTCGCGCTTGTGGTTCGCGCGAGAGAATACGCAGCACGTGCCGGCCCTTGGTCAGCTCGAAGCGGCGCGGGTGTTCATCGGCGGTGTCCACGAGTACCCAATGCCACAGGGGCGAGCCGGCGTGCATCATGTCCCAGCGTTTGGCGGGTTGATCGTCCATGGCGGTTAGAAAAGAGTCGTGCGTGGTGGCCCGCGGGCCCGGCGCCATGACCCGGCCCAGCACGTAATAGACGCCGTCGGCGGGCACGTCGAACGCCAGCGCCACCGTACCCTGGCTTTCGGCCGCGGTGCTGCTCGGCGCTGCCTGCGGCCTGTGCAGGTAGGCCCCGCCCCAGGCCGTCGCATCGTCCACACACGCAAACTCGCCCGACACCGCCCCCGCTTCGGCTTCGATATTCACGGCAAAGGGCTGGCGATGACCGACGCGCAGCTCCACCAGCACCGTGCGGCAGTAGCCCGCGTCCGTACGGAACGTCACCGCGCTGCGATGGGTGCGAACGTCCAGATTCGTTCGGCTCGCCGATACCTTGATCACCTGCATCTTGCCATCGACCGCTCCGGTCGACGGCGCGCAGCTTAGCCAGTCGGCGTTGCTGTGCGCCGTCCAGCGCGTGCCCAGCGCCGCCGGCACCGTGAGACGGACCTGGGCGGGCATGGCGCTGGCGTCATCCCCGCCGGCGATGCAGGTCGGGCGGGCCATGAGCGGCAGCGCGGACATGTCGCCGGCGCGTCGGGGAAAATCCGCCCCGGCCACGCCGACCTCAAACGCGCCCATATCCGGCGCCTGGTCGCTAAAACCATCGTTGACCCCCGGCAGCTTCCGGCCGCCGTCGACACCGAGACTGCCCGGCGCCAAGCGCCAATCGCCGGCGTCAGCGTCAACAAAGCGCGGCGCACCGACCAACCCCTGGGCTTCCAACCCCGCCTCGTCGGGCCCGAAAATGCCCGCCGGCAGCAGGTCATGATCAAAGTCGTAGTTGCCCGCGATGGTGCCGGCCAGACGGAAATAACCCGAGACATACACGTTGTTCCGCGCCGTGATCGGCGTGGCGCCGCTGCCGTAGTGGCCCGTGCTCAAGCCCGCAAAATCGCTGATCACCGTGTTGTGCCAGAGAAAGGTCACGCCGGGATTGGCGAACTTGTCGCCGCCCATCTTCAAGGCGAAGTTGGTACGCCCGCGCTCGTCGCCGTGCATCACCAGCAGGTTGCCAAAGGCATAGGACGGTCCCAGGATGTTGGGCGCGCAGCTCAGGCCGCAGTAGGCCCACTGGATCCAGTTGTTGAAGAAACGTACGTTACGTTGCCCGCCGTCGAGCTCGGCGCCGTCATCGTTGGAGAAGGTCAGCACGTTGCCGGAGATGTCCGTGTCACTAAAGGGCCCGCCATTGGCGTTAGGGTTATACATGCTCTCGATGCAATCGTTCCACCAGTGCTTTTCGTCACCGATGATCTCGTTGTCGCGCACGACGTTGTTGCCCGCGGTGCTGTGCAGGATGACGCCCTGGGGTCCGACCGGGTGACCGTACTGCCAGGAATTGGCTGTGCCGCGCTGGCTGTGAATGAAATTGCCCTCGACCACGACCTGGGCGCACTCGGGGCCGACGTGAACGCCCGCCTGGTCATTGATCAGCTTGTCGTTCTTGTCGACGTACAGCCCTTTGGGCAGCCCCTCCTTACGCGTCCCCGGATCGCCCCAGCCGGCGATGTCGCAACGGCGGACGCGCACGTGATGGGATTTCTGGAGGTACACGGCGTTGGCGGCGCCGCCGCGGATGGTGACGTTTTCCAGGATGACGTAGGCGGCGCCCTCGATCCGCACCGCCGCCTGCGGTTCGCGAGCTTCGGAGGCGGCAGCGGAGACATCGATCATGCTGGCACCATCCTGCGCCGAGGTGTAAAGGATCCACCCGTCGGGCGTGCCTTGCTCGGCAATGACGAGGGGTTCCTTCGACGTCCCGGCCGGCAGGCGCACCGTCCTGGCCACCGGCACTTCATCCGACCAGGTCGTCACCTCCAGCGTCTGCACCGCCAGCGGCTTGTCGGCCTGGAAACCGGCATCCCACAACTGGCACTCGATTTCATAGTCGCTGGCGGGCTGGAGATTGAGCAAGCTGCCGCGAAACTGATGCTCGCCGGCGCAGCGAACCAGATCCATCGCTTCGCGCCACTCGGCGGCGTCTTTCAAACGATAGCGCACCTTGCACGCCGCCAGCTCGGTGGGGTCACCGCGGTAGTTGACCGTCACGCCGGCGGACTGAAAGGTCGCCACCGCCTTGGCATCGATCACCTCGGCGGGCTCGGGCTTGGATTCCACCAGGCTCACAGCGGCAAACCACGCCTTCTCATCCTTATCCGCGTCGCCGCGCGTGTAGCGACACATCACTTCCACCATGGTCGCCTTACCCGTGTCGAACTTCAGCTCCACCGTCTTCCACGCCCCGCCGCTCTTGTCCGAGGTGATGCGCTTGAGTTCCGTCTTGTCCTCGAAGAGCTTGATCTGAAAGAACGCCAGGCGCGCCTTGGAGCTCTTGAGCGTGCCCGTGAGCTTGTAGGTCTGGCCAGGCTTGATCTTGAGACGCTGGCTGATCTCGCCGTAGTTGTTCGAGGCCGTCTGCACCACCACGCGCAGACTGGCCTTGGCGCCTTGCGGTACTTCGGAAGTGTCCACGCTCACCTGATCGCCTTTGCCGATCCTCCAGCCGGTGGGCGTCCCGCCCTCGCCGACCTGGCTAAAATCACCGTTGGTCAGCAGGTTGTCCTCGGCGGCAGACACCGGGGCAACCGCCAGCACCACGCCCAGCAACATCAAGCCGATTCGATAGCGCGTCATTGCGAACTCCTGTTAGAAAATTTCGACCTCGCTGGTCTGATACAGCCGGCGGTCGGAGAAAATGTCGGTCCAGGCCGCGTCGTCCACGAACTCGTCAGGCAGCAGTTGGTGCAGCAGGCCCATCACGCCCACGCCCGCCAGCAGATAGTGCGGGTGCTGCGACAAGTAATGGTCCCGGCGATCCTCCAGGTATGAGCGGACGACCTGGCCATAGCGACCCACGGCCGCGAGGATGTCATCCCGGCGATAGTCCGGCTCCTGGGCGCCCAGCAAGGCAAGGACATAGAGTGCGTCAAGCTCCAGGTAATCCAGGACGCGATCCGACTTGGGGTGCCACCGGCCGGTGGACAACTGGAGCGCCAGGGTCGAGTCGATCATCTGCCGCGGATACGGGAACACCCGGCCATGGTGGGGATAGATGGGCAGAATGTGCACCGCCCCACCCAACGGCTCAAATGCACTGCGCGGCGCGACCCCCCGCCGCCACCAGCCCGTCGCCGGATCGACGTGGGCATCCAGCCAGGCAAACGTCACGCCGAGCCACTGCGGCGTGCAGCGCGAACTGAAGCTAAAACAATGCAGCCCGCCCCAGAAAAGGTGGCTCTCGCTCCACGGCGCTGTCCAGTCGATCTCGCGCTCCAGCCAGGGGGCGACCTTGTCGGGCGTGTCGAACCCGTCATATAACCGGCAGGGATACTTCTGCTTGCCGCCGATCGCGCCTAAGGCGCCGACTACCATGCCGTTGGCGTGCAAGGGGCTGTGGCCCAGGGTGTCGCAGTAGCTGCCTTCCCTTGGGCGGTGGAAATGGTGTACTGCAAAGGAGTTGATGTGCTCGCACCATTGCCGCCGCTGTTCGTCGGAGAGGGTCTGCCGCAGGTCCTCGCCCATGATGGTGCGCATGATGGCGGCGTCGAGGCTGGAGTAGAGGTCGGGCCGCCGGCCCAGCCCCGCGCGGTAGGACCCATACGCGCCATTTTGATCCGCCAGGCGTTCCAGGTGGGTTAGCACCATGTCGCGGAACGACGCCAGTCGAAAGGGACGGGATGGTGCCGATGGGGTGGGCATGCTGAAGGCAAACCGGAGGGAAACGGCATGGCGGAAGATCAGAAAACCATGCTCGAAAGTGATTTCGTAAGGCCTATTCGTCCTTCTGCGATCGATAGACCCCGATGATACGGGTTGCGGCGCGGGCGGTCAAGGGGCATCCAGAACCATCCAGTGCGCATACCATGCTGTAAAACAAGGGAAAATCGACATAATGGGGCTGGCGGCTGCTTACAGGGCAATGTTGCGCCGGCGCGGTCATCAAGCCTTGCAATGGCGCAGAAGCGTGTTAGAATTCACTTGACAAAAACGTTTTCGTATGGTTAGATGTTCGCCGTATTCGGATGGTCGGGTCTCAAGTCAGTGTACCGGTGATCTGCGTAAGCCCAGTCCTATTCCAGCCCACAGAAGGAGAGCAGACATGTCGAAGAGCCACTCTGGTCAAGTCACACAACGAATGCTGACTCGTGCGTCGCCAGCCCAACAAATGGCAACCCAACAAGCACAGTCTGACCTTCTTTCTCTGCCGCACTTCCGCGGCCAACCTTTCATGATCCATCCAACCCGAAGGAGAACATGCATGTCACGAAGCTGCAAAATCACCTCAGTCTTGACCGCGGGCTTAATGGTCCTGGCGGTCGGTTCGGCACAGGCCGACACGTTTACATGGTCAGGTAGCACTGTCGGCACGGGCAACTGGAGCGACTCGAGCAAATGGACCAGCAGCCCAACCGCAGGCCTGGTGCCTTCGGGCGCCAACAACACTGACAACCTCGTCTTCAACTCTGTTGTGGCCACCAGCACGTCGCCGGTGGACTATACCGCCACCAACGATATCGACGTCAACCCCGCCGGCGGCACCGAGGATTTCGTCCTCAACGTGCTGACGCTCAATGGCACTCATAACGGCGTCTCGGATTCAACTTTGACCGCCACCATCAACGTCGCCGGCGCCGGCGGAGCATTGCTGCTCACCAACCCCGGTGCAAGCACGCCCACCATCAACCTGGGCGCGCTCAACAATTCCACCAACAACCGCGCGATCGTTTATGACGTGCAGAACGCCGTCAAACTTGGCGCCAGTACCACCGTCACCGGTGCCGGCACGGCAACCTTCAAGTTCACCGGTGGGATCGACGGCAGTGGCTTTACGCTGACCAAGGGCAACATCAGCACGCTTACCCTGGGTGGCACCAATACGCTTGGCAGCCTGCTCGCCGGCGGCGGCACACTGGCCTCCCCCGGAGGGGTGGCTCTGCTGGCCGGCGCTTCGCTTTCGGTCGGCAGTGGCTCGTCAAGCCTCGTGGGTGTCGGGCGAATCACTGGAGCCAGCACAGGGACGACCTACGGCCTGTTGGACCTCAGCGCCGCTGCCTCCTTCACCGCCAACGTCGGTTCCTTTGGTGTCGGTGACAACACCAGCAGCGGTGGCAGTAATCTCTTTGGCGATGGAACGCTCAAGCTGGCGGCCACCAACACCATTACCGCGAGCACCGAGGTGATGCTCGGCGAAGGCAGCAACAACACCGGCAAGGCCACCGTGGATGCCGGAAACGGCACGACCACCGTCCATACCCCGCTCTTCGTGGTCGGCGGAGTCAAGTCCGCCGCCACCACCTTTACGCTGGGCGCAACGGGTAGTTTGACGCTCGACGGTACCTCCGGCGGCCGCTCCCAGCTTCGCATCGGCTACGAAGATAACAGCACAGGAGGAAGCGCCAACGGCACGATGACCCTCGACGGCAGGTTCAACGGCACGCTGAGTCAGCTTTCGGTCGGCAACAAGGCCGGCGGCGGCGTAGGCGGCGCGGCCGGCGCATTGACGCTCAGCAGCAATGTGCTGAACCATCTGGATCTTCAGGGCAGCACGACGGTCAGCACCGGCGTCCTGACCATCGGCAGGCTGTCTGGGCCTTCGAGCCCGGGCAACGGCGCGACCAAAGGCATCGGCTCCGTCGTGATCGGCCATCTCGACGCCACCAGCGTCATTGTCGCCACAACCAGCACCGGGCCTGCGGTCCTGATCGGCTCATATACCGGAACCGCGACCAACAGTTCCGTCGCCGTATCCGCCCAGGGAACGCTGACGATGAACGGCGGAACGCTGTCAGTGCAGTCGGCGGGCTCGGCACCGGCGATTCTGCTGGCCAATATTTCGACCACCGTCACCGGTTCCACGGACTCGGCTTCCGGCACCCTCAACCTCAATGGCGGCGTGATGACGCTCAACAACGCCATCGCCGCCGGCAATGCCTCCGGCAGCGCCACCGCCACCAGCACCGTCAACATCAACGGCGGCACGCTGGCCATGGGCGGCAAGGACATTGGCAGTGCCGCCAACCCGCTGACACACCTCAACATTCAGACCGGTGCGGTGAGCAACGCCGGGTCGATCTTCATCGACGGCACCTTCAGCGGCGGCGGCAGCGTGGCCGGCATCGTCACCGTTCAGGCCGGCGGATTCCTGGCCCCTGGCAACTCTATCGGCGCCCTCAGCGTCACCGGCGATGTTCTGTTGGCCGGCACGATGCTCGTCGAACTCGATGGCGCGGGCGCGGGCTCATCCGACTTGCTCAACGTAAGCAATATCCTGGACATCACGGCCGCCACCGTCGATTTTGACGCCCTGAGCCTCAACGACGCGGCTTACATCTTTGCCAGCTACGGCTCACTGACCGGCGCCCAGTTCGCCTCCATCAGCAATCTGCCCACCGGTTACACCATCAACTACAGCTACCAGGGCAACCAGATCGCCCTGACGACGATCCCCGAGCCCGCCTCGCTGGCGCTGCTGGCCCTGGGCGGGGCGATGATGATGACGCGCGGGCTGCGAAGGAATTCCTAGTTTCTTATTTTTGATTTTCGTCGTTCTGCTGAATTGAACCACCAAGACACAAGGACACCAAGGAAGGCAAAGAACGGGAGAGTGAACACGAAGACACGAAGTGAAATTCCTGATTTCTGATTTCGGATTTTGACTCATCTCTTCTTCTTCGTGTCTTCGTGTCTTCGTGTTCATTCTTCTTTGTTGGTGTCCTTGGTGTCTTGGTGGTTAGTCAGAGTTTTCATTGGAAATTAGAAATCCAGCTATGAGTCGCATCACCAGCAAACCCCTGCGGCCGAACCGGGTGACGATCAAGGACGTCGCCGCCGCCAGCGGTGTTTCGATCTCGACCGTCAGCAAGGTGATGAACCGCCCGCTGAACCTGCTGGACATATCCGAGGCGGCGCGCAAGCGGGTGCTGGAAGCGGCGGGGAGGCTGGGCTATCGGGCCAGTTGGCGAGCGCGGGCCTTTGTCTCGGGGCGCACGCACATGGTCGCCCTGATCCACCCGCACAACCTGCCTCTGATCAGCAACGACCTCTGGGCCGACGCCTTTCGGACGCTGTCCGACGGCCTGTCGGAACGCGGCTACGATCCGCAGTTCGTCTCCGGCGGCGACGCCCATATCCAGCGCTGCCGGCAGATGCTGCTGGACCAGCGCTTCGATGGCGTGGTCATCCTCAATCAACTGCGTCCAGAGGTGGAGTACGCCCTTGAGCAGGCCGGCCTGCCCGCGGTGCTGGTCAACGCCGAGCCGCGCGAAGGCCACGCCTGCGTGATTCCCGATGATCGCCAGGGGGGCCGGGACCTGACGCGGCACCTGCTGTCCCTGGGCCACCGTCGCGTGGTGTTCAACTGCGTCAGCCAGGGCGTGCGCAAGCACTTCAGTTACGAGGCACGCTTGACGGGCATCAACGACGCCCTGGCCGAGGCCGGCCTGCCCGCCGCCCTGTGCGTGGTCAACCCCGACCGACAGGAAACCGTCACGCAAGTTCTGGCGGCCCAACCCCGACCCACGGCCATCATCGAGTACCACAGCTCCGGCGTGCTGGAACTGCTCCGCGCCTGCTGGAAGTGCGGCCTGTCGGTGCCCGGCCAGTTGAGCATCGCCACCTTCAACGACACTCCCATCACCCGCAACACCGTGCCTTCCATGACCACCGTCGGCGTGCCCAGCGTGGAAATGGCCGGCGTGGCCCTGGAAATACTTTCGGTCGGCCTGGAATCCGGCCAGCCGCTGGCGCCGCAACGGGTGGTCATGCCCGAAACGCTCATCGTGCGCGAATCCACTGTCCCGCCTCAAGAACGCTAAGTACCACCGGGGGCTGGTGAACCATGAACATCCAATGTCGAACCCGGCATGCTCGCCAGACCCACCTCGCCTTTACGCTAATCGAGTTGCTGGTCGTCATCAGCATCATCGCCCTGCTCATCGCCCTGCTCCTGCCGGCGTTGGGCTCGGCGCGCGAATCGGGCCGCTCGGTCAAATGTCTGAGCATGCTCAAGCAGGTCAACCTGGCCAATCAGCTCTACGCCGAGGAGATGCGCGGCTTTTTCGTGCCCGTACGCATTGACACGACCTGCAACAACAACGCCGGCAACGTCAACTGGTATGCCAATCGCCGCTTCCAGGAACTAATGGGCGTGCACAACATCGGCACTCAGGGCATCAGTTGGGATAAGGCCAGAAATTGGCTTTGCCCGACTTCCGCCACGGCGAATTCGGCCCAAGGCAACATGGGCCTGAACTATGGCTGCAACTACACCTACAACTCCACCGGCACTTTCTCCAACATCCCCGGTAGCAGCGGCCTGGAAGACCCTAGGAACCCATATAACACCGGCGTGAACCGCGAAAAGCAGGTACGCAGTCCCAGCAGTAACGCCATGGTCCTGGATGGACTCAACGATCGCCTCTCGATGTCGGGCTCGGGCGCCTACACCGGCGAGACCACCGGCATCATCAACCGTGCCGCCTACCGTCACCACGGCCAGGGGACGATCAACATCGCTTACTTCGATGGCCACGGCGCCAACCAGCCGCGTGCAAAGGTCGATGCCTTGCTGGGTGACTTGGATACGGTGTCTGCCCTGTGGATCTTTCTGAATCTCAACTGAAGTGGATCAGGTGGCGAACTATGCACGCTCAATGCAAGATAACGACCGCAGACCGCGCCAGTCTTGAGGCGCATACGCCGGCGCCAGTGCGGCGTGCCTTTACGCTGGTCGAGCTGCTGGTGGTGATCGCCGTCATCGCCCTGCTCATCGCCCTCTTGCTGCCGGCGCTGGGCAACGCCCGTGCCGCGGCCCGGCAGGTCGCCTGCGCCAGCAAGCTGCATCAGTTGAGCTTGACCATGCAGTACTACGTCAACGACTACCGCGGCCTGGCGCCGCCGTCGCATCTCCGCGACGCCTCAGGCGACTATGAATTCTGGCCCCGCCTGCTCTGGCCCTACCTCTACTCGGGCAAGCCGCAGCTCAAGAATAAGCCGACGCAGTATTACAAGACCACCTTCAACTGCACCGAGCCCACGATTTTCCCGCGGCACAACGGAGACATGGGCTGGATCTACACATACAACACCTGGCTGTTGCGGGATAGCAGCGGCTCGGTCAGCCAGCAGGCCGCCAACGTGTCGGCGAAGTTAACCAGTATTCAACGGCCCAGCGACGTGTTCCTGTACGTCGAGGTGTGCTTCTTAAGCGGCGCAAACGGGAACTGGTCCTACTACACGGCCGACGGCTTGGATCACGTGAACGCCGAACTGCTCTACCATCACCTGGGGCGCACCAACGCCCTGTTCATCGACGGCCACGCCAAGTTCATGGCCGAAGGCGACTGGCCTCGGGATCCGGACGGCTCCTACGCCACCGAGAAGACCAGCCCGTACTGGAACGGCAAGTGATGACCTTCGCTCCCTCGCCCCTCTGAGGTCGGAGGAAGAGGACCGGGGAAGCGTTGCCCTAGCCGCTTGCGGCTTAGCCTCCGCCACCCCTCCCGCGTCGCGCGACGCCGCTGCGCCTGATACACTCCTGACCAGCATGACCACATCCGCCACTCAAGGGATCGATCCCGCCAAAGTGCAAGACCTGCACGTGCCCATGCGGCGCGTCACGCCCACTGATGCGCACTATTTCTTCGGCTACTATGACAAGACGCCGTGGGACGCCAGCGGGCGATATGTGCTGGCATGCCGCATCGGCTTTGCCGATCGCCAGCCACTGGCAGGTGAAGAACTGACGCTGGGCATGATCGACCTGGCGACCACCCAGAACGCAACCGATGGCGGCCGGTTCATCGAGCTCGACCGCACCAGCGCGTGGAGCTGGCAGCAGGGCACAATGTTCCAGTGGCTGGGGCCGGCGGGTGATCGCCAGGTGATCTACAACCGCATCGTCGCTGGCCGCCCCGTCGGCATCATCCGCGACGTATTCACCGGACAGACCCAGACGTTGCCGATGCCGATTTACACGTTGACCCGCGACGGTCGGCGGGCCGTGTCCCTGGACTTTGGCCGGCTGCACCGCCTGCGCCCCGGTTACGGCTACGCCAGCGTCGCCGAACGCAATCCCGACGAACTGGCGCCGGCGGACAACGGCGTCTTCGTCTTTGATCTTCCGACGCAGCCCCGCATTGGCGTGACGGGGCTTCACCAAGCTGACCAGCCCCGCCTCATCGCTTCCCTCGCTCAGCTCGCCCAGATCCAGCCGCGCGAGGAAATGCGCAACGTCCCCCACTGGGTCAACCATCTCCAGATCGACCCCACCGGCACCTGGGCCGCCTTCCTGCACCGCTGGCCCTGCCAGGGCAACCCCAACTTCCGCACCCGCCTGATGTGCATCCGCCTGGATGGCTCTTCATCCGGGGGGGATCTGCGCCTGGTCTGCGACACGCCCATGTTCTCGCACTACGACTGGCGCGACGATCACACCATCCTGGCCTACGCCGCCGACCCCGATGGCAAGCGCGCCTTCCACCTCATCGACATCCACAGCGGCGCCATGCAATCCATCGGCGACGATGTCCTGCCCCAGACCGACGGCCACTGCTCCTACTCGCCCGACCGCAACTGGATCCTCAACGACACCTATCCCGACCGGGAACGCCTGATCACGCTGATGCTCTATCGCCCCGCCGACCAGCGCCGGGTGGACCTGGCGCGCATTTATTCGTCGGCGGTGAGCAACTGGGCCTACCGCTGCGACCTGCACCCGCGCTGGAACCGCGACGGCACGCAAATCTGCATCGACGCCAACTTCGAGAACACCCGCGGCGTCTACATCCTGGACGTCACCTCGATCACACGCTGACCCAACCCCGGCCATGCGAGTCTTCGAGCTTGGCCCGGATTGATCGGCCGGCCCGGATTGAGCGTCGGCCGTCACTCCACCCTCTCACCTTCGCCGGCGAGATCACCGCAATCTCAGACCTTCGAAAAACCGGATTGAACCACCAAGACCCCAAGAACACCAGGAAAGTAAAATGAACACGAAGACACGAAGGCACGAAGGCACGAAGAAGACGGATCAAGCAAAATCAGGAATTGCACATAGTCATGAATTTGGATCTTCCTTCGTGTCTTCGTGCCTTCGTGTTGATATTCTTCCTGCCTCTTCTTGGTGTCCTTGGTGTCTTGGTGGTTAATCAAAGGTCTCGTCTGTAAACTCAGTCCTGATTTTCTTCCCCATGACCGAGCAACCCCCACCAACTTCGCAGGAAACCATCGTCTGGGTCGGCGGACCGTCGCAGTGGATCGGCTCGGGCCGATATACCCTCATTGCCGTGGTCATACTCGCCGTCGCGATCGGTTGGCTGCTCATGCACGAGACCCTGCCGGTGATCGTTCCCGTGCTCCTCCTTGCGGCGGCGCTGGCGTATGGCTTGTGGGTCTGGGCCAGCATCGCCTCGATTCGCTACACGCTTTCCACGCAGCGCATCACCACGCACCAGGGCGTCTTCACCCGCCGCAGCGACGAGATGGAGCTCTACCGCGTCAAGGACACAGTGGTCCTCGAGCCGCTCTGGCTGCGCCTGCTGGGCCGGGGCCACGTGCAACTCAAGACCAGCGACGCCACCACGCCGGTGTTGCTCCTGCGTGCCATACGCAACCCCACGCAAGTGCGCAGCCAGATCCGCGACCACGTCGAGCGCATCCGCCAACTCCGCGGCGTCCGCGAGGTGGATATCGAGCCGGGTCGGCAGATGATTTGATGCACGTCGGGGCGTTGTAGCTCATACCACCTTCAACCAACCCAGTACGAGCGTGCCGGCCGACGCGTCCTTTTCAAAGGTATCAATGTCATTCTTACGCGCTCGAAACGCGGCCTCGATCTCTGCTGTCGTGCAATTACCCAATTGCAGCCAGATGACTTTGGGTGGACTGCCCCGCAAGGCGCTGAGCTGGCTGTAGTCCTCGTCCTTGGTGACGATGGCAAATACGTGAGTTCGCGCGTGTTCCCATACCTCATCATCACTCGCGCGATCCAATCCGGCGTCTTGCACATGGCTGGAATCGGGAAACAAGTCCGCCAGATCATCGACCAACTTGGGCGAGAGGTTCTGATCCAGGAGCAGCTTCATGCCACGGCCATCCGCATGCTCCGCTCGCGTTCGGCGGCAAACGCCAGGCAGGCTTGAACGTCCTGAGCCGTCAGATAGGGAAAGTCCTCCAGAATCTGCGGAGTCGTCATGCCGGCGGCCAGATAGGACAGCACATCGTAGACCGTGATACGCATGCCGCGAATGCACGGACGCCCGCCGCGCTTACCCGGCTCAATGGTGATCCGCGCTCGCCATGATTCGTCCATCGCAGCCCCTTTCGCCCTGATTATACCGCGTGAGATGAACCGTCGGTGCTCATCCCCACTTCTTCCCCAGCGCCTCCAACCCCGCGTGCCCCAGGTCCTCCGGCGTCATCACCGGGCGAAACTTCACGTCCGCCTGGAAGGTGAGGAACCACGGCTCGGCAAAGGCGGGAATCGCCGAGGCATTCTTCACGTCCACCACCAGCATGCAGCAACGCTCCCCGTCGATCTCCATGAAGTACACCGCCTCGGGCTTGGCGGCATCGAGGATGCTCTTGAGCTTGCCCCCGGCGCTGCCATCCTTCACCGCGGCATTGAACGACTCGTGCGGCAGATTCACTTGCAGAAGCATTCGCATGATCGGTCTCCTTTGCTCCTATCGTAGGCGCCCAACCACTCAAGCCGGGGCAGAGGCTTTGCGCCGCCCCCGGGTCGCTCCTTCCACACCGCCGCGTTCATCCGTGCTCACCCGCGGCTAACTTGCTTCGTCGCAGCACCGGCAACGACGGCAGCGCCGCGATGAACTGCCGGCCGTACACCTTGGTCACAATGCGGCTATCCAGCACCACCACCGTGCCCTTGTCGGTGCGGCTGCGGATCAGCCGGCCAAAGCCCTGCTTGAACATCAGCACCGCCTCAGGTAGTGAATATTCCTTGAACGGGTTGCCGCCGCGCGCCTTGATGCGCTCCAGGCGCGATTCGATGATCGGGCGGTCGGGCACGGCAAAGGGCAGGCGGGGAATGATCACGTTGCGCAGGGCCTGACCCTGCACGTCCACGCCCTGCCAGAAGCTGGCGACGCCCAGCAGCACGCTATGCGGATTGCCCCGGAACTGCTCGAGCATGGCCGAGCGCTCCAAGCCGTCGCCCTGCACCAGCATGGGCAGGCCACGGTGCACCAGGTGCGGGCGGAGCCATCCGGCGGTGCGGCGAAGCAGGTCGTAGCTGGTGAACAGCACGAACGCGCCACCCTGGCTTTCCTCTAAATGCAAGAGTAATCGCGGGCACATGGCGGCGAAGTATTCGGCCGCGTTGGGCTCGGGCAGATCGTCGCCGATGGCCAATTGCGCCTGCGTGGTGTAGTCGAAGGGCGAGCCCAGCAAGAGCGTATGGGCATGCTCGCAGCCGAGGCGGCGCATGGCATAGGCGAAGGCCTCGCGGTGCGGGTCGGCGTGATCCAATGTGCGTTTGCCCGCATGCCCGTTGCCCGTTCCGACCTGCGTGCGCGTCGCCAGCGTGGCAGAAGTCAGCACCACGCCGATGGGCTTCTCCTGGGTTGACTTGGCATTGAACAGCCGCTGGTTCAACAGGGCCGCCACTTCGACGGGCGCGGCACAGATGGTCACGCGCGGACGCCGCAGACGGTTGCCCGTCCCCGGCAGCGACACCTCCAGCCAGTACACCGAGTCCGCCAGCTTCTGCCCTACCCATTGCTCGGCCAACTGCGCGTAGCCCTCGGCCCGATTGGCATACGACGCCAGCTCCAGCCGATCGTCGGCCTCCTTGATGCCTTCGCGCAGCTCCTTGAGCAGGATCGACAGATCGCGCAGCACCGCCGACAGCCGATTGGCCACACAGTCCGGCGTACGGATGCGTTTCTCGCCGCCATCGTGCACGATCGGCAACGCCGCCAGATCGTCGAAGAACTCTTCCACGGCGTAGCGCACATCAGCCACCTGCTGCATGGCACGATCCAACAGCGCCAGGTCGGCACGATTCCCCAGCATGATCAGCAACCCGCGCTCGCGCCGCGGCTGATACAGCCGCGACAGCAGCAGGTCCACCGCAAAGCGGCTCAGCGACAGGCCGAAGTGCTCGCAGGCGACTTCCTCGATGGTGTGCGCCTCGTCGAGAATGACGTGGTCGTAGGCGGGCAGAATCTGCGCCCCTTCCGCCCGCAGCGCCAAGTCGGCAAAAAACAGCGCGTGATTGACGATGAGCACGTCGGCGTTCTCCATCCGCCGCCGGGCTGACTGATAGAAGCACCGCTTGTACGTCGGGCAGCGCTTGCCCATGCAGTCCTCGGCGTCACTGCGCACGTCGTGCCAGACGGCCTTGCTGCGCACCTGCGGCAGCGTCGCCAGCGAGCCGTCGTCAGTCGTCTTGGCCCAGTCCATGATCGCGGCAAGCGAAGCGACCGCGTCATCATCGCCGGCCAGCAGTTGCGGCGCCCGTTCCCACGCTCGGTTCATGCGCCGCAGCGACAGGTAGTTGCCCCGCCCCTTGACCAGCACCGCGGTGATCTCGTCGGGAATCGCCGCCTGAAGCAGCGGCAAGTCCTTGCGCATGATCTGCTCCTGGAGGGCGATCGTGTGCGTGGAGATGACGATGCGGCAGCGCTCCTTGCGGGCAGGGTTGTCCCGGCCCGCCAGGATGCGCTTGATCACCGGCAGCAGGTAGGCGAAGGACTTGCCCACGCCGGTGCCGGCCTCGACCAGCAGCGTCTGGCCCTGCGCCAGGGCGGCATCGACTGCGTCGATCATGGCCGTCTGCTGCGGACGCACCTCGAAACGCTGACCCAGGCGGCGGGCGACGGGGCCTTGCGGCGAGAGGATATCGTGAAGGTCAAAGGGCATGAGGAGATGCCATTGTACCCGTGGGGGATCGGGGGGAAGATGCACGGGTCGACCCCGGCCAAGCTCGAGGACCCGCATGACCGGACTTGGCCAACTCACGAAGACTCGCATGGCCGGGCTTGGTATCGTAATCCACAGTCAGCATCACCAGGGAGCCACCACGCATGCGAATCTTGTACATCGGCGGCACGGGCGAGATTTCCTACTCCTGCATCCAGGAGAGCGCCCGCGCGGGACAGCGCGTGACGATCTTCAACCGGGGCAAGTCCAGCGAGCCGTTGCCCGACACGGTCGAGCGCATTACGGGCGATCTCACTAACGACGCCGACTACGCACGGCTGGGCGAGCAGACCTGGGATGTGGTGTGCCAGTTCAAGGCCTATGACCTCAAGGTCGTGCAGCGCGATCTGGCGACTTTCGCCGGCAAATGCGGGCAGTACCTGTTCATCTCCTCGGCGTCGGCTTATCAGAAGCCGCCGGCCGGCAAGCCCAACGCCCACATCATCACCGAAGCCACCCCGCTGGAGAATCCCTACTGGCCCTACAGCAACGCCAAGAAGGAGACCGAGGCGCAGTTGATGCAGTGGCACGAGTCGGGCAAGCTGCCGGTAACAATCGTGCGCCCAAGCCACACGTATCGCCGTAACTTCCCCAGCACGATTATGTCGGGCGACGAGCTGGCATGGCGGATCGAACAGGGCAAGTCGATCATCGTGCATGGCGACGGAACGAGCCTGTGGGTGGTGACGCACAGCGACGACTTTGCGGTGCCGTTCGTGAAGCTGCTGGGCGACAAGCGAGCGTTGGGTCAGGCGTTTCACATCACCAGCGACGACGTGTGGTCGTGGAACCAGATCATCACCGCCATCGGCGCAGCGTTGGATCACGAGCCGCGCATGGTCCACGTGCCCACCGCCACGCTATGCCGGTACAACCCCAATTGGACCGGGCCGCTCTGGGGCGATAAGTCGCATTGCGTGGCGTTCGACAACAGCAAGGTCAAGCAGATCGCGCCGCAGTGGCGCTGCCAGGTCAGCATGCCCCAGGGGATGAAGCGCGTCGCCGAGAGCTATCGGCAGCGGGCCGCCGCTTTCGTGCCCAAGGCGCCGATGCAGGAGCTGATGGATCGCATTGCAGAGGAGCAGACGCGATTGGGCGCGTGAGAAGTGACCAGGCGCAGATCCCATCCGCTTCGCAGGGCCTCAGCGTCGGCATTGATGCACTTATTGCGGCGCTTTATAGGTGACGCGGTACACCACGCCGTGCTCGTCGTCGCTGAAAAGCAGAGCGCCTTGCTGATCCACGACCAGGCCCGCGGGCCGGCCGAATTGGGCCTTGCCGTCCGCGATCAGGAAGCCGGTGAGGAACTCCTCAAACTCCGCTGCTGGTTCGCCGTCAAGGCCAAAACGCAGGAACACGATCTTGTAGCCCACCGCTTCGGGACGCGTGTCCGATCCGTGCATGGCGACAAAAGCGCCGCGCTGATAGCGACCCGGAAACATCTGACCGGTGTAGAACAGAAAGCCCGTTGGATGGCTCAAGGGCTGATAGGTCATCACCGACGGCGTGGTGTTGCGGGCAAAGCTCTGCCGCGTGTCGTTGCCCAAGTAGGGCTTGGGCGCTTCGTCGTCCCAGCGGCGCTCGGCGTAGAGCCATGGCCAGCCGTAGATCTCGCCCGCCTCCAGGCGATTGAGCTCATCGGGCAGGCCGTCGCCGCCGCGATCCTCGGTGCCCTGGTCCATGCCCCACATCTTGCCGCTGAGCGGATGCCAGTCGAAGCCGACCGTGTTGCGTAGGCCCCCGGCGAAGTTTTCCCGCTGGCTGCCGTCCAGACTCGTGCGCAGGATCACCGCGTACTCCCGGCTCTTCTCGTCGCAGGCGTTGCAGGTGCTGCCCACGCTGACGTACACGCGGTGGTCGTGAATCGCCAGGCCACGATACGGGTGGAGACCGGGGGTTCCCGGATCAGGCAGGTTGTCGATGAGCGTCTTGGGTTCACCAGCCGTGCCGTAACCGCCCAGACTCACCACCCACACGCTGTTGCTGCCCGCCAGGTACATGCGGTTGTCGTGAATGGCGATGCCGTGCACGCCCGGGAGGTTGTAGAGCATGATGCGCGTCTCATCCGACTTGCCGTCGTTGTCGCGGTCGAGCAGCGCCTTGACCTGCCCCTGCTTGGGGCAGGTAACGTAGACCGTGCCGTCTTCGCCGACGGCGAGCATGCGTGCCTGGCCGACACTTCGGGCAAAGGGGCGGATCGTGAAGCCCTCGGGCAAACGGAGTTGCTCGATCAACTCGGGTGTGGGCGCGACCGAACGCGGTTTGTGAGTGACATCCGATGATGCCGCCGCAGTGTCGGCGGGCAGTGCTGTCGGTGCCGGTTCGTCCATTTGCGCCGTGGCCGCAGCGACCACGAGCGAGAGGAACAACAGGCAGAAGACGATGAGGATGAGGATGGTGCGATTCACAGGCATGGCAAGATCGGTTTCCATATAGCCGGGCCATCTTGGCCCGAGCGAGCGGGAGGCTAGAGTTCAACGCACCGGCTGGGTCGCAATTGCCGTACGGCTGATCATTCGCGCCGCCAGATCGTTCAAATACTCGCCGCTCCAAGGGCCAAAAAAGTTCACCTCGCGCGTCTCGTAAGCACTGTAACGCATGAAGACCTCCTGACTCACGAAGTAACCCTTATAGTCGCCATTGAAGCTGGTGGCGATCAGGGTCAGGCCGCTGTCGCGTACCCTGTCGGCCAGAGTGGTCGCCAGGTGGCCCGCCACGTCGCCGGGGAAGCCGACGAGCACCGCCGGCCCGATACGCAGCAGGTGTAAATGCGTCCGGGTGTCGCCGATCCAGAACGTCGCCAGCGGGCTGAGCCGCCAGTGCGCACCAATGGGGAAGCGCATGGCGGGAAGATCGACCGCCAGATGTTGATTGCTCAACGTGATCGAGCGTTGCAACGTTGCCTGGGGGATCAGCGCCGCCAGATCGTCGGCGAGCATGTCACCCAGTTTTCGGGCACTGTCTATCGGCGAACCGGCGGGCAAGCGCGCCGGCGAAACGTCGCCCACGGCGCCGGCGGCGAACATTACGGGTGAATGCAGCGCAGCGCCGAGCGCCGCCTCCAACGCCCCGGGGTAGTCTGCGCTGAGCGTCGCCGGGTCGCCATCCACCACCGTCGCATGGGCGCCAAAGGTCACCAGCACGGCGATGGGCGGCCGGGCGGGTGCGTCCGCATGGCGAACCACCACGGCCGAGAGTTGATCGTGCGTGCCCAAGGCCCGGTCGATGCGGTTGATCAAGCCGCCTGGCTCGGACATGGTCACCACGCCGACCTCCGCCGGCGCCAGCGCTTGTCGGGACTGCGTCACCACCTGAGCCAGTTGGCTAACGAGGATATCGAAGTAAGCCTGGTCGTAATCGCCGGCGATCAGCGTCTCGAGCGGATGATCGCCCCACTGCCCCGGCCCGCTGTGGGTGTGACTGGCGGTGAAGTAGATGTCGCCGTCGCGCAGGCCGGTGCGCGACAACACCGCCTGCGCGAGCTTGCGGTTGATCATGAGCAGGTCGGCCGAGAGGATCGTGACGGTCAGCTCGTTGTTGATCGCCGCATCAGCGGTGGAGCCCGCAAGCTCCGCGCACCGCAGCGTCAGGGCACGGGCCAGGCAAGGCGTGTCCACGGCCTGATAATGGAAGCCGCGGCGATTAAAGCCCGCCAGTTGATGCCCCACCGGCGGCGTAATGTCGAGCTGAGCAAAGCCGGCTTCGAGCGGGCCTGTCGCGGTGGCCGGTGGCACGGTGGTCAGGCGATGCAGTGTGGCGGCCTGGTAGCCGCTGCCGACGTAGCTGCCGTTGGGCGCCGGCCAGGGACCAATGATGATCACGAAGAGGACGACGAGTACAAGTAATGACCAACCGATGCGGCGCCGCCAGCGGCGTCGCTTTGAGGGCGCTGATACCAGACGCTTGGCGGACCCGGCGCCAGCGGCCGCTTCTGCCTGTCCCCAATTGTGCTTATCGGTGTCCATCGGTGGCTATATATCGCTGATCCGCGCGCAGAACGCCAGCACGGCTCGGTCCATCTCCGGCTGGCGATGGCGAAAGAGCGTGAAATGCGTGGCGCCGTCGATGGTGAGGACCCGGCAGTAGTCGCATCCCGCCGCCTGCGCCAGGCGATAGGCATGCTGTGCTGGCGGGAGATTCACATCGCGGCCGGCCGCCACGACCAGCAGCGGCGCCTTGATCTTCGCCATCGCCTCGAGCGCCGAAGCCTCGGCCATGGCGAAACCCGCCTGCCGGCAGGCATTATCAAAGCCCCGGCAAACCCAACTCCAGGGCAGAAACGGCGCGATGAGCCGATGGTACGACGCCACCGCCGAGGCCATGTCCGCAAACGGGGCGATGGCCACCACCCCGACCACGCGCGGGTCGATCGCCGCATACTGAAGCATGGTGCCCGCGCCCAGGCTCATGCCCATGGCAATGACCCTGTCGCCGATCCACCCCTGACGCTGCGCGTGATCGACGACGGCCTTGACATCGTGCCGCTCGCGCACGCCGAAGGTGATGTGCCGGCCGGTCGATCGTCCGTGGGCACGGGTATCAAAGAGGATCACATCGTGACCGCGTTGCGAAAGCTCGCGTGCCCGGCGGGCATGCAACTCCTTGACCTCGACGATGCCGTGCGCCAGCACCACCGGCAGTCGCGGCCGCGCCTCCCGCCTCGCGGGAACGAACAGGCCATCGAGCCTGGCGGCATCGTCGGCCATGACTGTAAAGCACCGGCCGTGCAGGCCCAGCAGATCGCCCACCTTGGGACAGCGCGGGTTGAAGCGATGCACCCAACTCCAGCGCGGCCAGCGCAGCACCGACCACGCCAACCGCGTCGCCAGCCAGTCGCCGCTGCGCTGAATAGCGGATCGGCGCGGCTGTGCGTCCACAATCTGGAGCACGGAATCGAGCATCATGGGAATCATACGCAGCCATCGGCGCCGCCAGTTCACTGGCCCGGCGACAAGATTGAAACGAAATGAGGCGCCAACGGTGCCCGAAGCGGAAGCGGACAATCGGGGTGACCGGCGATATTCCTGCTCAAGCCCTGCGGCAGGTCGAGTTCAGCTACCGACGCAGGACAGGCTAAGAACGCGGCTGCACCCGGCCATTCAAGCGACAGGGTCCCATAGCAGTGCATACCCATGCTGGGTCGGTGCAGCCCCTCTCAACCGGTTCGGACGTGAAATTCACCTTTCGCAAACAGGCAGGCTGACATCGGGCGGCGAGAAGTGGTCCAAATGCTCATCCGGCATCATCTCACTCTTGACGTTCCCTCATGCCGTTTTCCGCACCGTCGTGGCGCTCTCGGCTTGCCGCCGCCATCGCCGGCGGCGACCATCGTGCATCACTGGCCACAGCCCTTCCAGGGGGGAGCCGAGGGGTGCGGCGGGCTGGCGGCGAAGCCCCCGCGATGATCATGGAACACCGTCAAATGACTGTGTTGACTGATTCAGGAAGCGACATACACCACCACCGCAGCCCTATCAGCCTCACCGGGTGCTCGCCGGTCACCAAGAGCGAGTCCGGGTCGGGAAGCGGAAACCAGTTCTGTAGTTGTCAAAGAGCGGGATGTCGTTCGTGATTCGCTAGAGGTCCTCGTCGATCTCTACCGGTCGGAAATCAACCTTGAGCTTGTGCTCGACAGCGAAGCGATAGAACCGTTGCGAGACGATGCGGCGCTGCAACCAGCCGAAGGGGTCGGCCGGAAAGTGACCGTTGCTCCAATGCTCATGGGTCAGGGCGATGTCGAACCTGGGCAGCTTCTTCAACGCCGAGCGGGCGTAATGCAGGTGACCAATCTCGAAGTTCACGGGGGCCTCCCAGCAGCCGCTAGAAAAGTCGGGCTTGACCGGCTTCCCATCCTTGTCCTCCAGGGGCGTTCGTTCCGTCACGGGCGGCAGCACCACATCGCTGGTCAGTTCCCACCACGGCCCATCGGGCGCCTTGGACCAAGGCAGCAGTTGGTGGACCCTCCCCTCCAGGGATTCCTGGGTGTTCTCCAATAGCGTTGGCCGGAATCTGGCGTGCCCGAGTTGTGAATCTTCGATCATCTTGCGCATGGACGCGGAGACGAGTATGACAGATCCGATGCCCAAGGCCATGCGTCGTTTGGCCTTCTTGCGCAAATCCCGGTATTCGATCCTGAGCTTGCCCTCCTGCCCCCACCCGGTATCAAGGTCTTCGGTAGGTTGGGCCGAGTACGTCTGAAGCAACTCGCAGGCCTCGAAGTCCTGGGCGTCGTAGCGGTGGCCTATGGCGTACTGGTAGCGATTGGCAGCATAGAGGCCGCTCCACTGTCGCTCCCACCCCGCGTCATTGAGTATTCCCAGTAATTTAGGCACGCGTGGGTCGTTCGTCGCAAGGCTGCAACTGAATGAATACGCCCCCCATGGCATATCCTTCGCCTCTGGCACCTAGGCATAAAGCTTCTCCCAGAGCTCCGGAGGCGCGTACTCCTTTTGGATTCCATCTACTTGTACTATCTTTTTCATCGTCAAATTCCCACGCTCTTGAGCCAAAGGTCCAAAGCGTGCCGGACACCTGCGTTGTCGGGGCCGATGTATTGTTCGGCCAGCAGATTGCGCAATTGGGCTCCATCAAACGTCTTGTTACCCAGTCGCGCCATGAAGTTTTTCTCTATTGCTCTGAATTGAGCCGTGGTTGACCCTCCAGCCTCTGGCACACCTGACCGACGCTGGCGCCCCCGGCCAACAACGCGTCGGACTCCCGCAGCTTCTGGATCACCTGTTCCGCTGAATGACGCTTGCCTGACATCGAGAGTCTCCTTGGCCCTGCGGGCCCGTTGGGACTCTCATAACATCTGGATCAGATTTTGGGGAGCAGGCCAGCACGACTGGCGCACGCTCCTATGGCATAGCAACAATCGGTTGCGGATAAAGTGGGATTTCCAAGGTTTTTATGCCTGTTCATCAGGCGATTATTCGCTTCGCCACCGCCGGCCGGCCAGACCAACGCCGGCGTCGCCCCGGCCATCCGCCGATCCGCCGCCGTCCATGGCCAGCAAAGTTTTGATGGCACGCAGCCGAACGCGCCAGGAAGGGTTGCTCAATAATGCCGCTACCCGCTCGACCAGGCGGTGCTTGGTTTGGGCGGGGACGGGCCAGCCTTCTCGCGCAGCTTGGGCAATCAGAACCATGTCAGCGCGGTAGTGCTTCGGATTGGTGAGCAACTCGCCCCAGGGCGGCCCCCCCCGCCACCCCCCAGGCATGAACCGGGGTTGCGGCGGTCGGGTGTGGCGCCATTTTGTCGCGTCGTGGTCAATCGCCTCTCCTTCGCGGGTGCAGCCGGTAGACCGATAACTCGGCGTGCGACTTGGCCCGTTTCAAGACGTCAACCAAGCCGGCCGGCCTCCAACTTGGCAAGCACCTTTTCCAACAGGGCCAGTTCCTCCGGTGGCAGCGTCTTGAGCGCCGCCACATCCGCCGCAATCGGCGCGACGGGGCTGCTCACTTCCGCCTTGACCGATACCGGCGACTGGCCCAGCAGCCGGTTGAGCAGTTCACGGACCGCCATCACGTCGCCTTGCTTGGCCTGGGCCAGCAGCGCGGCGGCGACGGCCTGCACGTCCTCCGGGGTCACCGCGTCCAGCAGGGCCGAGCGTAGGCGGGCTACGTGGGCGGCGTGAGGGTTGCCGGGTCCGCCAGGGTTGCCGCGCGCGAATCGTCCGCCGGCGTCGCGTCCGCCCCCGGATGCGCCGTTAGAGCCGTTTGGTGACGGTGATGATGTCATGGCTTGGCTTCCTTGCCGTTGTTATGACGTGTGACCGAAGTTCTGATTCGGCACGCTCCCGTCGGAATCGCTCGATGGTCTCCGCCAACGTGGGTTTGTCTACTACCCATTGGGCGCATGCGGTGCCGGCGTCGGTCAGTAGCACGCGGATTGTGCGGCCATTGGGGTTGTGCCGCCGCACCAGGCCGCGCTGTTCCAGACGGCGCAGGGCGCGGGAACGTGAGGGGGCTTCGGATCGGCTGCCGCTATTTTTGCGCGAAAATGGGTTGCCGTCGGCGTGAATCCGGCGGATTAATTCGCGCTGCAATCGTGACAAACCGGATTTTGCGCTCATCGGTTAAGTCGCCACCTAAAAAAAGGGCACGGCTGCGAAACGCCAGCGGGCTTGTCGCTGGCCTACGGCTGGCCGTGGCGCGTCTTGTCTCCCTGGGTGATGCTCGGGCTGTCCGCCGGTGTCGCGTCCGTTAGTCGCCGCCCCTGTTGTGCAGGGAAGAGCCAAGCGCCCGTTTGGTGACGGTGGGATGGTCATGGTTGGGCGTCCTTGCCTTGGTGGCCTAGCGTTCGTCAATGGCAGCCAGCACACGGGCGCGGGTGGCCGGGTCCAGCCGGACCGGGCAGGCATCCAGCCAGGTTGCCAGGGGGTCCGGGGTTGTGGATAATGCGG
The DNA here is from genome assembly GCA_040878035.1 of Phycisphaeraceae bacterium. Classification (GTDB taxonomy): domain Bacteria; phylum Planctomycetota; class Phycisphaerae; order Phycisphaerales; family Phycisphaeraceae; genus JBBDMX01. The sequence goes on along the minus strand of JBBDMX010000030.1, from coordinate 81,719 downwards.
CGGGCGCGCCGGATTCTGCGTCGCTTTTCCCGGAACCCCCGTTTTTATGCGGTAAATCGCGGGGGGTACAGACCCCGTCGGGGTCATTGATTCAAGCCTCTCGCGGCCTGGTACATGCGGAACAAGACCCTGGGCAAGTGGAAGCAGCCTTCCCAGCCGTTAGCCTTGGCGGTGAAGATCGGGCTGCCGTCGCGGTTGAGATACCCGAAAAATTCGCCGTGCTCCGGGTCGCGAAAATGCGCCAGCAGGTACTGCTCGATTTGCTCGTAGAACCCGCGCAGGTCCGCGGCGCCGGTCGCCTTCCAGCCCAGGAACGTGGCGTACAAGGCTTCGCATTGCGGCCAGAGCAACTTGCAGTCGGCCTCCAGCGCGTGCGCGGGCGACCCGTCCAGGTTCATCAAGTAGCGCAGACCGCCCAATTCGTTGTCCCAGCCCCGCCGGTAACTGCTGCGGATGATGGCCACGGCGGCGGCGACCCAGTCCTCGCGATGTTCCGCCAAGGCGACTTCCAGGATCATCCATGCCGACTCGAGCGCATGGCCCGGGTGCACCAACCGCGCTTCGGGCAGGTCCAGCATGGGCTTGCCCACCGGGCTGACCTGCTCCAACAACGCATCAAGTTGCGGATGCCAATGGCGCGTGAGAATGGACTCGACGGATCGCACCGATTCGTCGCGCCACAACCGCTCGCCGGTCACGTCGAAGAGCACCTCCGCCACCGTCAGGCGAATCATGTCGTGGGCGTGAAGGTGAAACTCGGCCAGTATCGGATAGCCAAGCAAGGGGGTGTCGGTTGGCTTGCCCAGGCGCGGCAGGATGCGCTGGAACATCTGGACCGCCCGGCGCACGTGGCCGGCCTGGCCCGTGGCGGCGCCGAACGCGGCATAGGCCATGGCCGCGAAACATTCGGTGTACAGACTCAGGCAGGTCGCACGCGGTTCACCGGCTCGGCCGGTGCGGAAATACATCTTGCCGTCGGACGCGAAGCCGTACCGGTCGAGAAAATCAAACCCATGCCGGGCGTGGGCGAGCCACTCGGGCCGGGCCTCGTGGTGACGGTAGAGGTGGCTGAAGAACCACACTTGCCGGGCTGTGGGCCAGAAGTATTTCTCACTGGTATAGGGTGTTCCGTCCCGGTTGAGGCAGTTGAAGTAGCCGCCCTGTTCCTCGTCACGAGCATGGCGCAACCACCACGGGACCACATCCGCGAACAACAACCCGTGGTAGCGGTCACGCACCGCGCGCAGTTGTGGAGCCGGGATGTTTCCGTCGCTGATGGTCATCGGTCATCCGCGCGTGCCCTTGCGGACGGGCGCCGGGGCAAAGAGCTGCTTCCAGAAGCGATCGTAGTGATCCCACTTCATGAAGTTGATGCCCCAGTGCGGGCTGGCGCCGGTGGTCCAGGCGGTGCAGCGGCCGCGCCCGACAGGTCGCTCGGCCAGAAGCGGATACCAACTGGTTCCGTTGCGGATTTCCACGATGACATTGCCGCCGGGCGATCGGTGGGTTTCGTTGAAGCCCAGAATCGGGGGCACCGTCGACCAGTCCACGCCGCGCACGGCCGGATGCTTGGCATCGGTGGTCCGCACTTCGAAGGACGCGGTGGACTCGATCAGGTCGTCGCCGTCAAGACACTCGACGGGCAAGACGCGCTCGGCTGTGTCCTTCTGCCAGCGGCTGCGGTTCCAGCCGCCGTAGCCCTGGTGTCCGGCGAAGCTGAACCAGCCGCCGTTCATGTGAAAATGACCGCCGCGGGTCACCCATTGCTTGAGAATGTCGAACCGGTCAGGGAACGTGACCGCCTCACTGCTGAACTGATTCTGAAAGAACGATGGGTTCAGGTGCAACGATTGCGTTTCGACATCGCCGAAGATGATCGTGGTGGCCCACTTCAATCGTTCATCAAACTGCGCGGGAGACATGTGGTACAGCTCCCACGACGGGATGGAACTGACCTCCGTGCCGGGAATCTTCTCCAAGGCGCGCACCAGGAATTTCGCGTAGTTGAGCACCTCGAAGTCTTTGATCGAGGAGCGGAACGCGGATTCGCGAAACTCGTTGCCCCAATGGGCGCACCAGTTGCCGACATGCCAGACGCGAAGTGAAGACTTGCCCATTTGCGGTTCGCCTTGTGGTGGTGTTGATGGTCTTGGAGAAAGCTAGTAGATTCGGTTCCCAAGTGCAACGGCCCAAACGAAGCGAGGTCACGTCGCGGGTAGGGGACGGCTGCCATCTTCGACGCGCCCGAGCAGGCGGAGCAGCCCGTCGAGAATGGTGAGCGGATGAGGCGGGCAGCCGGGGATGTAGAGGTCCACCGGCACGACCGCGTCGGCTCCGTTGTTGACCTGCGGGTGGTCGATGTAGGGTCCGCCTGCGATCGCACACGCCCCGACGGCGATGACGATTTTCGGCTCGGGCACCGCGTCATAGGTTTTCTTCAGCGCCAGCTTCATGTTCTGGGTCACGGGGCCGGTGATCAGGAGGCCATCGGCGTGACGCGGCGACGCGACGACCTGGATGCCAAATCGGCTCAGGTCCCAGCCCACCGTATTGAGCACGTTCACGTCGGCCTCACAGGCGTTGCAGCCGCCGGCGCTGACCTGCCGCAGTTTCAGCGACCGGCCGAACATTCGCTTGAGCTTCGTGTCCAGCGCGGCCGCGAGTTTGAGCGCCTGCTGGTCCTGATCAATGATCAGATCGTTGCGTTGACGAACGGCAAGGCGGTAATCGGTGGTGTAGGCAATGGCCTGTTCCGGGCAGGCCTTGACGCAATCGGTGCAGAAGAGACAGGCGCCCAAGTCGATGCGCACCTTATCCGTCACGGTGATCGCGTGGGTCGGGCAGACCTGGGCGCAGGCGTGACAGCCCTGGGGGCACTTGGCCGCGTCGATATTCGGCCGGCCGCGAAACCGATCCGGCGTCGGCGGCGCGGGGCCATCGGGGTACTTGATGGTGCGATGGCCCTGCTGGAGCCGGGAACGAATGATCTTGAGCATAAAGAGATTCCCTGATGTCGCCTGATTCCTGCTTGCAGGGACGCTGCGCGTCACCCGCTAAACGTACTCACTCCTGACTCCTGTCTCCCGTCTCCCGTCTCCTGACTCCTACCCATCAGAGATCGTGTCCGCAATAGGACAGGTTGAAACTCTTGTTGCACAGCGGGAAGTCCGAGATTTCCTGATTGCGCAATGCGTAAGCCAGGGCGCTCCAGTTATGGAAGGACGGATCCACGATCTTGTACCGGGTGAACCGGCCCTGCTCGTCGGTCAGCGCCACGTGGCAGACCTCGCCGCGCCATCCTTCGTTCAAGGCGATGGCCAGCGAGTTGGGCGCCAGCGGACTTAGGGCCACCATGATCGGCCCGGGCGGCATGGCGTGAAGCTGGTCGCGGATGAACACGATGGACTGCTGGATCTCCAGCCAGCGGACAAAGGCGCGGGCAAAGACGTCGCCCGTTTCACAGGTCGAGACCGGGATGTGGGCAAAGCGGAAGAGGCCCGACGGCTGGTCGTGACGGGCGTCGCGCATCAGGCCCGAGGCACGGGCGGCAGGGCCGACGATGCCCAATTCGGTGGCAACCTGGGGCGGCAGCGGCCCAATATCCTCGAATCGCGCCATGACCGAGGGTGTGTCCCAGAGGAGCTTGACGGCGACGGTGGTGTCTCGCTCGGCGGCGTCGAGCCGGCGCCGCAGTTCGGCGACGCGCGCCTCGTCAACGTCAAAGCTGACGCCTCCGGGCCGAATCATGCTGCGCCCGAATCGGCTGCCGCACAGCAGTGCGGTCATGTTGAGCAGGTCGCCGCGGATGCGCCCACAATAACTGGCGGTAGGCAGAAAGCCCACATCCTGCGCCAGCGCCCCTAAGTCGCCGACGTGGTTGGCCAGGCGTTCGAGCTCCAGAGCAATCGCCCGCAGCGTCTGTGCCCGCGGCGGCTTCTGGCAACGGGCCAACTCCTCGAGCACCTGACAGTACGTGGTGGCATGCGCGATCGTGGTGTCGCCCGCCAGGGTTTCGGCGTAATGAATGGAACGCTGGGTCGGACCGCCGAGCATGGCCTGCTCGACGCCGCGGTGCTGGTAGCCCAGGGCAATCTCCAGATGGAACACGCGCTCGCCATGACACTGGAAGCGGAAGTGCCCCGGTTCGATGACCCCGGCATGCACCGGACCCACGGCCACTTCATGGACCTCGTCGCCTTCGACGCGAAAGAAATCCGTGACCCCAGGCAGGATCGCCTCGTCGGCCGGACGGTCCCATGCGTCGCGCCCGCCACCGGGGGTCCAGGACCGGTGATAGCGCACGGGCTTGAACCAGGGATGATCGATCGGCTTAAGCCCGAACTGCTCAGCGATCTCGCGCTCAAACAGATGCACTTGCGGGCAACGCGCCGTCAGCGACGGAAAGTGATCGCCTTGCACCAGGGCCCGGCTCACATGCAGGCGGTTGTGATGATCGTCCGCCAGGATGACATACAGCAGCGTCTGCCGGGGATCTTGCGCGGCCGAAGCGAACAGCGCCGCCACGCGCCAGCCCGCCGCCACGCAGTCGAGAATCGTGCGCCCGAACTCCTCGATCGCCAGGGTCGGGATCGACTCGAGCTTGATCGACCTGTTGTTGGTCAAGGTCGCCAGCATGAGCGGGTCAGGCGTCATGGTTGGGCCTCCAGATAGCGGACCACGTCCTGAATCATGTGGTCGAGCGGTGCGGGTATGTAGACGCCCAGGAGCAGGACCAGGGCCATGCACACCACGATCGGCGCCGTGGTGAGGATGCCGTCGCGATACGGGGTGTCGCGCACCTCCGCCGGCGCCCGTCCCTGCACCACTTGCAGCACTGTCGTGCCCATGCCGATGAACACCACCAGCAGCAGGAACAGGAACAACCCCGCCGTGATGAACCGGCCCGCCTGGAACGCGCCGTTGAGGATGGCAAACTCGCTGATGAACGGGCCGAACGGCGGCGACCCGGTGATGGCCAGAAAGCCCGCCAGAAAGAGTGTCCCCGACCAGGGCAGCCGACGCATCGCGCCGCGAACCTGGTCGGTGCTCTTGCTGGCGTAAGCGCGGTGAATGTTGCCCGCCGACAGGAACAGCACGCCCTTGGTCAAGCCGTTGGTCACGACATGGAGCATGGTTCCGTACAAGGCGGGTCCGCCGATGCCCAGCCCCAGCACCAGGATGCCCATGTGCTCGACGCTCGAGTAGGCCAGCATTCGCTTAAAATCGCGCTGGCCGACCATGAACACCCCCGCCACCGCCATCGAGAGCAAGCCCATGAACAGCAGCAGCCGCGACGCAAAGGCGCTGTCCCCCGCCGCGTGGCTGATGTGACTGATGCGCAAGACCGCCAGAAACGCGCAACTGGTCACGCCGCCGGCGAAGATCGCCCCGATCACGCCCGGCGCTTCGCCATAAGCGTCGGGCTTCCAGGTGTGCATCGGCGCCAGGCCCATCTTGGTGCCGTAGCCCACGAGTAACAGGATGAATGCCGCGTGCAGCCACGGCTTGGACAACTGCGGCGCCGTGCGCAGCAACTCCTCGAACGTGAGCGTGGATTGCAGACCCTGGTGCAGCGAGGCGTAGGCCAGGAAGAACGTGCCCAATAGCGCCAGAGCGATGCCCACCGAGCCCACCAGCAGGTACTTCCAAGTGGCCTCGATACTGCGCTGCGTGTGGTTGAAGTAGATCAAGGGCGCGGTGACCAGAGTGCTGGCCTCGATCGCCACCCACATCAGGCCCAGGTGCTGCGCCCAGGTCACCAGGCTCATGACGCCCAGGAAGGCCAGCAAGCAGGCGCAAAACACACGATTGGACCGTTCCTGACGGTGTTGCAGGTAGCCCACCGCGTAAAACGAGCACAGGAGGAAAAGAGAGCTGACCAGCAGCAGGACGACGCGCCCCGGCGGGTCAAGCACCAGCCATTGGGCGGTTCGCATCAAATCCGGCCGCGTCAGCACGAACAGAGTCGTCGCCAGGTGCGCCATGGCCGTCAGGGGCAGGAGCCAGGGCCGCAAGCGGTTGGAGGTCACCGCCGCGGCGACGGCCGCCAGGACCAGGGGCATCAAGATCAGCACGAAGGCCATGAATCATTCCTTGAGCGAAACCAGTCGGCGTGTATCCATGGAGGAAAACGCACGATTGATGTGGTTGACGATAATGCAGATCACAAACACGCCGACGAACAGATCCAGCAGCACGCCCATTTCCACCACCAGCGGCATGGCCTCGATGAGCAGCATGCCGAAGATGAAGATGCCGTTTTCCAGGACCAGATAGCCGACGACCTGACTCAGCGCCTTGAATCGGCTGGTGAGCAGGATGAAGCCCACCAGGACGGTGGCGATGGCCGCGGGCACCAGTAAAGCCCCCTCATGTTGCTTGGCCAGGGGCAGTTGACCGGCGACCAGCAGGGCGAACGCGGTCGCCAGTGCCCCCAGGATGATCGACGGCAACAGGCCGATCAACGGCTCGACCTCGCGCCTGATCTGCGCGTCGCGCAGGGCGCGAATCATGATCGCGGGAATCACCATCCCCTTGAGCAGGATCGCCGCGATCGAGGCCATGGCCACCGGAACAGTCAGGTGCTTATGCACCAGCAGCGGGATGACGCCCAGCAGGACGCCCTGGGCGGCGACCGTGCGGATCACCGCCAGGATTCGGCTGGTGCCCAGCGCAAAGAGGTTGAGCACCAGGACCAGGACCAGAACGGCGTTGAGCAGATTGATCATGGAAATCACCTCACCAGCAGGAGGAAGCCAAAGCCACAGAAAAGCATCGCCGCGATGAGCAGATAAGGCACGTGGCGCATCTGGAGCCGCGCCATCACGGACTCGACCACGCCGATCACGACGGTCAGCCCAAGCAGTTCCAGGACGAACAGCGGCACGTCAAGCCACACCTGTCCGGTGGTAAAGGGCGCCACCACGTGCAACAGCACCGTGCCGAGAATGCACAGCTTGATCGCCGAGGCGTAAAGGATCACGCCCAACAGCGGCCCGCTGTGATCGAGCACCATGACTTCGTGAATCATGGTCAACTCCAGGTGGGTGTTGGGGTCGTCCACGGGGATGCGGCAGGTTTCCGCCAGTATCACGATGAACAACCCGATGGCGACCAGGACCAGGGGCGCGGCGGTGGCGGCGGCGAACCCGCCCACCGGGCCGTGCAGCATCTGGGTCAACGTCAGCGAGCCCGACGCCTTGGCCAGCACCAGGAGCGCGAAGAACAGGGCCGGCTCCGTGAGGCAGGCGAAGGTCACTTCGCGTGCCGCGCCCATGCCCTCGAACGGCGAGCCGGTGTCCAGCGCCGCCGCCGTCGTGAAGAACCGCGCCAGGCCCAGGAGATAGGCGAAAAGGATCAGGTCGCCGGTGAAGGCAATGGGGGCATGGAACCGGCTGATGGGCACCAGCAGGCCCGCCAGCAACACGGTCGCCAAGGTGACCACCGGCGCGGCGCGAAAGATCCACGTGGTGGACGTGCTGATCACCATGCCCTTGCGCATGAGCCTGAACAGGTCATAATAAGGCTGAAGCAGGGGCGGGCCGTCGCGGCCGCCGAACCACGCCTTGGTCTTGTTGATCATGCCGATCAGCAGCGGAGGCAGCACGAGCAGCACCAACATGTGGACAATTCTGTCGGTCAAGGCTGACCTCCCATCTGACCCCAGATAAGCAGCACGATCACGATGACCAGCACATAGAGCACATACATTTGCGTCTGCCCTTGCTGCAAGACCCGAAGGTTGGGCAGATATCGCCCGGCCACGTGGAACAAGGGCAGGACCAGCCGATCCAGAACCGTATCGGGCACGACACCCTTGTAGTGCGCGGATGAGGAAAACAAGCCACGAATGGCCGGCCAATGGCGCTTGGGCCAGAGGACAAAGGCGAACAGCTCCACGAGCGTCTGGCCAAACGATGAGCCGGTGTACTGCATGCGCGTCGTGGGTTGGGCGTAGCCGCAATCCCATGTTCCGGTCCGGGCGACGACCTTGGCGCGGGGCAGCACCTTTAGGGCCAGCACCAATGCGATGATGAGGACCACCAGCCCCAATCCCAGCGCCGTGATCCAGCGCAGAGGCGCCAGGGACGCGATCGTCGCCGACGAATCCGGCAGGGCTGCCCAGGTCCGCGCGGCGTCTTCCAGCAGCGGGCTGGCAACCATGGGGAACAGGCCGATGCCGGCGCAGCCCGCCGCCAGCAGCGCCATGGGCGCCATCATGCTCGCCGGCGGGTCGTGTGCGTGCTGGGCCAGTGGGCTGCGCGGCGAACCGAGAAACACCGCGCCCAGCAGTTTGACGAAGCAGGCAACCGCCAACGCCCCGGTCATCGCCAGGGCGACGGCCGCCACGGCGACCACCGGCAGTCCCGCTCCCGCTCCCAGGTCGGGGCCAGGGCCGGGGCCCAGCGTGCGAAACAGGCCGACATACAGCAGCCATTCGCCGGCAAAACCGTTCAGCGGCGGCAGCGCGCAGATCGCCACCGCGCCGACCACAAACAGCATCATCGTTCGCGGCATCTGCCTGGCCAACCCGCCCAGTTGGTCCATGTCCCGCGTGTGCCCGGCGTGGATAATCGCCCCGGCGTTGAAGAACAACAGCGACTTGAACAGGCTGTGGTTCCACACGTGCAAGAGCGCCGCGCCCATGCCCAGCACCACCCAGTCAGCCCGATCCAACGACCGGCCCAGCAGGGCCAGCCCCAGTCCCATCGCGATGATCCCGATGTTCTCGATGCTGCTGTAGGCCAGCAACCGCTTGAGGTCGTGTTGGCCGATGGCAAACGCCAGGCCCGCCACGCCGGTGATCGCCCCGGCCGCCAGCAGCACGCCGCCCCACCACCAAGCTCCGACGGGCAACAGCGCGGTCATCCGCACGATGCCGTAGATGCCCATCTTGAGCATCACCCCCGACATCACCGCCGACACATGGCTGGGAGCATTGGCATGCGCGCCGGGCAACCACACGTGCAGCGGCATCAGCCCAGCCTTGAATCCAAAGCCCAATAGCGCCAGGACGAAAATCGTCCCGGCCACTCCCGCCGGGATCGCCAGTGCCGCTGCCGATGGCTCCAGGGCGAACGAACCCGTCGCGTGACGCCAGAGAGCGAACATGGCCAGCAGGCACATCGTCCCGGCGTGCGTGGCGACCAGATACACCCAGCCCGCCCGGCGGACCTCGGCGTTGTCTTCCTCCACCGTGGCGGCGAAATAAGCGGCCAACGCCATCACTTCCCAGGCGATCAGAAACAGCACGCCATCCCGGGCGATCGTCACCAGCACCATCGAGCCGGCCAGCAATCCGTAGAACAGACCCAGACGCCGGCCATTGTCCGGGTGCTCCGAGGATCGCCAATAGCCCAGCCCATAAATCGCACCCAGCGCCGGCACCACAAACACCGGTCCCAGGAACAGGATACTGATCGAATCGATCGTCACGGCGAACTGGCCCCAAGGCAGCAACCACGCCAAGCCCAGCGCTGGCGGCGCCGCCTGGCCCAGCGACAGCACCAGGCCGCCCAGCCCCAGTCCGCTGCCGATCACCATAAGCAGCGTCGCGGCGCGCTGCCCCGTGCTCGAAGGCGACCCAAGCAGGCATGCCGGCAGACCGCTCAAGGCCAGCACGCCAGCCGCTGCAAGAACCATCCAGAGACTCAACATGAACAGAGCCCTTCAAAACCGCCTGTTACCGGGCAAACAGGCGGGCAATGTATTCATCAAAGGGGATCAGCGTGGCCAGCATCAGGATCACCGTGACCAGGATGTAAAGCACGTAGTGCTGCGTCAGTCCCTGCTGAAACCGGCGCAAGTAGCCAAACCACCGCTGGACGCTGCGGCCGGCGGGCACGAGAAACCGATCCAGTACCGCATCATCCACGTGGCTGTGCATCTGCGTCGGCAGCGGGAACGGGCCCTGGACACAGGGCCGATGCAGGTGCGGGCGAAGCACCCAGTTGAACAGCGCGACGATCGTTTGTGCGAACGAAGACGCGGTGTACTGCATGCGTGGGGTCGGGCTGGCGTAGCCGCAGTCCCATGTGCCGGCGCGGCCCGGCCGCCGCGTGCGAAGCATCAATCCGATCAAGAGCGCCCCGATGAGTGCCAGCAGCGCCATGGCCATCGCGCCGACGGCGCCCAGCGGCACCAGCGTCCCAAGCGAGGGAACATCGCCGTGGGGTGGGGACCACCAGTTGGCGATCGCGCGGTCGAGAATGGAGGCCACCAGCCGCGGCGCCAGGCCGATCGTGACGCAGCCGGCGGCCAGGACCAGCATGGGCCAGCGCATCGTCGCGGGCGATTCGTGTGCGTGCCCGGCGGCGTGGGTACGCGCCTGGCCCAGGAACACCGCGCCGTACACCTTCACGAAACATGCCAGCGCCAAGGCGCCGATCATGGCCAGCACCGGCACCGCGATGACCGCCGCCGATCCGCCCCCGGGGGCGCCATCGGTGGTTCCCGAGCGAAGCAGGCCCAGGTAGATCAGCAGCTCGCTCACGAAGCCGTTGAGCGGGGGCAGGCCGCAGATGGCCACCGCCCCGACGAGAAACATCGCCGCCGTCTGGGGCATCGTCCTGGCCAACCCGCCAAGGTGGTCGATCTGCCGCGTGTGCGTCGCGTGCACCACCGAGCCGGCGCCCAGGAACAGCAGGGACTTAAACAGGCCATGGTTCCACACGTGCAGCAGACACCCGGCCAGGCCCAGCACGACCCATTCGGGTCGGCCCGCCGAGCGGCCCAGCATCGCCAGCCCCAGACCCATGAGGATGATGCCGATGTTTTCCACGCTGTGATACGCCAGCAAGCGCTTGAGGTCGTGCTGCCCGATGGCAAAGGCGACCCCCAGCAGGCCGCTGACGGCGCCCAGCACGAGGATCAAGCCGCCCCAGGCGCTGGGTGGATGGGGCAGCAGGGAGAGGAAGCGCACCAAGCCGTAGATGCCCATCTTGAGGACGACGCCTGAGAGCATGGCCGAGACATGGCTGGGGGCGGCGGCATGGGCGCCGGGCAGCCAGAAGTGCAGCGGCATCATGCCGGCTTTGAGGCCAAAGCCCAGCAGCGCCAGGAAGAACAGGCCGTTCATCACCCCCAGGCTCATCGCTTGCCCAGCCGCCGGTTCCAGGGCGAACGACCCCGTCGCCCATCGCCACATTGAAAACATCGCAAACAGCGCCAGCGTACCGACGTGCGTGGCGAAGAGGTAAGTCCAGCCGGCCCGGCGACACTCCTCACGATGGTCTTCGCTGCTCACCAGGAAGAACGCCGCCAGCGCCATGATCTCCCACCCCAGCAGGAATGCCAGGGCATGCCTGGCGATGACCAGGAGGGCCATCCCCGCGACCAGCAGGCCCCAGAACAGGCCAAGCTTGCAGCCGCTTCCCGGATGCTGTTTTTGCGGCCAGTAACCCAGGCCGTAGATCGCGCCAAGCCCGCCCATCAGAAAGACGGGCACGAGAAAAAACGCACTAAGGGCATCAAGGCCGATCAGCGAATCACCCGCCGCGGGCCAGGGCAATCCCCTCGACGAGGTTTGGCCCCCGTACAGGCATGCCCCCGCGCCCGCCAGGCCCGCGATCATGCCGCCGACCATGCTCGCCGCCGCGATCCGCTGGCCCCAGGCCGACGCACGCGCCAGGACCAGGGCCGGCAAGCCGCTGGCGGCCGTGACGATGATGGCTAGAAGAACCAACTCCAGGGGCATGGAAAAGTCCGTTCATGGCGAAAGCGGCCAGAGCGCATGGGCGGCGGTCATGACGGGGAAGCGTTGCCGTTGCCGTGGTTGTTGCCGGCGGCGGGGAGAGTCGCCTCGGCACGCGCCAGGGTGTCCATCAGATCCTCGCGCGAGGCCTGACGCTTGAGCGCCGCTTTGAAATCCTGATTCTGCAACACGAACCCCAGGCGGGATAATAGATGCAGGTGCGCCCGCACGGTCGGGCTGATGAGCGTAAAGAGGGTATCGACGGCCTGGCCGTCAATGGCCTTAAAGTCGATGGGATGCTCCAGGAAGCAGAGGGTGACCGTGGGCTTTGAGACATGCAGGACCACCGGATTACGGACGTGGGGGATGGCGATGCCGTCGCCGATGCCCGTCGAGCCCAGCGTCTCGCGCGCCAGGAGCACCTGATACAGGAACTCACGATCCACCTCCTCGGGCAGTTTCAGGACATCCACGATGGCGCGAAGCACCGAGGGCTTGTCGTTGCCGCTGACGCGGTAGGCGACGCCCCCGAGCTTGAGGGCATCGCAAAGCGCGGGGAGAGGCACCTTGCTGGGTTCCCCTTCGCGAAAAATATCAGGCGAGACCTGGATTCGCCTGGAGGTAGCCCATTCCAGGAGTTCGGCGCGGTTGAAGCGGAACTGCTCGTTGATGCGGTAGGCCGGGATGGCTTCCTGCTTGATCCAGCGATAAATCGTCTTTTCAGAGACGTTCAGGAGGCCGGCGGCATCTTTGACTGACAATTGCATTGGCATCTCCACGCGTCTATCGTTGTAGGCAGATAGACAACAGCAGACATTGTGCCAACATGTCCACAGATGTCAATGCAAGGTGGTGGTAACGTGAGTTGGGTCCCCAACTCAGGTTTGTAGGCGCATGGCGGTCGCGTGGGCGCCAAAACCGTGGCGCACTTGGGCGCTGGATCATCGTTCACAAGCTCTTGCACAGGGCGCTCCCACTTATGAGCAACATCGTGGAACAGAAGCTGCTGCATCGAATCCGTTTTCTCATCGCCTTGGTGATCGTTGGCCTGGTCCTCAGCGGCGTGACCGCGTTTGCGCTGGAGACCGAGATGCGCTGGCTGACGGACGTGCTGGGGATCGAGGCCGGCGCGACGGGTGGTGACAGGGCCGGCCTGACGCGGTGGCTCGTCACCGTGCGCGACGCCCTGATCGACACCAACGCGCGATATCCCTTCATCGCCTATGGCACCGACTGGCTGGCGTTCGCTCACCTGGCGATCGCCGTGTTCTTCATCGGCCCGCTGATCGACCCGCGACGCAATGTCTGGATCATCATCGCCGGCCTGATCGCCTGCGCCGGCGTGATCCTGCTGGCCCTCTTCGCCGGCCAGATTCGCGGCATCCCCTTGGGCTGGCGGCTGATCGACTGCTCCTTCGGCGTGTTGTGCGCCGTGCCGCTGATACTGTGTTGGCGGTGGATTGGGCAACTGGAGCGGATCGCACCCTCAGTCTAGCACTCCGGGGTCCGGGGTCTCCCTAAGAAGGGAGAGGGCCGATCTTTACTTCACCTTGTACAAATGCACGCCGTAGCCCTCAAACTCATCCTGAAACACGCCGTTCTTCACCGTCACCGTGCGACCCTCGTCGATCACTTCCACCTGCCCATCGCGCAAGCCCGCGCGGCGGAACGTCGCTGTCGTCGGCGCGTCGCGCATGGCCACGGCCAACACGTACAGCGACCCCTCGTATTCCTTGGTCATCGCCGCCACCGGCACCTTCGCCTCGGAGCTGCGCACCTCCACGCCGGGCGACAGCGTGGGCTGATTCAGCACCGACGCCAGCGACAGGATCTGCTTGTTCACCGCCGCGATGGCCTGCGCCTGATCCGGGTGCGCCAGCACGCCCGGTTCGATGAAGCGCGGCTCAAACTCGTGCACGAAGTAGATCAGCCCACGGCTGCCATGGATCAGCGACATCCATACTTGGGTGCGAATCTGTTGGGGCGAGGCGATGGCGGGCGGGTTGCTGATGTGTGTGCACTCGATGCAATTCCACACGGTCTTCTTGCCGTCAGACCATTTCACGAGGCGCTCGACGCCGCGCGGCACGTACTCGAGCTTGCCGGCGACCTCCGGCTGATCGTGCACCACCGGGTAGATGTCGAACGAAACGATGTCGGCGCCCTGGAGATATTGCGGGTAGTCATCGAGCTGGCCGCGGCGATAGCCCCGGCCGATGTAGTTGTCGTACGCCACGCCCTGCCCCAGGTTCAGCAGGATGGGCCGGGTCGGATCGGCCTGGCGAAGTCGCTGGTAGTCGGCGACGATGGCCTTGGGCGGAATCGGCGGCCCCCACGGCCCCCACTCTTTGAGGCTCTTTTTCGGAACATCCGGCCACGCTTCTCGGATCGCTGCCTCGCTCTTCCAGCGCTCGATCGCCTGCGCGTTGTCCGGCTCATCGCCGTGCATCCAGCCGATGATCGTCGGATCGTTCAGGTGCTTGCGGCTGACATCGTTGAAGCCACAGATCACCTTCATGTCGTGTTTTTTCAGCTCCGCGAGTTGCTCCTCGGTCGGCCCGTCCCACAAGCCGACGTAGGTGTTGATGCCCAGGGCCTTGAATTTGGGGGCGTTACGCGGTTGTTGGAGCCAGACGGCCAGGGGGAAGAAGGCGGGGTCGGTGGGCGGGCCGTGTGGCCAGGTTGTGGCGCCAGTCGGCGCGGGATCGGCCGGCGCGGCCTGGGCGAGGGAAATGAGCACGAGCGCCGCGGCGGTCATGGTGACGACGGCGAAACCCATCTTGGGGATCAGGCCGGACATGGTGGCGCCTCCCTATATAGCCCGGCCATTTTGGCCGGATGAATTGCCAGAAGCAATTCGGGCATGGCGGACGGTGGCAAGGTTGTGGCGATTTGGAGTGCGGCGGCCTTGACGCCGCTATGGCTTTTCGCGGAGCGAAGACGGCTACGCCGCAAGCCAAAGCGGTGCCGCAGCCACCGCACTCCAAAAGTGCAAGGCCATGCATGTCACGGGCCGACCAGGTCGGGCCAGGGTTGGTTGGTCGTAAAGCGGTCGAGGTGGGATTGGAGGATGGGGACGATGGCGGTCCGCTTGGTGGCCTGGGCGATCTGGAGGGCGCGGCGGGCGAGTTGGCGGGCGTCGTCGTAGCGGCCGGTGCGCGCCAGCGCCAGGGCCAGAGTGTCGAGCACGCCGGGGTCGTTGTATTGCGTGAGCACGGCGGCGCGTTGGGCCAGGTCGGCGGCGTGGGCGATGTCCTCCTGCGATGCGTCGGGGCGCGTCGCCAGCAGGCGGGCCAGGCTCGCCATGGCGTCGGGCCAGTTGGGTTGCTGGGCCAGAGCCAGGCGATACTCGGCGACGGCGGCGTCGAGCTTGCCCTGGCGGTGCAGCGTCTGCGCCAGCAGCAGGTGGGCCACGGGGTGGTTGGGCTGGTGGGCGATGGCCTGGCGGTAGGCCGCGGCCGCATCGTCGAGCTGGTTCGATGCCACCAGCGCCTGGCCGAGGTTGACATACGCATCGAGGTAGCCGGGCAAGGCGGCGATCGCCCGGCGGTAATGCGCGATCGCGGCGGGAAGCTCGTTGGCCAGGAAAAGAATCGAGCCCAGGTTGTGATGGGCCATGGCGTGATCGGGCTGGAGCTTGATGCAGGCGCCAAACTGCCTGGCTGCATCGTTGTACTGGTCAAGCGCGATCATCGCCAGGCCGAGGTTGTAGTGCGTCTCGGCCAGGTCGGGGCGCAGTGCCAAGGCGCGCTCGAAATGCCGCATCGCCTGCTGCGGCTGCTTCTGCGCCAGCAGCGCCAGGCCCATGCCGTTGTGCGCATCGACCGAGGCGACCTCCCCGCTGGAAGTCCGCTCCAGCGCGGCCTGGTAGTGTGCCTGGGCCTCCGCGGCGCGGCCAAGCTCCACCAGCGCCCGCCCCAGCGCGACGCGGTCATCCGCGATCGTCCCGTCCAGCTCGACGGCGCGCTGGAGGTGCGGCAGCGCCTCGGCGGCCCGGCCCAGGTCCAGCAGCGCCCGGCCATAGGCGCCCTGGGCATCGACATAACGCGAGTCACGCAGCACCTGCGCATCGTCCTGCCGGGCCTGCTGGGCCGCACTGAGGCGCGTGATGCGCTCCCGGTCCATCCGCAGCGCGTTGCGGAAATACAGCAGTGAATCCTCGAGGCGACCCGAGGCGTAGAGCGTCATGCCCACCTGGTATTGCGTGACTTGCTCGTTGGGGTCGATCTCCAGCGCCTGTTTGAGCTGGGCCAGGGCCGCGTCGTAGCGCTTGTGGTGCAAGTGGTACTGCGCGAGATTGCGGTGGGCCATGTCGTTGCGGTCGTCCAGGTCGATGGCCTTGCGGAAGTTGGCGGCGGCGGCCTCGATATTCGCCGGCGCCGCGTCGTCGCCGTCGTAGAGCAGCTTGCCGTAGTTGTTAAACACCATGGAGCAGCCGTCGTTTTTCGCCAGGGTGTCTTCCCAGATGGCGCGCGAGCTCTGGTAGACGTGGCTGCGGTTCCAGGTGAGCACGCCCAGCACGAGCAGGAGGATGACCGACGCCACTCGCAGGGGACGCTGCCCCCCGGAAGCGACGCCCGCCAAACGGACGATTCCCGCGGCGGCAAGGGCGATCAGCGGCAGGCTCGCCAGGTACTGGAAGTGGTCCGCCACGAAGGAGAAGCGGAAGGGATAGACATCCAGGAAGCCCAGGACGGGAAAGAGCGTGCCCAGGAAGATGAGCGCCGCGGCCAGGGGCGCGCGGCCAATGCGGCGCCGGCCAAACCAGAGCAGGCCCAGCACGAGCAGCGTCGCCAGGGGGAAGAGGTACTGCCAGGGCGCGGCGGGATCGACGTGCCAGCGCGGGTAGATGAACGTGAGGTTGACGGGCCAGAGCAGCTTGGCCAGGTAGAACCAGCCGACGCGGCCGGCGATGAGCAGGCGCTGCATCGGCTCGAGCACGAAAGCCTCGCCCAGGGCGCCGATCATGTACTTCTCGAAGTAGGCGGTCATGAGTCCCATGGCCGCGCCCAGAACGAGCGGCGGAGTCATGGGCAGGACATGGCGGCGCCAACTGAGCCGGCCATGCTGCCACCAGGCGATGACCAGCAGCACGGCCGGCAGGGTGGCGGTGACGGTCTTGCTCAACAGCGCCGCCAGGAACAGGACCATGGCCAGGGCATAGTGGAACCGGTGTCCCGGCGGCGGGTCATCAAGGCCGCCACGCCGGACCTGAGTCCGCGAAGGTCCGGATTCCCGGTCGGCGGCATCCAGGCTGGCACTCGCCGTGAACGCCAGCGGGTCAAAGGCGAAGAACGCCAGCATGGCCGACAGGTAGAGCACGGCCGAGAGCGTGTTCTTCAACTCGGTCATCCAGGCGACCGACTCGACGTGCACCGGGTGCAGGGCGAAGATCGCCGCCGCCAGGAGTGCCCCGGGCACGCGCAGGCGGGTGAGGATGAGCCAGACCAGCACGGCACTGACGGCATGCAGAGCGACGTTGACCAGGTGATAGCCCAGCGTGTGCTGGCCCCAGAGCTGGTCCTGCACCCAGAACGCCGAGTGCACCAGCGGGTAATACTGCTGGGTAGCGCCGGGGTAGGCCCAGATGCGCCACAGGCCGTCAAGGGAGCGTAGCGCGGGCTTGGTCAGGTGGGCGTCGTCGTCCCAGAGCAGGCCGCCGGTCAGCGCCGGCGTGTAGGCCAGGAGCGTGGCGCCCAGGAGGAGCAAGGCGACGAGCCAGAGGCGTGGGGCGGGGTTGCTGCCAGGAGTTAGTAGTGCGGCCTTGGACACGGGGAAGATGGTAGGGTGTGAATTGGAGAGTGGAAAGTGGAGAGTGGAGGGCGGCGCGCGGCACCCCCGGAAGCCGCGGCGCTTCGTAACTTCGACCCCATTGCTAGAATATCGCCGCATGATTCTGCTTATCGATAATTACGACAGCTTCACCTACAACCTGGTGCAGCGCATCGGCGAGCTGGCGCCCGATCCGCGGAATGCCCCCCGGAATGCCGAGGCCCTGGACCTGCGCGTGGTGCGTAACGACAAGATCACCGCCGCCGAGGCCGCGGCGATGAAGCCGGATTTCATCGTCATATCACCCGGGCCCTGCACCCCGCGCCAAGGCGGGGTGTCCAACGACATCATTCAGGCGCTGGCGGGGCGCGTGCCCATCCTGGGCGTGTGCCTGGGCCATCAGTGCATCGGCCATTGCTTTGGCATGACCGTGGGGCGCAACTACCGGCTGATGCACGGCAAGACGTCGCTGATCCATCACGACAACAAGACGATCTTCGCGGGCATGTCCAACCCGTTCACTGCCACGCGCTATCACAGCCTGGTGATCTATAAGGAAACGTTCGACGAGCAGCGCTTCGAGGTCAGCGCGTGGACGGATGAGGACGAGATCATGGGGCTGCGTCTGCGGCCCGGGGCGCTGGCTCCTGGGCCGGGGGCGGGGGCGGGGCGGGACGCGCCGCTGGAGGGCGTGCAGTTTCACCCGGAGAGCTTTCTGACGGTCGAGGGCCACCGGTTACTGGCGAATTTTCTGGGGATGGCGGTGCCGGAGCATCTGGGCGTGGGGGGCGGCCCCGCTTAAGCGGGGCTGTGCCCCACGCTCACTTCGCGCTCCCCAGCCCCGCTTAAGCGGGGCCGCCCATGCCAAACCGCAAGCGGTTTCATGGGGCTTTTTTTGTGTTTTCGATCTTCCGAGCTGCTTCGGCCCTGGCTTGTTCCACCACCGGGCGCCAGGCCTGGGCGAAGCGCATCACGCGCACGTCCTTTTCCCGGGCCGCCGCGTCCAATAGCGGCGAGGCCGGGTCGGTCACCTGCGTCACCAGATAGACGATGCGCGTCAGGGCATCGTCGCTGCGCTGCGCCAGGTCGTGAATGGGCGCCAGCACGGGCTGGCCCTTGGTGTCGGGGGAGAGGAAGCGCACGGTCCAGGCTTGGCGCAGCGGGTCGAGCCGCTGGTAGCGCTGGGTGAGGCGCGTGGTGAGCTTGTCCATGACCTCGACGGCGCCGGGCTGGTCGGCGCCCGAGAGCCGCGCGGCATTGAGGGTCAGCCACGCCAGGGCCTGCATCTGCGTCGCCATGTCGGGGTCTTCCAGGGCGGTGAACATGCCGTCGATGTTGGGGCCGGTGACGGTGACCGCCGAGCGGCGGGTGATGCCGATGGTCTCGGTGGCGCCGCTGGGGAGCATGCCGACCTGTCCGTCGCCCGTGGGCGTGCCGCCCAGCAACGCTACGCCGTTGAAGAGCACCTGCTCGCTGGGCGAGATGGTCAGCAGCCAGCCCAGTTCGGCGTGGTCCAGGGGCACGATGGCCTCGATGGCCTGGCGCGGCCCCAGCACCAGTTGCCGGCCCAGGTCCACCACGATCGGCGGGAGGTTGGCCATGGGCTTGCCCGCCGCCTGCGGCGTGAAATACAGCAGCAGCCGCGACGGCGCCGGACCCCCCGGCCGCAAGGCCAGCGGTAGGTCACTGGCGTTACGCACCGTCACCTTGGCGCGCACCGGCTGAAGATAGCGATAGCTGGGGGCCGTCAAACGCACGCTTAAGCGAATCCAGCGGTCCGCGCCGGCCGAGGCACGGCGGACCTCCAGCGGCAACTGCTCCAGCACGCGCGCCAGACCGGCCCCGGCGGGCGACAGCGCCGGCGCCACGTTCTGCTGGCGCAAGTCGCCCATCGCCAACAGTGCCGCCACATTCAGCGGCTCCATGGCGATGACTTGCTGCAAGCGCTTCTGCCCAGCGGGGGTTTTCACATCGTCCAGCCGCGCCAGGCCATAGGCCGCCTGCGGATCGGTCTTCGCCAGCGGCTCGAGCGCTTGGCGTGCCTCATCACTCTGGCCGCGGCGAAGCAAGGTCCAGCCGCCGATGCGCCGCACCAGGGGGTCATCCTGGCCGCGCTCTTTGCTCAGCGCCTCCAGTGCCGCATCGTCGGGCGCCTCGCCCGCCAGGGCCGCCAGCCAGAGGCGATCGGCTTTGGCCTGGGCGTCACCGGCTTTCTCGCCGTCCGCCAGCGTCTTATCCAGCCGCGAAAGCGATGCCTTGATCGAGTCGTCCTGCCCGCGGGTGATGAACACCGCCAGGCGCAGCAGCTCCATGTCCATGGGCAGATAGACGGTCGCCTCGGTGGGTTGCTCGGCGGGGGTGACGGTCTGGCCGGGCTGCTGGGCGGCGGCGTGCGCCGCCGCCTGGCGACGCTGCTCCAGCGCGGTGAACATCTCCAGGGCGCTATTGGCGTTGCCCGAGCCGATGAGCGACAGGGCCCAGGCGTAGTAGAACGCATCGTCCATCGGACCCTGCGCCAGGGCCTGGGCGACCTGGTACTGCTCGATGGCGGCGGCGTGGGCGCCACTGGCCGAGAGCAGCTCCGCCAGCTCGCGGCGCGGCGGTACGGCCAGCGGATCGGCGCGCAACAGGCCGGTCAACGCCACGCCCTGCTCCACCGAGCCCCCCTGCCGCGCCTGCACCAGGTCGTAGATCATGCGCATGGCGGTGAGGTTGGTCGGATCGAGCTGGGCCGCTTGCTTGAGCCGGGCGTGGAAGCGCGGTTGATCGTCGAGTTCCTTGGCGCCCTGGGCGGCATAGATCGCCAGACGCGAGCGCAAGGGGGCACTGAGTTTGGCGGCCGCGGGGCTGTCGAGGATGCGCTCCACCGGCTTGATGCGTTCGTCCACGGTCTGCCCCACCGCCACGCTCTGCATGATCAGGTCGAGCTGGGCGGCATCGTCGGCGGGAACGAGGTTGACGTAGCGGCGCAAGGCGTCGAGCTGGTCGTCGCGATGGCCCGAACGAGCGGACATCTCGCGCGCCATCAGCCAGAGCGCGGCGTCATCGGGATTGAGGTCCAGCGCCAGGCGCAGGAGGATGTGAGCGGCCTCGTACTGATGGGGCGAGGGTTCCGCCTCGGCCGCCAGGGCTTTCTTGATCAGCAGCACGAGTTGATCGGCCATCATGGCCTTGGGGTCCATGGCCGGGCCGAAGGTTCGCTCGTCGCCTTGCGCCAGGGCGCGAGTGGGCAGGCTCAGGGAAAGCAGCGCCGCCGCCAGAAGCGCGAATAGCGCGATACGACTTGGATGATGGGGCACGACAAACCTCCGGGGTCGGGGTCCAGACTTGCACGCCCACTGAAGTGGGCATGCCTCTTACGTTACGGTGCGGGCGCCCGCCAGTTCGGCGACGAAGGCGGCGACGTGGCGGGCGATTTCCTGCGGGCCTTGGTCGCGATAGTGGTTGATGCGGCGAACCACCGCCGAGCCGACGATCACCGCGTCGGCGACGGCGAGCACCTGGGCCGCCTGACCGGCGTCGGCGATGCCGAAGCCCACCGCCATGGGCAGGTCGCTCACCTGGCGCAAGCGCGCCAGCCGATCGGGCAGATCGGCGGGCAACTGGGCGCGCTCGCCCGTCACTCCCGCGCGGGCCAGCACATAGACAAAGCCGGTGCAGGCGCGGGCGATCTGCTCGGCACGCTTCATCGGCGTGTTGGGCGCGATTAGAAACGTGCAGGTGAGCCCGGCATCGGCGGCGGCGCGGCAGGCCTCGTCCGATTCCTCCACGGGCAGGTCGGGCAGAATCAGCCCATCGAATCCTGCCTCCGCCGCCCGCTGGGCAAACTGCCTGGGCCCGTGGCGAAAGACGATCGAGTAACTGACCATCGCCACCAGGCCCATCGACAGGCGCTGCCGCTGGGCCTTGACCATGGCGAAGATGTCGGCGGTGCGGACGCCCCGCGCCAGGGCGCGGGTCATCGACTCCTGGATCACCGGGCCGTCGGCGATCGGGTCGGAAAAGGGAAAGCCCAGTTCGCACACGGCGGCGCCGGCGTCCTGGAGTGCCGGGAGCAGCGCGGCCGTCGTCGCCAGGTCCGGATCACCGGCGGTGATGAAGGGCATCAGGGCGCCCTTCCGGGCGCGCGGGGGCGTTAGATGGCGCAGGCCCTGGAAAATCGCGTCGATCCGATTCATAGCGGTCAGCATAGCATGGGAAAGCCCAGCCGCTCCCGCGGCTGGGGACCCACCCGCTGGCGCGGGTGGGCTTTCGCCTGTGAATTGTTCACGATTCGGATCATTCGGCGCTCTCCGTGGTTTCTTCTTCCATCGCGTACTGGATGCGCACGCGCGTCACCTTGGTGCGAGTCGCCTGCATCACCGCCAGGCGCAGGCCGTCGAACTCGAAGGTTTCGCCCGGCTCGGGGATGTGTCCCAGCTTGGCGACCACGAACCCCGCGATCGTCTCGTACGACTCGTCCTCGGGCAGAGCGAAACCCATCTCGTCGTTCAAGTCGTCCACGTACACCCGGCCATCGACTTCCACCGTCTGGGCGTCGATCTTCTGGATCAGCGGATGGGAGTCGCCGGTCTCATACTCGTCCTCGATCTCGCCGACGAGTTCCTCGAGGATGTCCTCGATGGTGACCAGTCCCGCGGTGCCGCCGTACTCATCGAGCACGATCGCCATGTGCACCTTGCGGGCCTTGAACTCCGCCAGCAACTCGCGCAGCGGCTTGGTCTCGGGCACCACCAGCGGCTCGCGCAGGAGCTTCTTGATCTCGAAGGGCTTGTCGCTGTTGACAAAGCGGATCAAATCCTTGACGTAGAGCACACCCAGGATGTGGTCGAGGCTGCCTTCGTACACCGGGATGCGGCTGTGGCCCACGCGGAGGATAAACTCCTTGACCTGTTCGGCGCTGGCGCTGATGTCCAGGCCCTTGATGTCGGTGCGCGGGGTCATGATCTCGCCGGCGGCGGTCGAAGGCATCTCGAACACCGCCTCGAGCATCTGCTGCTGCGCCGGATCCACCGAGCCATTCTCCTGGTGATCCTTGACCACGGTCATCACTTCCTGGGAGATGCTCTCCTCGTCGGAGACGGTGGGCTTGCTGCCGCCCAGGCGGCGCACCAGGGGGTCAAAGACGTGCAGCGCCACCGCCATCCAGAGGAAGAAGACCAGCAGCAGGTTCAGGAGCGGGATGGACACCGCCAGCAGGCGCTCGGGCTGATGGCGTGCGACGCTGACGGGGATGGCGACGGCGAAGACGGCGACGAGGATGCCAGCGAGCACAAAGGCCGTCAGGTAGTGCAGCCCGTCGGGCCAGGCGGGCGCCAGACTCTGGAGCACGTGCAGGACGCCCAGCACCACCAGGAGGTTGAGCAGGGTGCGGAAGGCGCCGGTCATGAGCGTGAGCTTGTCTTCGCGCTGGAGCAGGGCGTTAAAGCGCGCCGGCCGGCCGGCGGTCTCCAAAAGGTCCAAAAGCCGCGCCCGGCTGTAGGTCTTAAGGGCGTTGTTGCAGGCGGCAAAATAGCAACTCGCCGCACAAGCCAACACAACCATCCATATCGCTGGGTCCACGAAACGTTCTCTTTACCCGGAAACTCTTGATCCACCTGGCATTTTGCCTCCCCCCCCCGCCCCGCTGAAACGGGGCCGCGCGAGGGGGCTTCCCCCCTATACCTTACCACGACTGAAGACCGGCCCGAGGCCGGCCTGGGTCAACAACTCATCCTCGCGGGCGTGCATGGCGGCGGCCTGAGGCGCGGTGCGATCATCGTGACCCAGTCCATGCAGCAGGCCGTGCACCGCGTAAAGCAGCAGTTCCAGCCGCAGGGCGTGCCCCCGCGCCCGTGCCTGCCGGGCCGCCTGATCCACGCATAACACCAGTTCGGCGTCCAACCCCGCATGGGCATGCGGGGCGTCCGGGGCTTCCGGGGCTTCCGGGGCTTCTCGCAAGTCGAAACTCAGCACATCCGTCGTCGTGGCTTGGCCGTGGTAACGCCGGTGTAGCTCGACCATGGCCGCGTCATCGACCACCGCGATGCTGATCACCCCGGCCTTGACGCCCGCCAAACGGGCGATGCGGCGCAACTGCTGCCCCAGCCAGCGGCATATCACGGCATCGCGCCGCGGGGCGGTCCAATTCACCTGGATGGTCAACTTCATAGCTCCACCGCGGCCTTTTGGAGTGCGGCGGCCTTGACGCCGCTTTGGCTTGCGGCGGCCCGTACGGACCGCGAAAAGCCAAAGCGGTGTCGCGGCCACCGCAGTCCAAAGTGGCGGCCACCCAACTCACAGCCGCGGCAGCGGGCAATCGCGGCGCTTGAGCATGGTCACGCAATTACCCTGGGGATTGAAGGTCACTTCGGTCATGTAGGCGCGCATGAGCATGACGCCCCGGCCGCACGGCCGCTCGATGAACTCCGGCTTGGTCGGGTCGGGCAGACACTCGGGATGGAAACCGCAGCCCTCGTCGCAGATGGTGATGCGGCATTCCTCGGCAGTGACCTGATAGGTGATGGTGATCCGCTTGCTCTCGTCGCCGCAGTTGCCGTGGCGGATGGCGTTGGACAGTGCCTCGTCCAGCGCCAGGCGCACGGCAAAACGCGCGTGCTCGCTGTAGCCCTGCGCCTGCACCTGCGCCAGAATCGCCTCCGTGACGGCAGGGGCTTGGCTGGGCTTGCTGGGAATCACCATCTTTTGGGGTTGCGGCTGGGCCATGGAGCCGACGCACCTCCGCGTGAAGCTGGCTCCGAACCCTATTTGAAACTCTGCATCGCCGACTCGGCCGTAGCGTGAATCTGGAACAGCTTGTCGAGCTTGGTGATGCGGAACACCTCGTGGATCTGCGGATCGATATTGGACAAACGCAGTTGACCGCCCTTGGTGCGCACCTTGTTGTTGATCGTGATGAGCGTGCCCAGCGCCGCCGAGGACAGATGTTCCACGTTCTCGAAGTTGATCAGCAGCTTGGGATTGGTCGCACGCTCGATGAGCGTGGAGATTTCCTCGCCGATCTGCTGGATGGCGCCTTCTTCCAGGATATTGCGGTCCAGGAACGAGATGCGGGTGATCTCTCCGTCGCGTTTGACCTGTAGCCGGGAATCCTTGATATCCATCGTGGCGCGCTCCTGCTGATGCGAGCATGAAGGTTAGGTTGAGGCACGGAACGTGTCAACCACAGCCGCGCACCGGCCTGCCGCTTGCGGCTTGGCGCGGAGTTCCAGATTATCAAGGGTCTACCGCCTCCACGACGGTGCGCCAAGCCGCAAGCGGCAGGCACTTTTCGTGATACCCTATTTGGTCCACGCCTTTCCCGCACCCAGGAGCTTTTCCATGAAAGTCGTCATGGTGATGTTCGATTCACTCAACCGACACATGCTGCCGCCCTACGGTTGCGACTGGGTTCACGCCCCGAACTTCCAGCGCCTGGCGCAGAAGACGGTGACCTTCAACACGTCCTACATCTGCTCGATGCCCTGCATGCCCGCGCGGCGGGACTTCCACACCGGCCGGCCCAATTTCCTGCACTGCCCCTGGGGACCGCTGGAGCCCTTTGACGACTCGGTGCCGCAAATGCTGCGCCAGGCCGGCGTCTACACCCACCTGGCGTCGGATCACTACCACTACTGGGAGGACGGCGGGTCCAACTATCACTGCCGGTACAACTCCTGGGAGTTTGCCCGCGGGCAGGAAGGCGACCCGTGGATCGGCCAGGTGCGCGACCCGGCGATTCCACCCGCGACGGCCGGCCGTGACACCCCGCGCTGGCGGCAAGACTGGGTCAATCGCGCTCATATGCGCCGCGAAGAGCAGCAGCCCCAGCCCAAGACCTTTGCCTCCGGCATCGACTTTATCCGCCGCAACCACGACCAGGACAACTGGTTCCTCCAGATCGAGACCTTCGACCCGCACGAGCCATTCTTCACGCATCGCAAGTACAAGGACCTCTACGCCGAGCACTACCAGCGCTACGCGGGCAAGCACTTTGACTGGCCGCCCTATCGCCCGGTGCAGGAGACGCCCCAGGAGGTCGAGCACGCGCGGCATGAGTATGCGGCCCTGGTGAGCATGTGCGATTCGTACTTGGGCGAAGTGCTCGACACCATGGACCAACTGAACCTGTGGGAAGACACGATGCTGATCGTGTGGACGGACCACGGGTTTCTGCTGGGCGAGCACGATCACTGGGCCAAGATGCGTACGCCGTGGTACGAGGAGTTGGCGCACACGCCGTTTTTCATGTGGGATCCGCGCTGCGGGAAGAAAGGCGAGCGGCGCGATGCGCTGGTGCAGCCGGCGATCGACCTGGGGCCGACGCTGCTGGAGTTCTTCGGCGTGCCGGCGACGGCCGACATGACCGGCAAGGTGCTGCGTGACACGGTCGCCCGCGATGCGCCGGTGCGCGAGGCGGCCCTGTTCGGGGTCTTCGGCGGGCAGGTGAACGTGACCGACGGACGCTATGTGTACATGCGGCCCACCGCGGCGGAAACGACCGCCCCGCTCTACCGCTACACGCTGATGCCCGCGACGATGGCGGCGCGGCTGGACACCAGGGAACTGGCGCAGGTGGAATTGGCCGGGCCGTTCTCCTTCACCAAGGGCTGCCGGGTCATGCGCATCGGCTCGGGGCAGCCCCATCCGTCGGTGCCGTCGGAAAAGATGTGGCTCAACGCCGATTGCTGCCGCCAGTTGCTCTATGACGTGCACAGCGATCCGCATCAGACGGCGCCGATCGAGGATGCGGCCGTGACCCAACGGCTCACCGAGCAGATGGTCCTGCTCATGCGTCAGTGCGACGCGCCGCCGGAGCAATACCAGCGTCTGGGGCTGGAGGCGGGCATCAGCAGCCCCGCATCCGTGGGTTAAGCGGGGCCGCGCCAATCACCCGCCGGCGTCCGGCTTATTCTTCTGGTTCTGCGCCTCCTGATAGGCCCACAGCGCCGCCCACTTGAGTTGGGCGCTGACCATCATTTTCCCCGCGATCATCAGGCCGAACATCCCGTCGAGGAAGCCGCGCTTGACGATGTAGGACTTCCACACGGCGATGAGAGGCCGGAAGAACAGGTCATACCAGCGGCAGCGTCGGCCGGTCTTGTACATCTGCTGGGCGATGAGCTGGAGTCGGCTGCCCAGTTGTCGCGCGTCGAAGTAATCGTTGAATCCGGCGGCACTGGTGCGGCGATGAATCAGCCGGCCGCGCAGCTTGCCCTGCCGGGACCGCTGCGTCGGGACCATGCGGTAGTGGAACAACTCGTCGGCAAAGGTGCAGCGCCGGCGATGGATCAGGCGCGTCTGCCAGTCCGGTCGCCACGAGCGCACCGGCCGTCCCAGGCAGTAGGTCTCCCGCCGCATCGTCATGAGGTCGAGCTTCGCCAGCTCGTCATCCCCAAGCTGCTGAATTTCCCGCGCCAGCTCCGGCGCGCACTCCTCATCGCCATCGAGCACCAGCACCCAGTCGTTGCGGCAAAGCGACACGCCGAACTCGATCTGCCCGGTGTAGCCGCGCCAGGGTTCGACAACGTATCGGCTGGCGTAACGCTGGGCGATCGCGGCCGTGGCGTCGGCGGAACCCGAGTCCACGATCACCAGCTCATCGGCCCAGGCCACCACGCTCCGGCACGCCGCCTCGAGCGTATCGGCCACATTGGCACAGCAGATCACCACCGAAACCTCTGGCATGGGCTAAAGTGTAACGGGTTCCCCACCAAGCGCCGCGGCTGGGCCGCGCAAAACCTGGAGAGTTCACCCTTGCGGCAATCCACCCAAGTCGTCGTCATCCCCGCCCTGGCACTGATGGTTCTGGTGATCGGCTACTACGCGCTGCGCGGCCGGACGCCCTCGGCGACCACGCCGCCGCAACCGAGGCTCGCCACCAGCCCGTCCGCCCCCGGCAGTTCCTTGTCCGGCAGCGCTATCGAGGCCCAGCCCTTGCCGCTGGCGGACGACCCGCGCCAGGCCGACGCGCAACTGCCGCCGACGCCCGCAGCCGACGCGGTCCGGCAAGGCGTGCCACCTCTGTTCATCGAGCCGCCCATGGGCTCGCAGCAGTCGGCGCAGCGCACGGCCGCCGAAGACCTGGACCCGGGCGTGACGCTGCTGATTGATGCGCCCAAGGCCTCGCCGTTTTCGCCCGAAAAACGCGGCCAGGACGGCCCGGCGAAGAATCCGCCCTCCGCCGCGATCAGCACCGATGCCGACGGCAACCTGATGTACAGTGTCCAGCCTGGGGACACGTTGGCGACGCTGTCGCGCAAGCTCTATGGCGGGAAGGTCACCTGGGAACAGATTGCCCAAGTCAACCCGTGGGTCGATCCCAAGTCGTTGCGCGCCGGCCAGGTGATCCGCCTGCCCGCCCCGCCCTCGGCCGATCAGCCCGCGCAGGACACCGCCGCGTCAGGCACCACCACCGCCCCACCGCCGCCGCCGGGGGCTGCGGCGACTGGCGAGGCCAACCTCTACACCGTCAAGCAAGGCGACACCTTCTGGTCCATCGCCCAGCAAGCCTACGGCGACGGCTCGAAATGGGAAAAAATCTACCAAGCCAACCGCCAGACCGTGGGCAGCGACCCCGGCGCCATCAAGCCCGGCATGAAACTGACGATACCGCGGTGACATGGAGGGTGGAGAGGTTGAGGATTGAGCCGCTTGCGGCTTCGCGCAAGCGTGTGAGGCGGAACGCGTCGATTGCTCAAGCGCCGGCGCGAAGCCGCAAGCGGCTCGAATTCCACCCTCCACCTTCCACCCTCCACTTTCCACTTTCCACTTCGCTACACTGTCCCCATGCAACGCATCATCGTCACCGGCGGCGCGGGATTCATCGGCTCCAACCTCGTGCGGCAAATCCAGCAGGACTACCCCGACAGCCGCGTGCTGGTCATCGACGACTTCCGCAGCGGCACCTTCGCCAACCTCTGCTCCGAGGGCGACACCGGCACCATCTTCCAGGGCGAAGTCATCGCCCGGCCTCTGCACGAGCTGGACCTCTTCCAGATCGCCGAGGACTTTGAGCCGGATGTCATCTTCCACGAGGCTTCGATCACCGACACCACGGTGGCCGACCAGGCGACGATGATTCACGAGAACGTCGAGCCGTTTGAGTCGTTGCTGCAAATCGCCGTGGAAACCGGGGTGAAACTGGTGTGGGCGTCCAGCGCCGCGACCTACGGCACGCGCGCCAACGGCGCCACCGAGGCCCGCAGGCCCTTCACCCTCCAAGACGCCGGCCAGCCCGCCAATGTCTACGGCTTTTCCAAGTGGCTCATGGAGAACCTGCACCGACACACCCTCGAAACCAATCCTGATCTGCACCTGATCGGCTTGCGCTATTTCAACGTGTTCGGCCCCGGCGAGCAGAACAAGGCGCACATGGCCAGCATGATCTATCAACTGGCGCAGCAGATGCTCGCCGGCAAGCGGCCGCGCATCTTCCGCGCCGGCGAACAGGCGCGCGATCACGTCTATGTGCAGGACGTGGTCGACGCCACCCTCGCCGCCGCCGACGACGGCGCCCGCAGCGGCGTCTACAACGTCGGCTTCGGCGCGGCTACGACCTTCAACCAGATCGTCAGGGCGCTCAACGAGGCGCTGGGCGCCAAGTTCGAGCCCGACTACATCGACAACCCGTACAAGTTCTACCAGGACTACACCTGCGCCGACCTGGCGCAGACCGAAGCGGGGCTGAACTGGTCGCCGCGCCATGAGCCGGGGGCGGCGATCATCGAATACGCCAGGATGATGCAGGCCGCGGCCAAGTAGCCGCTTGCGGCTTCGCACTGCCGCCCGTGAGGCCAGAGGCTTCGTAATCCCAACGCTTGCGCCAAGCCGCAAGCGGCTCCAAGCATCAGCAAACACAAGTCAGGATCCCCATGCCACTTTCCCCTCAACAACTCGGCGTCTGTAGCTGGTCGATCCACCCGGACAGCCCCCAGGCCCTGCGCGACCAGATGCGGGCGTTGGGCCTGAGCAAGGTGCAACTGGTCCTGCGCCCCGTCACCACACAGCCCGACCTCTGGGGCCAGACGAAACAAGTGCTCGACGACGCGGGCATCACCATCGTCTCGGGCATGTTCGGCACGGTGGGCGAGGACTATTCGACGCTGGCGAGCATTCGCCAGACCGGCGGCGTCGTGCCCGATGAGCACTGGCCCGCCAACTGGGAGATTGCGCGCAGGAGCGCCGCCATCGCCGCCGAATGGGACGTGCCGCTGGTGAGCTTTCACGCCGGCTTTCTGCCCGCCGATGCCGCCGACCCAAACAGGAACAAACTGCTGGAGCGCATCGGCAAGATCACCGAGCACTTTGCCGGCCTCGGCCTGACGCTGCTATTGGAGACGGGTCAGGAGCGCGCCGCGACACTGTCGAGCTTTCTCGACGCGCTGGAGCAACAGGGCCGCCGCAACGTGATGATCAACTTCGACCCGGCCAATATGATTCTCTACAACATGGGCGACCCGGTGGAGTCGCTGCGCTTGCTCCTGCCGCGCGTGCGTCAGGTGCATCTCAAGGATGCGTTGCATTCGCCTACGCCGGGCCAATGGGGCAAAGAGGCGCCCGTCGGCGACGGCGATGTGGACTGGCGCGCGTTCGTGAGAGTGCTGACCCAGGCGAACTTCACCGGCGACCTGGTTGTGGAACGCGAGGCGGGCAAGACGCGCATCGCCGACATCCGCAAGGCGGTCGAGCACCTGAGCGCGTTATTCTCGGACTAAGGCCAAGAAAAACCTGAAAACGGCAAAATTCACCGCTTAACAACGATTTGGTCTTGGACAGATCGCGTCGTGACGGTAAAATAGGACACGTGACAAGTGAATAAAGCTTCCGTACTGCGGGGTGCGATACGACGGTGAATTTTGCTCGAACCGATAGGAACCCCAAGGGAGCCAGTATTCCAGGCACGATGATCAAGCCACCACTGAGTGGAAGGTCGGAATGCCCTGGCGAGGCACCCACTTTCAACTGGGGTTCGAGCAAAACTCCTCGAACGGCCCGCGCGGTTGGAACGCTCACTTGCATACGACCCGCTTCGGCGGGTCTTTTTTTGCGCGCGGGGGCCGGGGGGCAGCCCCGCTTAAGCGGGTCTGCCCGCAGACGTGCCTGCTACGATATTCCCATGTCCCAAGCGACCAATCATTCGCCGCAGATCCGCCAGCTTGTCGAGACCATCGTCGCCAGCTATCACGCCGATGCGCGCACGAACCACTTGGACTCGACCTTCCTGCCCAATCGCGGGCGAACGATTCAGATCATCGAGCTGCTTCGCCGAGTGATGTTCCCCGGCTTTTTCGATGATACCCGGCTCAGTAGCGCCACCATCGCCTACCACGTGGGGGAGCTGATCACGCAAGCGCGCGACCTGCTCTACGAGCAGATCCGCGAGGCCCTGCGCTACGAAGCCAACCGCATGTCGCACGATCGTAAGGGCGACCGCAGCGAGCACTTCGACGGCGAGGCCGACAAGCTGACCCTGGAGTTCCTCCAGCGCATCCCGGATCTGCGCCGCCTGCTGGCGCTGGACGCCCAGGCGGGGTTCGACGGCGACCCGGCCGCCAGTTGCATCGATGAGGTGATCTTCTGCTACCCCGGTCTGGACGCCATTTTCACCCACCGTGTCGCCCATGAACTGCACAAGCTCAAGGTCCCGCTCTTGCCGCGCATCATGAGCGAAGCCGCCCACGCCGATACCGGCATCGACCTGCATCCCGGCGCTTCAATCGGCGAGTCGTTCTTCATCGACCACGGCACGGGCGTGGTCATCGGCGAAACTTCGGTGATCGGCAACCGCGTCAAGGTCTACCAGGGCGTGACCCTGGGCGCCCTGTCCACCAAGGGCGGACAGAGCTGGCGCGGCGTCAAACGACACCCCACCATCGAGGACGACGTAACCATCTACGGCGGCGCCATCATCCTGGGCGGCGAAACCGTCATCGGTAAAGGCGCCACCATCGGCGGCTCGGTCTTCCTCACCAGCTCCGTCCCCGCCGGCTCCACCATCACCATGAAACCCCCGGAGCTGAAAGTCAGCAACAAAGCCGACCGCAAACGGGCCAAGACATCCTTGAGCGAAGTGCCGCTTGATTTTCAGATCTGAAGGGATTGAACACGAAGGCACGAAGAAAAAACATGACGAAACATTGATAGGCATCGACATGATTTCAGGTTTCTGAAACTGATTCATCCTGTCCATCATGTCCATCCCTGTTTCTTCCCTCTTCTTCGTGCCTTCGTGTCTTCGTGTTCAAACTCTCTGCAAGGCCTATGATTGCCCATGGTCGAAACCATCTCCATTGATTTCGCCCGGCCGGCGCCGTTGTTCCCGCTGCCTAACTGCGTGCTCTTGCCGCATGCCTCGATTCCTTTGCACATTTTCGAGCAGCGCTATCGCGACATGGTGCACGACGCCCTGGACAGCGCGGGGCTCATCGCGATGGCCATGTTCCAAGGTGATCAGTGGAAGAGCGATTACCAGGGCAAGCCCGCGTTGCGGCCGCACGTGTGCGTGGGTTACATCATCAAGCACGAGCAGCTTGACGACGGGCGTTACAACATCCTGCTCCAGGGCGTTTGCCGGGCGCGCATTTTGCGCGAGGTCGAGGGCCGCACCTATCGCACCGCGATCCTTCGCCCCACCGAAAAACGCTCCACCATGGAGATCGACCTGTCGCAGCACCGCCAGCGCCTCACCGAGCTGCTCAACGATCCGCTGCTTCAGCAACTCTCATCGGTCAGCGCGCTACAGAACTGCCTCAGCGAGGAGCTGCCCACCGCGGTGCTGATGGACCTGGCGGGCATGACGGTTTGCGACCGCATGGACGACCGCTACCGCCTGCTGGCGGAGGCCGACCCGTTCTCGCGTGCCGACTGGCTGGCGCACCTGTTGGGCGAGCTGCGGCAGACCCTGTCGCTGGCCGGCAAGTTCGAGGCCCGACGCACCAGCGAAGGGCACTGCCTCAATTGAAGTAAAAGGTGGAAAGCAAAAAGTGAAAAGTGCGGAGCCTCGCATAGGCTTTGCCTTCTTACTTTCTACTTTGCACTTTACCCTTTCTACTTCCTCCTCGCCCTTCGTCATTCCCGCTAAAATCTTCCCATGACCCTTTCGACGACCGAACAGGACCCGCTGCTGGAGGATTTGACCGCGCCGCAGCGGCAGGCGGTGACGCACGTGCAGGGCCCGCTGCTGGTGCTGGCGGGCGCCGGGTCGGGCAAGACCCGCGTCATCACCCGCCGCATCGCCCACATGGTGCTGCGCATCGGCATCGCGCCGTGGAACGTGTTGGCGATCACCTTCACCAACAAGGCCGCCGGCGAGATGAAGGAACGCGTGGCGCACCTGATGTCCGAGAAACAGGCTCGCGCCACCACCGTGTGCACCTTCCACAGCCTGTGCACGCGCATCCTGCGGCAATACGGGGAAAAGCTGGGCCTGGCGCGGGGCTACTCGATCTACGACACCGCCGACCAGGAGCGTGCCGTCAAGGACGCGATCACCCGGCTCGAGCTTAACACCAATAACTTTCCCCCGTCAAAAATGCTCGCCGCCATCAGCACCGCCAAGAACGAGCTGATCGACGAAGACGCTTTCGCCAAAGATGCCCGCGATTTCATTTCCCGCCATACCGCGGCGGTGTATCGCAAGTATCAGGAGATTCTCAAGCAGAACAACGCCCTGGATTTCGACGACCTTTTGATCAAGACCGTGCAGCTCATGCGCCAGCACGCCGATGTGCTCGCTGCCCTGCGCCAGCGATATCAGTACATCCTCATCGACGAGTACCAGGACACCAACCACGCCCAGTTCGTCATCGCCCACGCCCTGGCGTCGGGCAACCCCGATCAGCAGAACATCTGCGCCACGGGCGACCCCGACCAGTCGATCTACAGTTGGCGCGGCGCCAATATCCGCAACATCCTCGAATTCGAGCAGCACTATCCCAGCGCGACGGTGGTGCGCCTGGAGCAGAATTACCGCTCGACTAAGGCCATCCTGGCGGCGGCGGACAAGCTGATCCAGAACAACAAGCAACGCCGGCACAAGTCACTGTGGACGGACAACGAAGCCGGCGAACCCGTGCGCGTGGTCAAGCTCTACGACGAGCGGCACGAGGCGCAGTGGATCGTCGGACAGATGCAGGAGTTCCATAACGAGAAGGACGTGTCGTGGGGCGACATGGCGGTGTTCTACCGCATGAACAGCCTGTCGCGCGTGATGGAGGACGCCCTGCGCAACGCCGGGGTGCCCTACCAGATTGCCCGGGGCACGGCCTTTTACCAGCGTGCCGAGATCAAGGACGCGGTGGCGTTTCTGCGCGCCATCGCCAATCCCGCCGACGAAGTGAACCTGCTGCGCATCATCAACCGCCCGGCGCGGGGCATCAGCGAGACGACGGTGAAGCTTATCCAGGCGCAGGCGGTGGCGCAGGGTACGACCGCCAACGAGGTGCTTCGCCGGGGCGAGCTGCTGGGTCAGCTCAACGCGCGGGCCGCCAACAGCGTCAAGGCGTTTGCCAGGATGCTCGATGATTGGCGTGTCGCCGCGGGCCTGGGCAGCGTGGCCGTCGCCGCCGAGCCAGTCCCCCCCGCCGGCCTCGCCCGTGGTTCGCTGCGCAACTTCGTCGATCAGGTGCTGCGCGAGTCCGGCCTGCACGATTTCTACGCCAACGACAAGAGCGATCCCGATCAGGAGCGGCTGGCGAACCTGGGTGAACTGGTCAGCTCAGCCCAGCAGTTCGAGGAGGATTACGATGCCCTGGAGGATTACCAGCCGGTGGTGCCGACGCTGGCGGCCAAGCTCGACGCCTACCTGGAGCAGATCAGTCTGGTCGCCGATGTGGACTCGATCAACTCGGCGCAAGGCGCGGTGACGCTCATGACGCTGCACGCCGCCAAGGGTTTGGAGTTTCCGGTGGTGGCGATCATCGGGTTGGAGGACGGCCTGCTGCCGCACGAGCGGGCGCGGATGAACGCCAGCCAGGCCGAGGAAGAGCGGCGGCTGTGCTTCGTGGGCATTACCCGTGCCCGGCGATTCTTGATGCTCACTCACGCCCGCTATCGCACCATCTTTGGCCAGACCATGCCCACGATCCCCAGCCGATTCCTGGCGGAACTATCCAACGAGCAAGTGCAGGACGAGGATCAGTCCAAGGACGAGCAGTACATCAGCGGGATGGAGTCGAACGACTTGGATCGTCAGCGTCGTGCGATGGCGATCGTGGACGGGCTGGCGGCGGGCATGCACGTGCGTCACGCGGTCTTCGGCGAAGGCCGGGTGCTGGCCATCCAGGGCTGGGGCGCCCAGGCGCGGGCCCAAGTGCACTTCAACCGCGCGGGCATCAAGACGCTGATCATCGAATACGCGCACCTCGAACCGGCGTGAGGCAAGCCAAGGCATGCCCCTTTCATTTGGCATGGAGTGTCGGCAACGCAAACTCATCGCCCGTGTCGCTGATCCACTGCGCCAACCGATCGTGCAGGCGCTTGCGTTCGGCCGTGAACGCCGTGTTGTGCGCCAGGTTCGCCTGCTCGTAGGGATCCTCGCTGAGGTTGAACATGAGCCAGGGCTGGCCTTCGAGGCAGACGTATTTCCAGCCGTCGCGGGTGACCACGCCGCGCCAGGCGCGGTCGATGCTGTTGCCGTGCCTGGTGGGCTCGACCAGTTGGAGGAACGCCGAGTCCGGCTCATTGTCGCGTTTGCGGCCATGGATGCGGTGGCCCGAATAGTCGTAGCCCGCCATCCACAGCGGCTTGTCGATACCGCAGAGCCCCAGCGACGTGGGGGCCACGTCCACGTGATTGATCGGCACCGTTCGCCGGCCCGTCAGCGTGCCGTAGCGGCTGGGGCCGCCCATCACGAACGGCACGCGGATCGACTCCTCCCACGGGCTGGTCTTGCGGAACTGGCCTTGTGAGCCGTGCATGTCGCCATGATCGGAGAAGAACAGGACGTGCGTATCCTGGGTGATGCCCAGTTCGTGCAAGGCGGCGACGATGCGGCCCAGATTGTGGTCGAGGTTTTCGATCATGGCGTAGTAGCCCGCCAGTTCACGCCGCGCCTGTTCGACGATGCGCGGGATGGCCGGCACGTTGGGCCGCAGCGCGATCGCCGCCGGGTTGTACTTGCCCATCCACGGTGCCGGCGCCACATAGGGATCATGCGGCGGCTGCACCGACAGTGCCGCGAAAAAGGGCTGCGCCGCGTCGCCCTGGCCTTCCTGGCGCTGCACGCGCTGGCGCAGGTGCTCGATGAACAGGCCGGTGAGCATGTCCGTCTCGAAGCCGGGCAGGCGATGGTGCTCGATCTCCTTGCCCGCCGCGTCGTGGCCGTGCACCCAGCAGTCCCATTGGGCGTTGTTGTTTTCGTAGCCCAGCCACTGGTCGAATCCGCCGCGGCGCTCGGGGAGGATGCGGTGCAGCGCCCCCCGGCCGTCGCGCTCGTGCCAGCCGTCCACGTGCCACTTGCCAAACCAGGCGGTGTGATAGCCGGCGTCCTTAAAGGCATGCGCGATGGTTTTCGTCTGCGGCGGCAGCGGGTACTCGTGGCCGGGCACTGCGTTGTGCGGATACTGGCTTGACAGCAACGATCCGCGATAGGGGCACGACAGCGGGCAGCCCGCCACCGCCTGCGTGAAGGACATGCCATCCACCGCCAGGCGATCGATGTTGGGCGTGTGTGCGTTGACATCGCCGTTACACGACAGCGCCTGGGCGCGATGCTGGTCGCCGAAGATCCAGATCAGGTTGGGACGTTTTGGCATGATTGCTCTCTTGTCTCTCTATACCAGACGCTTCGCCCAAAGCCGCTCAGCGTCGGCGTGGGTTCCGCACTAATCTTTGCGCACTGTTGCAGACCCCAGCGAGCGGCTCGAGTCGTAACCCTGCGCGATGGGCATGCGCCGGCCGAAGCCAAACGCCCGGCCGGTCACCTTCAACCCCGGCGCCGACTGCTTGCGCTTGTACTCGTTCAGGTCGATCATGCGCACCACCTTGAGCACCACCGGGACGGGAATGTCGGTGTGCTCCACGATCATCCGTGCCGACTGGTCGCGCTCGACGTAGCGCTCGATGATGTCGTCCAGCACGTGGTACGGCGGGAGCGAATCCTGGTCGGTCTGATTGGGGCGCAGCTCGGCGCTGGGCGGCTTGACGATCGAATGATGGGGAATCACCGGCCCGCCATACTGGCGGCGCAGGGGCGACGCCTCATCATTGTTGATCCACAGCGACAGCTTCCACACCAGGGTTTTAGGCACGTCGCTGAGCACCGCCAAGCCACCGGCCATGTCGCCGTAGAGCGTGCAGTAGCCCACGGCAATCTCGCTCTTGTTGCCGGTGGTGACCAGCAGGGCGCCGAGCTTGTTGGACAGCGCCATGAGGGTGACTCCGCGGACGCGGGCCTGAATGTTTTCCTCGGTGGTGTCGGGCGGGCGGCCCTCAAAGTGGGGCGCCAGCTCGCGCTCGAAGGCCTCGTGCATCGGGGCGATGGAAATCACCGTGAAGGCAATGCCCAGATTCTCCGCCGCGTCGCGCGCGTCCTTGAGCGAGTGCGGCGAGGAATAGCGTGACGGCAGGGCCACGCCGCGCACCTTCTCCTTGCCCAGGGCGCCGACGCACAGCGCGGCGGTCAACGCCGAGTCGATCCCGCCCGACAGCCCCAGCACGATCGACTTAAAGCCGCACTTGCGGCAGTAATCGCGCAAACCCAGCACCAGGGCGTGATACAGATCGGGCATGTCCGAGGCGTGGCTGTGGCCGAGGTCCGGCGCGACCGCGGTCTCGTCCGCACCGCCCCCGGGGGTGGTGTTTGGGCCAACAGGACTTTGGACATTGGGCATTGGACATTCGACGACGATCAGGTCCTCCTCGAACGACTTGGCCTGCGCGATGAGGTTGCCCTGGGCGTCAAAGGCGCAACTGCTGCCGTCGAAGATCAACTCGTCGTTGCCGCCCACCTGATTGCAGTAGAACAGCGGCAGCTTGTGTCGGCGGGCGATGTGGGCAAAGAGCTTGCGGCGAAAGGCGTGCTTGCCCAGCGTGAACGGCGACGCCGAGCAGTTTAAGAAGAGCTGCGCCCCCGCCGCCGCCAACTCGTCCACCGGATTGTCGTGATAGAGCTGGCGTTCAAACAGGCCCACCTCGTTCCATAGGTCTTCGCAGATGCTGATGCCCAGTTTCAGACCGCCAAATTCGGTCAGATCGACGCGCGGCCCCGGCTCGAAGTAGCGATGCTCATCGAAGACGTCGTAGGTCGGCAGCAGACTCTTGACGTGCCGATGCAGGATACGGCCCTGGTGGCAGAAGGCCGCGGCGTTGTAGAGCGAGCGCCCGCGCCGCTCGTGGCCCGACGGGCTGGGGTAGCCGATGATCGCCGCCACCTCCGTGCAGTCCCGCGCCAGCTCGGCCACCGCCTCGACCGCTTCCTCGACCACCGCCGGCTTGAGCAGCAGGTCCTTGGGCGGATAGCCGATCACCGCCAGTTCGGGAAACATCACCAGGTTGGCGCCTTGCTCGGCGGCGCGCTCGATGGCCTGGCGGATCAGCCGGGCGTTGCCGGCAATGTCCCCCACCGTCGGATTGATCTGCGCCATCGCGATCTTCATGACGGACAGTTTAGCGTTTGTTCTAGATCAACCCCGTCCAGTTGGCCGGGCAGATGAGTACCGGCAGGTCGGCCTGGCGGATGATGTTGCCCGGCACGTCCCCGGCAATGAGCCGCTTGAACACGCCCTTGCCCGTCAGACCTACCACCAGCATGGTGCAGGAACGCGCCTTGGCGGTGTTGATCAACGCCTTGGCCACGTCGTCGGAGTAAAGGATCACGCCCTCGGCGTTGACGCCCTGGTTCTTGAGCCCGTCCAGCAGCAGCTTGAGCGTCTGCTCGCCGCGGCTGCGCGACTCGGCCTCGGTTTCGTCCTCTTCCTTGACCTCCGCCACGT
Organism: Phycisphaeraceae bacterium; assembly: GCA_040878035.1. Lineage (GTDB taxonomy): Bacteria > Planctomycetota > Phycisphaerae > Phycisphaerales > Phycisphaeraceae > JBBDMX01. Next base: position 43,343 of record JBBDMX010000030.1, on the reverse strand, counting down.
GCGCCACGAGCACGTCGGCGTTCATGCGCTTGGCCAGATCGGCCATCGGCGCCATCAACTTCTCGCTCGCCCAGGGCGAACTGACTGCAATTAGCAACTTACTCTTAATCAAACCGCGTCTCCATGGGACGGCGCGGACCGTTGGCGTCCTGCATCGACCGAACGCACCATGATAGCGGCCCGCGGCACGAGACGCCAAGCGGGGAGGGAATCGAAGAACGAGGACCGAGGAACGAAGAACGAGGAACGAAGAACGAGAATGCGCCAGTGAAAGCCCACCCGCTCCGGCGGGTGGGAATCCCAGCCGCAGGAGCGGCTGGGCTTTCATCCTCCTGCTTCGTTTCCCTCCCATGCTCCTCATTGCTCGTTCTTCGCTCTTCACGCCTCCCGCAGCGCCAGACGCACGAGGCGATCGACCAGCACATGCATCGGAGCCCCGGCTCGGGCCGCGGCCTTGGGCAGGAGCGAATGCGTCGTGAACCCCGGCAGCGTGTTGACCTCGATAATCCAGGGCCGATCGCCGGCGTCCAGGAACAGGTCCACCCGGCACAGATGCCGCACACCCAGCACCCGGCAAGTCTCCCGCGCCAATCGGCCCAACTCCGCCATCACCGCCGGCGAAGCGCCAAAGTCAAACAGGTACTGCGTGTCGTCACGCACATACTTGGCCTCATAGTCGTAAAACTCCGTCGCCGGAATGATCTGGATCGGCGGCAGGCTCATCATCCGTTGCGGATCATCCCCCACATCCACCACCGCGCCGCACTCAGGGCAAATGCCCGTATCGTTCCCGTGCAGGTCGTAGCCACAGGTTGGGCATCGCGGATGGCCCCGACTGTCGATCCCGCCTTGATCGCCGACCCCGATCACCCCGACGGTCAGTTCCTTGCCCTGGATGAACTGCTCGATGAGCACGCGGTCATTGCGGGTCATGACATCCGCCAGGGCGGTGTCGAGTTGCGCCGCCGACCGGCAGATCACCACGTCGATGCTGCTGCCATCAGCGAGGGGCTTGATCACCAGCGGAGGCGCCAGGGTGGGCTTCTGCCCCCGCGACAACACTTCCGACGCGGGCGTGGGCAGGCCATGCCTGGCCAGCACCGCCTTGGTCGCCGCCTTGTCCATGCACAACTCGGCTGCGGGCGCCCGGCAGCCGACGTAGCACAGCCCGCGCTGGTCGAGGATTCGCTGGAGCGGGCCACCCTCGCCCCAGGCGCCGTGCAGAATCGGGAAGATCACCTGACCGCGCCAGCGCGCAAACTCATCGAGCGCCGACAGGTCATCGGGGAGAATGTCGCGCAGACGCACTTCGTGGCCGATGTCCTGGAGCGCCCGGGCGATCTGGGCGCCCGAGGCCTCGCTCACGGCACGCTCGCGGTCCGGTCCACCCGCCAGCACCATCACCCTGAACATGGGATGCTTCACGGCTGATAGATCGGCGGTTGAAGGAAGGCGGCCGCAAAAATGCCCCGCGTGTCAAGCGCCGCCAGAGTCGCTACGATGGCAATCGTGGGTTTCCCCATAGGAATTCATTCATCCGCTCACAACGAAAGGGGCCTGAACGTGTCCAAAGACTTCGGCAGCGAAACACTCGACTCCACCGCCGCCGGCGGCCAGCAAATCCAAATCCAGGTCGATGACAGCGACGCACCGGTGAGTTACTGCACCCTCGTCCGCGTCGGCGGTAGTGCCGAGGAGATCGTCCTGGATTTCTCCGGTCCGCTGCGGCCCACCGGCGCCAAGAGTGCCGTCATGCAGGTCGAGCAGCGCATTTTCATGAATCCCTGGGCCGCCAAGCGGCTGGCCATGGCGCTCTCCCAGGCCATCCAGCGCTACGAGGACGCCTACGGCGACCTGGAGCTGGACGAGCGCAAACGCCGCAAGCACCAGCCGCTGCCCAAGCCCGAAGGCAAATTGTCGTAGGGGCTGTCTTATTAGCCCGGCCATGTTGGTCGGATGATGCAGAGGCAGGGTGGGCCGAGTCCGCGAGGCCCACCAACGCACGTTTGCATCAGCGTATGGGACTCGGTGTCGCCGCTGCTGTCCGTGCGGCTCTTGCCGGGCGGATGTACACTTCCTAACAATGTTAATGCTGCTCACCATCGCCGGGGGCGTGGCGCTGATCCTGTTTGCCATCCGCTACCTTCGTAAGGGCTTGGATCGCCTGTTCGGCCCGCGGCTGGGCCATTGGGTCCAACGCCTCACCGGCAATCGTATCGCCGCCTTCGGCTCGGGCGTCGGACTGGCGGTGCTGGCGCCGTCCTCCACCACCATGAGTCTCCTGGCGGTCCAGGCAGTCCAGGCCAAGCACGCCTCGGCACGGCAGATGCTCGCCATGCTCTACGGCGTGCACATCGGACTGACCGTCACCGTTATCCTCATCACCTTCCGACTCGAGCAGTACGCCCCCCTGCTGCTGCTGGCCGGCACGCTGCTGTTCCTCTTCTCGCGCCGCACCACGCCACGCGGCATCGGCCAGGTCCTCCTGGCCCTGAGCTTCATCTTCATGGGCGTGGGCATTATCAAGGGCCCCGGCGGCGCCGGCGGCATCGACCCCACCGGCGACGTGGAAAAAATCATCGCCATCGCCGCCAATCACCCCATGGTCCTGGCGCTGTGCGCCGCCATCCTGGCGGTCCTGCTCCAGTCATCCACCGCCACCATCGGCCTGGTGATCGGCCTGTTCATCGCCGGCCACATCGACCGCCTGGAACCCGCCATCGCCGTCGTCGCCGGCGCTAACTTCGGCATCGCCACCACCACCCTCATCGCCGGCTGGCAACAGCTCGAATCACGCCGCCTGGCCTTTGCCGTGCTCATCTCCGAGGCCCTGGTCGTCGCCCTCTTCCTTTACTTCCTCGAACCGCTGGCCAGGTTGCTCACGGAAATCCCCGCCGCCACCGGCGAGAACCGCATCGCCTATGCCCACCTGGGCTTCAATCTCACCATGGCCTTGGTCGGCCTGCCCCTGATCGACCTGCTGGTGCGCCTGGCGGGTTTGCTCATCCCCGAACAGGCCGAGGAAGACGCCTTTGCCCCACGCTATATCGACGCCAGCCAGGTCGATTCCCCTTCGCTGGCGCTGGGCCAGAGCGCCCGCGAGATCACCCGCGTGGCCGAGATCGTCCGCTCCATGCTCGCCGACGCCTGGAAAGCGCTGAACACCAATAACCCGCAACTGGCCGAGCAAGTCAGCCAGCGCGACGACCTGGTCGATCAGCTCGACATGCAGATCAAGCATTTCCTCACCCGCCTGTCGGGCTACGACCTTGACAAGGAAGGCGCCGACCTTCAGATCCGCCAGCTTCGCCACTTAAGCGAACTGGAGACCGTGGGCGACATCATCGACAAGAATCTGGTGCAACTGGTGCTCAAGAAGATCCGCAGCCGCGCCGAGTTTTCCCCCGCCGGCAAGGAGGAACTGGACGACTTCTGCGCCAAGGTGCGCGAGAACATGGTCATCGCCGAGACGGCCTCGACCACGCGCAACCCCATGCTCGCCCGCCAGCTCATCCGTCACAAGCGCCGCCTGGATGAACTGGAAGACGAACTGCGTGACCGCCACTTCCAGCGGCTCAACAAGGGGCTGGCTGAAAGCCAGGAAACCAGCGCCATCCACCTGGACCTGCTGACCTACCTGCGCCGCGTCAACAGCCACATCACCCACGTGGCTTATGCCATCCTTGGTGACGCGGCGGAAAACGAAGGATGACAAGGTGAAGGGGTGACAAGGTGACAAGGTGAGGGAGCCAGAGAAACTCCATCACCTTGTCACCCCGTTACCTTGTCACCTTGTCACGGTTTCTTCCGCCACCTGAGCAGGCCCGGCAGGGTCAGGCCGAGAATGAAGCCCAGGAGCATGGCCAGCACCAGGGTGCCGATGAGGGGGCCGCGGAACTGGAACCAGAGCAGGTAGGTTTCCACCGGCTGCCAGTTCTGAAAGATGATGATCAGGCCCAGGGTCGCCGCGACCACGATCACCGCCAAGCGTATCCATTGTTTGGCGCTCATGGCCAGCAGTTTCAGCTTTCTCGCATGGGAATGCAAGTGCGAACGCCAGAGGCGCGTGGGAAACGCCAAACAACTATACTGACGGACTCGCGTCGTCGTGATCGACGCCATTCATGGGACAGTCACGGAACCTCGGAGTTCGCTTTCATGTTCAAGTTCTTCCGCAAGTACAACAAGTGGCTGCTGGCCGTCGGCGGATCGCTGCTGATGATCGTCTTTCTGCTGCCGAACTTGGGGGGCGGCGGCGGCGGCGGCGTGGCCAATGTCACCCTCGGCTACGCCTTTGGCGACAAGGTGACCCAGGCCCAGCTCAACACCGCGCGCAGTGAACTGGATGTGCTGCGCAGCTACGACCCGACCCTGGACGACCGGGGCGACGCCAGCCTGGCGTGGGTGCTGATGCAGCGCGACGCGGCGCGCATGGGCCTGGACGTGAGCGACGCCGAGGTCAGCCTGATCATGCAGACCCTGGGGCTGGATGATGCGGCGCTGGCGCAACTGCGTGAGCGGCTGGGCATCCCGGCGGACATGGTCCGCCAGGCCTTTGCCCACTGGGCCGTCTCGCAGATCTACGCGGACCTGGTATCGGGCCTGCGCATCAAGCCGCCCGTCGAGCGCGCCGAGTACCTGCGCAGCCTTTCGCAACTGGACTACTCCTATTACCAGCAGCTTCAGGAGTTCACCCAGGGCGACGCACGCAACATGCAGCAGTTGGAGATGACGCTGAATCTGCTCAACCAGATCTACATGTCGCAGCGTACGGGGTTGTTGATCGCCCGCCAGGCGCCGCCGCGGATCAGCGAGCCGGCGTTGAAGCACTTCATCTTCGATGCCCTGGCGCGGGCCCGGGTATCGGCGGTGCCGGTGACGTACTACCGCTTCATGACCGAAGTGGACAAGCCCTCGGCCGAGCTGATGCAGGAGCTTTTTGACAAGCACAAGAGCGACCTGGCGGGCGAAGGCAAGCCCTACGGCTTTGGCTACCGCCGGCCCGACCGGGTCAAGCTCGAGTACCTGTCAGTGCCGCTGGATCGGCTCGAGAAGCACGTGAAGGTCGAGGAAGCCGACGCCTACGACTACTACAACAAGCACAAAGACGAGTTCACCTCGACGCTGCCTACGACGCAACCAGGCGAGGCCGACGAAGCGCCCAAGACCTTCGTTCAACCCTGGGGCGAGGTGCGCGATCAGATTCGCGCAGCCTTGCGTGCCCAGCGTGCCGAGCAATTGGGCGACCGCATGATCAAGGACGCCCAGAGCCTGCTGTCGATCAACGTCACGACCCAGCCGGACAAGGACGGGTACAAGGACCTATCCAGGGGCTGGCAGCCGCGCGCCCTGAGCGAAGTGGCGGGCGAGTTGCAGCAGCGTTACGGCGTGCTGGCCAGCGTGGTGCGACTGGAGCAGTGGCTCGACCGCTCCAACCTGACGAACCTGCGCGAGATCGGGGAGAGCCAGATGCTGGCGGGCGCCGGCGCCAACGCCCCGCGCTTCGTGCCCTATGTCATGAGCGCCAAGGAGTTGGCGCCGGCGGACGACAACCCCCTCATCGCCATGCGCCTCCAGGTGGGCGCGCCCAGTCAGCCGATGGTCAACAGGAGCGGCGACCGCTTGGTCTTCCGCCTCACCGCCGGCGAACCGGCGCGCACGCCCGAGAAGCTCGACGAGGCCCGCGCCGACGTCGAGTACAACGCCCGGCAACTCATGGCCTATCGCCTGCTGCTGGCGGAACTGCCCAAGTGGCGCGACATGGCGCAGCAACGCCCGCTCAAGGACCTGGCCAACGACCAGAGCGCCACGGTGATCGACAGCGGCCTGTTCACCCGCCGGGAACTGACCGGCCAGGGCGCCAAGGCGCCGCAGGTGCCCGGCATCGGCGCCAGCGAGGCCTTTGTCGATGCGGTGTTCAAGTTGGTGGAGCAGGTGGCCGACCAGGGCCCGGTGAAGAACCTGCCGCAGGAACAGCGTGCCGATGCGATCCCGGTGGATCAGCGGCTCACCGTGTATCTGACCGTGCTGGAGGACGTGCGCCCCCTGACCAGGAATGAGTATCTCAAGCAGGCGCGTAACGAAGCCAGCGCCGCGGTGGGCACGTATCTGACGATGCTCGAGGGCCGGCCGTCCCAGCCGCTGCTGATCGAGACGCTCAAGAAGCGCACGAGCTATGCGGAGGTCGGCGGATCGACGGAGGAGGAAAAGAGTGAGACCCAAAAGCCCGAGGACGATCAGTCGCAGTCGGGGTGACGTGACCTCGCGCCCGCACCGCTGGTGCATGGGCTAACACGAATCTTCGTTCTTCGTACTTCGTACTTGGTTCTTCGACAATCAACTGACCTTCGACCCCACCGGCACCGGCTTCATCGGCGTGAGCACGACCACGTCCTGCACGGCATCGGCCTCGGCGGTGCTGGCGGCCAGCATCATCCCATTGGACTGCTCGCCACGGATCACCCGCGGCGCCAGGTTGGCGATGATGATCACCTGTTTGCCCACCAGCGTTGCCGGGTCGTAAAACTGCTTGATGCCCGCGCAGATCTGCCGCTGCTCGAAACCCAGATCGACCTGGAGCTTAAGCAGGCGGTCGGCATTGGGATGCGGCTCGGCAGCGATGATCGTCGCCACGCGCAGGTCGAGTTTGGCAAAATCGTCGTACGTGATCGTGGGCTTGAGGTCCATGACGCACAGCATACACGATCAGGGAAGGCAAGGAGGCAGTGAGTCAGAGGCCAGAAACACGGCTCATCCGGTTCTTGCATAGGTAGAGATTGAAAATGGATGGACATAACCAGCGATGGCTGGCAAGTCTATCTGGATGCAGTGAACCGGGCCTATGGCAGTAACATCAACTACGCCATGCTCAACAAGACCATGCCAGCGAACGGGCCGGGGAAGCCCGCCAAAGCACATCAGCGTGCATCGCAGCACGTCCTGTGGCGATCACCGGCAACCGATCACGCTGGGGCTATGCTGGAATTCGTGAAGATGCTGGAACAGCAAGAGGTGCCGATGGGTAGCCGAACGACTGACTGATTGCCAGCAGTCACCGCACGGGCCAGATCACAACTTCAGAAAAGCACAGCGGGACTGACACCACATTGCTGCGAAAGCTTGAGTATGTGGTTCTTGCTTAGAGCCCGGCTTCCGCCCAGGAGCTTGGGGCCCCAACAAGCGATCAACGGGCCGCAGGCTATGCACCCAACCCTCGCTGGCCGCCAGCCGCGCCTGAGGCTCGACAAATCCATGCTGCCGCGCGTGCAACCCGGTGAGCAGGGCTGGTCATCCCGCCCCAATCCGCCGGGCAGGCGCTGATGCCTACCAGCCGATGGCTGCGCCCGGCAAGCTTGCGGAAATTAGGCGTGACCAACGGCCAGACATGACTGTCCCCCACCGCGTCGGAACGCAGTCCATGAGCCAACCGAATGACCAGAGTACGGCGTGGAAACATCCTGCAAGCATTATCGGCCGGACGGGGGATGGGTGGAGTTAGCACATAAAGTTAGTGCCGCCACAGGGCTATGTGTTCTTCGCCCAAAGTTGGGCGTCATCAACTATGCGTGAGCCATCGACGGACGCTTGAATCTTTCCCGCAGCAACAGCTTTCTTGATTCCACGATTCCAATCGCTTTCAGTGTATCGACACGGCTCCTGGATTATTGCCGCAACACGGAGTTCCTTCCAAGTCGTCGGAACTCCAATGCGACTCATGACTTCAATGACCGTGCGAGAAACGGCCGATTCGTCAATAACTTCCTGAGCCGGCTCGTTTGCGAATAGCTGCCCGTCAACAAATTGTGCGCCAACAAACTCACGACGCGCAGTGACCATGGCTCGGTTCATCAATTCAACGGCATCTGTACTGCGCGAACCGAAGATGAGGTGATACTTGGGAACATCGTATTCGTACTTCTCCCGAATCGGATACTTAATTACGTACGGAAACCAACGGCGGCGAAGCCGATTTACGTATTCAGTCGCGACTGCCTCAACGCGATCAGCTTGAGATAACGTCGAGTCAAAGACAATGTTCTGCCAGTAATCTCCACCAGCAATTCGATTACATTCGATCACTTCTTTGTTTTCGGGATCCAAGCGCCCCAAGTCACTCTCGCGGCCTGATACGCGGTATAGCGAGCAGCCCGTGAACGCTCGTGGACGCAATCCCTGTGCACGCCTAACAAAGCCGGGGCTGATAAAGTTTACGAGCACCTCGACGCTTACGCCCGATCTCAATTGCTGGTAGACCGCTGCAAGATCATCAAACCGAAGGTCACCGGGAAAGATGGGGTCAAGATACAGGAAGACACTATGAGTGCGAGTGAGTTCGACAATATCATCAACATGTTGATGAAAATCGCCGTGAAGAAGCCGATGAGGTATCGCTAAGTCACGAGTTGCTTCCTTTAGCCTCGAAAACAGGGTCTCATTCTCCTCGACAAAGACGCCTAGTACTTCAGTCCCCCTCTGATTGGCTTCCATAAGGTGGTGAGAAATAATAAGCGGACTACCGCTATTGCCGTCTTTGAATCGCCCAGGCCCTGCAAAACAATCAACCACCGCAATCGGCTTACGTAGACGTGCAACCTTAGCCAAGTAAGGTCGCAGATAGTAGTCGAGGATTAGGTCCTTATACTTTGACCATGGAAACTTGGCATCGAAGAAATCAACGATCTCTGACACAGTCACACTGCTCCTAGCTGTGCGGGCATCTCATCCCAAGTCCGGCCGTCGATCTCGCGGCCGGTGGCTTTCTTGTTCACGCCGCCCCACTGCTTGAAGAAGAACGGGACGCCGTAACGCTGGCAGCGTTCGTGAATTTGGGTGACCCATGCCTCGTGCATCGGCCGAGCGTCTGGGCCGCTCTCGCCGCCCACGATCACCCAGTGGATGTCTTTCACCGGCAGCCGTGGGATTGGCCCCAGCAACGGCTCGACGGAAAGGAATCGCACCTTCGCCGGCACTTGGCGCAACTCATGCACACGATGAACGGCGTCGAGATTCTCCACGCTCGTGCCCATCCAGATATTGGGTGTCCAGTGCAGCCGGGCGGCATATCGGGCCGTAATGTGCGGCCGCTTGGTCAGCACCTGAAACGTGTGCTGCGGGCAGCGGTTCATGACCTCGAACACGCGGCGAATGAAATCCAGCGGCACATCCTCGTGAAACAGGTCGCTCATCGAGTTGACGAAGATCACCCGCGGCAATCGCCATGACAGCGGATCATCCACCGCTTTGTCGTCGAGGAACACGCGGCCATTCCACCGCCCGCGATTGTCGATGACTCCGGCGTAATTCGCCGCCCGCCCCGGATTCTGGCCGCGCGACTCGGCGGCCTTGGCGATGGCCACGAGTCGCTTGGCCATCCGCTCGGCATAGCAGTGCGCACAGCCGCTGCTGACCTTCGTGCAACCCACCACGGGGTTCCACGTCGATTCCGTCCACTCAATGGCGGATTCCTGAGCCATACTTATACCTTACAATAACCGAACTCAATACAATTGGCAAGCGCTTCTTGAGTATCGACCAGTGGAAGGCAAAGCCCGTATTTTCCAATGCGCCGCAGTCTCTCCAGCATTCGATATGATCCACGGTTTGCGACTACCCATGTCCACACCGCAATTCATCAGCGACGCGATTGAGCCTGTCGCGGCCACGTTTGACGCTACGGCGATGGCGCGCGGCGAAGCGGGGTTGCCTGGCGAGTTTGCGTGGCGCGGGCGAAGATATCGCGTGGTCGAGGTCGAGGAGGCTTGGGTGACGAGCAGTCCCGAAGGCGGCAGCGGGGAGATGTATCTGCGGCGGCATTGGTGGCGGGTGCGGACGATACGGCTCGATTCACCGACAATGGCCGCCGGGCCGATCATGACGATTTACTTTGAGCGGCAGGCGCGGCGCGGCGGTGGCGGGCACGCCGCCAAGGCGCGGTGGTGGTTGTATACGATTGAGGAGGCGGGGTAGAGACCTCTGAAAAACCGGATTGAACCACCAAGACACCAAGGACACCAAGGAATTCATGAACGGGGGTCTTTGAATAACCCGCGTCAGAATCCCCGGCAAGCCCCCAAAGCGTGGCATGCCGGGGATTGACGGAGGTTTTTCAGATGCCCCGGAAAAAAAGCCGCTCTTCTTGGTGTCCTTGGTGTCTTGGTGGTTAAATCAGAGTTCCCCGTAGAAATCTCGGCGCGGTATCGACTACACTCTTGCCCCCATGGCCCTGCTAAGTCTTGCCAATCTTCAGCTATCCTTCGGCGACCGCGTGATTCTCGACGGCGTGAATCTGACGCTGGACCCGGGCGATCATGTGGGCATGGTCGGCCGCAACGGCTGCGGCAAGTCCACGCTGATGAAGGTGGTGGCGGGCCTGGGCAATCTCAAGCTCGATGCCGGGCAGATTCAGCTTGCCCGCGGCGCCACCGTGGGCTACCTGAGCCAGGACCCCGAGCTGGAGGCCGACGCTACCCTGCGCGACGAAGCGGAAAAGGCCTTCGCCCACCTGCACGCCTTGCACGAGGAGCTGGAGGCCGTCACGCATCAGATGAGCGACGCCCAGGGGGATGAGTTGGACAAGCTGCTCAAGCTCTACGAGCAGGTGGAGACCAGGGTGCAGGCGGCCGGCGGCTACGCGGTGGGCCACCAGATCGACGCGATTCTGCACGGCGTGGGCCTGACCGACGAATTCTTCGGCGTGCGCGTGCGCGACCTGTCGGGCGGGCAGCGCGGTCGGCTAGCGCTGGCGAAACTGTTGCTCTCCCAGCCCGAGGTGCTGCTGCTGGACGAGCCGACCAATCACCTGGACATCGCCGGGCGTGAGTGGCTCGAGCAGTTCCTGGCGACTTACAACGGCGCGGTGCTGCTGGTGAGCCACGACCGCTGGCTGCTGGACCGCGCGGTGTCCAAGATCGTCGAGCTGCACGAGGGCAAGCTCGAGGAATACCCAGGCAACTATCACAAGTATCTGGATCTGCGGGCCGAGCGCCGGCTGGCGCAGCAGCGCGTCTATGACAAGCAGCGTGAGCGTATCCGCAGCGAGCAGGCGTTTATCGATCGCTATCGCGCCGGCCAGCGAGCGGCCCAGGCGCAGGGGCGCGAGAAGCGGCTGGAGCGGTACAAGCGTGATGAACTGGTCGAGGCGCCCAAGAGCCAGGGCGTGATGAATCTGTCACTGCGGCCGGCGCAGCGCAGCGGCGATCTTGTCGCCTCAGCTGATCACATCACCAAGGCCTACGACAACAAGGTGCTCTTCCGCGAGCTGTCCGTGGTGGTCAAGCGCGGCGACCGCATCGGCGTCATCGGCCCCAACGGCGCGGGCAAGTCCACGCTGGTCAATTGCCTGCTGGGCACCATGGAACCTGATGCCGGCAAGGTGCGCCTGGGCGCTTCGGTCAGCGTCGGCCACTATCGCCAGACGCACGACCATGTGGACCAGTCGGTGACGGTCGTCGATCACCTGCGCAAATATGTGATGGGCGGCTCGCAGGGCATGGGGTCGGAGCAGGCGGCGCGCGACTTGGCGGGCGCGTTCCTGTTCAGCGGGGACGATCAGGACAAGGTGCTCAAGATGCTCAGCGGCGGCGAGCGCAGCCGGGCGGTGCTCGCCGGGCTGATGGCCGGCGGGCATAACCTGGTGGTGCTGGATGAGCCGACGAATCACCTGGACATTCCCGCCGCCGAGCGGCTGGAAGAAGCCCTGCTTCAGTTCACCTCAGAACAGTCGGGGTTTGGCCAGAACCTCAGCGGCGGCGGCACGCTGCTCCTGATCACGCACGATCGCTGGCTGCTGGATAACACGGTCAGTCAGTTGCTCGTGCTGGATGGGCATGGCAACGCCCGGCACTTTCTGGGGACGTACAGCGAATACCTGACGATGCAGCGCGAGGCGGCGGCCAAAGCGGCGGCGCAAGCGAGCGGCGAGGCGCGGCCGGCGGTCAAGGCCGATGCTAAACCGCAAGCGGTCAAGCGGGCGCCGGTAAAGACGGTCAAGGCCACGGGATCAGCGGCGCTGGCGAAGTTGAGTCAGCAGGCGCTGGAAGAACGCATCGTCAAGCTCGAGAAGCAGCAGGCCGGCATCGATGCGCAACTGGCTGACCCGCAGGTTTACCGCGAAGGCGGCAAGGTCAGGCAATTGCAGGATCAGCGGGCGAAACTGACGGCAGAGTTGACGCCGTTGGAAGAAGAGTGGGCACGCCGGGCCGAGAGTTGAGTCGCGCGTGAGGCATGCTCACTTAAGTGAACATGCCGCGGGTCGTCATCCCTGCCCATCCATCCCCACCGGAACGCGCGGCTCCGGCGGCGGCGCGTCGATCCAGAACATCGGCCGCTGATACCAGCGCGGCGGCCGCTGGAACGGCAGCCACACGTATTGCTGACGATGCTCAAACAGCTTGCCCTGGTTTTTCTCCGCCCAGATCAGCCAGAGCGACCCGTCATGGCCAAAGTCGTAACCGGTGAGCGTGACCAGCGAATCATGCGCCGCCGCCACCGTGCCGTAGTCCGCATCGTCCAACACCCCGATGAGCGCCTGAAAGACGCGTGCCTGCGCATACTGGCCCAGTGCTGTCGCCGCCGCCATGCGCACGTCGGCGTCCAGATCCTGGGTCGCCTTGATCAGCGGCGCCACCGCGTCGTCGCTGTGAATCTTCTGTAGCGCCAGCGCCGACTCCCAGCGGACAAACGACACGGGCTCGACCACGGCGTCCAGGTAGTGCAGGAAGATGGGCATATCCTGCGTATTGCCATGCAGGCCCAGGGCCTTAATGGCCGCGGCACGCACGGTGGCGTCCGGGTCGTTGGCACGCAGGCGATACATGTTGACGTAAGGCGTCTGGCCGCCGAAGGGCGACGCCGAGAGCATGGACACGCCGTTGCGGCGCTTGTCGGCGTCGTAACGGTTAAAGGCGTCGCGCGCGGCCTGCCCCGGCGACATCGGGACCAGGTCTATCTGCTTGAGCAGAGGCGCCAGGATCGACTCATCATCCGAACCGCTGCTCTGGCAGCCCGAAAGCAGCGCCGCGGCCAGCAGCGCCGCCAAGGCGAGGGTGCGATGCGTCAGTGGATGGTGAAGGCGGATCGACATGAGCAACAGTTTATCGAGTGACCGGAGGATGTGCAGCCGCCGTGGTGTCCGGGGGCGTCCGGTGGCGTAGACCCGGCCGCGGGAGCGGCCGGGCTTTCGTGCGGGGCGCTACTTGAGCAATAGTTCGGCGATCTGCACCGCGTTGAGGGCGGCGCCCTTGCGCAACTGGTCGCCGCAGACGAAAATATTCAAGCCCCGTGTAGCCGGCTGACCGTCGTCCAGCGACAGGTCCTTACGGATGCGCCCGACGTACACGTCATCCTTGTGCGTCGCATCCAGCGGCGTCGGGAAGCGGTTGTTCTTGCGATCGTCGATCAGCGACACGCCCGGGGCCTTGCTCAGAATGTCGCGGGCCTCCTCCTCAGTCATGGGCCGGTCAAACTCCAGGCTGATCGACTCGGCATGCGCCCGCAGCACGGGCACACGCACGCAGGTCGCCGCGATGCGCACGTGCGGATGGTCCCAGATCTTGCGCGTCTCGCGCACCATCTTCATCTCTTCCTGGTTGTAGCCGTTGTCTTCCATCGGCGAATTGTGCGAAAAGAGATTGAAGGCGTACTGCTGGGCGAAGACCCTGGGCTGCGCCGCCTTGCCCGCCAGCACGTCGCGCGTCTGCTCCTCCAGCTCCACCATGCCGGCGTACCCGGCGCCGCTGGCGGCCTGATAGGTGCTCACCACCATGCGCTGCACGCCCGCGGCCCGGTGCAGCGGCGTCACCGGCACCAGGGCGATGATCGTCGAGCAGTTCGGATTGGCGATGATCGCACCCTTGCCACTGCCGACGCTGATACCCTTGACCGCCTCGGGATTGACCTCCGGCACAACCAGCGGCACGCCCTGGGTCATGCGGAAGGCCGAGCTGTTGTCCACCACCACGCAGCCGGCGTCGGCGGCGATGGGACCGAACTTCTTGCTGATCGATCCGCCGGCGGAAAACAGCGCCAGGTCCACCCCCTTGAAGCTCGCCTCGGTCAATTCCTGGACCTTGTATGTCTTGTCTCGGAACGTGATTTCCTTGCCGGCGCTGCGGGCGCTGGCCAGCAGGGTCAACTCGGCGAAGGGGAAGTTGCGTTGCTCCAGGACGCGCAGGAACTCCTGGCCCACCGCCCCGGTGACGCCGACGATGGCGACATTGGGGGCGCTGGCGGCCCGGCGAACCTGCGAACCGGCGGATGCGTGCGTAGCGGTGGACATCGATCAACTCCATGAAATCGGTGCGTCAAAACGAGTCCCATATTATACCGTGAAATTGAGTCGAAAGGGGCGGCTAAGAACGGTGAATGGGAGCGAGTTCAGGCTGCCTCGACCGTTAATTTCAACCCCATGGCTTTGGTCACCCGCACGAGTGTTGAGAAGCGGGGATTGCCACGTGGGGACAGCGCGCGATAAAGGCTTTCGCGCTCGATGCCGGCGGCCTTGGCGACCTTGGCGACGCCGCCACGAGCCTCGGTGATGTGCCGCAATGCGATCAGGAGCACCGTGGGGTCGTCGGTGTCCTCCATAGCCGCCTTGAGATACTCCGCCGCCAGTTGCGGGTCCTGGCGCAGCTCGCGGATCACCGCCTCGTCGTGCGAAATGCTGGTTTGGCGTTTCATGGCTGCTTTCTCCTGCGCTGGTAATCGGCCCAGTACTCGACTGCCCGCCGGATGTCCGCCGCCTGTCTGCGTTTGTCGCCACCGCAAAGGAGTAGCACACAGGTCAAACCAAGTTGGGCGTAGTACACGCGATAACCCGGCCCCCAATCGATGCGCAGTTCGTACACGCCTTGGCGCAGCGGCTTGCAGTCGCCAAAGTTTCCCCTGGCCAGCCGCGCCAATCTTGCCAGCACTTTGGCTCTTGCCCGCGCGTCACGCAATTCTGCAAGCCATTGGCCGACCACGTCGTCGCCGGATTCGGTGACGTAACGGCGTAATTCCATTCCGGGAATTGTAATCTATAAGTTACTGGCGAACAAGGGTAACTTGCGGCCTCAGGGCCAGATCACCACTTCGCGCTCCAACTGCACGCCGAAGCGTTCGGCGACGACGCTTTGCACGTGGTTGATCACGGCGATGACGTCGCCGGCGGTGGCGCCGGGGTGGGCGATGACGAAGTTGGCGTGATGGTCGGAGACTTCGGCCTTGCCGTGCGAGTAGCCCTTGAGTCCGGCCCGGTCGATGAGCTGGCCGGCGGACAGGCCCACTTCCGGGGGCGGGTTCTTGAACGCGCAGCCGGCCGAGTGCTCGCGCAATGGCTGCGAGGCGGACTTGAAGGCGAAAATTTCCTTCACCCGCTTGAGAATCGCTTCACTGTCTTCGGGCGTCAGCTCCAGTTCGGCTTCGATGATGAAGCGGGCGGCGATGTTGGTCTTACGATAGGAAAAGACCAGATCGTCGCGGTCGCGGTAGTAGACTTGGCCGGTCTGGTCCATGACCTGGATGCGTGCGACGGATCGGCCGATGTCGCCAAAGGCGCCGCCGGCGTTCATGCGTACGGCCCCGCCGACGGTCGCCGGGATGCCCGCCAGGCACTCGAGGCCGGCCAGCCCCTGCCGGGCGGTTTCCAGCACCAGCCGCGCCAGGTCATAGCCGGCGCCGACGGCGACCAGCGTCTTGTCCACGCGCAACTGCTTGAAGCACGGATCATCCAGGCGGATGACGATGCCCGGCACGCCTTGGTCCGCCACCAGCACATTGGCGCCGGCGCCCAGCACGTAGATAGGCACGCTCAGGTCGTGACAGCGTGCCACCAGGGCCGCCAATTGCTGCACGCTGGAAGGATGCGCCAGCACGCGGGCGGCCCCCCCCACGCCGTACCAGGTCAACGGACCCAGGGGCATGTCGGTTTCGTGGCGGATGTTGAGGTCGGTGAGGATGGATTGCAAGGGGAGAGTCCAAGTTGAAAGTGTAAAGTATAAGCCGCAAGGCGTAAGCCTGCGGACCAGCCGCCGCGGGCTTACGCCGCGCGGCTCTGAGCCACTTTTCACTTTCTACTTTGCATTTTGCACTTTCTCCCGGATCCATCCGCCGCCCAGCAGGTGGTCGCCGTCGTAACAGACCACGGCCTGGCCGGGCGCGACCGCCAACTGCGGCTGCGCGAACTGTACCGCCAGCGTGTCGTCGCCGGTCACCTGCACGGTGGCTGCGACCGGCGGGCTGTTGTAGCGGATCTTGACCTGGCACAGCCGTGGCTGCGTGGGCGGATCGATGAGCCAGTTGGTCTGGTCGGCGGTCAGGCCGGTCGTGCGCAGGTGCTCCTTGGGGCCGACGACGACGGTGTTGGTCGCCGCGTGTTTTTCCACGACGTACAGGGGGTACCCCAGGGACACGCCCACGCCGCGGCGCTGGCCGATGGTGAAGTGTTGCTGGCCGTCGTGCCGGCCGACGACCTGGCCACGCTCGTCGGTGATCTCGCCGGGCGTCATGGCGTCGGGGCTGTGCCGCGCGATGAGACGGGCGTAGTCGTTGTCGGGCACAAAGCAGATTTCCTGGCTGTCAGGCTTGTTGAACACCGGCAGCTTGTGCGCCTCGGCGATCTGCCGCACCTCGGGTTTGGTCAGCTCGCCAATGGGCAGGAGCATGTGTTCGAGGCGGTCGCGCGGCGTGCCGAAGAGCACGTAGCTTTGATCCTTGGCGTGGTCGCAGCCACGCAGGAGACGCGGGATATTGCGGGGGGATACCAGACGCTTCGCGGACTCAGCGTCGGCGTGGGACTCAGCGTCGGCGTGGGGCGCGCGCTCAATACGCGCGTAATGACCCGAGGCGACATAGTCGGCGTCGATCGAGCGGGCGTAGTCGTGCAGCTTGCCGAACTTAAGCCAGTCATTGCAGCGAACGCACGGGTTGGGCGTGCGCCCGGCGTTGTACTCGCCCACGAAGTAGTCGATGATCCGCCCGAAATCCTTCTTGAAGTTGAGTACGTAGAACGACACATCCAGCATGGCCGCCACGAGGCGAGCATCCGAGGCGTCATTGAGTGAACAGCAGCCCTGGTGGTGGGGACGCATTTCGGATTTCGGATTTCGGATTTCGGATTTGGAGCCAAGGCGACAGGCGGCGTCGAGTTCGTCGGCGTGCTCGACAGAGTCTTCGCTGCCCAGGCGCATGAAGCAGCCGACGACCTCGTAGCCTTGCTCCTTTAGCAGGGCCGCGGTGACGGAGCTATCAACGCCGCCGGACATGGCGACGAGCACTTTTTTTCCCGAGCCAAGTCTCATGGCGGGCCATTGTAGGCCGGAGAAGATTAGAGGGTGACAAGGTGAGGCCGAAACCCGAACGCCTTGCCTCCTTGTCACCTTGTCATCCTGTCGCAGCACAGAAGACACTATGATTTGCGACCCGAGGAACCCATGACCGCAGCCGCCGACATCTTCCCACCTGACTATGGCTCCTTTGCCGCGCTGGTCTTTGACTGCGACGGCACGCTGGCGGACACGATGCCCGCGCATTTCGTGGCCTGGTCCGAGACGACACGCCGCTATGGCCTGGAACTACCCGAGGCACGCTTCTATGAGTTGGGCGGTGTGCCGGCACATCGCATCATGGCCCTGCTGGCGCGCGAGCAGGGCGTGGCCATCGACGCCCTGGCGGCAGCCCATGAAAAAGAACTGGCCTTTGAACGCCACCTGGATTCGGTGCAGCCCATCGAGCCGGTCGTCGCCATTGCCCGGCAATATCGCGGCAAGCTACCCATGGCCGTCGCCACCGGCGGCATGCGCCGCATCGTGGAACGCTGCCTGATGAACCTGGGCATGGCCGACTGGTTCGATGCCCTGGTCAGTGCCGAGGACGTCGAGCATCACAAGCCGGCGCCCGACACCTATCTGCTGGCGGCGCAGCGGCTGCACGTTCACCCGGCACACTGCTGCGCGTTTGAGGACACCGACCTGGGCCTGGCCGCGGCGCGGGCCGCGGGCATGACCGCCGTCGATATCCGCCGACTGCTGGGTCCCAGCGCGTAACCGCCGGCATCCGATTAAGCCCCATACTGCTCTCCGATCCGGTCCTATGCCGGATTCATCTTGCCGCGTCTACTACGCCAATCGGTGGGCCGCTAAGGTTTGCTAATGGGGCCGCCGCGACGTGTATACGGCGGCCATAGCGAGATCAAGCACCCATTACTACAAAGGAGTCTGCCATGGGTCTGCTCAGCAGCATCAAACTCAACACGATGGATGACTTATTCCAACACGAGCTGCGTGACTTGTACGATGCGGAGCATCAGTTGCTCGATGCGCTGCCGAAGATGGCCGACGCGGCGCACTCGCCGGAGTTGCGTTCGGCGTTCCAGCAGCATCTGGAGCAGACGCGCGGGCACGTGGGCCGGCTGGAGCAATGCTTCGCGGCGCTGGGCGCCGAACCCAAACGCGAGTCATGCCCGGCCATGAAGGGACTGGTGAAGGAAGGTTCCGAAGCAGTGGACGCCTCCGGTTCGGACGAGGTGCGCGACGCGGCGCTGATCGCCGCCTCCAACCGGGTCGAGCACTACGAGATCGCCGGCTACGGCACGCTGCGCAGCTTGGCGCAGGAAATCGGCCGCGAGGATCTGGCGTCGATCCTCCAGCACACGCTGGATGAAGAGAAGGGCGCCGACCAGACGCTCACGGAGCTGGCCGAATCGCGGATCAACCCGCGCGCCGCACGCCACTAATGACCGCAGCCCGTCAATGCCTGGCAACAACGCGATGATGCAGGGCGCACGCAAAGGTGCGCCCTGCATCAGTGTAGGGAACGCGGCCCCCACCGGCATTCAGGCGGCGTGTTCCATCATCGCGTCAGGCCGGTCGCTGTCTTTCGTGGCGATCATGGCCACGTAGTGCAGCGGCTCGCCGCTGAGGGACTTGCGATGCGTGTAACGCCGGTAGGCCTGCATGCGCAGCACGCCGGCGGCCGTCAGTTCGCGCACCAGTTCGCAGAAGCCCGAGCCATCGTGCTGGTCGATGAAATCCTCCTTGATGTTGAACGCCAGCCAGCCCGGCGTGGCGATCAGGTCCAGCGCCTTAAGGAACGCCTGGGGAGGAATATCGCCAAACCCCAGCGCCGCGACCGTGGTCAGGCAATTGAGCCGGGCCTTGCGGATGGCCTCTTCGGTGTGCTCATCCAGGTCGGTCAGGTCGGCGACGAAGTAGTCCTCGTAGACATCGGGGCGATCGCGCAGCGCCGCGTCACGCGCCTCGGGGATGATGTCGATGCCCACGATCTTGGACGTGCCCCGTTCCCGCAGTTCCTGGCCGACCATGCCGTTGCCCGCGCCCACGTCCAGCACGCGCAGGTCCGACGCATCGTCGGGCCAGTCGTGCAGCACATCCTCCAGCAGCCCGGTGACGCGCTGCGGCGAACAACACTCGAGTGTCTCATAGAACAGCGCTTCATACAGGCCGGGCACCTGGTAGATCTCGTGGTAATCGTGAAAGCGAACGCGTCGCGGCGCGCTCTGGCCGACGCACACTTCGCACCATTCGGCATCCTGGGTGATGCAATGGCTGTCTACCTCGGGCAGGCGAATTTCCAGTTCGCCGATGCGACTGATACTGGCAGGCCGGTAGAGCTTGCCTTGGGTGGTCGGATGGGTCATGTCCATAGCGACGCTCCTTTCCGGGCTCACGCCCTTGAAACAAATGAAAATCGCTGGTGGGGCCAAACTGGCGGGGACTGTCGTACCGGGCCCGAATCAGCCGCGCCGTTTGCGCCGTTCACTTGTTGATTTTGCCCCAATAAAAGGCCGCGAATTCACCCACCATAGGCCCTCATGCCGCGCATGACAACCCGCGCCGGCCCCGGCGCCGCATGAAGATCGACCCCGGAGTAATCATGAAGCGTTTACAGATACGCCAGACTGGTGCCCGCGTCGGCCATGAAGGTCGGCGCCGGAAAGTTGTGCGACGCGACGAATTCACCGTCGCAAGCGACAATGTGCAGCGCCTCAGGCAGCGTCTGGAGATCCAATGTCTCGCCCAGGGCCTGCTCGTCGGGCTCGGCATGGTCCAACTCGTTCAGGATGCGCACCACCGGCCGGCACGGGTCGTTGGGGTGATGATCCACGCAGACCGCCAGGCGATCGTCGCTCAAGCGCAAGAGAGCGCCCGGTGGATAGGCGGGCACGACGCAGAATAGCGCGGTGAGCACCTTGGGGTCGAATTGTGACGCCCGCGATGGCGCGTGCAGCATGCCCAGCACGGCCACGCTGGGTAGCGACGGCCGGCCCAGCGGGTGACGCAGGCGGTCGAAGGTCTCCGCCAGGGCGACAATGCGGGCAAAGATGTGAATGCGTTGACCGGCGAGCATCGGCGCCGCCGAGCCCGCGTAGCCCCAGCCGTCGTAGTGCTGGTGATGGTGCAGCAGCACCGTGGCGGCGCTGGGTTCGATGCGCGTGCGCACGATCTGGTAGCCCAGCGACGGGTGCTCGCGCCATTCGGGGTCGGCCTCGTCGCCGTGGCTTTCCTGGTAGCGCTGCCGGACCTCGACGGGAAGCTGGCTCGCGCCCAGATCGTGCAGCATGGCGCCCAGGCCCAGGTTGGTGACCTGGCTGGCGCGGGCTGGTGGAATGTGCCGTCGCTGGCGAACAAGATATCCACCAAGCTTCAATCCCATCAGGATCGCCAGAAACGTCACCGTCGAGGAGTGGCGCACCAGGTCCAGGTGCTGCATGCACGGGTCCGCAAGGTCGCCCATGAACAGCGCCGCCTGCGGATCCTCCACCAGCAGGCGCACCATTTCGCCCAGGTTGCGGCAGTATTCGTCGTAAGGCAGCCGCGCCACCGCCTGCTGCTGCATGGCCTCGAAGGTCTGCGCCATCTGGCGATAGACCTGACTCTGCGCCGAGAGCACCTGCGGATTGACGAACGCCGAGAGAAACTCCAGACCGGGGTAGCGCACCCAAAGGTGACGGACGCGCATCTCTTCGAGGCGGCCGATCAGGGCGTCGTCCAGCGGGCAGCCGCTGCGCAACAGCACATGGTCCGGCCGCTGCGGGTGGGTCACCGGCAGCGCCAGCACCATCCCAGGCTTGGCGCGAGGCAAGTCAACTCTGAGCACAGCAGCCTCCAGCACCTCGGGGTCAAGAGTATTCCACAGGCTGGTCAGCTCAGTGGATCGCCCACCCGACGGTGCGGTTTTCCCCATTCCCCTCCTCGGCCCGATTAGACCCAGACTTGAACCGTTATAGGAACCAGGGCTTTAGAAACCCCAAATACCTTACATCAACCTTACTATAGAGACGATTGTGTCCGATATTTCCACTAACTTTCCACAACCGAAAAAAATGTGTTGCAATGTGGGGCGATGTGGGTTATTTTCCCATGGCCGACATCGGTAGGGGCACTGAGATTCGCATGGGGAAATTTCCGATGCCGGCCGTGATGGGGTGTGCATTACCTTGCTCTTCACCGGCACGTACGAACACTCGATCGACGCGAAGAACCGCCTGGCGGTCCCGTCGGAGGTCCGCGCCCTGCTGGCGCGCGACGCCGCGGGGCAGGGAGCGCCGGGGCTCAGCGCCCTCTACGTCACCATGGGCGAAGGACAATCCCTGGCCCTCTACACGGAAAGGGACTTTGAACGACGGGCCGAGGAACTCAATCACAGCGACATGGACCCGGATGAACTGCTGGCCTATGAACGCGTGTTCTACAGCCTGGCTAACCGGGTCGAGATCGACAGCCAGGGGCGGGTGCGGCTGCCCGACCACCTGCTGCGGCGAGCGGACCTGGGAAGCGACGTGGTGCTCATCGGGGTGAAGGATCATCTGGAAATCCGTAATCGGCAGGTCTGGCAACAGAGCCTTAACGACGAACTGACCGCACGCCCGGGACTCATGATGAATCCACGCCGGGCCATGAAACGCAGGAGCAACGGCACGAATCAGGAACAACAGCCAGGCAACGGCTAAAGGAAGACGCAAGTCCTGACCCCCCACCGTACCAAGGACGGCGCGGCCAAAAGAACCGAGGAACCGGGGAACCGGGGAACCGGGTGAACCGGGGGGGGCGGGACAACCAAGCGCAGGGACGCGTTACGGCGCCACGGAAGGCGACAAGGCAGGAGAGATTTCGGTCGAACGCGACCGGGCGGAACAGGCACGTCACGGACGGCGTGTCAGGCAAAAGGCGAAGGCAGGGCTGCTGACGCCTCGGGCACGGATGCAGGCATCAGGAATCAGCGAAGGACAGAACGGACTCGCAGCCGTACAGCTTGTGACCATGCCGGCCAGGTCAGGTTCAGGGATGAGCCGACTCGGATCGGTCGCCAGTAAGCATCGGTGGTCGGAATAATTGCTTTCCGCGCACCATCTGGCAAAAGTCACCAGCCCCGGCGGCACCTTCGCTGATGCCTAAAGGGTGTCGGCCAACCGCGCGGCACAGGGCCGCCGGCCATACCCGCGCTGCTATCACCACGCCCTTTCACCGGCGACGGCCGATCACCGCAGGGACCGGCCGCCCCCAGCCCAGCCACTACCTGTAGTTGATCCATTTCAAACGTCCCCCACATAAAGTATAATTTTCTGAGATTTCTTGCCCGATCCCCTTGCTTTGCCATAATCGCTTGTTAAGATCGAGTTGGCTTTTAACAGCGTTCTCTTTCTCCTCCGCCATGCCCCTGGGACCCCCTCAGGGGCATGGTTGTTTTATGAACCCCCATCATCGCCAGTCCAGATAGAGTCCGGCCTTCTCGGTCGAAGAAGTGCGCGACAGCATAGGCTCGCCCAGCGCGCATGAAAAACCCCACGCCCGACGGCCTCAACAGCCAAAGATCATCGGCGTTCATCCGCGCCAATCCGCGGCTAACTCAGATTTCCAAAGGGCGCCCAGGTATCACGCCCGGTGCAGCACCGGATTCAGCGGCGAGTCAATCACCGCGCCGATCTTCACGCCCGGCATCCATGCGTCCCAGTCGTTGTTCTGGGCCTTGCTCTTGGGCTGATTCAGGCAGGCGCCGTCCTCGAAGTAAATCACCGTCATCACCTTGCGGGTCTGATCCGTGGCGTTGGCGCCGGCACGGTGGAACGTCCAGCCCAGGTGATAGCTCACCTCGCCAAGGTCGAACGGCTCATCGACCATGGGCAGGCCCGAATCCAGCAGGGCCTTGCTGATCCGCACTTCGCTCTCATCAGAAATCTCCAGGTCGCGGCCGCTGGCCAGGCGATGGCTGCCGACGCTGAACGCCAGTGGGCCCATCACCGCCGGCACCGCCTGAAGAGGAATCCACGCCGTGACCGTCCAGTCCGTGCCCACCGGCCAGTAATACTGGTCCGCATGCCACGGCGTCTTGCCCCCGCCCGCCTCCTTATAAAGCGCCTGATCGTGGTACATGCGCACCCCGCCAACCCCCATCAGCTCCGCGGCGATCCGCGCCAGCCGACGACTAAAGCAAAACTCCTTCACCACCTCGTTGCGCCGCCAAAGGTTGGTGATCTGGAGAAACGCCTTCTCGTAGGTGTTTCGCTGCGCCATCGGCTTGCGCTGCTCGTTGAGCAGATCCACTTGCCGGCTGATCTCCCGCTCATAGTGCTCCAGCGTGGCGGGGGACAACACATTCTTGAGCTTGATAAAGCCATCTTTGCGGAAACGCGCGATCTGCTCAGGCGCCAGCGCGTAAGGCGTGTCCAGATCGATCGTGCTGCCGGCAGGCGTGGGTGAAATCGTGCTCATGATGGTTCCCTCGGCTCCATGAAAGGGCTGTCTCCGTGCGCAACGGCCACAAGGTTAGAAAGCCTCGAAGTATGCGTCCCTCCAGACGCGATGTCAAATGCGCCGCCAAACGACCAGGGCAAGCGGTCCGCCCAAAATGACCGCGAGCGGACGACCCCGCTCCTCCCCCTTGAGGGTCTGCGGCAGGACAAACCGGATGGTCCGCGCAACACCAGCCCCCTCCTAACCTCCCCCCTACGGGGATGGGCCAGGATCATCCCACCAATTCCGGATATCCGGACATGTGTCAGCCCCCCTCCCCTCCCCCTGGGCGGCATCTTTTGATTTCTCCTTATTCTTCCGGGACTTAGCGAATGTCAGTCCCCATGTCAGTGGCGTGTCAGTCTGACATTGCGGACAATCCGCTCCAGCAGGTGTAATCCGTTCTCTGAACATGGCTTGCACGCCGATTAGCAAGAAAAGGAAAATGTCAGGGGCTGACATGATTATTCGGACCAGAACCTGGAGCGGATTCACCTGGGGCCAAGCCCGCCAAGGGCGCCCAGGCCGCGTAGGGATGGCCCAGGAACTGCGTGCCGCACGTGTTGATTCTCATTTCCATGGCCGTCTCCTGTTCGTTCTCTATTCATAATACCATCGTCCACCAAGAAGTCAAGGCGAAGAAATCACGCTCCTGGCCCGGCCTCGGGCGCCGCCTCTCCCAAACCCGGTACGGGCTAAGAAGAACAGCTTGCACACCCGCAATCCTCGCCATAGCATACCCTAACATGATCCAAACCAACTTCCGCGCATGGAGGCGCCCCACGGCTCCAAGGGGGACTCCTTGCCCACTCTGTCGGCCAAATCCATCGGCTTCTACCGGCCTCGTCAACCGCTGGAATCTGATTTCCATCGCCTGGTCCGTACCTATTTCGACGACTTCCGCGCCGCCTACGCCGACCGCTACGCCCGCCGCTTGGGATTCTGGCGACCCGTCATCCACAAGGCAGTTCGCCACTTCCTCAAGTGCGGCGACCCGCATCACGGCTTCGCCCGTGTCCGATGCCCCGACTGCCGGCACGAATTCTTCGTCGCCTTCTCCTGCAAGCAACGCTGCATCTGCCCCAGTTGCGCCCAGAAACGCACCCTCCTCTTCGGCCTGCACGTCGCCGACGATATCTGCCGGCCCGTGCCCCACCGCCAGTTCGTCTGGACCATTCCCAAGCGCCTACGCATCTTCTTCCGCTTCCACCGCGATCTGCTCAACCGCCTGCCACCCCTGGCTTGGCAAACCATTCGCGAGGTCTACAGCGCCTTGCTGGGCGACGACGCCATCCCCGGCGGCGTCCTGGTCCTCCAAACCTTCGGCACCCTCATCCACTTCCACCCCCACCTCCACGGCCTGGTCACCGACGGCGCCTTGGCCCCCGACGGCCGCTTCCTGCCCCTGCCCGTCAATCTCACCCACCAGCCCTTCCTCCGTCTCTGGGAGCAGAAAATCTTCCGCTTGTTGTTGGACGAGCACCTGATCGAGCCTGCCCTCATCGAGCAAATGCGCTGCTGGCGCCATAGCGGCTTCCACGTCGACCGCTCGGTCCGCATCGACGCCGGCGACCGCGACGCCCTCCAACGCCTCGCCCAATACATGGCCCGAAGCCCTTTCAGCCTCGCACGACTCCTCCGCATCACCCATGACGGCAAGGTCCTTTACAAAGCCGAAAAGGATCCCTGCCAACGCTACCCCAAGCCCGCCAGCGCCGACCTCTTCCCCGGCGTCGCCCGCAACTTCCAGGTCTTGGACCCCCTGGATTTTCTGGCCGAACTCACGCAGCACATCCCCAACCAGGGCCAGCACCCCATCCGCTACTACGGCTGCTACGCCAACAAGAGCCGTGGCCTGGCCGCCCAACAGGCCGCCACCGAACCGGCTCTGGCACAGCCTCCCCGTCCTGCCGCCGTCCGACCCAACACCGAGGAACGCCGCCGCTGGGCCATGCTCATCAAACGCATCTACCAAACCGATCCGCTCCGCTGCCCCAACTGCGGCGGCACCATGAAATTCATCGCCTTCTTTGAAGACCGACAAACCGAAGTGATCCGCAAGATCCTCCAACACTGCGGCCTCTGGCAGGATCCGCCGGCCCGTGGTCCGCCCGGGCACACGCCCCCATCCCAGACAGTTCGCACGCTGGACGCCAATCGCATCCTTGAGGCCGACCCCGACTTCCTGGAGCACACCCGCCGCGAGGCCAGCGACCAGAACGACCAGCCCGAACTCCCTTGGGAGCCTTGAACTCCCGCGCCACACCATGTTGCAACCCTTGCCGCCGCCTGGGCCGGGTGGTAGCCTTGTGTTTGCAATGCCGGGGATGCTCCCCGAGCCGATGGAAAACCGCCTTGTCGTCCCCTTGCGGCTCTGGGTGTACGCGATTCAAGCACTCACAAGGACGGTCGAGTTATGAAATCGGTATTCTGGAGGTGTCCAATGGCCGGTACAGGCTCCCCCGCTCCCCTAACCCCTCACCCCCAAGAAATCAAATTTCCTATCAGTTAATGTGGTTCTTGATCCGCGGAATCCTGATGTTCTATATGCCACATCCGAACAGAGAAGACGTCATGTATTCACCAAAATAGGAGGCGGACCCGAGTCGGCAGTCTACAAATCGACAAAACCTGGGATAAGATCATGAATGGTCTTCCTTCGGTTAATATTGGTGGTATGGGCCTGGCAATATCCCCGGTAAATCCTGATGTATTTAACCCCTCACCCCCAAGAAATCAAATTTCCTATCAGTAGTCCCCTCAAAGCCTGGCGGCGCTGGATCCTGCGTGCGGCGGGGTTACGCGAGCTGAGCGCCGCCGCCCTGCTGATCGCGGTGATCCATTTCTATCTGGCCAGCGCACCCACCGGCATCACCGATGACCAGCGGGGCTATATGAAGGGCGCTTGGGCGGTGTTGGGCCTGGCCTGGCTGATGGTTTGGGTGGTGCGCCGGGCGATCATCATGTACTACCATCCGCCGGCGGACCTGGTGCCGCTGCGCCGCTGGCGCTGGGTCGTGCCGCCGATGATTGGGGCGATCAACTGGGCGCTGCTGGGGCTGGGCGTACCCTTCCTGATGGTGGTGCTGATCTCACGGCCGGCAATGGATCGCATGGCCCAACGCCTAATGGCGCAGCCCCCGGCCTACACGCATGCCGACCGGCGCTTGGGTGTGTTCGGCGCCACGACGATCGTCGCCGGGCCGGACTATGCCGCGTTCGTGCTGCCGCCGCCCGTGCCGACACGTGGCGATGCGGTGCTGATGCTCTATATGCCGCACGCCGCCCCGCGTTCACACTTCCACCCCGGCCTCCCCTTGAAAGACCCGCGTGCATTGGGCGGCCATTGGTACGCCGTCAACATCTGGCCGCAGAACGACCTGGTCTATGCCCATCGCCAGTCCTTGCGGCAAGCCGCCGCTGAGCATCCGGACGCCACTTGGTTGCCCATGCTCATGGAGTCGATTGTCGACCCCTATTGGCGCAAGAGCTTCTACAAAAGCCCGCGGGGCTACGGCCACTATCAGGCCGGCGGGTACCGACCGTGGAATGACACGTGGGGCAACGTGCCTGAAGATGGCGCTTTTGGTGAACCCTTGCGCCCCGACATGCTGGCGGTGATCCGTCTGGGCCCGGCGGCCATTCCCGCGATCCAACCTTTGCTCTCATCCAGCGAACCTTGGGACCGGCTCAATGCCTGCGTGATGCTGGGCCGCATCGCCGAAATCTGGCCGGCGATGGCGGCGGCGGTCGCACCGGACTTGATTCGTCTGGCGAGCGCCGACGCGGAGGCGGCGGTACGCGAAGTGGCCGTCTACAGCCTGGGGCAGTTGCGTCCAGCGCCGCCCGCCGGCGTCGTGCCGGCGCTAGTCAAAGCGATGGATGATGCGGACCTGTACGTGTCGCTCAATGCGGCGGTCGCGCTGGTGTCGCTGGCGCCGACGGCGGATCAGGCTTTGCAGCCAGTGATCGCGCATCTTCAGCAACTGCCGGCGACGCGCAAGTCCGCTACGGCACCGGGGCGGACCATCGATACCTCCCAACGTATTGAACTGGCGCGTCAGGGTTATTCTGAAGATGACAAGGCTCAGGTCAACCACATGCGCTGGCTGATCTATCTGTTAGGCACATGGGGCCGGGACGCCGTCTCGGCGTCGGATGCGCTGGCGGCGTTACTCGTCACACCGCCCGATGCCGTGCTGCCTCCGCCGCCCACGGGGACCATCGAACCCGGCCATCGTCGGGAGATTGCCCAGTTGGCACACCGCCTTCTGGTACGGCTTGGCCCGTTGGCAAGCGATGCCGTGCCACGGCTGCTGGCGGCCATCGATCCGGATCAAGGCGGGGCCATCGAACCCCAGGAGCGCGATTCGGTGCGTACCGCGCTGGCAGCGGTGGGACCCGGCGATCAGCGGGTCATTGACTTGGCGGAACGGCAGTGGCTGCGGGCGCGCGAGCAACTGCTGGAAGAGCCGGCGCATGATTGGTCCAAGGGCAACCCCAGCCAGGCCGCCGATTTCTGGCTGGGCTTGCTGGCGCAACACGATCCCGCCAACGCTCGCGTGATCCAGGCGCTGCTGGACGACCTGGCGGCGGATCGCTGGTACGACCTGCCGCCGGCGCGGCAACTGGCGCGGCTCAAGCCGCCGGCGGATAAGACCGTGCCGCTATTGCTGGCGCAACTGCAAAGCGAGTCGTGGTCCCGCTGGTACCAGGCTTGCGACGCGCTGGCGAGCCTGGGCCCCGACGCTGCGCCGGCAGCGCCGCTGCTGCTGGCGCTTGCACGTGATCCGCAACAGAAGCCCGATCGCCGTTGGGTCGCCATGCGGACACTGGCGCGCCTTGGACCGGCGGGTCATGATGTCCTGCCCCTGCTCCTGGAGCACCTGGACCTTGCTGACCCCCGAGCAAGAGATGCGCTCCATGCGCTTAGCCAGATGGGACCGCGCGACGAGGCGGCGACGAGGGAGGTGGCGAGTTTGCTCCAGCGCATCAGTGCGCTGCCCAAGGATTCCTCGAATACCTGGGAGACCAAGAGCTATGCCATCAAGGCGCTGGCTGCTCTCGCCGCCGGTGGAAAGCAGCAGGACGCGGTGAACGCTTTGCGTGTGCTGTTGGTCACCGAGAAGAACTTGACTCAGCGCACCTTGGCGATTCAGGCGTTGCGGCAGATCGAAGCGCACGAGCCGGAAAGGGTCGAGGAAGTCCAGTACCTGCTCCAGTTTGACGTCCGGAATCAAGAGGTCTGGGCGCGGTTGGGCCGGCTGCATCCGCCGCCGACCCAAGTGCTTGATGACGCCTGGAAAGCTCTGCTGATTCAGGATCCGCTGCGCAGTATGGTGCCGGATCATTGGGCGGCGGTGGACGCTCTCATTGCCGCGCGCCATACATCTGATACAGAGCTGATGAGTCACTTCGATGGACTTAACACGTTCGGCGCACGCTATTGGGCGGCGGTAGAACTGGGCGCCCACGGGCCCGCGGCGCAGGCCGCGCTGCCGCTGTTGATCCAGCGGCGCTACGGCGACTCGCGTCGCGAGGTGCGCGACGCCGCGGCGAGTGCCATCGCACAGATCAGCAGCGCCGCGCCGCATGTCCCTGCTGGGGAGAACGCCCCATGACCATGCGTATCTCGATCATCGCGGCAGTAGCAGACAACGGCGTGATCGGGCGCGGGTTGGCGCTGCCGTGGCGGTTGTCGGCGGATCTCCAGCGGTTTCGGGCGTTGACCACGGGGCACACGGTGGTGATGGGCCGGCGAACGTGGGAGTCGATTCGCCGGGCGCTGCCGCAGCGGCGCATGGTGGTGATCACGCGCCAGCCCGACTATGCGCCAGGTGTCGAGGGCGTCGCCGTGGCTCATGATCTGATGCAGGCTATCGACGATGCGCAACAAGCGGGCGAAGCCGAATTGTTCATCATCGGCGGCCGGGCGCTCTATGAAGCCGCGCTGCCGATCGCCGATACGCTGCATCTGACGCGCGTGCACGCTGGCGTCGAAGGGGATGTGCGCTTTCCTGAGGTCGATTGGTCAGGATGGACCAAGGTTAGCAGCGAGGATCACGCCAGGGACGAGCGCAATGAGCATGATTTCACGTTCGAGCGTTACCAGCGCCCCGTCCGGCCGCCCATGCCCCGGGCCCGCGTTTAGTGCGAAGAATGCTTGATAACCCCTCACCCCCAAGAAATCAAATTTCCTATCAGTCACGGCTGGAGGTCTCTTCAGCGACAACAACCTTAGGATTGTCCTGAAACGACAGTCCAACGGCGCCGAGAAGGAGTATTGCGGCAGCGACATCAAGCGGAGTAATGGGCCCGGACACAATCCGCCGACCGTCCACGTCAAACGGCTCGTCGTGGATCGCTCATCGCTAAACGCGCTCGAATCCGATATGTACGACGTTATCTTGTTGAATTTGCGCGACGCCGTCGGCAACTATGCCGATGCTGACCCGGGGACAGCGGGCGTGCAACCGATCACTTACCAGGTGGAGTTGCGGTGATGCGCCAAGGAGACTACCAGCGATATTCTCGCATATTGATAGGGCTTATGGTCGTAGTATTCTTGACCGGCCATGTCCTGCCCGCCGCAGGAACACCGCCGATAATCCCGCCAAGTCCATTTGATCAACTCGACAGGCTTGGACTTAATGGTGCACGCCAGGAGGCGGCCCAGGATTCTGCCCGCTGGGTCAGCCAACTCAAGGTGTCGCCGACACAAAACACCGATATTGACGCGATGAAGACGCGACATCGCACCTGTAGCTTTGCCATAGAGGCAACGCAAGCATGGATTGTCGGCGAGGCCCGCCATTGTTTCCATATCGGTAAAATCGACGACCAATTCGATCAGAGCGCGTGGCAGCCACTTGTTAAAGCAGCAACACAAATCGTAGACGCCGTGCGCGCCTACGAAGGTGATGCGGAACGCTCGCGGGCTAAAGCCTTGCCTACAGTTCTTCAACGACACCCATGGTTGGCTAGCGATCATGATCTATTGGCCGCTCGTGATCAAATGGGCATCACCCTGGCGTTATTGGGCAAGCTCTCCGGGGCACCAGCGCGGGTAAAGCAAGTCTTTGGGGTATTTGGCGGTAAGGTCGGCCCCTATAAAAGCGCCGGCGAGTTCCTTGAGGCGACGCAAGACGTTTATGCGCTGCTGAGTATCCGGGATCCCAGGACTATTCTCTCGGAAAGCGAAACAAAGGCCGTGGCGCGACTGATGGATAAGTGGATCGCCGCTGTCCGCGCTGGCAATACGAAGACATTGCTACAGTTATGTGATGAACCCGAGCGCGTGAAGCCGCACCTTACCACATTGGATGTAACACAACTGAAAGAGGCCTGGTTGGAAGGGGGGATCGAATCGTATAAGAACCCTGTGACGGGGAAGGTAGGAATCCATTTCACTCTGCGTATGCCAGCCACCACAACAGACAAAGATGACCAAGCGCCCATCCAACATGTTACGCTCTGGGCCACGCTCCGCGACGGGGACGCCTACTTGATTCTGGACGTGCCGGCGCTTCTCCCCAAGGACGAGGCCAAGGTCAGGACGTTGGTGACGGCGTACTACAACGCTTTGGCAACCCGCGACCAGAAAGCCCTGCTCGCATCGTTTGCCAAACCGGACGAGAACCGCGACTTGGTCGCTCTTTACGTTCGCGAGGAGACAGTCGCGAAATTCGACACCTCGCGTATGGAGATCGAGTCCGCCCCCGGAAAACAAACAAATCAGTTCCGAGTAACAATCGGCAACGTCTACGCCGAAAAGCCCGGCCCGGACGGAACACCCGTTCGACAGCGCACTGGTACATCGATGATCGTTGTCATCGAGGGTGGGCAGGCGCGGATCGTCAGTTTCGACTGAGCATTGGAGCGCCCTATGCGATGCATCCCCTTGAGCCTGTTTCTGGCAATCGCCGTGATGACCACGCCAGTATTCGGCGCGACCATCTCCGGCAAGATCACGGACTCCTCAGGGGTGGCGCCGGTCCCTGTGATTCTGGTTGAGATCTGGAAAGACGGGCAGAGCGGCGCGCCCGTTTACACCGCCTACACCAACGCTACAGGTGACTACTCCTGGAACGGCGTCACACCAGGAGACCGACTGCGGATCAGGGTGAAGTGGCAGATGGCCCTTGGGGCCAACTACGACTGGCGCGTCATTAAGCTTGTTAGAAACGAGGACACTTCCCTCACCGACAAGACTAGCGCGTGGAAAACGTTCGCGGGCAACGACGGGATCAACCTCTCGATGGATCAACTCCTGCCGGGCGACATCACGAATCTACAGACACGGATTCTGGAGATGTTGGATTACATTCGTATTGAGAAGCATGCTACAACGGCGTGGTCTGTAGCCTACGACATACCGATCTATCTGCTAGCAAAGGGGGAAGGATCCTACCAGACTGAGGGTTTTCCGATTTTTGTTCCGGGTGGTATTTATCTGTCGAAGGATAACCCCTCACCCCCAAGAAATCAAATTTCCTATCAGTCCTTGGGGACACACGCATTGGTGGGAATGGTAAATCGTAAGCACATTTATTATGAAAAAATTCGTCCAGCCGCTGTTTGCCGACAAGTCTTTGGAACTCCGCTTTGAAAACGGCGAAGTTTGCATCTATGGAACTGAAGATGGCCTCAGAAAACTTTCCTCCTTTTGCGCACAACTGGCGGATCGTTTGAAGGGCGGAACTTCAGAACACATTCATCTTCAAGATTTCGAAGTCTTGACACCGAATTCGCTGCCGGGTGTCCTTGCCGTTTTCAAGAGTGATTGATTGCAACCCTCCCGGAACTCCTGGCTTCCCTCCATGACCATCACGAGCGCCAATCAGCTTGGGGATTTGCTGAACCTGGTTCACGACCGCTGGTTCAATGTCGAGCGCGTCGCGCTGGACAAGGAACACAAGACCGTCGCGATCCATCTCGAAGCAAAGAAGGCGAACCTTGCCAAAGGTTCAAAGGCTGGAATCCGGTTGCTCATCAAAAACGCTAACCCCTCACCCCCAAGAAATCAAATTTCCTATCAGTAATTTGGAAAACCGATTTGTACTACTTTAGCCAACAAATATTCAAATGAACCAACCTTGCTAAGATGGGGCCAAATTCCCGTAGAAAATTTATTAAAAGATCGGCATTAACCAGCTTTGCCGCTTGTTGCTTGCCATCAGTGGGGGCATTTGCCATAACCAGAAGTGAATCAACAAAAGCAAAAGATCACCCCCAAGAAATCAAATTTCCTATCAGTCACCTCGGGAGAACATCATGGCAGCGCGACGCCCCAATCTCGTTTTCGTCTTTCCCGATCAGATGCGCGGCTCAGCCATGGGATTCGTCGGCATCGAGCCGGTGCATACCCCGCATCTGGATGCCTTTGCCCGCCAGAGCCTGGTGCTTTCCCAATGCGCCTCGACCTATCCGGTCTGCTCGCCCTATCGCGCCATGCTCATGTCGGGCCAGTACCCTCACCGCACGGGCATGTTGGGCAACTGCAACTCCAACAACTCGCCGCTGGACACCGAGCTCCCCACCGAAACGCGCTGTTGGTCGGATGTGCTGGCCGATGAAGGCTACAGCCTGGGCTACATCGGCAAGTGGCATCTCGATGCGCCACGCGAGCCCTACATCGACTGCAGCAACAACCGCGGGCAGATCAAGTGGAACGAGTGGTGCCCGCCGAACCGACGCCACGGCTTTGACTTCTGGTACGCCTACGGCACCTACGACCAACACATGCGGCCCATGTATTGGCGCGGTGATGCGCCCCGCGACGGATTCCACTACGTCGATCAATGGGGGCCACAGCACGAGGCCGACATGGCCATCGAGTACCTGCGCAACACCGGCGGGCGCTATCGCAAGGCCGATGCGCCCTTTGCCATGGTCGTGTCGATGAACCCGCCCCACACGCCCTACACCCAGCGGCCTGAACACTACCGCAAACGATATGACGCCCTGGACATCGAGCGGCTATGCACCCGGCCCGACATCCCGCCGGCCGGAACCCAGTGGGGCGACCACTTCCGCAAAGTCGTGCGCGACTACTACGCCATGGTCACCGGCGTCGATGAACAGTTCGCCCGCATCGTCAGCGCCATCGATGATCTGGGCCTGGCAGACGATACCTTGATCGTCTTTACTTCCGACCACGGCGACTGCACGGGCATCCACGAAGCGCCCCATAAGAGCATCTGGTGGGAGGCGTCGATGCAGGTGCCGTTCATGGCGCGGTTCCCCGGCCGACTCACGCCGCGAATCGATGACCTGCTGCTGGCTTCGCCGGACATCTACCCGACGCTGCTGGGACTCATGGGTCTCCCGGCGGCGATTCCCGCCACAGTCATGGGGACGGACCTCTCGGCGACCATGCTCGGCGACGGCATGGCGGGCCAGCGCCCCACGTCGCAACTCTACCAGTGGCTCACGCCCCACGAGCCCAAGGCCGGCGCCCGCGGCGTGCGCACCCATCGACACAAGCTCATCGTCTCCCGCCGACCCGAGCAACCAAGTAACGAGCTCCAACCCCTGGCCGACCAGACCGGGCCGGTGTCCCTCCATCTCTATGACCGAATCGCCGACCCCTTTGAACTGCAGAACATCGCGGCCCAGCAGCCCGAAACCGTGCGCAGCCTCATCGACAAGGAACTCAAGCCCTGGCTTTGCCGCGCCGAAGACCCGTTTGTAATCGGTGCTTAGGCCAGTTGGTCGGCGACGCCATGTCGAAAAGTTTTTGCGTTAAACTATTGGCCCGACACCTGCCAGGCGCCTCCTGGCATGCGCCCGGTTCCATCGCACAACGAGGTACACCATGACCACTGACTCCGCCGGTTACGTCTATCACATCATCTCCAACACCCACTGGGACCGCGAGTGGACACACACCTTCCAACGCAATCGCATGTTGCTTGTCGATGTCCTGACCAAGACCATGCGGCGAGGAAAAGGGGTCGGGAGTCTTTGATTGACCGTCGGCGGCGATTCGGGTAGACTGGCGGTATGCCCAGACGCCCACGCGTGGTCCGGCCGCCAAAGGCATAGTAATGACTCCCGACCCCTTTGCCCCTTCCCCGACCCCTTTGCCCCTTCGCCGCCTTGATCGCCTTGAACTTGACCACCGTCATGTGACCATGCCACTAGTGCCCATATCACAGTCAAGCAAACTTGCTTCATCACCATTTTCCGACCGAGCAAATCCCAAGGCAATTCAATCGGCACGGCGCGCCGGGCCAGAACCGTCCCACCCAACCACAGCAGCGCCAGGCTGGCAGGCTCGGGG
Source organism: Phycisphaeraceae bacterium (assembly GCA_040878035.1). GTDB lineage: Bacteria > Planctomycetota > Phycisphaerae > Phycisphaerales > Phycisphaeraceae > JBBDMX01. The sequence goes on along the minus strand of JBBDMX010000030.1, from coordinate 8,333 downwards.
ATCACGCCGGACACGGCGAAATCGTCGAAAATTGCTGTCGCGCCGCGTTGTTGCCCAGAGTAAAGACTTGACCTCGATGCCGCAGGGCGAACCGTTGTAAGCAAACCAGCCGGACTCGAAGCTGCCGAACGCGCCGCTGGAGTTAGCCCAACCATCGATGATCACCTTGGCCATGCCGGCATTAGCGCCGGTGCCCAACGGGATGTGGCGGCCAAAACTTAGCGTACAGTCAAAAACAGCGCTGTCAAGATGATCCACATAAGAATTGTTCAAATTGCTGATGTTTGATGAATTGGGGCAGTGCCCGTCCATGTGTTCAGCATGCGGCCACATGGCATATAAGCACAGATTTGTCCCCATTTGTACGCGCCCTAACGATGGGGCAGCGCCAGTATTGCTCATTTCAGGTGCGCCGCGGCCGGATTGACGGGGCGCCTTGATTAGGATAATAATATACACATGTCAAAATCGGTCATCGCCGCGCACCAACGCAAGGGACGTGCCCATGGTCAGGACCACGTTCAAGATTGCCCTGCTGCTGACGGTATGGACATCGCGCTGACCCATGCCGCTACCCCGCTCTGGATGATCCACTCGTGCCGTTGCCGCAATAGCAGTAAACCTGTTCCTTAGTACCCACGTCGTCACTGTACGACCCCACCCCCCACATGAAAGGACGAGCCATGCCGTCACTTGCCCATCTCACGATAAGCGTCGCCTGTTCTCATGCTCGAATGATGCTGCCGATGCTCGTCTGCCTGTCGATGCTGGCGGCGCCGCCGTTGACGCGTGCCGCTGACAGCGTGAATTTGGTGCCCTGGCCGCGAAGCGTGCAAGTGGGCCAGGGCAGCTTGGCCGTCACGCCACAGGCGCGCATCGTTGCGGCCGACGCGGCGCTCCAGCCCTTGGCGGAGATCCTCCGTCAGGAGTTGCTCCTGACCACCGGCCTCAAGCTTGCCACGGCCCGGGACGCGCCGCGCGACGGCGACATCGTCCTGGCGCTGGACAAGCAGTTGAAGAACGAGGACTACAAACTAACCGTGACGCGGCGTGCCGAGATTCGCGGCGCCAACTACAACGCCGTGGCCATGGGCACCGTCACGCTGCTCCAGGCGCTGAGCGTGAAGGGCGCCGCCGTCACTCTGCCCCGCCTGACCATCGAGGACGGCCCGCAGGTTAAGTACACCGGCTACATGCGCGACATCGCGCGCAAGCCCTACTCGATCGCCAGCCTGAAGAAACTCGTTATCTGGTGCCGGTTCAATAAGGTTCGTTTCTTCCATTTGCACATGACCGACGACAACGCCTGGACCTTCCCCTCCACGGCGTTCCCCAAGCTGGGCACGACCAACTGGGCGTGGCATGGCGGCGAAAAGCCGACGGTCTATGACCTGAAGGAACTCAAGGAACTGGTGGCCTTCGCCGACGCCCGCGGCGTCACCATCGTGCCGGAGATCGAAACCCTGGGCCACAGCGACGCCATGCGCCTGGCCATGCCCGAGACCTTCGATCTGCCCGAGCAGCCCGGCGGACGCGCGCGACTGGCGATCGTCAACATGATGAGCGACGATGCTTACGCGGCGTTGGATGTGCTGATGGGCGAGGTCGCCCAGGTCTTCGCCTCTTCGCCCTACATTCACATCGGCTGCGACGAAACCCGCACCAGCGTCATTGAGAGCCTGCCCCAGACCAAGGAGTATCTGGCGGCACACAACATGCCCAACGTGCACCATCTCGAGGCCCGGCACATCCGCCGGCTCAACGACATGATCAACAAGCGCGGCAAACTGGCGATCGCCTGGGAGCCGCGCCTGGGCTACGGGGAACTGCCCAAGAACCTGATCACTATGCCCTGGGTTGGCAACAACAAAGCTGCCGACGGGTACGCCAAGGAAGGCCTGCAAATGATCAGCGCGCCCTGGGGCACGGAAAAGCCCTATCACGACCTGTACAACGTCAACGGCTCGCAGCTCAAGAATGGCGAGCCGCTGCTGCTGGGCGCCACGGGCCTCAACTGGCAGTCTGAAGAGGGCGAACCGGGTGGGGCTTACCTCTTCAATGAGCCAGTCTACAATCCCGGCGCCAAGCGCGGCCTGGAGGATTTCATCCCTCGCGGTGTCGCCGTCGAGCCGGTGATCGACCGACTGCTCTACGGCCTGACATTTGCTGTCGAGGGGCGCCTGGACCCGCTGGTCTTTAACAGCCTCGCGCCGATCTTCACCGACACCCTGACGCTCACGCTTGCCAGCGCCTATCCCGCGGGGGAAGTCCGCTACACGCTGGATGGGATCGAGCCGACCCGCGATTCGACACCATACACCGGTCCCATCACGCTGTCGCGCTCGGCGACACTCAAGGCACGCTGGTTCGGATCGGACGGCCAGGCGTCACCTTCTTCCTTCGTCAAGCAGTACCGCAGGCAACCGACGATTAAGCACGATGCCCTGGGCGCGGCGGTGACCATCGAGCCGGCCAACCCCGGCTACTACAACGGTGGGCCCAAGAGCCTGACCGACGGCTTTCTGCCGGCGCAGGACAGCTTTGGCGACATCAGTCTCATAGGCTGGGAAGGAGCGCCGATCGTGACGCTCGACATGGGCAAGGCTGTCGAGGTGCGCAACGTCTGCGCCTACTTCTTCCGCGGTGGCGGCGGCCTGAACATCCCCGCCAAGGTGACCGTGGAACTGTCCAACGACGGCCAGACTTTCCATCCGGCGGGCCAAGTCACCGACGAGCAGGGCCTGTTGTCGCGCGGCTGGTACGTGGCGACGTTGCCCAAGGCCCAGCAGGCACGTTGGGTCCGCCTGCGCACGGTGGCCGCCGGCCAGTGGACATTCCTGGCGGAGGTGGCGGTCAACGCGACGGTGCCCGGCCCCACGCTGCGCCACGCCGCGCTGGGCAAGACGGTCACTCTGGCCAATCCCCAACAGACCAAGCAGGCGCCCTACGCCTATGCCACGCATGGGCCGGCATCGTTCTTGACCGATGGGTATCAGTGCAATGTGCCCGACTGGCAAACGCCGTACTGGCTGGGCTTCGACAAAGATCTGGATGCCACCATCGACCTGGGCGCGGTGATCGACCTTCGCGAAGTGAGTGCAACCTTCATGCAGCATGCGTTCAGCGGCGTGCGTATTCCTCAGACGATGGAGGTGCATGCGTCTGATGACGGCCAGACCTTCACCAAGGTCGCCACCGTCACCCACGAGCCGAGTAAGTCGGCGAGATGATCAAGACGCTGTCAGCCAAACTCGACGGCGTCAAGGGCCGTTACGTCCGAGTCGTGACCCCGGACCGGCGCGGCTGGGTATTTGTGGATGAGATCGTGGTGAATCCGACCCGGCCGTAACCTCAACCCGATCCCTGAAAACCAAGGAATAATCTGTATGTCCACCAAGCGTACACGCGCTGTCCGGGCCGCGACCGGCCTGTCGCCGCTGTTCACACCCGAAGAGGTCGCCGCCTATGAGCCGCAGGGGCCGTCCAGGACGTTTCGGCACTTCTGCTCCGCGTTTCAACTGGTCGGCGGTAAGACCGATGAATATCTGACCAAAGCCGACCCGGTCGCGTACGCCGAGTTTCACCAGAAGCTCCACGCCGACGCCGCCGTGCTGCTGGGCGTCCCTAGCGAAGGCTACGCCACTTACAACTCGAAGCTCGGCCCGATCTATCCGAACATGAAGGGCGATTGGTTCGGACAGACCATCGTCGAACTCCACAAGCGGAGCATCAAGGCGTTCGGCTACGTCACGCTGGGGTGGAACGCCCACTATCTGGCGGAGCACCCCGAGTATTCCTCCTCGTGCTGGTACGGACCGCGAAGCCTCTGCCTCAATTCGCCTTACCTGGACCTGATCATTGGCTACTGCGAGGAAGTGCTCACGAACTATCCAGTCGATGGCCTGCGCTTCGACATCCTCGATCAGGGCTCTGAGTGCCGCTGCAAGAGTTGCAGGCGGTTGCACCGCGCGTGGTTCGGCAAGGCCATGCCCGCCCGGTGGACCGACGATCGGCAGCGCAGCGAGTTCCGCCGCCGGTCGCTCCTGCTGGCGATGCAGCGGATTCACGCCGCGTGCAAAGCGGCCAAACCGTCCGTGGAAATCTGGCACAACCAGTTGAACCTCTACCAGCACAACATGCCGCTGGAGGGCCTGGCGTACGTGGACATCGCCTACATGGAGAACGGCGACGCCTTCGGCCAACTGTTCCACATCACCATGTCGGGCAAGAGCAGCGTGATCGTCGGCAAGCTCGAAAACCTGCCCCACGATCAGATGAGGCTATGTACCGCCCTGGGGGCGCACGGGTACACCTACATCATGGCCCGGCACTTCGACTGCCTCCCCCCCGCGACCGAGAAGCTGGCCCAGGCGTGGCGCGTTGAGATGAAGTGGACGGCGCCCGGTCCGCGCGAGAACGCCCGCTCCCGCCCGGAGACCGTCGCCAAGCTCGCGCCCTTCTACGAGATGGTGTCGCACATCGAGCCGTACCTCGTAAACGCCAGACCCGTGTATCACAACATCGGCCTGGTGTATTGCGAGGCCACGCGGCTGCGCTACAAGGACTTCGACCGTACGGACTACGTTTGCGCGATGCGTGGCTTCGCCGAGGCCTTCCTCGCCCGCAGCGCGGCCGTCGAGTTCGTGAACAGCCCTGCCTTGGTCGGCCAGAACCTGCGCCGGTTCAAGGTGCTCGTCCTGCCCGAGACCAGCGGGCTCAAGCCCGCGGAACTCGATGCCCTGCGGCGATACGTGAAGCAAGGCGGCCACCTCATCCTGACCGGCGAAGCGCTGCGCTACGACGAAGAGGGCTGGCCCCTACGCGAGCCCGCGCTGAGCAAGGAAATGAACTTGGGCAATGTATTCAACATGCCGGCCGCGGGCATCATCAGCAAGGTCGGCAAGGGCACAATCACCTTCATCCGCAAGCCGACGACGGAGGAACTCGTGGCCAGGGTCGATTCCTTCGCCCCTGCCCTGCCCGTGACGGTGACGAGCAGAAAAGGCAACCCCGTCGCCATTCTCACGCAACAGCCGAGTAAGAAACGATGGGTTCTTCACCTGATCGGCGACGGCAACTATGGCGTCACGATCGACAGGCGCTTCGCTTCGCCGACGCGAGTTGTCGAGCAATTCCCCGCCAAGGGCTGGAACGCTAAAGTGGCCATGGACAAGCGGGGCATGACGATCAAAGTCGCGGGCAAGGCGACGGATCGGCTGCTGGTTCTTTCGTAATGGAGACAGCCTCGAGGAGGCAGCATCATGACCACCATTGTGGCCGCATCACAGGTCGTTGTACAGACGCCGCCGGTCTACGAGTACCTGGCGTCACGTGCCCAGCGGATGGCCGATGCGCTGCCGCCGTTGCCGGAGGACCTCGCCGGCTGGGCGGCGCGATGCGCGGCGGTGCGCCAGCGGCTCTCGACACTGCTGGGGCTGCCCGCCCGTGAACCTATGCGGGCGCGAACACTCGCCACGCGCGAGGCTGAGGACGGCCAGGTCGAGATCGAGGATGTGATGTTCCTCTGGGCGGGTCACACGTACGTGTCGGGCAACGTCGTACGGCCGCGGGACAATTCCCGGCCGCTGCCGACCGTGGTCATGCCGCCCGGCTGGGTGGGCGAGATGAATCAGGCGTTTTACCCGCCGTTCCTCATGGCGATGGCGCGGCGCGGCTATCTGGTGCTGTTCATCGACGACCCGCACGTGATGAAACGCGAAGCCCCCTGCGCGGGGCTGTACGGCGTGGCGTCGGCGGCTGGCACGCAGGTCATGGGCATCCAGGTCTTCGACGTGCTGCGCGGCCTTGACTACGTGCTGACCCGCGCGGACGTGGACCCGGCCCGCATCGGCATCACCGGCCTGTGCCAAGGTGCCGAGCAGGCGTGGCTCGCCGCGGCGCTGGACGAGCGCTTCAAGGCGGCCGCCCCCATCTGCGGCACCACGACGTTCAAGGAGTGGGCGCGCATGCCCGGCGTGGCCGGCGTCGATCTGGGTGACGCTTCGCCCTACGTCACCGACGTGCTGCAGTGGACAGACTGGCACGAGATCGGCGCGTGCATCGCGCCGCGGCCGCTGTTTGTCGCCAGCAACGCCGGCGACAACTGGTGGCCCGAGGCCGGGTTCGACCAGGTTGTCGCCACGCTCAAGTATGTTTACGCCCTTCACGGCCGCCCTGAGAACTTCCGCACGCTGCGCGACCTGCGTTCGCACGACATGAAGCCGTACATGCCCGAACTGTTGCCTTGGTTCGACGAACAGCTCAAGACCCTGCCCGCGTCAGAGACGACCGCCACGCTGCCCCGCGGCGAGCCGGGCGAGGCGAACTTTTCGATGATGCGTCACCTGCAGCAGCGGATCACCCATCGCGTGCGGGCGATGCCCGCGCGGTTTGACAATGCGGAGGACTGGCGTCGCTACCGCACGCAGATGACGGTTCGGCTGGCCAAGGCGTGCGATCTCGACAGCCTGCGTGTGGGAACACCCCGCACGATCCGACGTGAAATCGAGCGGGGCATCGTCAAGGAATCGCTCGACGTGCCGCAGGACGCTGGGCTGACGCTGCGGCTCACGTTGTATCACTCACGGGACGGCGATGCGCGGGCGGCGGTCATCCTCTCGCACGACGGTGTACAGAGCGACACCGACTTGATCGACGTGAGCGAGCAGCTGGCGACGGCGGGCTATCTCGTGTGCGTGCCCGCTCACGCCAGCCCGGTCAAGGGCAGCCCGCGTGATGCTAACAATCCCGTGGGGTACTACGGCATCAGTTCGCTGTACGGCGCGGGTGATTGCGTGAGCCTGCCGCCCATGGCCATGCGGGTATGGGACGATCTGGCCGCACTGGCGTTGCTGCGGCGGCGTGCCGGCATCACACCCGACGCCGTCGCCATCGTGGGCCTGGGCGCGGGCGGCGTGGACGCGGCGATCACCGCGGCAGTGGACCCGCGCCTCGCGGCGCTGGGCGCGATCGGGGCGATCACCGTTGAGCACTGGGCACGCCACGTCGCGCCTAGCCTGGGCACGACGGATCGCGTCATGCCCTACTTGCCCGACATCACCGCGTACACCGAGCTTGCGTATATCTACAGCGCCGTCGCGCCCCGGCCGTTGCTGCTGGTCGATTGGGCTGACCGTCCGAACTGGCCGCAGGCCGCGTACAATCACGTCCGCGCGGCGGCGAGCCACGTGTTTGACGTCACCGGCGCTCCCCACGCGCTGACGACCGAGGCCGCCACGTCGCCCAGCGGGATTGACGAGATCCTCCCTTGGCTGGACGCCAACGTTTGATCGACGACAAGAGGACGCAACGTCGACTCACCGCTTGCGGCGGATCATGGCCAAACCCCCCAGGGCCAGCAGCGCCATGCCGGCGGGCTCGGGGACAACAGTCACGCTCACGCCGTCGAGAAGCACGCTTTTGGTGACATCGCCGGTGTGGAGCAGTTGGATGTACAGAGGCTGCCCTCCAAAGCCGACGCCGGCGTCCAGCGTGGCCGTACGGAACTCGAAGAAGGGGTAATTCGTGCCATCGAGTCCACCACCGCCATGCGTATTCAAGTCGTTGTCGCCGGTTGGCGCGAAGGCCGCGGAATCGAGTTGCGTGCCCACGCCGGGGACGCCCGCCCACAGGCTGACGGTGACACTGCCGGGAAGCGAATTGCCCTGATCCGACTGCCAGAATGACACGTCGTAGGAAGCACCGTCGGTCACGGTGCCGATGCTCTGGTGCAGCCAGTCGTTATCGCGCAGGGTTGCCCAGAAGCCGATGTTGTCGGCCCCATCCTGCCCATCCTGCGTCAGGGGGGCGACGAAGGTTTCGCGAAGCGTCCCGCCATCATTGAACGTATGGCCTACGTACGTCCAGTTCTGAGGCGGATTACCGGCGTAACCAATATAATCACCTGAATAGGAATTCCCGGCCGCATCCAACTCAAAACTGCCGTTGCTGACCAGGTTGGCCCAGGCCATCGTGGGCAGCGCCAGAAGCAGGCCCGCAAATCCCACAACCTTCACTCGATTTGTCAATGTACATCGCATGGTCATTTCTCCGTGGGGTACGAGGTGATCGGGACGTAGACTTGTAACTTATCATTAAGTTATACTATCTTTGTCCCATGTCAAGTGTTATTTTGGGGGCACCGGCCCCCAATTTCGGTGGGCCGCCAAACCCGGGCGCCGACTGAAAGGACCATCGCATGAAGCTCAGCAGGCCCATCGCCATCATGCATGCAGGGTTGCGGGCGTCGCTGGCGGTCGGCGTGCTGATGATGGCGTCGGCCGCGTCGGCCGAGGGCGACCCAAGCATCGTCCCGTGGCCGCAGGCGATGACCG